>NZ_WMJX01000099.1 GCF_009711045.1 Myroides albus | reverse complement strand
TTACGTCCTAAAAGTCTACATTAGTTTGAAGACATACAAACTGCTTTTATTGGGCCAATATTTTTAATTACTAATTTTTTTGTCATTTTTCACTATAATTATTAGAAGCAAATTTATACTTTTGGAAATACATATCCTATACTTCACAACTTAAAAGAAATTAAATAATATTATTTAAATCTAAAATAATTTCATTTTTAAATATGTTGATTTTTTTTATTAGTTGAGTATTCATTATTTTTATATCATATACATGTGATTAAGCTATCATACAATTATAAGGTAAGTATAGACATTTTATAGGTATTGATTTGATATAGAATTAAAAACCTATAAATTTATTTAGTAAATCTGCTAACAAATTTCCTGCTGTTCCAATTGCAATATTCCATGAACCATCAACTGATTTTCCTAACATTTTTGTAAGCCATTTTTTTGTTTTGTCACCAAATGTTTTATTATCATAGTCATGATTATCATTTAAAATTACATCTTCAATTTCTTTAATATCTTCACTTGATACATTGTTTTCTTCTAATACTTTTGTTAAGTACTTTATATTAGATTTCAAGATATTATTATTTACAATAATATCATTATTATCTCCAGTATTAATAGAGTTTCCATTACCAGAATTATTAATTATTGTTTGATTCATTATACTTGTAATTTCTTTATTCTTAGATATAAGCTCTTTTATTTCAGTAAAAGTATCAAATTCTTTTTCTATTAATAACATAAAATCAAGGAGCTTACTTCTAACATTTGTAATTATTTCAACAATACTTGCTTTAGATATTATTTTTCGACATGATATAAGGCTTAAATAAGGGTTCCCCATATTTCGCCAATTAGCTTCAATTAATGAAGTCGTTTCTGCGCTTAATGGAGATCCTAAAGTTCCTTTTTCTTTTATCAAATTTTCAAGTGATGAAATACTATCTGTAAAATTTGTACGTGTTAAACTAGAATTAAATTTTTTACTCAGCCCTACTGTTGGAATTGCTATATCGGTATATTTGTAATTTCCATTGATCATAGTCCCTTTTAACTCATTCCATATATTTCTTCTATAATCAGGAAGAAGAGTCTCGTCTTTATATCCTGCTAACTCTGAATTTGTCCATTCCAGTAAGCTATCGTTTCCTATTCTTTTTGCTAAAACTTTAGTTTTTAAAAGTGCATTTTGTAATGATGACGTGTCATCTATTAAATTATTTATAATCTGGCTAACTAACTCCATTTCAATTAAGATTTTATACAATAACTTATTTTTAATTAATAACTATACTCTTCATATTGATTATTATCTTTATTTTTTACTATATTTTTATTACCTATATTTTCAATCCACTTCGTCATAGTTTTGGTTTCCATACTATTATTAGAAAAATACCTTATAGCATCAATATCTGCATCAATAAAAGCACACCAAATATTTCCCTTTTGATCAGTTATTAAAATTGATTCCATTATGGTATACAATCCCTTAACGCCGCCACTAACAACACAAAAATTATCATCATCAAAATTTTCTGATTCTCCAAATTGCTGAAAATTATTTAAGAAAGTATCTAAATATTTTCCAGTTAGTCTAGTTATTTCATTTAAATCAATTTCGTCAATGAAATTTAAATCAACAACAAGTTCACTTTGATGTTTATAATTTCCAGAAAAGGTAGTGCCAAATCCGTGAAACTCTTTGCACGCATCACTTTCTTCAATCTCTATGTACCATGATTCACCTTCAAGTCTACGCTTAAAAATTAATTCACAATATTGATCATCAAAATTATTAATTTTAGCATAAGCAGAATTTGGTGTTAAAATTTTAGCTTTTCCAAAAACTTCACCTGTTCTTGCTCCATCATAAATATCTATATTAAAGAAAAAGGAATCAGAAGCAACTCGAAAAATTTTTAAAGTACCATTTTTCATTTTTGCCTTTGATTCATTTTTCCATTCTCCCCACCAAATATTTTTCTCTTTTGCTATATATTCTGAACTATAATGTCTTAATGCTGTTTTGAAAACATTGGATAGATTATTTTTTAGTTTATCTTTTTCTTCTGTTTTACTTTCTATAGTTTCGTCTAAATAATACTGTAAAATTCTTCTACCTCTTAGGTCAAATGGCAAATCTTCGATATTACCATACGCAGTATTTTGAATCATAATAATTCTTTCCCAACCCAGTATAGCTGAAGCATAACCTAATTCATATAACACATTCGGGTTAGGAGTTTTTCTACCACCTTGTTCTTTATTAATTATTGAGATATCACAAACAAAAATATCTGATTTGGCTATTTTTCCTGTTATTGATTCAACGATAGAAGGACTTCCTATAAGGCCATAAGTATCTCTGTCAATAACTGTATCAACATTAAATTTTTTATCTTTAGAAAATATCCTACTAGCTTTTTCCAAAGCATTAAGAATGAAAGATCGATTGTGATTGTTTGATAAATCAGATTGCCAAGAATAGAATATTGTATAATTCATTTAATTTTTAAAATATGCTTTATTATTAATCATGATACATTATTTCTTGATATAATTTTTCTAATTGTAATTTCTTTTTATCAAGCAAACATCTTATACTATTGTAGGCTTCCCTTTTTTAGGACACCTCTAAATTCG
>NZ_WMJX01000098.1 GCF_009711045.1 Myroides albus | reverse complement strand
AAGGGTGCGCCCGTCAAGGTTGCATAAGAAATGTCCTTTGGCAAGGACTAGGTAAGTGTTCTTTGAGAAACCTATCATCACTCGGCTTATCTGAAAGGGAAATTAACCAGACAGGGAGTGTAGCATGCCGAGAAGACCATAAGTCAACTAGTTATCAAGTTGCGACTGAATGGTCAGATGAAAAGACAGTTATGAGGATAAAGTCTGTATTGATTGAACGATAATCCAAGCGGTTTTACGCGTACCTGCGACGTTAAGATAACTATACTCGTCGTACTGTGATTCACTTTTTCCAGTCTTTGAGGAGAAGGTGCAAGAACTAATCACAGCGCAACTACAATATGTAGTAAAGGATGAAAGTCGTATCCGACACTCTGTCGTGCCATAGACTATATAGTCTAATTGTTCTTATGTATACAAACGGGGATTACCTATAACAGAACGCCGATTATAAGGCTATAGGGTTTGCCCTTGAATATCTGGAGTGGTAACGGAGCTTTCGTAGTAGTCTGAGCAGGATAACGACCTGTACATGGCAAAGGGAAGCAGTTAAAGTGGTTTTAATACAATTAACGAAAAATGTGAGAGACATTATGAGAAATTCAGAAGGAGTATTAAACAGTCTTGCCAAACACAGCAAGCTATCAGCCTATAAGTATGAAAGGCTTTATCGTGTTTTGTTCAACAAACAAATGTACTACGTTGCCTATCAGCGTATTTATGCAAAACCGGGAAATATGACACCTGGTTCTGACGGAAAAACTGTTGATGGAATGAACTTAGTTCGAATTGAAAAACTGATACAATCATTGAAAGATGAGAGTTATCAGCCCCAACCTTCAAAAAGGATTTATATCCCAAAGAAAAATGGGAAAGTACGTCCACTAGGAATACCAGCTTTTAATGACAAACTGGTGCAGGAAGTGATAAGGATGATTATAGAGGCTATTTACGAAGGACAATTTCAAAATTGTTCCTATGGATTTAGACCTAATCGAAGTTGTCATACTGCTCTGGCGCAAATTCAAAAGACATTCAACGGAGCGAAATGGTTTGTAGAAGGGGATATAAAAGGATTCTTTGATAATATTAATCATCAAGTTATGATTGATATTTTAAGAGAACGCATCTCTGATGAACGATTTATTCGTCTAATAAGAAAGTTTTTAAATGCAGGATACATTGAAGACTGGAAGTTCCATAAAACTCGAAGTGGGACACCACAAGGAGGAATTATTAGTCCAATTCTAGCTAATATCTATCTAGATAAATTGGATAAGTATGTAATGGAATACATCCAAAAGTTTGATAAAGGGGAGAAACGCAAAACAAATAAAGCTCGTATTGAATATGAGTACGGAAAAAGGCTTGCTGTGGTAAAACTAAAAAAAGTAATAGACAAAGATGAAAGAAAAATAATCATCAAACAAATTAAAGCTTTTGACAAGGGAAGGTCCTTAATCTCATGTGGAGACGAAATGGATTGCGATTACAGAAGAATGAAATATGTGAGATACGCAGATGATTTTATAATTGGAATAATTGGGAGTAAACAAGATGCTCAAAGAGTCAAAGAAGACATCAAGAGTTTTCTTGAATCTAAATTGAAACTCGAGTTATCAGAAGAAAAGACTCTGATTACCCATTCAGAAAAGTCTGCCAAATTTCTCGGATATGAAATCTATGTTCGTAAATCTAATCTAACTAAAAGAAATAAGGTTGGTCATATAAGAAGAGCCTTTAATAAAAAGGTGTATTTAAAACTAACTACAGATGTGATGAAAAAGAAGTTGCTCGAATATGGAGCATTGGAAATTAAAACACACAATGGAAAAGAGCAATGGAAACCCAGAGCTCGAGTTCAGTTTATAAACAATGATGACCTTGAAATTTTAGATAGATATAACTCAGAAATCAGAGGTTTCTACAATTACTATTCAATAGCTAATAATGTTTCGATGATGAGTGCCTTTAAGTACATTATGGAGTATAGTATGTATAAAACATTAGCACGTAAATACCGAACAACTGTTGTAAAGATTGCTCGTAAGTACAAGCAAAACAATGTGTTTACTGTACACTTTAAGAATAAGAAAGGCGAAAATAAAATCAGAGTCTTTTACAATGATGGTTTTAAACGCAAGAACCCAAATCATCAGTCATGGTTAGATAACAACATATCACCATTTAGTATCACTACAACTAGTCTAGTTGATAGGCTTAAGGCTAATGTGTGTGAATTGTGTGGAGCTAAGGATGGAAATTTACATATGCATCATGTAAGAAAACTCAAAGGTTTAGATAATAAAAAACCTTGGGAGAAACATATGATTGCAAGGCATAGGAAAACTATTGCCCTTTGTCCTAGATGCCATAAACTGACTGATATGGGAAAGAAAGACTGATACTTTAATGGAGAGCCGTATACGCTGGAAGGTGTACGTGCGGTTCGGGGGCGAGCACTTGGAAACCTACCATAGAAATATGATAAGGCGCTGGGTGCTTAGCCTACATCACAAAATCCTTTTTCCTATAGTGACAATCATCATTATGGAGGTGTTTATAAATAAGATGAGACGTCTTAAAGGACAGCGTAAACTAATACTGATTGAAGAGGCTTGGAAGGCCATTGCTAAAGAGGGTATGGCAGATTATCTAAAGTACCTTTGTGCGCCCGTCAAGGTGGCTTAGTAAATATCTCTTTGG
>NZ_WMJX01000097.1 GCF_009711045.1 Myroides albus | reverse complement strand
TCGATACACAGCATCTTTTAGCTCCACCCCAATAAGCTCAGCTTTTTCTATAGTTAGTGTCCCCTCAAGGGATAAAGGATGGTAATTATCTCCAGCCAAGACCTTTGCCTCTACCTTATATTCACCCACATCGCTATGACTGTTATTTAAATACCTTACATCTGTCACTATATCTATATCTCCTGAAATAGCCAATGACTTTAATTCACCATCGTATCGATACACAGTGTCTTTTAGCTCCACCCCAATAAGCTCGGCTTTTTCTATAGTAAGTGTCCCTGAGATATACTGTGTTACCTGGTAGTTGACAAGTGATAATTCAGTTGGAGTGATCATATAAGTCCCAATGTTTACAGCCCCTTGTGAATCACCTACATAAGTAACATTTATATCCACAAGTAAATCTTGTTCTAAAATGCCTTCTACAAACAATCCATGACCTCCCTTATAGGCAATGCCATCATACTTTTTGATCGCACCTAAAGCTGTTACACGGATTGGCTTTTTAGTGATAGTTAGAAAAGCTTTTATGCGCTGCTCCTTAGAACAACCCTTAATGATAGCCTCTACGGTATACTTACCTGCATCAATAGCCTGTTTGACTTCTTGTTTATGCTCATCATAGATGATATATTCAACTTGGATTTGATCACTCGGCAAATTCTTAATTTCAATAGAGTGCTCTTCCCCATTGTATTGCACTTTCTTATCCTTCAATACTAAATCACTTCCTAATTTAATATCACCATATATTTCCCAATTATACTTTTTAATTAGCGTTTCTCTATCTTGTTCACTCGAACAATAATATACTTTTTCTGCCCCTAGCATTATACCTTTTGGAACAGTAGGTAAACTTGCCCATCCCTTTAATGTTTTATCATAATCTGCAAGCTGCATACCCGAACGACTAAACATGGCATCCAAGTCTTCTGCTTGACTAATGTCCCATTTACTTAAATCTTGGCTAAAAGAGCGTGCCGCATTAAACATCGCATAAAAATCTGTACCCTTAGAGACATCCCAACCACTTATATCTTGATTAAAACTTGTGGCACCAGAGAACATCGCATAAAAATCCGTACCACTTGAGACATCCCAATTACTTAGATCCCCATTAAAACTTTTGGCATCAGAGAACATTGTATTAAAATCTGTACCCTTAGATACATCCCAATTATTTAAATCTCCATTAAAACTTTTAGCGTTATAAAACATCGCATAAAAATCTGTACCACTTGAAACATCCCAATTACTTAGATTCCCATTAAAATTTATAGCATCAGAAAACATTTCACTAAAATTTGTCACATTAGAAACATCCCAATTATTTAAATATCCATTAAAACTTTTAGCTCCTGAAAACATCCCATACATATCTTCAACCTCTGTTAAGTTTGGAGTATCAGTGGCTTTTAACTCAAGATTTACTGCTTCTAAAAAACTTGAGTTCATACTTTTCCATTGTTGAGTTCCCCATTGAGTAATGGCGCGTAATTGTTTCGGATATTTCGTTCTAAAATGTGGAAACTCCCCTCTAATAGATACCTTATACCTTCCTTTAGGCAATACTGCACTTGTGTAATTACCAGTTACATCTGAGCTTATCTGATTGATTTGGGGATTATCTATTTTTTGATACGCTACCGTATAGTGATAATTATATGAAGAATTTGTAAGTATTGTTATAGCAGTGTTCTGCTCATCTATATCCCACTCCAAAATAAAACTGTTACTTGAATTAATACAGTCATACTTATCTGCTACAAACTCCCATCCTTTACCCTCTAATTGATCTCTATATTCTTTTGATAAACAGTAATTCAACCCCACAACACCTATTTTTATATTATTTGGAACAGTTGCTAAACTTGCCCATCCCTTTAAGATTTTGTCATAGTCTGCAAGCTGCATACCCGAATAACTAAACATGTCATTCAAATCTTTTGCTTGACTAATGTCCCATTTACTTAAGTCTTGGCTAAATGAGCGTGCTGCATAAAACATACCATAAAATACCGCACTCTTAGAGACATCCCAACTACTTATATTCCCATCAAAACTTGTAGCTCCTTTAAACATACCTCTAAAATCCCTACCATTTGAGACATCCCAATTATTTAGATCCCTATTAAAACTTATAGCTCTATTAAACATATTACTAAAATTCGTACCACTTGAGACATCCCAACCACTTATATCCTGATTAAAACTTGTAGCTCCATAAAACATATAACTAAAGTCCCTACCACTTGAGACATCCCAATTATTTAGATCCCTATTAAAACTTGTAGCTCCAGAGGACATATAACTAAAACCCCTACCACTTGAGACAGCCCAACTACTTATATCCTGATTAAAACTTGTAGCTCTATAAAACATATAACTAAAATCCGTACCACTTGAGACATCCCAACTACTTATATTCCCATCAAAACTTGTAGCTCCAAAGAACATATAACTAAAACACCTCCCACTTGAGACATCCCAACTACTTATATCCTGATTAAAACTTGTAGCTCCATTAAACATATAACTAAAATCCGTACCACTTGAGACATCCCAATTATTTAGATCCCTATTAAAACTTGTCGCTCCAGAGAACATATAACTAAACTTTGTCACATTAGAAACATCCCAATTATTTAGATCCCCATTAAAACTTGTAGCTCCTTTAAACATATAACTAAAATCCCTACCACTTGAGACATCCCA
>NZ_WMJX01000096.1 GCF_009711045.1 Myroides albus | reverse complement strand
CTATGAAAGAGTCTTTTGTCGGTTTAAAAGCAGTAAAACCTAACTTTCTACTCTTAGACATATCAGTAATTACTTCTATTGGACGACCTAAATCAGCATCCGTATGCCAAGGAGAAACTAAGGTATCTAAATCCAAAGCTTGCAGTTTATGCTTCGCTATAATAGTCTGCCATACCTCACTCTTCTGTAACAAAGTTGCTTCTAATGGTCTGATCGTATCCTTATACCCTTCAAAAGGTATGTCAAAATAATTAGCGATCTCTTCCCATAACCACTTCCATCTAAACACATCTCCATTGGTAACATTGAAGGCTTGATTCTTAGCTATATCAGTAGTGGATGCCCATACCAACTGTTTTGCTAATACACTTACATCTGTTACATCTGATACCCCATTCCACTGTGCTTCTGATCCTGGCCACACCATAGGAAGCCCTTCTTCCTTACATATACTCGCATACACAGCAAGTGTAATCCCCATATTCATCAGATTACCTACTGCATGACCTATTAGTGTATGAGGTCTATGCACACTCCAAGTAAAACTATCTCGCTCAGATGCTTTATACACTTCATCTTCTTGAGCGTAATAGAAATTCTCTAAATCTAAACGAGGGTGTTCTTCTCTAACAGGGGTAATGGGCAATATACCAGACTTCACATAAGATTCAAAAGGGCCTAAATAATGTTTTAATCCAGTCACTAAGGCTACGTGCTTTACGCTCTGTTTAGGAGATAACAACTCTAATAAGTTCCTAACTAAAGTAGCATTGACCATGATATTCTCAGCCTCTGTATCCATACGCATCCATGTGGTAAAGTAAACATGAGTAGGGACTATATCTTGTAAAGCTATAGCTAAACCTTCTTTATCTAATAAATCCGCAGCAATGGGAATGACTCCATCTACTACGCCTTTTGGATTTCGCGCCAATCCATATACTGTCCAATTTTGAGCGATAAGCTCCTTTGCCAAGTTACTACCAGCGATACCACTAACGCCAACTACTAATGCTATGTTCTTCATATTTTATTTCTTTGAATAACAAAGCTAAAGCAAGTAAAACAGCTGTGCATTGACCTAAAACAAGGCTTTCTATTGATCTAAATCAAGTAGTTTACTTCATTTTTTTCTTTATGCGGCTAACCGTTTCTGGAGTCAGTCCAAGATATGAGGCTAAGAGGTGTTGAGGAATACGATTGACTAAATCTGGATAACAAGTAATAATCTGAGCATATTTTTCCTCTGCATTATAGGCTATATTACTCAATATACGCCTATCTTTATTAGCTAAGCTACGTTCATACAGTATTCTGAAGTAGTTACTCATTACTGGCATATCTATCATTAACTGATCATATTGCTCTTTTGAAATTAACAAAAGCTCTACATCTTCGATCGCATCAATATTTAGTACACCTTTTTCACCTGTAAAGAAACTATAGGAATCCGCCATCCACCAGCCTTCCCAACCAATAAAGTTGATGTTTTCTATTCCTCTTTCATCTATCACATAAGACTTCAGTACTCCTTGCACTACAAAAGTCATATACTTGCACACCTCTCCTTCTTGTAGCAAATACTGTCTTTTGCGCAATTTTTTAGAAGTAAAATAGTCTTGTAATCGCACTGCCTCATCTGCAGTTAACTGTACTTTCTCTTGAATGTGTTGAATGAGTATGTCAAACATAATAAGTTATAAAATATCCTATCTACAAAAATAAGCAAATAAAAAGCGAAATGTTTACCTTTAGGTCTTCATTGTAACCTTATGCCAATTATAACTCAACAAAACTTACTTATTCCTTATCCGCAAAAAGTAGCACTATCTATACAGTTTGACTATGCTATCGTGGATATACACAATAGTTTTGACTACTTAGAAGAACTATGGGATGATATTGTTTTGACGATTACAAATGCTTTTAATGATAGAGGAATTACAATCTTAGAAGGCACAACCAATATCAATGAGGATTATACTGTTATCAGCTATGAAGTGGTCACTTTAGTCACACCTCCTTATATAGACTTTTCCTTCGTTTTTGATAATTTGTATGATGTTGACTTACCTAGTGCATTTCTAATAAGTACTCCTAATTATTACGACAAGGAGATAAAAGACATTTTACTACAAACAAAATAGCGATGATAAAACCAATTGATAGTACCGACTTACCCCAGACTTTACAAGTATTAGAAGAAGTAAAACAATCTATGCTCAGCCAAGGTATTGATCAATGGGATGAATCCTATCCTAATAAAGATATTATCTCTAATGACATTCAAAAGAAGCAAGCTTATATCTATACAGAAAACGAACAGATCTTAGCCTATATGGTCTTAAACGAAGAATATGATGTAGAATATAACGACTTACATTGGACCAGCCCTGTTCCATTTATTGTTATCCACCGATTATTTGTCAGTCCTAAGGCACAAGGTAAAGGAATATCCACTAAGATGATTTTATTCGCAGAACAATACGCCAAAGACAACAACTATGCATCTATTCGCTTTGATGCATATACACTAAATACTACTGCTAATGCGGTTTACACTAAAAAAGGATATCAATTAGTAGGTACAGTTCAGTTTAGAAAAGGGGTATTTAATTGTTATGAGAAGACAATATAGTAATCACTAAAAAGTTTATTACGCTCAGAATCAACTTCCATATTTCAAGTACAAACAAAAAAGAGGGTGTCCCAAAAGGTCACCCTCTTTTGTAT
>NZ_WMJX01000095.1 GCF_009711045.1 Myroides albus | reverse complement strand
AAAGTGCATAGTTTTAACTACAGTCTGCGACCAATAAACATTAATTAATCACAAAATAGATTCGACACTACCATTTATTCACATATATACATTACTTTATCCATATCGTGATAAAACAGCATTGTCCAGTGCTCTGCTTCTGCCTGTACCTTCCAGTCCCCACGCCACTTCATCGCCAACTTTCCATCATAGTCGCTTTTAAAAGCCATATTAAATTCCAGATAATTATACTTAGGTAAGTTATCAGCTCCATAAAAGATAATCTGCTCATCGTCTTTTATCCAAAATACTTGCATATAAGGCGTGTGGCCTCCTACTACTTCATACGAAATACAGTCATCTATATTCCCTCTATCTCCATTCATCCATATAATATTAGGCAAGGCTAAGACCTCCTCTAAAATATCATAATCAAAAGATATATCATCCATAGAAAGTTCTGCAAAAGCAACTTCCCTACGCTGAATATAAATATCTGCGTTGGGAAAACGCCCTTTATATCCCTTTTCTGTATCTTCAACAAGACCATTAACATGATCCTTGTGTAAATGCGACATCAGGACTCTATCAATATCTAAAGGAGTTAATCCCTCTTTTTCAAGCAACTGATCTATGATATAGGCTCCATTCTCTTGATATCCTAAACCAGCATCTAATAAAGTCTTGTGATGATCCGTTATGATAAGAAAAGGCTGTACAGCTAACTGTATTTCCGTTGTTAATACCTTATCTCCAATTGGCAAAAAGTTCTTTACCTCATCTTCATAAAAATCTCCTTCTTTCAGGGGAACTACTTTTATCATTTTTTTGTGTGAATTTGTGGTAGCAAAGATAAGTAGAAAATAAAACACCCCTTTTAAACAATCCTCTACAGAAGAAGATAATAAATAAAAAGTATTAAATAAGCATATAATATATTTATATTTGTTCGCGCTCAATTAAGAAAGCTACTACAATCATTTCTCTGAAATAACTTTATATCAACGTCTTTTGATTTTTTGTTTTTTCAGTTGCCTATATATTGTAAGAGGTTCAATCTCATAGAGGCAAGAGAAAATAATACATTTAAAAGTGGTTTTACCTCCTTTGCTGTATTTCAATTAAAAAACTCATTACACATAATAGAAAATTACAGTTTATTACCTATAAACTGTTTAAATTCCATTGTGAAAAATGAAAAAATATAAAACAACAAAATGAACTTTAAAGATCTCAATATCATTACGCCAATACTCGATGCTATCGAACAAGTAGGTTATACTGCACCAACACCTATTCAAAAACAAGCAATCCCTATTGTGCTTGATAGAAAAGATATTATCGGATGTGCCCAAACAGGAACAGGTAAAACAGCTTCTTTTGCCATACCGATTTTACAAATATTGCACAATAACGAGCATGCTAATAAGGGAATTAAAGCTTTAATTCTCACCCCTACAAGAGAACTTGCAATACAAATCAGCGACAATTTTAAACTGTATGGTCAAAACCTTTCTTTGAAACATACAACGATCTTCGGGGGCGTATCTGCTGAAAAGCAAATTAATCAAGTAAGAAGAGGTTGTGATATATTAATCGCTACACCAGGTAGACTGCTGGATTTAATCAATCAAAACGTTGTTAAATTGAATCAAATCGAACTATTTGTTTTGGACGAAGCCGACCGAATGCTCGATAGTGGTTTCATACACGACATCAAAAAGATACTAACCAAGCTACCTAAGAAAAAACAAACATTATTTTTCTCGGCTACAATGCCTACTGAAATTAGAAAGTTTGCCCAATCTATTTTATATAAACCAACAGAAGTAAATGTGACACCTGTTTCATCGACAGCAAAGACCATTGAACAATCTGTTTACTTTGTCGATAAAGAAAACAAGCAAGAATTGCTAATTCACTTGCTTAAAGACAAACCAAAAGAGCGTATATTGGTATTTACCCGTACAAAGTATGGAGCGGATAAATTAGTCAAAAAGCTTTTAAAGGCAGGGATACAGTCAGCTGCAATACACGGAAACAAATCTCAAAATGCAAGACAGCGCGCCCTTGAGAACTTCAAAACGAATACAATCAATGTGTTAATTGCCACTGATATTGCTGCACGTGGTATCGATATAGATGAGCTCCCTTGTGTAGTTAATTACGAACTTCCCAACATTTCCGAAACTTATGTACATCGCATTGGACGTACAGGAAGAGCTGGTGCAAATGGAGTTGCTATTTCATTTTGTGATGAAACAGAAAAAAAGGATCTAATGAATATTCAAAAATTAATAGGATTTAAAATTCCAATTAAGAAAGTTGAATTATAGGCTCCTATCTACTTGTTTCACTATTAAACGCTATAAAAGTCGGTATCACCTTTAAGGTTTATTCTCGCAACAAATCAAATCTATTGTTGAATAAACACAAGCTTAGAGAGAGACATAGGATTATTTTTATATAAAAGTAAAAAAATATACCCGATAACTATTTACTTCTCAAAGAGTTGTTGAAAACATCGAAAAAAACATTATTTTTTACTTGTTTCGTATATTTAAAAAGCAATATATTTGCAACGTCAAAATGAGACACACACAGTGTTAGACTCATTACAGACGCCTAATTAAACACTAAGTTTAAGGACGGTCCAGTAGCTCAGCTGGATAGAGCAACTGCCTTCTAAGCAGTAGGTCTCAGGTTCGAATCCTGACTGGATCACAAAAAAGCCTCAACAAATGTTGGGGCTTTTTTTGTTTACATTCTTATCTAATTTAAAGAGTGGATTTCAAAAGGATCAATCTCAAAAGTTGTGTTTAGGCATAAAGCTTA
>NZ_WMJX01000094.1 GCF_009711045.1 Myroides albus | reverse complement strand
TATGCTTAACTTAATGTCCAGGCTAAGTTACCAAGTCCAATACTTATTTTACGATTATGATTATATGTAGTCATTATTTATACAGCTATTTTTATTAGGTGATTTGTATGTACATTTATACAACTTTAAAACGAATCCAATGTATGATAAAACATTTGATATTATAAAATTTTCTGCTGATAAACGTCAGTATGTCCCAGCTTCTTTAGGAAGACAAGGTTGGATGAAAGAATCTGATGTATTACACACAGAGATAGATATTCCTTTAGGACAATCTCGCTATGGTGGACCAGTAATAGACTTACCTCCTGAAGTAGATCATCCACAAGGATTATACTATGCAGGCCAAATAGATTTAACGGCATGCTCTCCACATGATAAAACAGGATTATTACCCAAAACAGGGCAACTCATCTTCTTCGCAGACATTATGACCGATACTGGTAAAGTTATCTATACTGATATTCCAAACCATCAATTGGTAAGACATATTGTAGAGCACGAAGACAATTTCTTCTATGGCGTTCTTATCAATGAAATCAGTGCTGATACAGAACCTTTCTCTGACCGATATAGAGAACCTGAGGATGAATATGAAGAAGACGATGTAGATGAGGATGGAATGTACTGGGATTATTTCGGAGGAACCTATCTCTCAAAAATATTCGGTATATTCACGCATTGCCAATTAGGTAAGGAAGAGGTAGAAGAGTTTATTCATTCTGATAAAGTAGTACTGTGGCAGATAGGAGAAAACAACTTTAATGACGATGGGGTGTTCAGTGTATTAATCTCAAAAGAGGATTTACAGAATCGTAATTTTGACAACTGCGAATTCTATTGAGCACAATCGTAGTTGAGAAACAACTCCACAGTATAAATACTTGATTATCTACAGGTAGTCAAATAAAAACTGCACTGTATCTTTTAATTCAAAAGTACAGTGCAGTTTTTATTTGATAAAGTAATTCCTTATTTAATAATACTTCTTTTTCAACCATAAACTTACTCTAACCAAACCAATCAAGACTGGCACCTCCACCAAAGGCCCAATAACTCCAACAAAAGCTTGTGGTGAATTAACTCCAAACACAGCTATCGCAACAGCAATTGCTAATTCAAAATTATTGCCAGATGCAGTAAAAGAGATTGCTGCATTCTTATCGTACGAAATACCCATTCGCTTATTGATAAAAAAACTAATAAAGAACATCAAACCAAAATAGATAACCAAGGGTATAGCAACCTGTATAACCTGTTGAGGTAGTTCAATGATCTGTTCTGCTTTTAAGCTAAACATAACAACTATTGTGAACAATAACGCATATAAGGTAAAAGGGGAAATAAAAGGAAGAAACTTCTGCTTATACCACTTCTCAGAGAATAAAGTAGGCAATAGGCGATAGCTCAAGAATCCCAATAAGAAGGGAATACCCAAATAGATTAATACGCTTTGTACAACTGTTCCCATTTCAATATTCACAGTAAACTCTCCAAGTCCAAGCGAGTTGGGAACAACGTTGATAAACAACCAAACGAATACACTGTAAAACAAAATCTGAAAGACGCTATTTAAAGCTATTAGCAATGCAGCGTATTCTCTATTGCCTTTCGCCAAGTCATTCCATACAATTACCATAGCAATACACCTTGCTAACCCGATTAAGATAACACCTACCATATACTCTGGCTGATCTCGCAGGAATACTATAGCTAAAATAAACATTAATACAGGCCCAACTAACCAATTAAGAATCAACGATAGACTCAACACTTTTTTATCTCTAAGTGCTTTTGGAAGTAGTTTGTAATCCACTTTTGCCAAGGGTGGATACATCATGATTAACAATCCAATAGCCAAGGGAATATTGGTAGTACCATAGGAGAGTTTCTCCATCGTCGAACCGATATTAGGAAATTGATTTCCCAAGAACAGTCCCAAAGCCATTGCTATAAATATCCAAACTGTTAGATACTTGTCCAAAAACTTCATCTTTGTTTTCATAACCGATATAGTTTTAACAACATTCTGACGTTGATGAACAACATGATGAGGTATTGTTCTTTTGAGGCAAATGCTCTGGCTTAATACCACATGAGTCTTCTGCCAAACACGCTGTCAGTGTATTTAAAAGAACAAAGTGACTTCCATTAAAACTTAAATAATATTTCCCAATCGTGTGCTTCCCTTGAAACTCTACTTCAATCTCTGCGTCTTCAATCTTCAGTCGATCTTCTGATAGCTTAATAATATCCAATAGCTTATTTGCTTTCAATCGGTGTTCGAAATCGTTTGCATTCCACAACTGAAAAATTACTTTCTTCTCATTTCTAATTACTCCTCCACAGTCAATAAATCTCTTTTCTACTTGTCCAACTTCTGTCACGTGAAAATGAGCTGGTACAAATGCGCCATCTTCAAATTGAAAATCTACCTTCTCTAACGTCACTAACGCTTTTTTTACTTCTGATAATTTCATATAACTTATTTTATTTACATTAAATCGTAATATTACGATACGTTACCTTAAAAAAATGCCTTAACAGCATTTATCACTCAAAATATCTTGTTTGAAAAAATCTTCAAATGAAGATGAAAACTCTTCCCACACAGTTTCATCAATACAGTAGCATACTGATTTCCCCTCTATATTTCCCTTAATTATACCACTTGCTTTCAGTTCTTTCAAATGCTGTGAAATTGTAGATTGCGCTAAGCCCAATTCGTCTACTAAATCATTGCAAATACACGCTTTCTGATTAATAATATACTGTAATATTGCCAATCGAGCAGGATGTGCTAAAACCTTAAACATGGCTGCAAGCCTATTCTTCTTCTCACTAAACAACTCACTCTTCGTAATTCCCATAATTTCATAATATATCATCGCAATATTACGATATTAAATAATAACCAGCAAACTTAAATTGCAAATATTAATATTGACTGTGACAAAAAAGTGTGCTGCCTATTCAATCACAAGCGATAGCAAAGACAGATAGGTATCTAAATAGTAAAAGCCCTTCTTTAGACATGCCCCAAAAAGTTAGACACATTTTGGGGCATT
>NZ_WMJX01000093.1 GCF_009711045.1 Myroides albus | reverse complement strand
GGGTTTTACGTACTGAAATTGAAGAAAAAGGATAGGCAGAAAATTCGTTTATGCTTGAAAAGAGCAGGAGATACCGTTGATTGTAAAACAATACCCATGGACAATAAGGACTGGGAAGAAGTTGATTTTTAGCTATTGGCAAACCCACTATATCCAAATCGTGTAAAAGGAGGAAAAACAACTTTATAACTAGTTTATTGTTCACAACATTGGTGTGCTTAGACACTCATTTCTACTCCTCTTTGATCCATGTCCAATTAATTCCATAGTTAATAGCGTTCTATACTCATCCCATCTTGTCACTCATTCTCCCTTTTAATTAACAGGTTTTCCTTCACTTTTGCTCGAAAGGCTGCTTCGGATAGCTGTAAATCAGCAGACTTAAATAGCTCATAATGCATTAGGTTGTTATCTTGTGCGATTTCATAGGCATAGGAGATTTTTCTCATATCTTCCAGCGAATCACACAGGTTTTTACGCTTTACTTTTTTAGTAATACCAAATTTTTCATCCGTTAGATGAATACCTTTTTTAGTTATTTTGAAGGTAATACTATCCTGTTTGTGTATGTCGCTTAGAGGAATGGATACATTTCGCAATTGCGCATAGGATCTGGAATACCAGTGATTAAATAGCTCGTATTTCAAGGTGTCATTTTGAACCGTTATGGTGATATCGTAATGACCAGGTAAAAAATTGGGACCTTTACGAGAGGTAAAAACCTGTTCTTGCGCCTGTAGCGTAAATGTACCAAGTAGGGTTAGAAGTAAAATGTAGTTTTTCATTGGTGAGGGTAATGAGGTTTAGTATAGGTTAATTTACTAAAGTTCGCTAGGATTCACAAGAACGATAGGGATCAT
This sequence comes from Myroides albus, assembly GCF_009711045.1. Classification (GTDB taxonomy): domain Bacteria; phylum Bacteroidota; class Bacteroidia; order Flavobacteriales; family Flavobacteriaceae; genus Flavobacterium; species Flavobacterium album_A. The sequence continues at coordinate 2,393 of NZ_WMJX01000093.1, read as the reverse complement.
TTACAGCGATAATTTTCTCTACTACATCCCGAAACGTCAGTATAGATCCCGTCTCTAATGCAACTGGAGTGAAGGGTAAATTTAAAAAGGATTTATCCAAATGCGCTGCTGAAGTAAAATCCTATATTTCAAAGACCTTATTTCCTCGAGCTAGGATTCCGATTTGTTCAACCAAAGCAGAAAAATCAGTATGGAGATAAGGGGCAATAGGGGTGGAGGGCTTTAGTTCATCCACTTGAACTCCTCTGCGCGCTAAATATTTTTTTAGGGTGATAAAAACAGATGCACTTAAACAGGAATTTTCCAGTAATTGAACGGGAGTAACCGAGGTAAAAGTACAATGCTGAGCAATTAATTCACATACGTCTCTCAACGTTCTTTTTCGGGCAGGGGTAAGAACCGCTTTCCACTGTTGTTCGGATACGGTGAGATTAAATTCGACATTCAAAAAACGAGACAGTGGTCTCCAAGGCATGAGGTCTCTAGCACATCTCCAATCGCTGATTGTGGTATTAAAGTTTAAAATAAAACTTACATCGGCTTCAAAGTCTAAAGGACTACAAATGCGATGTTCCTCTATAAAAATGTTAAGGATATCGAGCGCATTCAATTGTTGAGGTAGGGTGTTCATGACCAAGTTTACCATATAGATTATAGGCTAAGATAATCAATAGTTATTTCAATAAAAACAGAGTTTATAAAAATAGGAGCTAGGAGATCGAACCATGATACATACTCCTTTCGATATGCTAAAACGTATAGCCCTCTGGAAGTTTAAAACCGAATTTCTTTGCACTGACCCATAGCGGAGGAAGAAAGATAGCTTTTCTTCTTTCATCGACTTTTTTGATATCTTGAATCGAAGAAATTTGTTTTGGCGTATTTCTATACTTTTCAATATTCCCATCAAAGGCTACGGGATCCGTGATTGTTCCATAGCGTTGAGGATTGCCCAATCTTCGCTCAACATCATCGATGATTGTGGCATATTGGTAAGGGGATAAGTTGCCCAATTTCACCATGTCAAATAAGAATGTTTGATATTCTTCTTTTTTATAGGTTGGGGTTTGGGCTGAGTGAATAAGGCAATTTAGAAATAGATCATCATTCCAAGTATCGGTTTGTTGTCTGCTGATATCCTGTCCCGCGTGATATAGATTTAAAAACAGGTCTTTGGTACTACTCCATAAGGTATTTTGTAGATATTCTCCCTGAGATTGATTTGCAGTAGCGTTAGCGTATTTTCGGGTGTAGGTAATTAAAAATTCGTGTGACTTAAACATCGACAGGTATTGATCTTTTGCAAAATCAACGTTTTTGAGGTAGGCTTGTCGATGGAGTGGATAAATAGTATCCAACTCGTCTTGATACTCGGGAATAGCTAAATAGGTGTCTCTGCGATGTTTAAAATACTGCTGATCTTCTTCGAGGTATACTGCAATTTCATTGTCTTTTTTATAACCACTTAAAACCAATAATTTCAAGAGTTGCTCAACTTCAGCTTTGTTGTTTAGTTTTCCGTTTAATTTGATGGCATCTATAATATCGTCCGGAAAAGGAAAAGCCGTTTCAAAGGCGCTGTTGTAGGCTTGAGTAGCACGCTTATTTTGTTGCTCTGCAGCTAACTGTTGGGCCTTATTGATCGCCGTGTAATAATCGGTATAGGTTGTGTTTTGTGCAACTACAGCAGGGGCTAAAAGTAGAAGGAGAAAGGGTAAAAAAACAAGAGTGTATTTTGCTTGATTTTTCATATAACTTAGTTGTTTGGGTTAGGTTTTGTTGCTTGGTGCTTTCTTTCTTGATGTGCCAAGAGAACGACGTAGAACGAACAAAGCGTGCTGCAGGATAAGACGTGTGTAAATGAAAAAGTTACAACATGCTGAAAAAAAATAGAAAAATAGCGGTGATTTCGGTTTGCTAAAAAAAGCGGAGGAATCGCCTATTTGCTAGTTTGTCAGTTTGTTTCTCTACTTACATTCAACTGTGTTCAGAGCCGTATTAAACGGAAACACTATGTTAAAATAAACATAACCCTGTTACTTGTTAAGATGTAATTAACTAAGTTTATTTCCCTATTAAGTGAAATATATACAAATCAAATAAAATAAATAACTATGAAGATGAGAACTCTCGGGGCTTTTCTTTTACTAACGCCCCTTTGTTTTGGACAAAATGTAAAAACTCCATACGAATCCTTTATCACTAAAAAGAACAACTATTCTTTTTCCACGATCAATTTTAATGTGCCTGCCTTTGATTATAAACAAAAAGTGGACAGTGTGTCTTTTGAAGGGAGTTTAATTCTTCCCAAAGATGGTTTTGATCAAGTGGTGATTATTAAACCCGGAACGGGTTATAATACGCGCAATACCCATAGTCCTTTAGCGGAAGCT
>NZ_WMJX01000092.1 GCF_009711045.1 Myroides albus | reverse complement strand
TTCGAATTAACATCTGTCCGATTTTTAGGGAAGCCTACATTAATATTTTTAAGTGGATCAAGGGAACTTATTATTCCCATAGTAACTATAATACTTAAATTTCGAACATTACTTAGGTATTGTAATGCGCTTAAATCGCCTTCTTCTAAAAGTTTTTCTGTTGTTATTTCGTACAGTACTAATAAGTCAGAATAATTGACAAGCAGTTCATTTAACATGCTCAAGCATTTACTATCAAACTCTTTATTACTGATATAGACACTTGATGAAGTAATCAATTTTTCCTCTAAGGTTAAAACATTACCTTGGTTTATCTTTGAAAAAAAAGTCTTTGTTTCATTATTATACTATTAAATGTAAATCTCTATTTAGACCTATCTTTGGTCAATACTCTTGTTTTACCCTCTAGGTTTTACATACGAAATCATCGCTTGGATGTATTGGCGGTGTATAGGTGTTAGTGCGGGGTAAGGTACTTGTCAATTAAATTGCGTTTGTTTATGTTCATCTACGATCAATACAAAACCAGCCAACAAGAGTTCTTCTCCTTTCTTTAGCGCTATGCTAGGCATTAAACTATCACAACTCTTATGTTGTTCTTCTCCCCTAGTTATCTCGCTCAAAAGCAGTCTCAATTTCAACAGAACAGCCTGATTAGACGCTGACGCACTAAACGCCGACTTCACTATCAAAGGTAATGTCGCGAGTCAACTGATGTTCTTTTGCCAATTTTCTTGCCAATTGCTCAACGGAATATCCACCGCGCCTTTTTTACCAAAATAGGAATCAAAGTAGTGAAAATTCGTGCAAATGATGGAGAAAACACGTGGAGTACTCTAGTAAAATACAAGGAAAAAACTCATTCATTTTCTTCTTCTTTACGGTAAGTTTTCAGTTGTCGTTTGAGACTATCTTTGATTATTTTAGCACTAATTTTCTTGCTGCAATACAGTAATTCAGCAGTAAAATCAAGCTGTTGATTGGCTAGTAACGCATCAGCTATAAAGGACCACAAATTATCTTTTAAACTAAAGTCTGACGGAGCCCATCTCACCCTAGCTGGAATTGCATCCAACAGTTGTTGTAAGTAGGCAAAGTTCTCATGTGTTTGATTGGCTTTGTTATAGCGAAAAGCATTGGCCAGAATTATTTCCTGCACGTACAAATTAGGAGCTTCAAACGCTAGAGCATTCAATAGTGTTTGAATAGCATTAAACGATTCCTTTTTCACTAAAGGCAAGAAAGCGGCGACATAATATGCAGGTCCAAAGGGTTTGTTTTGAACTAACGCCATTACCTCCTCTAAAGGATGTTGAGTAGCAGAGGTTTCGATAAAAATGGTCTTGATTTCCTCTAAGTCATCAATATCTTTTCGGGCATCACATTTTTTTAAGACCTGAAGAAAATTTGCTTTATCTCCACGACTAGCATAATAGTGTGCGAGTAATCGATAACTGCGGTAGTGATACGCCTTGTCCTTTATTTTAGGAATTAGAGCTAGACTTGTTTCAATATTGTCCTCCAACACTAGTTTTTCAATGGTAAAATTGACCAATCGACTCTGCAAAATTTCATCTGTTGCCGCTTCTATATAGCCTTGTAAAGACTGGGTAGATACGTTCTCATTTTCACAGACTTGCAACAAGTGATAGACCACATCGAGAAAGGAATACGGATACCGTTGATTGTGTACCTCAAGTGTTGGATCCGCCTGCTCAAGCGCTTCAAGTGCTTGTCTAACGAGCTGTTGTAAGGATTTTCCTAACATTTTTCCCTTTCTTTGTTGATCGAGAATAAGGGCTTTAGCCAGAAAGTCTTGGGTATCAATACGCGATATGACCACTTCATTGGACAAGGTATAGTCTTGCATCCAATTGATTAATTGGATACAGATGGATATTTCTTCTTCTTGTTTCATAACAGCAAGCAAAAAAGACAAGTGAACTCGTCCTTTGTTTTTCTTTTTTATAAAGGTAAGCAAAAAACAGTAAACCTAGTTTGATACGCAGCCTTACTATACAAAGAAAGGATTCAAAGCTTACTCTGCGTATACTTTCTTACCTTTTCTAACTTTTTCAATTAGATTATGTCTTTTTCCTAAATACTCATCTTTAGAACATTCTTCTATAAAACTACTAATTTTAGGGTCTTTTCTATTCCACTTAGACATTGCAGATAACAAATACTCTCTTGGGTCAAAAACTCCAACCTTATGTTGTTCTTTTATAAGAGATTTTTTTAAATTAACTGCATCTATAAGTTTATAAATATCTTTTATTTCAGGGACAACATCATCAAATGCCAACGATTTTAATGCTCCATTAAGTACTGATAAATTGCCTTCTTTCAATAATTCCAGAATAGGAATTATATCATTTTTATTTTCCCTTTTTATTCTTATAAATGCTAAAGTTGCCTCATTAGTTATCATGTCATGTATTATATTATTCTCTATGATAATAGATAACTCTTGAAGAACATTCTTATACTTAATTTTACCTAAAGCTTTTATCATTATACATTGTGTTTCCCATGCTTTTAGATTCTTACTTTCTTTCAGATATGCTTGGTATAATGAATCACCAAGGTCAACTATTCCAAAATCACCTATCAATTTAGCTGCTTTTCTTCTTTCAGGTGCTTTGGAAGATTCTAATAATAATTTTAAATCTTCAATACTTTCTTTTAGAACTTTTGCCATATATCTTCTTTATTTTTTCTACATTTTTTTACTAACTCTTTTGTCATAATTCTAATCTACAATTTAACCGAAGTATACTTTGATCTTACTGAAACCGCTTGAGTTGCACCATCAACATAAGAATTAGCATCGTTGTGTAATGGTGTGAATGATCAGACTACAAACAGGATTTTGTTTATTTGCTACTTTGATCTTATCAGTTACATTATCAGTTACATTTACTTCATAATAATATTGTTCTAATCCTCTTGGTCTATTTTTCCCAACTTAATCTTGACACACCTTACCACCACATTTCTATTGAAAAATAAGGATTTGTCCTTATTTTATGAATATAAGCAGTGAGCTCACCTGTTCTTTTAATCAAAGTATCACCTATTTCGATATTTTGTACATACTGACTCCATCTTCTTCCTGGATCAGTAATAGTTTTATCTACATTAGTATATGGATCTGTCCCCCTCTACTATAAAATAGTGGCGTCCTTTTTGAATAGGAAGTTTTTTAACTATTACTATACACTCTGTCTTTAACTCATTGTATGTCTTCAAACTAATGTAGACTTTTAGGACGTA
>NZ_WMJX01000091.1 GCF_009711045.1 Myroides albus | reverse complement strand
TTTACTAGTTTCACTCCAGCTTATTTAGGGGCTAAGATATATCTAAGTATATTGTTCTTGATTTTGCTCGACTTTTCATTCTATGAAAAGCGTGATGGATGTCATTTAATGAAATTCCGAAAAGTTGTTGAAATAGAACGGCTATTTTTTTGATATCAGACTTGCCATTATTGATAGAACCACTTACATAGAGAGCATAAATTAATTCTATTAGAGCGTTTTGGGATTCAGACCATGTGAGTGATTCATTGTTTTTTGCATAGTTAATTTTAAGTTCATTTGAGTAGGATATTTGTTCTTGTAGATAGTTGATTAAATGAGTGTTGGCTAGTATTCTAGCTAATTTGTAATCATAATAAGTTGAAAAAAGAGGATCAATTTCAAAAGCAAAACTGTTGATTCCTACAAGTAAATTGATTTGACCTAGAGTAAAATACTCTAAATCTCTATCTACACGATTAGCTTGACAATATTTATAGAAATCGTTATTGCGAAAATATTTTTCGTATTCTTTATTTAGTTCAGAAATTTTTTCATGGTAGTATTCATTTTTGTTTGAAGCATTAATAGGGCAATTTGTCTCTATTCTATAGATTTTATTATAAAAGATAAGTTTTCCCAGTATTATGGGTTTTATGTTTTTAAAAAAAAACACTTCTTCATTTGAATTTTCAAAACCTATCAAAAGAAGTTCTGTTTTGATATCAGTTAGTGTTTTTTTTAGAAATTGAATCATTTCAACCGATTTTTCAATTGTCAAAGGTTCAAATGATATTAATTCATTTTCTTTTTTTTCAATGAGTTTTAACGAGTTTTTGTAATTAGCGATCTGTGTCATAAAAAATAAGGTTGGTTATTTATGACTGGTATGCATTAGATAGTGTTTTTCTCTTTTTTATATGCATTATTTAAATATAGTTCGAATTTAAATAGTGAGTCAATACGTGAATTCACTATAAAATGTGCGGAAAACACGTATAGTTTAATAAGATTAGAATTGTTTTTTCTTTTTACTAACCAAATCTGGTACCATAGGTAATAGGTAGGTAGATTAATAATATTTAGAAGTATGAGAGATTGTTTGCAATTATTTGTATTGTTTGAGTATGAAATTAGACTATTTATTTTAGTGGCTTTTTTCCTTGTACTAGTGATAGGATATTTTAATGTTTTGAATAAGTTTAAAACAAAACAAAAACGTGATAAATGTATAATTGATAATTCTTTACTAGTTTATAGAGAAAGAGAGAGAATAGCAAATGAGTTACATGATGGAGTATGTAGTGATCTAGTTAGTCTACTTAATTTGTTAGCGTCTTTTGAGTTGACTAAGGACCTTAAAATGCGTGATATGATTATTAAAAATCTACAGCTAGAGTTAAAGCAGTGTTATGATAATGTCTTGCATATTAGCTATGGACTTTTACCTCCTTTAATATCAGATAATTCTATCAATTGTATTTTACAAAATTATGTACTTAAAGTATCCAAGTTAAATAAAATTAGGGTGTCTATGAAAATAATGGAGCAAACATTTTTTTTTAGTGAGTCAGTTAAATTGGAGATTTATAGGATTACTCAAGAAGTAGTTCAAAATATTATCAAACACAGTAATGCTACAACTATTGGTGTTAGAATAGTATGGTACTCTCAGAAATTTACCTTGTTTATTTCTGACAATGGAATGAAATACAATTTTAATTTATGTTTTACTGCTCAAGAAGGGTTAGGATTAAAAAGTATGATTTTAAGAGCAAAAAGGATTAAAGCAATATTAACACATGAATTTGTTAAAGAGCAAAATATAGTTTGTTTAAGTATTAATAGAGAAAAATATGGTTAGAATAGGTATTGTTGATGATCATACACTTTTTAGAGAAAGCTTCGAATTATTAGTTAATCAATTTGAAAATAGTAAAGTAGTATGTCAATGTTCTAATGGATTAGAGCTATTGAAAGAGTTAGAAGAAAAAGAAATTGATTTGATTTTTTTAGATCTTCAAATGCCTGTAATGGATGGTTTTCAAACAGCTTCTTTGGTATTGACTAGATTCCCAAAAATAAAGATAATAGTACTAACCAGTTTTAGTGATTTGTATAACATTGAAAGAATGTTACAGTTAAATATTTCAGGTTATCTAACAAAGAGTATACAGCCTAGTTTATTAGAAAAAGCAATTCGAATAGTTTCTGAAGGGGGAGTTTTTTATGATGGAAACATAAAACAGATTATACATATATTTCAGCAGCATGTTTATAAAAGCGAAGTAGTTTTAACGGATAAAGAAATTGTAATTATTAAATTATTTGCTCTGCAACATAGTGGAAAAGAAATAGCAGAAAAATTGAATTTAAGTTTGAGAACCATAGAAAAGTATAAAGAAAATTTGATATACAAAACTAATGCTAGTAATTTTATTGGTGTAATTATTTATGCAATGCAAAGACATTACATATCCTTGAGTGAGCTATATCGGTAAGTTTTTAAGGAGGTTATTGGTTTGTATCAAATATGAAAATACCGTGAAAACACGTATTGTTTTGAATAATAGTCCTTTGTAATTTTACTTTGGTTCGAATCAATTTAAAATGAATTGATACTGAAAACAAATACCTTATGTTTTCTAGAGATGTAAAGTAATGGAGCTGTTCGGTTTAAAGTAACTATACAAATCGACTAAACAAAAGTAAAACCAACTAACTTAAAAAATGATCAGAAACAATAACAGACACGAGGTTTGTTATTTTAATTTCACACCAATTAAATTATGAAAAACTCAATAAAAACCCTACTTATGTCATTTGCCGTTGTTGCAATGCTAAGTGTAGGTGCATTCACTGTGAATGCTAGTAATAATGATCAAGTTGTTCAAGTAGAAACAGCAGTATTAGCTCAAACTCCATATATTGGAAAACTTCATTATAAAGTAGGTAATTCATATCCAGAAGCTGATATTGTAAATCTTGAAAACTGTACTTTAACAGTAACAAGTATTCCTTATTATGAAGATGTAGAGGGTCAGAATGAGCGTATGTATGGTTGGGATTCTAATCAAGGGAGATATCTTCCTCTTTTTGAGATTACGCAATAAAAGAGTTTGATAGAAATTAATAAAAAGGTAGAAGACGCTAATTGGCGTCTTCTACTATTTTTTTCTAAAAATCATCTAATTGATTCCATGAGTAGGGCTTTTTAATACCTTCTTCAATCCATTTTCGATCGTGTTTGTCTTTTAAGAAATAGTCAAACCAATCATTAACACGATGAACCAGGTCGATTGTTTGCTTTGGGGCATCAAAACCTCCTCCGTGATCCATATCGTTATAAAAAAGAGCAATGGTAGGCTTTTTATATCGTAGTAGGGCAATATACATTTTACGAGTATTTTCCCAATATACATTTTCATCCAGAAGTCCAGTC
>NZ_WMJX01000090.1 GCF_009711045.1 Myroides albus | reverse complement strand
CACACCGGAATAGGCTGTTCACTTTCAGTGGAATATTCAGATAGTAAATTGATGTATTGAGTAACGTTATAAAAGGATACTATGAGATTAAAAATTTATTTAAAATGTATATTCTTATTTTATTTCATCACTAGTACTTGTTTTGTTCTAGCCAATGAAATACAAAACTGGCCAACAACGCTAAAAATGAAAGATATTGGTGTTGTACAAACCCATTTTGATTTTTCATTTAATAACCAAGACAATACTTTCTTTGCAGAGAGTCCAAAAGGAAGTGATAAACTTATTTTAGGGGGAATCAAAGCAGGTGTGGCTCGTCTGTTTAATAAAAAGTTAGAAGCAGGGAGCTTAATAAAGATTCAAAAGGGAGAGATTAAAGGTGACTCTTTAAAAGGAGTTATGACCACAATGTTTGGTAATTTCTATTTTAGAGCTATTAAAACAAATGATAGGATACACGGGATGTTACTCAATGGAAAAAAGGAAGCAGTTGGTTTGTTTGATTCTGACTTGAATCTGAATATTAAAAAGAAAGATTATAAAGCAATTTGGCATGATATAGAAAAAATAACTCAAGATAAGATATATAATAGATCTGTTTTAGATTCCAAGAAATGGCATACTTTTAAAAAACAGATGGACAATTCTTGTGAGAAGTTCAGAGATGATTTAGAATTTTTAATGGGTTTTTATTATTTCAGTAATGATTTAGGTTTTTCCCACTATAGCGCTTTTATTGCATGGGAGGATTGGGATAAATATATAAAGTCTCAAACTACAGATTTTCCACATAAGTATTTAGACAGTGATACGTATTATGTGAAAATAAGCTCTTTTTCAGGTAGTTTAGAAGATATGAATAAGGTTTTAGATCAAGTAGCTCAAAAGCAGTTTAAAAACCTGGTAATTGATTTAAGAGATAATTCCGGAGGAAGTATCGATGCAGGAATGACTTTTGCAGAACGACTTGTGAAACAGGATATAGTAGCAGGGGTATTTCTTACAAGAAAATACTACAATAAAAACAATAGTCTACCAACAAAGCAAGAACTTAATCAATATGATGTTTTTAGTAAAGCAAACTACGAGTTACTCCTAAAGGGAATTTCAGAAAAAGAAGGTATTGTTTTAAAGGTTGAAGCTAAAAATACAATAGCTTATCAAAAGCTTTATTTTTTGGTCAATGAAAAAACAGCAAGTACTTGTGAGCCTATTTTACAAGGTTTTAAAGAAAATAAAATGGCTTTAATAATTGGTAAGAAATCAGCTGGTAAGATGCTAAATGCAGAGGAATTTAAAATAAGAGATGGCTATACACTTTTTCTGCCCACTGCAATGTATATAACAAGTCAAGGAAAAGTACTTGATCAAATAGGTGTTGAACCTGATATTTTGGTTAAAGAAGCCTTTTCAGAAGATAGTATACTAAAGTATATTAAAAATTAGGTGAAAACACGTATTATTTTGGTGTTTAGCTGTTTGTGGGTTTGGGTATCCCAAAATGCCAGTACCATGAAAGCCAAATACACTCTTATTGTACAATATGTTTTTGTATTACTTTTTGTTTATGCAGCCATAAGCATATTCATCACTTTTACAGCCTTCTAGGTTCAACTTACCCAGTCCTCACTACTTAGCGCTTATGCTAGTATAATAGCCTATTTGATTATTATTGTTGAACTTGTTATTGCTTTACTCTTATCATTAAAACAAACTAAGACTTTCGATTTGTATCTCAGTTACAGTTTAATGGTAGCTTTTTTTCATTTAAATCTACCTGATATTAAACTACAGCGATTTTATTCTTTGTTCTTGTGAAGGCATACTTGAAAAGATGGGATGGACAGAGCGTCTGTGGTTTAATATCATTGTAAGCTTACTGGCCTTAGTTGCTTTATTTTATGAAGAACACAAAAGAAAAAGATGCTATCTAGGATCAATTATCACCACAAAAATAAGTAGTGTATTTGTTATCCTGCTTTTTCTATCTTCTGAGCATATTATAAAAAAAAGAAAATCCTTTTATAAGAAGGTATTTGCCTTATGACGTGGTAGAGGATGATATGTTAGGATTTGAGTTTAGAAACAACTATATATTACTAGTCTTGAAAAACCGATACAGGATTGATAATTTAAAATTATAAAATATAACAGTAGTGGACTTTAGTTGCTACTGTTTTTTTATACTCTCTAGGTTTCTGTTAAACTTGAAATTTAAATATAGCTCTCACGCTACCAATTATATCGTTTTTTTTTCTACATTTAATCAATTAACAAGATTTTGTTCTATAAGGTGCTGAATTTTAACTTTTGTCTTTAATTCGTACCATAGTTCAAAGTTAAGAAACGTTTACTGTAACAATGAAAGCTTATTTATCGATAATTTTTGTTTTATTTTTTTCTATTTCTTTTGGACAAGGCATACTTGAACCTGGTGTGCGTTTAAGAGATGAAGGAAAATATGAGGAATCTATTAGCTATTATCTTAACGAAAAGAAAGAGGGATATTGGGATTGGGGACATAAGTATAATTACGCAAAAGTTCTTGCGCTAGCAGGACAAGTAGATAGTTGCTTTTTCTATTTAGAAGAAAATATTAATAAACGAATTGCAGTACAATCTTTAAGAGACAAAGAATTTATTGGAATTAAAGAAGATAAAAGATGGACAACTTATGAGCAAAGCGTAATTAATAAACATATTCCATGTAAGGACGTAACTTTCAGTGCCGAGATCTTTAGAATTTTAGCTTTATCAGATAAAGAGAGTACTAATATTAAATTACTTTTTGAGTTAATAAATAAAAAGGGATGGCCCAAACAAAGTCAAGTAGGAGATGCCGCTAGTTATATATTTGCTACATTAATATATGAAGATTTGTTTTTAGTACAAGCTAAGAAACACCTAAAAGAATTAAAAGAGTTGTGTATAAAAGGCGAGATTGACTGTGAGTATTTTGCCGATACATATGATTTAGTACAAAAAAAAGCTAACAAACCGCAAAAGTATGGGGCGATTTTTAATATAGATTATGATAATGACTTTAAAAGAATCTATTACAAATTTGTCGATGAAAAAAAAATTAATAAATGGAGAACTGAAATAGGACTAAAAAAATTGGAAGAATTTAGTGATTAAAGCAACTATGTCTAATATTGTATTAACGAAATGGAGATTTTAGAGATAAATTTTCCTCGTTTTTGTTGTAAAATCAATTCTTAACAGCTCTATGTTTACTATTGAATCCAAACAATTCTAAATCATATTCTAAAACTTTATTAATTAATAGTTTAGTTTAATTTAAAAATAAACACCCTTATAAATAGAGTATACGGAAAATAAAGAAAATAAAGCAACAGTGTATGTCTTCAAACTAATGTAGACTTTTAGCACGTAAATATAAGATAGTGTATTAGTTATAAATTTATTAATTTTTGTTGATTATACAACTGTCTTCTTTTAGTTAAAATTTCTTGTTTTATTATAGCTCTTTTTTCTAATATTTTATCTGAATTACCATAATAGACATCCTTAGGAGTTAGGTTACTAATAGCCTCGTGATACCTGTTATTATTGTAGTTTTCTACAAAAATCTCAATAGCCTCTATTAGCTCTTCAGGATGATAGTAATTATTAAGTTTT
>NZ_WMJX01000009.1 GCF_009711045.1 Myroides albus | reverse complement strand
TATGAATCCTGCGCTCTAACCAACTGAGCTACCTCGCCAAGTGTTGGTAATGATTACTTCTGTAATGCGGGTGCAAATATATAATAAAAAAAGTACTAAACAAACATGTAAGTAGGTAAAAAAGATTTTTTTATTTATAAAATATGTTTATATTCGAAAAAATTATTTTAAGATATGGCTATGAAGGAAAAATACGAATTAGAATTTTCGATTAACTCGTCTCCACAGTTATTATATCAATATATCTCTGATCCGTCAGGACTTAGTGAGTGGTTTGCTGAAAATGTAAATTCGAGAGGTGAAATTTACTCGTTTATTTGGGGTGACTCTGAAGAAAAAGCAAAGATAGTTACTCGTAAGACAGATGAACGCGTGCGTTATAGATGGCTTGATGACAATAATAAAGAAACTGAATATTACTTTGAACTTCGAATTCATCGCGATGAATTGACAAAAGACGTAACTATTATAGTTGTTGATTTTGCAGAACCAGATGAAGTGGAAGAATCAAAACAATTATGGGAGAACCAAATAATGGATCTAAAACAAGTGTTAGGATCTGCATAAATTCTCTCAAATAAAACTTATATTTGCCGTTAATAGTAATCAGAATAATTGAATATGATTAATGTTAACGGCAAAATTGTTTCTACAGCAAATGTATCATTAGAAAACAACAGAGGTTTTTTATATGGTGACGCTGTTTTTGAGACATTACGTATACTTGATAATAAAGTATTATTTTTAGAAGATCATTATTTTCGTTTAATGTCTTCAATGCGCATTCTTAGAATGCAGATTCCAATGGATTTCACGATGGAGTTTTTTCAAGAAGAAATCATCAAGCTTGTTCAAGCAAATAACCAGTCTAATCACAACGCATTTAAAGTTCGTTTTACAGTATATCGCGATGGAGAGGGTAGGTATTTACCTAACACAAGAAATATTGGCTATATAGCTACTTATGATAAGTTAAACGAAGGGGTGTACAAACTCAATGAGAGTGATTACGAAGTAGAGTTGTTTAAAGACTTCTATGTAACGGCTCATTTATTGTCTAATTTAAAAACGACTAATAGATTAATCAATGTGACAGGGAGTATTTTTGCACAAGAGAATGGTTATGAAAACTGTTTACTTGTAAATGACAGTAAGAATATTGCAGAAGCATTGAATGCTAATCTTTTTGTAGTTAAAGACAATGTGATAAAGACTCCTCCATTAACTGATGGATGTGTGAAGGGGATAATGCGAAAACAAGTAATGGAATTAATTGAAAAGCATCCTGACTATACATTAGAAGAAGCTTCCATTTCTCCTTTTGAACTACAGAAGGCAGATGAGATGTTTTTAACTAATGCTATCATTGGTATTCAGCCTATAACAAAGTATAGAAAGAAGTCTTATACAAATGAAGTGGCTAAAGATTTAATAAATAGATTAAATGCGAAAATCCGATTCCTTTAATTAAGGTTCGGATTTTCTGGTGCATTTGACCATATCTCATATTCCTTGCCTTGTTCTACAAGGCAATTTTTCCAAAATTTTTCGGTTGTAGTTTTACTGCTAAATAAGTCATCAGTATTTATACTATTTGTCTTTACCCAATAATCATCCTCCATTTCATTGTGTAATTGCTGACAATCCCAACCAGAGTACCCTAAAAAGAAGCGAATATCGTGCTTGCTTAATGCATTTTGATTGAGCAATGTAAAAATTTGATCAAAGTCACCTCCCCAGTATAGATTATCAGTGATGTGCTGACTATCTAAAATTAGCTCAGGTCTTGAGTGTACACAGAAGATTTTATCTTTTTCGACTGGTCCACCTTCAAAAACGGATAGGGATGAATCGGTCGTTGGGATTAATTGGTTAAGCGTTAGATTTAGTGGCTTGTTTAATATAAAGCCAATAGATCCATCGATTGTATGGTCTGCAATTAATATAACACTTCTTGAAAATTGCAAGTCTAAAGGATTACTTGAGGGTAGAGAAAGAATAAAATCCCCTTTTTGAATTTTCAGTTTATTCTGCATAAATATATAACTTTTATAGTGTTGACTAAATATACTAAAAAAGCCTCATTGTTAACAATGAGGCTTTAAATATTTTAAAAAAGAAAAAGTTAATTATTTTTTCTTTTTGTTTACAGCACCTTCTAGTTCTGATCCAGCTTTAAACTTCACAACTTTTTTAGCTGCGATTTTAATAGTTTTACCAGTTTGTGGGTTTCTTCCTTCTCTAGCTGCTCTATCAGAAACTGACCAAGAACCAAATCCTACTAAAGAAATTTTATCACCTTTAGCTAAAGTAGTTTCTACATTTTTTAGGAAAGACTCTAAAGCTTTTTTAGCTGCAACTTTGCTTATTTCTGCGTCTTTTGCAATAGCATCAATTAATTCTGTTTTGTTCATAATAATTTTTTTTAAAAGGTTAACTTTATTAACGTCTTATACAAATTTAGGGTTATTCTATTATTAAGCAAGCATTTTGCGAAAAAAAAAGTTAAAAATTTGCTTTTAAAAATTATTAATTATTTTGACAGAATAATTGATAATATTAAAATACTGTTTTACAGTTAGTTACAAGGCTTTTGCGTTAGCCGAAAAATGTGTACCATTGAGTAACTCATTGGTATTCATTTGTTTTTTACCCGGCATTTGAAGTCTTTTAATATGTAAAAAACCGTCTATTGTTGCTATTTTTAACTCTTTTTTAGTCGAAAGTATCAAACCAACTTCATTATTATGAACACAAGGTTCAAACTCTGACAAGTATATCTTAACAGTTGATTCTTGATCTTCATCTTTAAAAAAACACCAAGCTGCTGGATAGGGACTCAAGCCTCTTATGTGGTTGTGTATCTCTTTTCCAGGTTTTGTAAAGTCAATTTTACAGTTTTCTTTATTTAATTTATAGGCAGTTTTAGTTTCTTCTGCAGGCTGTATAATCGTTTTAACTTCTTGCTTTGCGATTAAACTAAGCGTCTTCAATACAGTCGTTGCTCCTAAATTCATTAGACGATCGTGAAGTTCTCCTGCTGTTTCATTTGGTTCAATAGCGATTTCATCTTTCAGAATAATTGCTCCAGTATCAATCTTTTCATCAATAAAGAACGTAGTCACTCCTGTTTTTGTTTCTCCGTTTATGATAGCCCAATTAATCGGTGCTGCTCCTCTATAGTCTGGAAGTAGTGAGGCATGTAGGTTGAATGTGCCAAGTTCGGGCATTTTCCAAACTACTTCAGGAAGCATTCTGAAAGCAACGACTACTTGTAAGTTCGCATTATATGATTTTAGTTCTTCAATAAAGGAGTCGTCTTTTAAGTTTGTGGGTTGTAAGAGCGGTAAGTTTTTTTCTAATGCATATTCTTTTACTGCAGAATACTTTATTTTTTGTCCACGACCAGCAGGTTTGTCTGCTGCTGTAATCACAGCAACAATATTGTAGTTGTTTTGGTACATAGCATCCAGGATTCCAACTGCAAAGTCTGGTGTTCCCATAAAAACGATACGCAAATCTTTCATATTAATAAAGTATATTGATTTTTATTGTTTACAATTATCTTATTTTCCTCAAGTAACAGCTGTATTCCCAATATAATGTCATTTTGATCCATTTGGGTTTTTAATGAAAGTTCTTCTATGGTAGCGGGATTATCCGCTAAGTTTAAGAGGATTTGTTCCTTGAGTCTGTGATTGTCTAATTTTTGTGCTCTACTCTTTTCAATGCAGGCTGAACAACTTCCACAATCTTCTAAGAATACTTCATCAAAGTATTTTAAGAGAATTTTGTTTTTGCAAATATCAGTATTTTCAATATAAAATAACATTGATTTGAATTGATTTGTTTTTAATGTGTTTTGCTGTTCAAGAAAAGGAAACGTTCTGTAGAGGGGTCTGTCTTCTTCCCAAGCTTCATTAAATACAATTGTCATGTCATTTACTTCTGGAGTATATTCGCAAATCCCCATTTCATTCCATGATTCTAAAGACTTTACGATAAACTCTATTGGCAAATCGACGTGCTCACTTATGAGGTTTAGGTCCAAATCAGTTTCGAATTCGTGTATTCCTTGGTAGTATCTTAGTATAAAATACAGTATACTTTCTTCTCGTTCATTTCCATCAACAGCATCAAGTAATTCACCACTATTAACAGTGAATAACAGTTTTGTTTTGTTGTTATTATCATGTGTGAATTTAATAATACCTTGTCTATCTAAAAATTGCAATGCATTAAAGGCTTGCTTGTAATTGAATTTATAGTGTAGACAAAAGTGATTAAAGTTAAAACTGTGAGTGGTGTTAAAGCCTTCTCCGTAAGCTATCTTGAGGAAGTTATTTAGTTTTCGATATATTTTCTTGAGGTATTCCTTGTCAAATAGCCCTTTGAGAAAGGTTTGTTCACATTCGGCTAATTCATTACCTGAAATGAGTATGGTAGCAAAAGCTTTCTGATTATTACGTCCTGCTCTGCCTGATTCTTGATAGTAATTCTCAATGTTTTCGGGAATTTGAATATGAACAACGTTCTTTACATTGTGTTTGTCTATACCCATACCGAAAGCATTTGTAGAGACCATTATCAAAGTTTTTTCTTCTAACCAGGACTGTAATCTTTTCTTTTTTTCGTTAATAGGTAATCCACCGTGAAAAAAAGTAGCAGAATAACCTAAGTTGTTGAGGTGATCTGAGTACATCTGTGTTTCACGTCTATTTCGCGCGTAGATAATAGTAGGAGCAGTGTTTTTCTTCAGTATTTTCTCTAAAGTATTTAGTTTACTCTCGACTTTATATACTCCATATATGATATTAGACCTATAGAAACTCTTGGTAAATATCTTGGGATCTTTGAGTCTTAGTATTGTACAAATATCATTTATGACTCTTTTGTTTGCTGAAGCAGTTAATGCAATAGTGGGAGTATCAGTAAAGATATCCTTTAGTTTACTTAATTGCAGATAAGCGGGTCTAAAGTCGTGGCCCCATTGGGAAATACAGTGTGCTTCATCAATGGCAATTAGATTTATTCTTAGATTTTCTATTCGTTCTAATATCCAAGTTTGCTGTAACCTTTCAGGGGAGATGTACAGAAATTTATAGTTTCCAAAAAGGCAATTGTCGAACACAGCATCTATATCACTCATGGAACTTCCTCCGAAGATTGCAGTTGCTTTTATTCCCTTGTTATTTAAGTTCTTGACTTGATCTTCTATAAGTGCAATAAGGGGAGAGATAACAAGACATACCCCAGGCATCATAAGAGCGGGAATTTGAAAACAAACACTTTTACCTCCACCCGTAGGCAATAGGGCGAAAGTGTCGTTATTCTTCAATACAGAGTTGATAATTTCAAGTTGTGGCTCTCGAAAACTTTGGTGTTTCCAATATTTTTGTAAAATGTCTAAGGCATTCTGCATAGAAGTGAGTACTGAAAGGTTATAGATACTAAATTACTAAAAAATATGTATGCTAAAAGGGTTATAGTCAGAACTATAACCCTTTTTTATTTATGTGTAGTTTTATACTCTTTCAAGAATGAATTTAACTCTGTTGTCAACCGTATCTCTGGGAACTTCAATTAAGTCATATCCGTATTTTCGGTAAGTTTCTACAAGGTGTTTGTGAATCTCTTGAGCTTCTTCGAAGTTTTCATATCGTTGCTCATCACTCTCGTAAATAGTTTCCCAAGGTGGAAGCAAGAAGATTTGGTGGTACACATGGTTCTTGCATGCTAAATCGAAGCTTTCAGGATAGCTATCTCCTTTGTAATGCATATAGGCTAATACATCGGGAATACCTCTATCTATAAAAACTATATCTGTATTTTCTTTAATGGCATTAATGTGTTGCTTAACCCTTCCTTCTAACAATAACTGACTAAATAACAGTGGTTCAGTTAAAAACAAGTTTGTAATGCCTTTTTCTTGGGCTTGTTTCGTAACCTCACGAGATATTTCTGGATAGCAAATATATCCTTGTCTGGTAAGCTCATCGATTAACGTGGTTTTCCCAGAACCTGGTCCTCCTATAATTAAGATGATTTTTTTATTCATTTTTGCTGTAAATATCAAAGGTGCAAAAGTACAATAAAATGTCAATCACAAAAGAGTTTTAACTACAAGTTTTGAAAATACTACAATTAAAAATGATTATATTTGCCGATTAAAAACAAGTATGGACGATAAAACAAAAGACTTTTATAAAAGGTTAAAAGAAAGTTTAGAAACTGACAAAACTTGGCCAAGACCCTATTTGTATAAATTTATTGTGCCAAGTGATTTAGAAAAAATTGCTCAAGTCGAAGAAGCATTTGACGGCATGAAAGCTGAAGTCTTAACACGTAATTCCAGTACTGGAAAATTTACAAGTGTGTCAGTTAGAGTTACTATGAAATCTGCACAAGCAATTATAGACAAGTACATTGCTGTATCTACTATTGAAGGTATTATTTCTTTATAAAATAATATTTACTTACTTTTAGGCTTTATAGGTTACTTTATATTAAGTTTTTATAACTTTATACTATCTATGTGTTTAACACAATCTTTAATTTGAACTACTCAAGTATATGAAATTTAACACCAAAGAAGCTATTGGACATTTAGGCTATAATACAGATCGAGAACATTTAGTTATACCTGAATATGGTCGTCATATTCAAGTTTTAATCGATCAGATTTGTCTAATTGAAGATAGAGATGAAAGAAATAAAGCTGCAAATTACGCAATTAGTGTTATGGGAAGCATGAATCCTCATTTAAGAGATGTTCCCGATTTTCAGCATAAATTGTGGGATCAGCTTTTTATGATGTCCGGATTTAGACTTGATGTAGACTGCCCGTTTCCTATTGCTACTAAAGAAACAATCTTCACAAAACCGGCTAAATTAGCCTATCCACAGAATCATCCTAAGTATAGATTCTATGGAAACAATATCACTTATATGATTAATGAAGCTCTAAAATTTGACGATGGTGAAATGAAAGATGCTTTGATTATGGTTATTGCAAATCATATGAAGAAGAGTTTTTTAAGTTGGAATAAAGATACGGTGAAAGATGATGTTATTTTTGAACACTTGTATGAGTTGTCAAAGGGCAAGATAAACTTGTTTAAGAAAGAAGAGGAACTTTCCACTACTGCTAATCTTATGCAGGTGAATAAAAAGCAATCTAATAAAACCAATTATTCTAATAATCAAAAGAGTAATAACAATAAGAAGTTTAATAAGAATAATAACCATCAATTCAAGAATAAGAAGTAATGAGTGTTTTTAAGATTGAAGGCGGACATCAACTAAAGGGAGAGATACATGCTCAAGGTGCAAAGAACGAAGCATTGCAAATTTTATGTGCAGTATTGTTGACACCTGAAAAAGTTGTTATATCAAATATTCCTAATATTATCGATGTCAATAAGTTGATTGAACTATTAGGTAAACTCGGAGTTAAGATTGAAAGATTAGCTCCAAATAAGATGTCATTCCAAGCAGATGAAGTTGATTTAGAATATTTGTATTCTGATGACTTTAAAGAATTAGGCAAAGCCTTGAGAGGTTCTATCATGATGGTTGGGCCTTTATTAGCTCGTTTTGGAAAGGGATATATTCCTAAACCAGGAGGAGATAAGATTGGACGTCGTCGATTAGACACTCACTTTGAAGGATTTCTTAAGTTAGGTGCTACGTTTAGATACAATAAAGAGGAGTATTTCTACGGTGTTGAGGCGGATAAATTAGTTGGTACAGACATGCTTTTAGAAGAAGCATCTGTGACAGGTACAGCTAATATATTGATGGCATCTGTCTTAGCAGAGGGAGTGACAACAATTTATAATGCAGCTTGTGAACCTTATTTGCAACAACTTTGTAAGATGTTGAATGCAATGGGTGCTAAGATTACGGGTGTAGGTTCGAATCTTCTTAAAATTGAAGGAGTAAAAGAATTAAAAGGATGTGAGCACGCTATGTTGCCTGATATGATTGAGATAGGGTCATGGATAGGATTAGCAGCAATGACCAAAAGTGAAATAACAATCAAGAATGTGGGTTGGGAGCACTTAGGAATCATCCCTAATACTTTTAAACGCCTTGGTATTACAATAGAAAAAAGAGGTGATGATATCTATATTCCTGCTCACAAGGATGGATATGAAATCCAAAGCTTTATAGACGGTTCTATCTTGACAATTGCTGATGCGCCGTGGCCAGGTTTAACACCTGATTTGTTGAGTGTGATCTTAGTTGTTGCTACTCAGGCCAGAGGAGAGGTCTTGATTCATCAAAAGATGTTTGAGAGTCGCCTTTTCTTTGTCGATAAATTAATAGATATGGGGGCTAAGATTATCTTGTGTGATCCTCATAGAGCGGTAGTTATCGGTCATGATTTTAAATCTCAGTTAAAGGCAACTCATATGTCTTCTCCAGATATTCGCGCAGGTATATCACTTTTGATTGCAGCTTTATCAGCTAAAGGCACAAGTGTTATTCAGAATATTGAACAAATAGATAGAGGATATGAGCGCATAGATGAACGTTTACGTGCAATTGGTGCACATATAGAAAGAATAGAGGATTAGTATTTACTTTAACTCAAACAAAAAGGGGCAAATCACACGATTTGCCCATTTTTGTTTGAGTATATTTATAAGTTAACTTATGCGAATGCTATTTTTGAATTAAGTCCAATACTTTTATACCTAACACAACTCCATGTTTCTTGGGAGCATCTGGTGAGATAGAAGTAAAGTAATCTATTCTAAAAGGTCTAAACTTTTTAAAACCAACGTTGTTTAGTCCAATACTAAATTCTTGGTAAACGTCTTTTTCGGGAACTTCAAGCATGTGAAATCCCAAAACAAGAGAATATCTGGTCTTGTTCAATAGAGGTATTTTGTTCATGAGGTATCCTCTAAAGTCATGCTCCATATGTAATTCTATATACGATTTATTCGTACTATACTCATAATATGGCAATAGGTTAAACTGACTATTGTAAGTAGGGGTTGATCCAATGAAAGTTTGGTTTCCATTAAAGTGTTTGTAGTCGGTAAATGAGATGTCATTTTTCTCTAAGAAACTACCCGCACTCAAACCAACATATAGATTTCCATAATTACCAATGTTGTTGTTGAAATATGTTGAAAAGGATACATAGGTGTAATTGTAGTTAGAAGTACTCGCATTGAGTCCTTTTTCTAAGTTTATCGCAACTATTGGATATCGTGATAAAGGCAAATATTGTTTTTGATTTGGATAACTTATCACTTTCTGATC
This sequence comes from Myroides albus, assembly GCF_009711045.1. GTDB lineage: Bacteria > Bacteroidota > Bacteroidia > Flavobacteriales > Flavobacteriaceae > Flavobacterium > Flavobacterium album_A. The sequence goes on along the minus strand of NZ_WMJX01000009.1, from coordinate 98,128 downwards.
AAACACTATATTCATTCCCATTTGGAGTTTGAACATGCTGTTGTTTATAAACGGTTCGCTGTCAAAATCGCTTGGATCGAGCGGATTGTTTGATGTGAAATCTGAATTTGGTGCAAACGGCGGCGTACTTACCGAATTTCTTATTGTAGAACGATAGGCATACTCAAGTGCTGTGTTTAGTTTAATACCTGTAAAAGCGTATTGAGAGTAGCTAATCTTGATAAAGTTTTTCTGGAAATACTTTGCGTAGTTTTTCCCAAACCAAGCACTGGCAAAGGAGTTAATAGGTGTTTTAATTGGGTCACTTTGATTAAATTGCAGAATCGTATTACCTCCTGATAAGGTCAAGGTATTGTGATTCATTCTATTGAATATGTGTGATAAATACCCCGAGAATCTGAATTTATTTTCAGAGACTCCATAGTTGACAATTGTCCCTGCTTTCGTTTGTCTTAAGTCTTCGTACTCTTTTGTGAAATCAATTCCTGTCGTTACATTAAACCCTTGTACAGCGTTAAAAGCAAATGTAGAGAGTAGTCCTCTATAGTGGTAGCTTCTATTTTGATATGAATTTAAGTACTCATATCCTTTGACAAGCTTAAATATTGTAAAGTTGTTTGTTCTTTTATCAATAGAATCTAAAATAGCTTTCGTGTTATCTCTTGTATAGATGGACTTGTTGAGAAAGTTACCTCTCTCTTTAGCCGTTAAGGGAGTAGGGCGTAATTCATCCCAATAGTTATTACTTTTATTTAAGAAGTCATCTTTGTATTCAATTAATTCAATAGAAAAATCCCCCTTTTTTAAGTAATCTGCTTTTTTGTAATCAGTGTAAAAGGAGGTGTATTGACCTATGTAGTCAAATACTATGAACTTTCCTTTTAAATAGATGTTTTGTGTAGTCTTTAGATACCTATTAAAGGTAGGGTTGTAAGTGAAGTCCTGAATCACAACAAGCTGTTTGATATTTTCTAAACCAACATTTTCACCAGCCATAGCTCCATAAAAATAGGTTACTTGCCAATCTTTATCGGTGATGATCAGCTCACCTTCCATTATGGGTTCTCTATTTCTTTTGGGTTCAAAAGAGATAGTGTATAGCGTATTTCCAGCAGGATCTTTTTGTTCATTTACAAGTTTGTAGTTGTAATATGAACTGGCGTATGGTGCTATTGGAGAGATAAGTTTTAGGTGTGTACTTACTTGTTTATTGTAGATGTTAAAATCACTATCGATACCTGTTTGAAAGAAAATGTCTTTATTGCTTCCTGTTTCTCTTTGTGCTAAGACTTCTTCTTTTATCTTGTCTTGGCGCAAGTAAGTAATTCTCGATGCAAGTTCTCCAAGATAGACGTATTTATCCGTAGTGTGTAAATCTAATGCAGCATCTAAATCTTTCCTCTTTTGACCAAGGAAAGTTTCTCTATCACTTATAAGTTGTAGATTCCCTTTAGAGTAATGATTTACTGTATACTTCGGGTCATCAAAGTTTTTCTGTACTAAACTAACTAAAAATACTGCATATTCATCTTGTGGATCTTGATAGGTAAAGACGTTGTTATAGTCAGGTTTTCGTAATTCTATAGTATAATTAAGAGGAGTGGTTTTCTCCTCTACTTTCAGTTCCAGCTTTTGGTTTAAGTAACCTTCTTTTTGAATAAATAAAGTGCTTTTACTTTTCATATCAGTTTCAATTGAAAACTGACCATCTACTTCAGACTGAGTTTGAAAAGCTGTGTTTTTGATGAATATCTTGGCTTGTGCTACAGGCATTCCTTCTTCATCAAGAATCTTCCCAGTTATAATATGTCTTTCTTGTGACCAAGATAAACTTATTATAAGTAGAAAGAACAATATAGTAGAGTAAAGCTTTTTATGAGTTAAGAATGTCATTTAATGGAGGAAAGAAGTAATAGCTAAATCATAACTTTTTAAACCAAAGCCCATTACTAATCCCTGGCTTACAGGTGTAATATATGAGTGATGTCTAAATTGTTCCCTTGCAAAGGTATTTGAAATATGTACCTCAATTACTGGAGTTGTAACAGCTTTTATAGCATCAGCTATTGCAATTGAAGTGTGAGTATATGCTCCTGCATTTAAAATAATGGCATCATATACGAATCCAATTTCGTGGATTTTATCTATTAATTCACCTTCGATATTACTTTGGTAGTATTCTAATTCTATCTCTGGGTATTTATTCTTTAGTTCAAAAAAATACTCATCAAAGGTTTTTGAGCCATATACTTCTGGTTCTCTTTTTCCTAACAGATTTAGATTTGGTCCATTAATTATAATAATTTTCATGTCGCATTTTTTGTGTCAAACAAATATATTATATATAATGATAAAGTTACTTTAAAATAGACTTAAGTTTTAGGTAATAATGAAGCGTATTGACGATTATGCAAAGAAATTTATGTTATGTAATTGTTATTTATTTAGGAAATCTTTTTACAGGGTTTATTTTTGTTAAAATTATTTATTTTATTATTATATATGTAGTTTTTTAATATAATGAATTGATATAATGTATATATTAACTTATTTTTAAGAATATCTATTTTATTCGTAAGGTGTTGGTATTTAGTGTTGTAAGTTAATTTTAATAATAATAACAGGGTGTTTTTGTTATATTTTTATTAAAAATTGATATTAGTTTGATTGGCTTACTTAATTTTGACACAGTTAATAATAAAAATAGCTAAATATGAAAAAATTAGTACTTTCAGTTATGTCAGTTGTTGCTTTAGGTATGGCAGCTAACGCTCAAGAAGTAGAAAAACCAAACTTCGGTTTCAAAGAAGGAGATATCATGTTAGAAGGATCTTTCCAAATTTCTGACAAAGTGACTAAACCAACTGAAACAAATGAGGGAAAAGAGAAATTTACTAATTATACAGTTAATCCTAAAGTAGGTTACTTTATCTCTGATAAAGTTGCTGTTGGGGCATCTGTAGCTTTTGGTAAATCTCACGGTGATTTTGCTGATATGGATCAAATCGGAGATGCTTATTCTAAAGACATTTATGCTGGAGCATTTGCACGTTACTATTTCTTAGAATTAGGTAAACGTTTTAAAACTTATGCTGAAGTAGGAGTTGGATTTGCAGAAAATAAAAATGATTTTTCTAAAGAAAAACTTACTGGTATTAAAGCTGGTTTAGACCTTGGTTTTAACTATTTCGTAACTGAGAACTTAGCAGTTGCATTTACTTTAGGAAATGTATTCTCTTACTCTAACCAAGATATGAAATCTGATGGTAAGAAAATAGGTTCTGTTTCTGAAACAAATGCTAACTTAAACATCTTTGATAACTTCTTTGACCAAGCTAAATTTGGTTTAATCTACAAATTCTAATTGATAGAATAGTAGTTACTATAAAGAATCTAAAGCCTCTCTTCTGAGAGGCTTTTTTGTTTTTGTATCTTTGGTATCATTATATTTATATACTATGGCTACAGGTTATTGGGAAGATAAAATTAAGATGTTTTCAAGCTATTTAAGGTTAGAACGCGGTTTATCTGATAATTCTATTGAAAGTTATATTTTAGATGTGCGAAAGTTTTTAAACTACTTAGAAAGCTATGATACAGACTTTAGTGTTGAACAAATTGACGAGGAGCTCGCACAAGGTTTTGTCTATCAGCTTAGCGAACTTGTTGCGGTTAATTCACAAGCTCGAATTATATCTGGGCTAAAGAACTTTTTTAATTACTTTATTTTAGAGCGATATATTGAGCGTTCGCCTTTCGAATTGATTGAAACTCCTAAATCAGGGCGCAAGCTACCTGATATCTTGAGTGTTGAGGAGATCGATCGTTTGATTGCTTGCATTGATCAGTCTACAAATGAAGGATATCGCAATAAAGTCATTCTCGAACTGCTATATAGTTGTGGATTGCGAGTTAGTGAACTTGTTAGTTTGCGCATTTCAGATTTGTTTTTTGAAGAAGGTTTTATACGGGTAATAGGTAAAGGTGATAAGCAGCGCTTTGTGCCAATTGACGAAGATACAATGAAGTATATTAGTAGTTATATTAAAACAATTCGATGCCAGTTAACTATTAAGAAGGAAGATGTGGATATTTTATTTTTGAATAGAAGAGGAGGGCAGTTGACAAGGGCAATGATATTCACTATTATTAAGCAATTAGCAAAAATAGCTAAGCTCAACAAGGTTATAAGTCCACATACCTTCCGTCATTCGTTTGCCACACATTTATTAGAGAATGGGGCGGATATACGCATAATACAAGTCTTGTTAGGACATGAGTCTATTACTACTACGGAGATTTATACTCATATTAGTACAGAGCGATTGCGTTCTGTTATGGAAGACTTTCATCCAAGGAGTGGGAAAAAGCGAGTGTAGTAATTCTTACTCTATTTTTAGAATTAGCGGTGATTTGAATCTATAAAGTAGATAGGAGGGATATAGAAGTACTTCATATAAACAAAAAAGAAAAGGGACTATTGTAAAAAAATAGTCCCTTTTTTATCATAGAAATTAATCTTGTGTCTTCTTTATTTAGCAATGTTTATTGCTCTTGTTTCTCTGATTACTGTAATCTTAACTTGACCTGGATAAGTCATTTCAGTTTGTATTTTTTGAGAAATGTCAAATGATAAAGTAGCCGCCATATCGTCTGTAACTTTTTCGCTCTCTACGATAACACGTAGCTCACGTCCAGCTTGAATAGCATAGGCATTCTTCACACCATTAAACTCATTAGCTATACTTTCAAGATCTTTTAAACGTTGAATATACGAATCTAATACTTGACGTCTTGCTCCTGGTCTTGCACCAGAGATCGCATCACATACTTGAATAATTGGTGCGATAAGAGTTGTCATTTCAATCTCGTCGTGGTGAGCTCCAATAGCATTGCATACTTCTGGTTTTTCACCGTATTTCTCAGCCCACTGCATACCTAAAATTGCGTGTGGAAGTTCAGTTTCAGTTTCTGGAACTTTACCAATATCGTGTAATAGACCAGCTCGTTTAGCTAATTTTACATTCAATCCCAGCTCTGCAGCCATTAAACCACATAGTTTCGCTACTTCGCGTGAGTGTTGTAGTAAGTTTTGTCCATAAGAAGAACGGTATTTCATTCTACCTACTATTTTAATCAACTCAGGGTGTAAACCGTGAATACCTAAGTCAATCACAGTACGCTTACCTATTTCGATGATTTCCTCCTCAATTTGCTTCGTTGTTTTGGCAACTACTTCTTCAATTCTTGCAGGGTGGATACGTCCATCCGTTACAAGTCTATGTAAAGATAATCGAGCAACTTCCCTTCTTACAGGGTCAAAGCATGAAAGAATAATAGCTTCAGGTGTATCGTCAACGATGATTTCAACTCCTGTAGCAGCTTCAATAGCTCTAATGTTTCTACCCTCACGACCAATGATTCTACCTTTTACGTCATCAGATTCAATGTTGAATACAGATACACAGTTCTCTACAGCTTCTTCTGTACCTACACGTTGAATAGTGTTGATAATAATCTTTTTGGCCTCTTGTTGAGCAGTTAACTTAGCTTCTTCAATAGTGTCTTGAATATGCGCCATTGCGTCAGCTTTTGCTTCTGTTTTTAAGCTTTCAATGATTTGGTTCTTAGCTTCTTCAGCAGTAAGTCCAGAGATAGCTTCTAACTGTTCTACTTGAGCGCGGTGAAGTTTCTCGACTTCCTCTTGTTTGCGTTCAATTAGTTCAAGCTTTTGGTCATATTCTTTAATTTTCTTTTCACTTTCATCAGCAGCTTTTTTGGCTCTTGAAAGTTCATTAGAAATTTGAGATTCCTTATCTCTTGTTCTTTTTTCTGCTTCTGCAATCTTTTTATCACGAGCTAAAATTACTTGTTCATGTTCTGATTTCAGTTCAATAAACTTTTCTTTAGCTTGTAATATCTTTTCTTTTTTAATCGCTTCTCCTTCGTTTTTTGCATCACGCAATGTCGTTTTTGCTTCATTTTTTGCACTTTGCAATATTGAAGAAGCGTGATTTTTCTCAAGGTACTTGGCGATTACAAAGCCGATAGCTGCACCAATCACAATTCCTCCTACGACAAATAATATTTCCATAAATGTTTCAAAATTATATATAAAAAAAGCTCACACTAGAATTGAGTTGTATAAACTCTAAGGTAAACAAGTTTTGAGCTAGCTTGCGGTTCAAGGATCTGCGTGAGCAGCGTGCTTTAGATGCAAAGATTTACTCATTTTAATTTGTTAGTGTTGAGTTTATCAAACAGGTACTAATGTGAGCAGTATTTTTAAGTCTCCCTTTTTTTAAAGTAAGAACGTCAATTTATTATTTAGCGAGTATTCGCTCAATAGCCTCATCTAATTTGATTAGTCGATCTAAGGCTTTGTTATAGCCTTCACTTGTATCGATGCTTTTTTGTTCTGTTTGCGATGCGAACTGTAAGGCACACATAGCTAAAACATCTTGTTTATCTCTAACAGCATAGTTCTCCTCAAACTGATGAATCATCGTATCAATTTTTTTAGACGCACTCCTAAGGGCTTCTTCCTGAGAGTAACTAACTGTTAGAGGGTATACTCTATCAGCAATTGATATTTTTATTCTTAATTGTTCATCATTGTTCATGGTTCAGATCTATTTTGTCAGATAAGCGATACACTGATCTATCTCTCTTATCAATGAATTTATTTTGAGTTTCATATCTCTTTTATTCTCTTCACTGCCCAATAAGGAATTTGCTAACTGAAGGGATTCATACTTCTTATAAATCTCATCTAATTGCTTTTCATTGTATTCAACCTCTTCATTTGCTTGGATTAAACGCTCTTTCAGCTGTGTATTCTCTGCTTCAAGTTTGTTTAATCGCTGTACAAGTTTCGCAAACTTAACCTCCAAAGAGCTGATTATGTTAGCCAGTTCACTCATTATACTTTCTATTCAAATATCCTTTAGCACAAAGTTACAATTTGTATTTAAATTTAAAAAAGATTTACAATAAAAAAAAGCTATTTCTCTAATAAATAGAATTGTTTATTATCTATGTGTTTCATTTTTAGCGTTTATAGTTCTTTTAATTTAGTTATTGTTTATTTTAGCAGAAAATGTTAGTAAGTATGAGATTAAAATTGATATCTACACTATTGTTAGGTAGTGTGGCCACTGTTTCTTTGGCACAGGAAAAGTTAGACTTTAGCAACCCTTTGCAAATTCCTGTTAACCTTTCGGGTAATTTTGGTGAACTTCGCGGTACTCATTTTCACGCTGGACTGGATATTAAAACACAACAACGCATTGGACTACCTGTCTATGCACCGGCAGATGGATATGTTTCGCGAATCAAAGTTTCTACTTGGGGATATGGCAAGGCGCTTTATATCGATCATCCAAACGGACAGACCACTGTCTATGGTCACTTGAATGAATATGCAGGAGAGATTGCAGATTATGTACGCAAAAGACACTATGCTGAAAAGGCTTTTGAAGTCGAGATGTTTTTTAAGAAAAATCAAATGCCTGTCAAGAAAGGGCAGTTAATTGCATATACTGGAAATACGGGTGGTTCTGGTGGACCTCATTTACACTACGAATTTCGCGATACAAAAACGCAGAAAATTATCAACCCTTTAAAAGAGGGAATGGATAAAATGGTAACAGATAAAATTGCGCCAAGTGTCAATAGCGTATTTGTTTATCCTATAAGTGATGATGCTGTTGCGAATACAAATGCCAACCCACAACTGTTAAATTATACGACAAGTGCGGATGGTACTTTAGTAGTGCCTACTGTAAAGGCAAAAGGAAAGATTAGCTTTGGAATAGATATTTTTGATCAAGCTGATTACAATGCTAACAAGAACGGCGTTTACTCTTTGGAAACTTATGTGAATGGAAAGCGTTTGTTTAGCTATCGATTTGATACATTTTCTTTTGCAGAATCGGGAACGGTAAACGCATTGATTGACTATGAACGCTACGTAAAAACAAGAGCTAAAGTTCAAAAGTTATTTGTAGAGAGACCTTACAATCTCTCTGTTTTATCCTATAACGAGACAAAGGGAATTATAGATGTTAAACCTGGAGAAAGTTACACCTACAAAATTGTGCTTTGCGATTATCACGGGAATGAAAGAGCTATAAGTATTCCAATAGAATACGATGCAACGGAGGCAAAGACGGCGAGAGAGAATAATGTCAAAGAGTTTAAGATTAACGCAGATAAAGATTACTATTTTGAACGAGGGTTTGCAAGTATCAACATTAGTGGGGCAACTTTTTACCACGATTTAGCGATTGATATTAGCGCTGATCAAGAGCAGTTAGTAGTAGGGGAGCCTGTGACAGCGTTCCGAAAGAATATGGCAATTTCATTTGATACCTCAAAATTAACGATTGACAATCCAGATAAAGCATTTATTGGTAAGATTGACGAAAAGGGCAGACGAGATTTTTACAAGACTACAAAGAAAGATCATATTTACACAATTTATACAAAGTCTTTTGGTACTTATAAAATCATGATTGACGACAAAGCGCCGACGATCTATAAACCAAGTTTTACTGAAGGTCAATGGCTGAGCAATGCCAATGAGATTTCTTTCTTAATTAGCGATGATTTGTCGGGAATAGATACCATTGAAGGAAAGATTAACGACAAGTGGATATTGTTGGATTACGATCACAAAACAAAGAAAATAGTTCACAAGTTTAGTGATGGTATCGTAACTTCAGGTAAGAATGCAGTAGAGATAAAAGTAACGGATCGAATGGGGAATCAAGCTGTATACGTTTCTCATTTCTTTAGAAAATAACATACAAGGGTGGTTGTTCGCTGTAAAGTGCAATCACCCTTTTTTTATTTTCATCAATATTTATTGTTTAAAATATTGAATTACTAATACTTATAAATACTTTAGATTTAGCTTTATAGAATAAAAATGTGTAAAATTTACTTTATCTTTGATACGTTTTAATTCAATAAGTATGAATACAAGAATAAATATATTAATTGTTCTACTTGCGGTTATTGTATCAGCTTGCAAACAAGAAGAAAACTCTAAAGCCAATTTTCCGAACGATACTTCAGGTGTTCTTTCTAAAGAAGTTGATAGTCAAGAAGAAGAAATCAAACACAATGATATGCGTGTAGTTGACCTACCTATCGTTATGGGAGAGGCCAATTACCTAATGTTTCCTGTAGGTGAAGTACGTGTATATGGTTCGTCTTCTAAGTTTGGAAGCAAATCGAACAACAATTCTTATTCATATACTGTTTCTAATTTTTCACCTTATGAATTAACGGGATTCCTGGACAACATTATGTTTCAGCATAAAGATTCTTTAGAGGTTAGACCGTTAACGGATAAAAAATTAAAAATACACTCTGCGACTTATTTAAAGTCAATTGCTGATAAGTATAAAAAACACTTTCTTCTCTATAAGGTATTTGATGAGCAAGTTGTGATCAACCCTAAAACACCTGCCAAGTTGTTGTATATCAGTGAGGCTAACGGTCGCAAGTTTAAGAATGTTATTCAGCCTAACAATGAGCTTTTGGATTGGACTGTAATCGATGCGCAGCACAGATTATATTTCAGGACTATTGAAGATATCAATAAGGATGGTATCTTAGATATAGAGGATACGGTTAACTATTACTACATTAACCTATTGGATCCGAATTTGGAAATAAAAACACATGATCCTTTAGAAGTTGCTCTACCAGTAGCAATGGAAGAAGAAGAAAAATAATAAAGGTAAAAACACGCTATGCATAGCGTGTTTTTTTATTGTTTAGCAATGATGAAATCTTCGCTATGTTCTTCTCCTAACTGAAAGGTGAATACCTCGTCAAAACCAACGGGAATCCTAAATGTATTTTCAAGAGGGATGTCTAAAATGTAATTCCACATACAACGGATGGGACCTCCATGTGTAATGAGTAGAACGTTTTTAAAACTCTGAGTTCTGAGCTCATCCAAGAAATGATTCACTCTACTCTGTACTTCATATAGACTTTCTCCTTGTGGTGGACGATTGTGAGTGAGATTACTATTCCAAAGATCGATTTCTTGTTTCGGAATTTCGCTCCAATTTGCCATTTCCCAATGTCCAAAATTCATTTCTATTAGCCTCGAATCTGTTTGATACTTGGAGTCAAATTCTTCTGCTATAAAAGTGCATCGCTTGAGAGGACTACTAAAGATAGCATCAAAGGCTTTCGGAAGTTGCTTGCGCACTTGTAGCAAGTCATCTCTGTAGCTATTCAATAAGTTCAGATCCGTTTGTCCATAGCAGGTACCGGCTTGGATCTCTACTGCTGTGTGTCGAATTACATATACTTGCATAAGCCTAAAATACTTAGATAGAATATTACTTCACATATTTGTTGAATGGCTCCTAAACAATCACCTGTATAGCCTCCTATGTGTTTTTTGAAGTAGTAAGATAAGTAAATCTTTCCAAGGTAACTAATGGGAAAAGCGAGTAATAAGAGCCAGTTTTGATAAAGCAAATAAGGCAATAAAGTAATGATGAGGGATAACAAGATATTATTCCACGGTAATTTCTTACTGGCTAAGGGTTTTGATTTACTCTTGTCTATATCTTGTACATATTGGTGGGTGTAAATAGTCATGCCTGCGTGAAATCTACTTGTGGTATGTCCACAGATTATCGCAAATATTACGAGGGATAGGGATAAGTGACTTAGATGTACTAAAGTAACTATTTTTAGAATGAGTAGTAGTAAAATACCAATGACCCCATAGGCTCCAATGCGACTATCCTTCATGATCGTCATGATGTTCTCTTTGCCGTATCCTCCTCCAAAAGCATCACAGCTATCCGTAAAGCCATCTTCGTGAAACGCGCCTGTAAGTAATACAGTCAGACAAACAGATAGAATAATACTGATGTCATTTGGAAAAACCAATTGAGAGATATAGTAGGCTAAGGCTGCAAGTAATCCAACCACGAGTCCTACCAATGGAAAGTACTTTTGTGACTTATTCATGATCTCATTGTTATAGGGCAAGTGAAAGGGAATCGGAATCCTGGTAAAGAACATGATAGCCGTGCAGAAATAAGTTAATTCTCTTTTTATCATTTGTTTGAAACATTTGCAGATTCAAAACTTGCCATATTATTGAGAAAATTTACAGCACTTTGTATAATGGGATAAGACAAGGCACAACCTGTTCCTTCACCTAATCTAAGACTGAGGTTTAAAATCGCTCGTGCCCCTATTCTCTCTAAAAGGATACGGTGTCCTTGCTCGTCTGACTGATGGCAAAAGATGGCGTTATTTAATATCGCTGGGTTTATGTGATAAGCAACTAAGAATGCACTCGAGCAAATAAAGCCATCGATCATAAGTAACATATTGTTTTTATGTGCGGCAAGCATAGCACCACACATTTGTGCAATTTCAAAACCACCGAAGGTTTGTAGTATTTCTCTTGGTGTTTTTAGGTTAGGGTGATTGGCATGTACTTGTTGTAGTATTTGCTGTTTGCGCAAAAAGTTTAGATCATCTACTCCTGTGCCTCGACCAGTACATTCAGCAATAGGAATGTCCAATAGGGAACTCATGATCAGCGAGGCTGCTGAAGTATTGCCTATCCCCATTTCTCCAAAGCCGACGATATTACACTTAGAACTTACCAAGGATTCAATGTGCTTTTCTGCCGCTGTAAAACAGTATGTTAATTGTTCTTCAGTCATGGCTTTGTGGTTTAACATATTAGCTGTCCCATAACCTGCTTTTGAAGAAATCAAGTTTTCGTGTACGGGAAAATCTGCATTTACTCCTGCATCTACTATTTTTAAAGCAATGTTGTTTTGGTTGCAAAAAACATTAATTGCCGCACCTCCTTGAAGGAAGTTATACACCATCTGAGGAGTGACTTCCTGAGGGTAAGCACTAACGCCTTCTTTTGCTAACCCGTGGTCAGCTGCATAGACAAGTATTGTAGGATGATGTAACTGTGGAGTAAGCGTCTGCTGCACTTTGGCAATTTGAAATGCGAGGTCTTCTAATGTACCAAGTGCTCGAATAGGTTTGGTCTTTAAGTCAATTTTTTGTTGTAGTTGTTGATCGAAAGTCATCTATGTTATTTTAGTTTTAAAAATTGGTCGATTGTTCTACTTTCTATTTTTTAAGTATAAAGAGTGAGTAGTAGTACAGAGTTTCAAGATACAAAAAAATCAATGTCGATTAGTTATTTAATCGCTTTATACACTTTATTTTAAGGATAGATCTACTTACTGATAACCTTTTCTAATTTCGTTTTTTATTCAATGTGTCAATTAGAGGAATGATGGTGTCAGGTGATGTCTGCTTCACCCAAATAAAGCGTAGTGACAAAAGGAGGAGTGCCTATAGCGACTGGTAGATTCGTGAGGAATATTATTTTGGGGGTAGATTGCTTTCTGTAAAAATTTCACCTTCCTAAAGTAAATCAGGTGTTTGGTATTAAAATTCAATACCTGTGGGATCGCTCTATGCTTATAGAAGCTTTTTTAAGAAAGTAAAGTGAGTAATTCCTCAATGGTATAGGATAAGGTTTAAATTGAAACAGAGAATCTCTTGTGTAAGCAAATTCTTCTTAATAGAAAACGCCTCTATATAGAGGCGTTGATATTTTTGTTATTCTTGTACAGTTGTCATTTCTTTTCGCTCTGCGATGAACTCTTTTAATTGCTTACCGTATTTTTGGTTTGCAATATTGCTGTCTAAAGAGTTGTAGATAGTATCTAAGTATTTGATGTTAGCATCATATAGATCAGTTAAAGCTATGAATGGTGCAACGTCAGAGTTTTTGTGGTTAATGGCAAAGTTAATTGAATTTAAGTATTTTCTATTGTTAAGGCGCTTGTCTAAGTTGACTAAACTGTCTAAGGCATGTTGATTGTTTTCTTTACGAGCATTGAACATCTCTACAATCAAGCCATTCTGTTTGTCTATGACAGATCCGCGTACTTTCAAATACTCCTCGTAGATTGGTTGATTGGTTGACCCTGTCACCTTTGCTTGTGCATAGAATTTCTTTAGGTTGGTCTCAATATTAATCTGACCAGGTTCTGCAAAAAATCCCAATTGATTATCTTGAGAAACAGTATGACCTCTATCTAATGTCAAATACAACATTTCAGGGCTTTCAATATCTAAGGCAAATTTAAAATTGGCATTTCCTCCATTTACGATTAATGAGTCAACAGCTACCAAGGTTGTATCTTGCATCTGGTATAGATAAAGCTTTCCTTGATTCAATCCCTCTACATTTCCTGTAATAACTGTATTCCCTTTAGAAGATGTACCATCATTACAAGAGGCAATTAATAAGCCGCTAACTAATAAAAGTGAGTATACTATTTTTTTCATAATTATTTGAATAGGTCCATTCCTGGAATATTAGGCATACCATCTTTAGCTGCTGCAGCTAATTCGGCGTCATTAACAGCTGTAGCCTTTTCTATGGTACGGTTTAATACCATAATCAAGTAGTCCTCTAACTGCTCTTTGTCATTCATTAATTCATCAGATATAGACAGTGTTCTGATTTGTCTATTGGCAGTCATAGTAACTTCCAATAATCCATCATTGCTTTTTTCATCGATTAATACTGTGTCTAATCTCTTTTTAGTTTCTTCAATTTTTGCTTGGGTTTCTTGTAGCTTACCCATCATTCCCATTAAGTCGCCGAACATATGTTATACATTAAAGTTAGTGAGACAAAAATATTAAAATCTTTTGAAGTTGTATATAGATGTTATAGAATACTTAAAGTAAACGTTAACCTCGTTGGAATTAAGAGTGTTGCGTTTTTAGTTGTTTATCGTACGCTTGTGAAAAAAGAGTGAATAGCCAAAGGGAATAGGTACTCTTTAGACATAAAAGAACATTTTTATGTACAAATCAACCTGTCTTTTTTTGAGCAAAATGCGTGCAAAGGGCTATGTACCCTGACTTTGAAGGTTTGTCCTAAAAATGTATAAGGCATTTTGTTCGGATATTGGTGCGACCAAGTACGGAATTTACTGGGAAAATGGCCTTTTATCCGAACAAACCACCTCTAAAGCCCGAACAAACTGCCTATCCACGTAGGAGTAATTCATTGAAATAACAGTTAGCAGGTAGTTATTAATCTATATTAAGTGTCTTTGAGAAATAATGGCTATATTTTTGAAGTATAAACAATAGATAAATACAGCCTATTATGAAAGATGAGTTTCTAAATTTGAATTTGTATAAGAATATGCAAGGTAATCGCTTTGAATTAACTGTTGATGGTTATACTGCTTTTATTGATTTTCAAGAAGAAGGCAAAGTGATAAAGCTGATTCACACAGAGAGCCCTGAAGAATTAGCAGGTAGAGGAGTAGCTATGGCATTAGTCGAGAAAACGCTACTTTACATTGAGCAGAATCAATATGAGTTAATTCCTCTGTGTCCTTTAGTGTATAGTTTTATAAAGAAAAACAGCGATTGGAAACGAGTTGTTTCCAAGGAGTTTTCGGGATATGATAATTTGTAAGTAAGATATCGGCTTTTTTTTATTTGCCTCGATGTGTTCTTTTGATGGTCAAACTTTTTAAGAAAGATCACTTGTTTTCCACTGTATATAAATCCTGTTAAAAAAGGGGGGGTACAGCTTTGTCTTTTGGTATTTTTTTCATTCCTGTGACGTGATTTGAAGTGACTATTTACAAATGGAAAGCAAAAGAAAAAGCGGTTAGACAACAAACTTTTTTTTGCTGTGATAAAGTGAGGGAAGGGAAAATAAAAATAGTAACTTACAATAAATTTCAATTGATTAATAGGATAGATAGAGTGAATAAACAATTCTGTCAATTAGATTTCCCATTTGTTCTGACTTAGATTCAATCAAAGGAAGTTAGGGATGCAGGAAGTTACCTAAATCTGATAGGCAGTGAGTTTGTCATCACATGAAGTAAAAAAGAGAACATAGAATCAAGTAAATAAAGAATACAAATTATAAGATTGCTAAAAAATTAAATATAACTATGAAAATATTAGCCTTTGCAGGAAGTACATCAAGTACCTCGATCAATAAGCAATTAGTTGAATTTACCTGTTCTCTACTTCCAGTAGGGGAAGTTGAGGTAATAGATTTGAATGATTACGCTGTACCAACATTTTCTGTAGATGAAGAAAAACGAGAGTTTCCTGAAGGAGCTATTCGCTTTTTGGAAAAAATAAAAGGGGCGGATGCAATTATTTGCTCTATGTCAGAACACAACCGAAATTGGACTGCTGCTTTTAAGAGTTTGTTTGATTGGAGTTCGCGTAAGGAGTTAAAAGTGTTTCAAGACAAACCGATGTTTGTGATGTCAACCTCTCCAGGAGGCTATGGTGGTCAGAACTCGCTCAATATAGCTAAAACTGTTTTTCCTTCTTTTGGAGGAGATATCAGGGAGACATTTGCCCTACCCAAATTCTATGAGAATTTTGATGTAGTTAATGGTGTGATAAACGCGGAACTGAAAACAGAATTAATCGACAAAGTAACTAAGTTTACTTCAGAGTTATAGCGAATTTTGACCATTTGAAATGGAGAGCTAAAGGGGAATCTTTGGCTCTCCATTTTTTGTAAAAGACAGTATTCAAAAAGCGATTATATGAAATTATATACTATATTTAGAACTGAATATTAAGTGAGTTTTAGTGCGTTATTACAATGGAAGATTTTGTCAATAATCAGGTGGAAGTGAGTAGTATTCCTACCGTAGAAGAAGTGGTGTTTGTTGGTTTAGATAAGCAATATTTTAAAATTGTGTTGTTCTGGGCTATCATTCGTTTGCTGTTGTGTTTTGTCATTGGATTGAGTGTTTTTTTCTTCAGTGATCTTGTCGAAACGGCTTTGTCAATAGAAAAGAATAAATATGTTTTATCCCTGTTTATTATTTGTATAGGAATATGCAATGTAATCTTGAGTGTACTCGCTTTTAAACAGAAAGGATATGCTGTAAGAAAGTATGATATCATCTATCAAACAGGACTTATTAATAAAAAGCAGATCGTCATCCCCTTTAATAGGGTGCAACATATAGAGGTGTACGAAGGTGCTATTGCAAGAATATATGGTTTGTGTGAATTAGAGTTTTTTACAGCTGGAGGACAAATGGGGGATTTGAGCATTCCTGGGCTTAAACTACAAGATGCAGAGCGAATTAAAGCTTATGTCATCACCAAAGTACAGCCTTTGGCGGTAACGGAAGATAGCTTAAATACGGAGGAGAATGAGTAAAATAATAGACTTTTACCAAGTACATCGACAAGATCCTATCGGTATCATTGTCAACTTTCTCAATGGTTTTCAAAAATTAGCTCGGGCTTTTTTGCCTATTTTATTGATACTTTTCGTTCGCATAAGTCGTTCGGATTATAGCATTTCTATGAGTTTGGTTTATGGCGTTATTTTGGCAATTGTCGTCTTATCGGTATTTGCTTATTTGAATTATCGCTATTTTACTTTTTACATTGATAGAGAAACCGACTCTTTCGTGATTTCAAAAGGAATCATCAATAAGAGTAAAACGATGATTCAACTGAGTAAAATTCAACAAGTAAATATCAATCAGTCGTTTTTAAATAAAATACTGGAAGTCTATGCCATTGAAATAGACTCTGCAGGTAGTAGCGCTAAGGAAGGTGTCATACCAGCAGTGTCTTTAGAAGTTGGACAGCAGCTTAAAGAAACGCTTTTAGCATATAAGCAATCTGTTGAAATACAAGGTGAAACTGATATAGAAAAGCAGATTCAACAAGAGGAAGAGCAGTTGAAGCAGATTAGTTTTTCTACTTTGTTTAAAGTAGGTGCGACATCAAATTATCTGTATACCATTGGAGCGTTTATTGTATTTATGAATACCCTTTTCTATGAAGGATCTCGAATCTATAAGGGCATTTATCAAGAAGATCCTCTGAATTATATCGAAGGTAAGGAGATTGTTCTAATAGAAATTATAGGGTATTTTGCTGTTTTTTTATTGGCAGTGCTACTCGTGAATCTGATACGAACCATTATTCGTTATTACAATTATCAGATTGTATTGAAGAATGGCAGTTTATTTTTGTCTTATGGACTACTTCACACCAAGAGTACAATTATCAAACCTTCAAGGGTACAGATTGTAAAAGCAACAAGGAACTATTTTCAAAAGCTTTGGCAGATTACTAATTTTAAAGTCTATCAAGTTGCTGGGAGTGATGCTAAGAATAAGAAAACGGCTTTGGAAATTCCCGGTTGCTCAAATGAGGAAATGAAAGACTTGTTCTACATGTTCTACAATAAGGAGTTTACAACAGAGGGAGCGACGTTAAAGCACAATTATCGCTATTTTGGATTTAGATTTTTTTTCTTGGTTGTACTTCCCTTGTGTGTGGGTTACTTACTGATGCATAGGGAATTTGACATAAAATGGGTTGTAAGTTCAATGGTTGTGTACTTCGTTTTTTCCACTTTTTTGATTTGGAGATACTATCGAAATGGAGCTTTAATTGTGTCAGATGATTTTATTTGTATCCGTTCAGGGGCGTGGGATATCACCCATACTATAGTTCAGGTACACAAGATTCAGAAGATAGTCGTTTCTCAGCTTTGGTGGCAAGCGGATTATAATGTTGGTAGTTTAACCATTTACACAGCTGGAGGAAAGATTGGGTTTAGTACTTCAAAGTACAGAGAGCTTTGTCGTCTTCGAGATCAGTGGCTCTGTGAAGTGGAGTACCAAAACAAGGCTTGGATGTAGTGACAAGAGGAAATAGGTACTGCTGTGGTCATGGAGTATCAGCAAGGTGTTGAGAGACATAATAAAGAAATATAATAAAATGAAATTAAACAAAGTAATAGGTTATTTAAATGCGCTATTGAGTATGTCGTTAGGCCTTTTATTTTTTATAGGATTAATCTACGATAGTGGTAGTTGGTTGTTAAATACACTTGTTGGAGTAGTTAGTATTGCGATTGGCTTTGTGTTTTACAAGAGGACAAGGGCGATGAAAGTATTAAAGGGCGACCAATTTGTTTCTTTCATTCGCTATGATATTTTGTCTTCAAGTTTAGCACTCTTTGTTGTGTCATTGCTATTTGCTATGGCTTTTTATAGAGTATTTGTGGAGAATTATGCGGTATTTGGTTGATATATAGTGCTTTATTTTTGTGGGTAATTCATTTAAAAGGCGTTAATCTATTTTTTGCTATTAAAACCTTACTTTTGTGTTTTAACAATAGTAATAATGAATAAAGATATAAGAAAAGCTCCTTTAGCAGCTATTAAGCCGCACGAAATTACAGCACATAATCACACGCGAATTGATAATTACTTCTGGCTAAATGACAGAGAAGATCAGGAAGTTATAGATTATTTGAATGCAGAAAACGCATATTACGAAGCGGAAACTGCACATACGAAGGCTTTTCAGAAGGACTTGTTTGAAGAAATGAAAAGCAGAATAAAAGAAGATGATTCATCAGTGCCTTATTTCTACAATGGTTATTACTATATCACTCGTTTTGAAAAAGGAAAAGATTACCCTATATACTCAAGAAAATTAGGGAGTTTAGAGGCTGATGAGGAAATAATGTTTGACTGTAATGAAATGGCTGAAGGCCATTCCTATTTCCATTTGAGAGGAATTAATGTAACAGAAGATAATCAATGGGCAGCTTTTGCCGTAGATACAGTTTCACGTAGAGAATACGTGTTGCACATTAAAAATTTGACTACAGGGGAGATTCTTCCTTTATCTATCGAAAAAACGACAGGAAGTTCGACTTGGGCATCAGATAATAAAACACTGTTTTACTCTCGTAAAGATGAGGTGACACTTCGCGCGGATAAGATTTTTAAACACAAATTAGGTACGGCTGCAACAGAAGATGTATTGGTGTATTATGAAGAAGATGAGACATTTGATACCCATATTTACAAAGAGAAATCTCGCAAGTATTTAGTGATAGGCAATGACAGTACTTTAACAAGTGAATGTCGCATCCTTGAGGCAGATAATCCCGATGGAGAGTTTAGAATCTTTCAAACAAGAGAAAGAGAAGTAGAGTACACGATCTCTCATTATGGTGAGTATTTTTATATCATGACTAACTTGGATGATGCAGATAACTTTAAGTTGATGAAATGTCCGACAGATAAAACTACTTTCGAACACTGGGAAGAAGTTATAGCACATCGCGAAGACGTATTGTTAGAGGGGGTCGATATTTTTAGGGATTACCTTGTTATTTCGGAACGTTCAAATGGATTACCTCATTTGTGTATTATGCCTTGGAACGCCCCAGAGAATGCGTATTATTTGCCATTTGAGAGTGAAACTTATAATGCTTATACAGGTATTAATGTTGACTTTGATACAGAAATACTACGATATGGTTATCAATCGCTAAAAACACCTTCTTCGATTGTTGATTTTAATATGCGTACTCAGGAGAAAACAGTGCGAAAAGAACAAGAGGTAATCGGAGATTTTGACAAAGAGAATTACATAGAAGAAAGAATATGGGCTACTGCTAAAGATGGAGTGCAAGTGCCAATGTCCTTGATTTACAAAAAAGACTTACAGAAAGACGGAAATAACCCTTTCTTGTTATACGCTTACGGATCGTATGGATATTCGATGGAACCTTACTTTTCGACAACTCGATTGAGCTTAATTGACAGGGGATTTGTCTATGCAATTGCTCATGTAAGAGGAGGTGAGGATATGGGACGTCAATGGTATGAAGACGGAAAGTTATTGACAAAATGGAATACGTTTGATGATTTTATAGCTTGTTCTGAGCACGTAATCGCTCAAGGTTATACTTCACCTAAGCACTTGTATGCTGAAGGAGGTTCAGCTGGCGGTATGTTAATGGGAGTAATCGTGAATAAGCGTCCTGATTTATACAACGGAGTAATCGCTCAAGTTCCTTTTGTAGATGTGATGACTACGATGTTGGATGATACAATTCCATTGACAACAGGAGAGTACGATGAATGGGGGAATCCAAACGAAAAAGAGTATTACGATTATATGTTGTCCTATTCGCCAATAGACAATGTCGTTGCTCAACAATATCCCAATATGTATATCTCTACAGGCTTACACGATTCTCAAGTTCAGTATTGGGAGCCAGCTAAATGGGTGGCAAAACTGCGCGTGACAAAGACCAATCATAATCAGCTGTACTTAGATACGAATATGGATGCCGGTCACGGAGGAGCATCTGGGCGATTTGAGTCTTTAAAAGAGGTGGCTAAAGAGTTCGCTTTTATGTTAGATTTAGAAGGAATTAACGCTTAGTTAATTTCCTTTTTAGTAAATTTGTTAGAATAGTAAAATTGACAAATGTTTTCACTAAAAACAGGTTGTCATTATAATTAAATAGTTATGAAAGAAGATATTCAAGCTTTTGATAATGTATTGTCTTTTATCGGAAATACACCTTTAGTTAAACTACCAAAAGTAACGGAAGGCTTAGCAGGAAATTTCTATGGAAAAGTAGAAGCATTTAATGCTGGGCATTCTGCAAAAGATAGAATTGCATTGTATATTATTGAAGCTGCTGAGAAAAAAGGACTTTTAAAACCAGGAAGTACAATCGTAGAAACAACCTCAGGTAATACTGGATTTAGTATTGCTATGGTAAGTGCTATTAAGGGATATAAATGTGTATTATCAGTAAGTGATAAATCTTCTGCGGACAAAATTGATATGCTTCGTGCAATGGGAGCTACAGTTTATGTTTGTCCTGCAAATGTACCAGCTGATGATCCTCGTTCATACTATGAGGTTGCTAAAAGTGTACAAAAGGAATTGCCTAATTCAATTTATATTAATCAGTATTTCAATGAGTTAAATACTGAAGCACACTATATGTCAACAGGACCTGAGATTTGGGAACAGACAGGAGGTAAGATTACCCACTTCGTATGTTGTTCTGGAACAGGTGGAACAATCTCTGGGACAGCAAGGTTTTTAAAAGAGAAAAACCCAAATATCAAAGTTCTCGGAGTTGATGCTTATGGTTCGGTGTTGAAAAAATATCATGAAACGGGAGAATTAGATCCAAATGAAATTGCTCCCTACAAGATAGAAGGATTAGGAAAAAACCTAATCCCTACAGCAACGGACTTCTCTGTTATAGATAAGTTTATGAAAGTAACTGATAAGGATGCTGCACAAGCTGCACGTGAATTGGCTCGAACTGAAGGACTCTTTATGGGATATACTTCAGGAGCTGTATTACAAGCGACAAGACAATATGCTGCACAAGGTGAGTTTGATAAGGATAGTGTTGTTGTGATGCTATTTCCAGATCACGGATCACGTTATATGAGTAAAATTTACAGTGATACTTGGATGGAACAACAAGGTTTCTTAGATGGAGAACCTAAGAATGAAATCAATTATGTGAAGTAATAAAATACGCACACATTATATTTTAAAGAAAAAGCATCAATCTTCGGATTAGGTGCTTTTTTGTTTTTTTTAAGATTTATTTTATCGTTAAATTTGATTTTTGTTAGATACTTTATTGTAAAATTATGAGAAAAATTATTTTATTGTTAATGGGGTCGGTTTGTTTGTTTTTCTCAAACTGTAAAAAGGAAAAGACTGTAGACGATTTAGCATCAATCAAAGTAGATATAGGTGAAAATGAATTTGGTTATACTTCGACTAACCCAATTTTGATCGGTGGTGCTAAAGATAGTATCGGCCCAGAGAGTGAACGTATATATTTGAAAGAGCTAGTCGATTTAGATGGTAATCCAATTGTATATAATAGAGTAGGAAGTTGCTGTCCTTTTGCTACGGAGAATGGAAGGTATGGGAGGGGATTGCTGGATGTTTATAAAGTTTATGTAGAGGGCAAGAAAGATACAATTGAGCTGTATATGAATATGTATGAAAGAGATACTATAATGGCTCCTAAGGGATTTAAGTTTAAATATGAGATGGATTTTTAAGTTCTAATTGAATAATTATATAATTAAAGGACAATTCTAATTAATAGGTATGGATGTTTTGAACAAGTATAATTTAATGCTTGTATTCTTATTAAGCAGTGTTTTATCTTATGCTCAATTGGCTAAGATTGTGGATATAGATGGATATGTCAATGTGCGCAAACACGGTAATATTAATAGTACTATAGTAGGTAAATTTAAATCGGGTGAGATAGTTCAAATGTTTAGTGCGGATAATGAACCAGAGAATTGGATAGGTGCGAATGGTGGACAAAAGCACGAGCTGGTAGGTATGGTTTATCACAATAGATTAAAAGAGTTGATAGCTTTTACAGAGATACCTTTGATAGAGTCTGAAACAGACTCTGAATTTGTGCTTTCTGGATCTGGAGTGAAAATTGTTGTAAAAATAGCTGATTTTGACTATGAAAAGAATCAAAATAAGTTTACAAGGTATGAGGGAGAATATAGTCTTTTAGAAAAATACAATGGTCAAAAGATGTGGGGTACCGAAGGTGGTGAACCTAATAAATATTATACTTCAATAAAGATAATATGGCATGGTAAAGAAATAGTATTTCCTAAAAAGGCTTATGAGAGTATGTTTCAACCCAATGGGAAGGGTTATACATTTTGTTATTATGATGAAGAAGCTAATTCTTTATATCTAATAGGATATAACAGTGATGGTTCATCAAACTATAAAGTGTTATGGGTGTTTAAAGATGGCGCTTATCAGTACAATAATGTTTATCTTTTTGAAGATTATTATTGGTATATGTATTAGTAAACGCATTTTATTTCTTCATCCTTAATAAGTTTTTTTTGTGTTATGTTGTTGTATGATAGTTATTTATTTAATAAATAATAGGGTAGTCGAGAACTGTATGGTTGTAATTAAAAGCTATTTCAAAAAAGAAGTAGCGTTTACTTTTTGTCTTTAGGAAGATTAAAGATAATAGCAATGATAAAGAAACCAATTCCAGTAATAGTAGGAGGTAACATATCGGCTTTAAGTCCTAAAAAAATAAGGTAACCTCCTAAGATAGCAAGTAATAGAGATAGTGATATTTTAAGCATGATTATAGGTTTTTTTGATTGGTATAAGATTATAACTCAAATATAAAGAATATTGCCTAATAAAAGAATCACACGGAGTTTAATCTAATTGTTTTCTAATATGTTGTTCTTGAATAGTTTGGAGTTTTCTATTAGTCTTTTTCCTTCCGGATTGATATTTAGAACTATGACTCTCTTTTGAATATCTTCGTATTTATCTGTGACTTTTTTTAAGGCTTCTAATGCAGACATATCCACGATACGCGATTCTTTAAAATCGATAGTAATGATCTGAGTGTCTTTATCTGGTGTAAATTTCTCAATGAAAGTGGTTGTGCTACCAAAGAATAAAGGACCATATATGGCATAGACTTTATTGCCGTTCTTATCAAATGATTTTCGCGCGCGAATGCGTATAGCATTATCCCAAGCAAATACTAATGCAGAGACGATAACTCCTATTAATACAGCTAAGGCAAGATTGTGTGTTGTGATGATAATGGCAGTTACCAAGAATAGAACAAGAATATCTGCTTTTGGCATACGGGTAACTAATTGAAAGGAAACCCACTTAAAGGTAGTGATAGAAACCATAATCATTACCCCTACAAGTGCGGCTAAGGGAATTTGTTCAATAATAGGTGCCCCTACAAGTATGACTAACAAAATAGTGATAGATCCGATTATAGCTGCAATTCGGCTTTTGGCTCCTGCATCTAAGTTGACGAGTGTCTGTGCAATCATCGCACAACCTCCCATTCCTCCAAAAAAACCATTTGTCATATTAGCTATTCCTTGCGCAATAGCTTCTTTATTAGTGTTTCCCTTTGTGTTTGTTATTTCATCGACAATACTTAAAGTTAACAGTGATTCGATCAGTCCCACACCAGCCATAACAAGCGAAAAAGGCAGTATAATCTGTAGTGTCTCTAAGGTAAAGGGGATACTCGGAATGTGAAAACTTGGCAAAGCTCCACTGATGTGAGCGATATCCATTACTTTTCTCGTATCTATTTGAAAGAAAAATACGATAGCTGTAATGACCACTATAGCTACAAGAGTTGCAGGTATCGTTTTGGTTAGTTTAGGCATTAGCGTGACTATTATTAGGGTTACTACGGTCAAACCTATCATCAAGTAAAGCGGACTTCCTGTAAGCCAAGTGTCATTTACTTTAAATTGTGCAATCTGTGCAAAGAATATTACGACTGCAAGACCATTTAAAAAACCATACATAACAGGCTGAGGGATAAAACGCACAAATCGTCCAAGCTTGAAAAGACCTGCACTTATTTGTATTATTCCTGCCAGAACAACGGCAGCAAATAAGTATTCTACACCATAAAGAGCGACAAGAGAAATCATTACAATAATAGTAGCTCCAGCTCCTCCAGAAACCATTCCAGGTCGACCACCAAAAATAGCTGTGATTATCCCCATAAGAAAGGCAGCGTATAAACCTGTCAAGGGATGTAAACCTGCGAGAATTGCAAATGACAGTGATTCTGGAATCATAGTCATCGCTACTGTTAAACCAGCTAATAATTCGTTCTGAATCTTAATGTCAGCTTTTTTATACCCAAGAATGTTCGGTAGCATATCGTGAAAGTTTATAGGATGCAAAAGTAGTAGATTATAGGGGTTTCGGTGAGTATCAATTGAAAAATGTGTCTTTGTTTACTTTTTTTTATTTTTTATGCTGTTAACTATTTGTAGTTGAGAATCCTATCTGTATATTGGAAAAGATTTTTTAAACAAGTGTTAACTAAAATAACTATGGGTATGTACTTCAGATTACAATTCAATTCAGTTGCTTATTTTGTGTGTTTTGTTATTGCATTTTTGTTTACTGGCAAGACAAACCTTTTTGCCCAAGAGAAATGGGTAATAGACAAACACGAGGCTGCAGTAGGTATAGGAGGAGGTGTAGGATTTCTGTTTGGCAGTGTTCCTCAAAATTTTGATCGAAAAGTTAAAGCGGAGTTTGGAGTAGATTTTCGATATGATTATTACTTAAATCGTTATTGGACACTGGGTATAGGAACAAAAATAGGTAAGAATAATATTGCTTATGATGCTAAAGGTATTGCGCAAAATGGCTATATCGATGATAGTAAATTGAACATATTTAAGTACAAAGGGGAGTCTTATGTTGAGGAATGGGAGTTTACCAATGTGAGTATTCCAATCAGTATTCAATATATCATTCCAGGTAAAGTAGATGTGTCTATTCGCACGGGTTTCGCATATTCTTTCGCTGCTAATAGTAAAGTTGATATTCAATGGAGAAACGTCAGCACTTCCCTTGAAATGCAAGAGTATTTTATAGAATTAAATGACCCTTCTTTTATGGGGTTAGGTGATTTTTCCAGATTGCAAAAATCAAAGAATGTAAAGTTAGCTAATCGCCTTTCATGGACTATTGAAGTAGGAATTAAAAGAGAATTTGCATTTCGACAAAGCTTGTATCTTGGACTCTATGCTGATGTTGGATTGAATAATCAAGCTTCTAAATTTAAGGAAAAGGGAGCAATGCTAATTGAGTATACTGATAATGAAGATGAGCCTTTGCACCTTAATTCTCTGGTAGAAGCCTTGGGTAAGAAAGTGAATTACAATACTGCTTCATTCGGATTGAAGGCTATGTATTCTTTTAAGTGGTAAAGTGTAAAAGATAAATGTGCTAATATTTTGTAACAAAACTTAATAAATTGCTACTTATAGAGTACAATCAAAAGTGTTATTATGAAATTAGTAATTAAAAACTTAAGTAAAACTTACAAAAATAGTGTAAGAGCATTAGATAATTTGGACTTAGAAATTGGTGCAGGGATGTTTGGTTTATTAGGTCCTAATGGTGCTGGAAAATCTTCTTTAATGCGAACCATAGCAACGTTGCAAAAGCCAGATACTGGAAGTATTTATTTTGGTGATATCAATGTGTTAGAACAACAAAATGAGTTTAGGAAATTATTGGGGTATTTGCCACAAGATTTTGGGGTTTATCCCAATATGTCAGCATTAGATTTACTTCATTATTTTGCTCGCTTGAAAGGGGTGTCAAATACATCACAACGCAAAGAAATTGTAGATAAAGTACTTGAGGTTACTAATTTGTTTGAGGTGAGAAATAAAAGTGTAAGTGGATATTCTGGAGGAATGAAACAGCGCTTTGGTATCGCTCAATTGTTGTTGAATGACCCTAAGTTGATTATCGTGGATGAACCTACAGCGGGTCTTGATCCAGCAGAAAGACATAGGTTTTTAAATGTGCTAAGAGAGATTGGTACAAATAATACGGTTATCTTCTCTACTCACATTGTTGATGACGTCAATGAGCTTTGCCACGAGATGTCTATATTAAATGGTGGTAGATTACTTGAGCGTAATACGCCGCGTGTAGCTGAACAAAAATTAGAAGGCTTAATCTGGAATAAAGAGGTTAGTCGAGAGGAAGCTATTGTTTATAATGAGCAGTTGAATATCTTATCGAGTAAGTACAATCAGGACAACAGAATAAATATACGTGTATATTCAACTGAGTCTTTGCAAACAGAAGGATTTGTGCAAGTAAAGCCAAATTTAGAAGATGTGTATTTTGTAGCACTTAAAAAGGATTAAGCTTATGTTTGGAACTATTTATTCATTTGAGCTTAAACGATGGTTTAAGAGTTGGGTTTTCTACGTATATGCTGTGTTGTTTTTCGTATTGTCTTTTTTTGTAATGGCAAGTAGCATAGGTGTGTTTGATGAAGTAAAAGCGACAACAGCATCACTGTTAAAGATGAATTCACCACTTATGGTTAACAACATAATAGAGTCGTTTAATTCACTGTTGTACTTTTTGTTTCCTTCTATAATAGGAGCTTCTATTTATCGAGATTACAAGTATAATGTACACAATATTCTGTATTCTTATTCTTTTTCAAAGTTTGACTATTTAGGAGGGAAGTTCTTAAGCGCCTTTACAGTTACCTTAAGTATTTCTTTTTTGATTGGTTTAGGTGTCTTTTTAGCGACTTTATCACCAATGGCTAATTCAGACTTGCTCGGGCCTAATCTGTTTTGGAACTATATGCAAGTATATTTGTATAGTATCATTCCAAATATGTTCTTGATGGGAAGTATTGTCTTTGTATTAGTTACGCTTTCGCGCAATGTATACATTGGCTTTGTGTTTATATTAGTTATCATGGTGTTCAAGGGCTTTGTCAATGCGCTTGCAGGAGAGGAAGAATATCGTGTAGTAGCTTCTCTGTTAGATCCTTCAGGTCAGCAAGCAATTAGCTATTATACGCAATATTGGACTATATATGATATAAACAACAATAGTTTACCATTAGAACAGTGGTTTATCTATAATCGTTTGATCTGGATTAGTATATCATTGTTGTTTTTATTGTTCTTGGGAATTGTATTTCAATTTTCTCAGTTTGGTTTTACGCTTTCGTTTGCCAAAAAGGAGAAAGGAGAAAGAGTGACAAAGAATAATTTCGGAGGTTTATACCTAATCAATTTACCTAAAGTAACGTATAATTTCTCGTTTGTTCAACAATTGAAGAACGTCTTTTCGTTTGCGAAGTTAGATTATGTTCATTTGGTAAAGAATAATGTATTCCTGATTTTAGTAGGAGTAGGGTTATTGTTTATGATGTCTGTTGCATCGGTTTTATCTATGATGTACGGAACGGAGACTTATCCAGTAACAAGGCAAATGCTTGAAGTGCCAGGGTCTACATTTCAGTTTTTTATTTTAATCAATACTTTTTTAGGGGCGGGAATTTTAGTTCATAGAGGTATCTTATCGCGAATGAATCTTTTAATAGATTCAACTTCAACTCCTAACTGGGTGTTTTTTGCATCAAAGTTTATCGCCTTAATATTCATGCAGTTTACGCTGTTGATGGTTATTTTGTTTGCCGGTGTTGCAATACAAGCTTATAAGGGGTATTATAATTTTGAGATTGGACTGTATTTTAAAGACTTATTAGGTTTCCAGTGGATAGAATTTATTATATGGGCGTTGATGAGTATTGCATTTCAAAGTGCTTTTAGAAACTATATTGTAGGTTTCTTTGCTCTTTTGACGATGAGTATAGGTTGGAATTATATCAGCAAATTGGGGATTGAACAGCTTATCTTTTACTTTAATGATTTACCTACCCCAAGATATTCAGATATGGATGGTTATGGTGTAGGTGTTGGTAAGTTTTATATTTATGCACTTTATTGGTTGTTATTTGTGTGTTTTATTAGTGGATTAACCTTGCTGTTTTGGAGAAGAGGTGGTTTTGCTGGAGTCAAAGAACGCTTTGCGATTGCAAAAGACAGAGCAACAAGCATCATCGTAATCCCAACAGCTATTTTTCTTGTTGCATTTCTTGCCTTAGGTAGTTATTTATACTACGAGAATAAGGTATTGAATGTTTATAGGTCTGCTAAAGATATAGAGCTTCTGACAGTTGATATTGAAAAGAAATATAAGAAGTATGAACAATTAGCCCAGCCGAGAATAGTAGATGTTAAGGTTGACATGGATATTTATCCTGCTTCAAGGGACTTTAAAGCACAAGGAAAATACATCCTAAAGAACAAGACAACGCAGGCTATAGATACGCTATTGATAAACTGTCGTACTGATTATAAGAATCAAATTAGTATTGATGGTGCTGATTTAGTTACTATTGATAGTATCAGTGGGTATCAGTTATATAAAATGCGAGAAAGTCTTAAGCCAGGCGATGCTGTTAATATGCACTTTGTAGTTGAGAATAAACCCAATACGTTAATTCGTTCTAATTCACCTGTTTTAGAAAATGGTACTTTTATAAATAATGGTCATTTTCCTCAAATCGGGTATCAACGTCAGCGTGAACTTTCGGACAATAATGTGCGCCAAAAGTATGATTTACCAGAGAGAGAACGTTTGGCTGATCAAACGGATCCTAATGCTTTAGCTAATACCTATATATCGAGTGATTCAGATTGGATAACTTTTGAGACAACTGTAAGTACTTCTTCTGATCAGATTGCAATCGCTCCAGGTTATTTAGAAAAGCAATGGGTTGACAAGGATAGAAACTACTTCCATTATAAGATGGATCAGAAAATGTTGAATTTCTATGCTTATAATTCGGCTAAATATGAAGTGAAAAGAGAGAAATGGAATGATGTAAATATTGAAATTTACTATCATAAAGGGCATGACTATAATATAGATAGAATGATTAAGGGAGTAAAAAAATCTTTAGATTATTACACTGAGAATTTTAGTCCATATCAGCATAAACAAGTGCGTATCATTGAATTTCCTTTGACTATGGGAGCATTTGCACAGTCTTTTGCAAATACAATTCCATTCTCGGAAACAATTGGCTTTATAGCAAAAGTAGATGAATCAAATAACGATGCAGTAGATTATCCTTTTTCAGTTACTTCACATGAAGTAGCTCATCAGTGGTGGGCTCATCAGGTCATTGGGGCCAATGTAAAAGGGGCTACGATGTTATCTGAAAGCTTATCAGAGTATAGCTCCTTAAAAGTTTTAGAGCAAGAATACGGCAAAGGGCAGATGCGAAAGTTCCTGAAGGTGGCTTTAGATTCTTATTTGATGAGTAGAAAAAACGAGTCTAAAAAGGAATTTCCTTTAATGTATAATGAGAATCAACAGTATATTCACTATAACAAAGGTTCTGTAGTATTTTATACGATGAGTGATTATTTAGGAGATAAAGTGTTTAATGATGTTCTTAAACAGTATATTAAGAAAGTAGCCTTTCAAGAAGCTCCTTATACTGTAGCAAAGGAATTAGTTGATGATATTTATTTAGCAACTCCTGATTCTCTAAAGTATATGGTGAAAGATATGTTTGAGACAATTACTTTGTATGACAATTATATAGAAAAGGCTGAGGTAAAGCAACTTGAGAATGGTCAGTATGAAGTTAAGTTTAGAGCAATTGTCAGTAAGTATCGCTCTAACGATGAAGGTGAGAAGATTTACGATGAAGATGGTCCACCTAAAATCTTCTATCAAGATAGTAATGGGGAAGTTAAGGAATCTATCCGTTTAAGAGACTATGTAGAAGTAGGTGTTTTTGCGATTGACAATAAAGTTGTGGAGTCAAAAGGTGATGCAGAGAAAGTACTTTATCTACAGAAGGTTAAGATAAGTGCCATAGAGAATGACTTTACAATTATAGTAGATGAGAAGCCAAGTGAAGTGGGGATTGATCCTTATTATAAGTTGATTGATACTCAGACGTATGACAATCGTTATAAGTTGAAATAAATGGTTTTATAATTTGATTTTGAAAAGCTATACAGATTCTGTATAGCTTTTTTTTCGACATTTAAGACATAAAAAAAAGAGATTGCACATTGTACAATCTCTTTTTTTATAACTCTTAGAAAGTTGATTATCTTCTTCTTTCTTTGATTTTTGCTTTTTTACCAGTAAGTTCTCTGAAGTAGAAGATACGAGCTCTACGAACTTTACCTCTTTGGTTCACTTCGATTTTCTCTAAAGCTGGCATGTTTACAGGGAAGATACGCTCAACACCTACGTTACCTGACATTTTACGGATTGTAAAAGTTTCAGTAGCACCATGTCCTCTTCTTTGAATAACTACTCCTTTAAAGAACTGAGTTCTTTTTTTGTCACCCTCTTTAATTTCGTAGTAAACTGTGATAGTATCTCCAGCGTTGAATTCTGGAAAGTCTTTTTTTGCGATTAATTCGTCTTGAACGAATTTCATTAAATCTGCCATTGTAAAAAATGTATAATAGTTATTGTTCAGAGCAACATACACGGACCTCGCCAGAGGTTGATCTAAATCGAGTGCAAATATATAAAATAAAATAGAAAAACTGATGAATTATTTTTAAATTGTAATTCGCTGCTAATCTATTTGTTAGGTGTTTTAATTGTCTGTTTTTACAAGTTGATACAGAATGTAATTGTCACGGGTGATCGAAATGATTGTTACCTTACTTCAATTACTATTTCTTGTGCTAAACGCGTCTTAGGATTTTGACTTGGTTGGTTAGCATCTTCACTATCTCTATGTCCAATTGCAACAGCAAAAGTACTTTTGTAAATGCCGTCTTGGTTGATAATTTTGTCAAATTCACCAGTGTCAATTCCCTCCATTGGTGTTGCATCAATACCCATTGATCCACAAGCTGCAAGAAAGAAACCTAATGAGATGTATACTTGATTCTTCAACCAAGCTGTAACTTCTTCTTCTGATTTAGGTTTTAAAAAGTTGTTGTAATACATCTTCGAACCTTCAGCTGCATTTGCTAAGCGTAGTTTTTCGTAGTTTTCTTTTGTACTGAGTACATTGAAAACAATCAGATGACTTGCATCTTTTATCTTTTGCTCATTAAAAGCAGACTTCGTGGCAAGTAAATCTTTTAGCTCAGGACTTTGTACAATTGTAAATTTCCAAGGTTGACTGTTAATCGATGAGGGACTAAGTTGTAAAATTTGTTTTAGTTGTTCTAATTGATCTGTAGTAACAGACTTAGTCGCATCGTATTTTTTGGTAGTGTATCTGCTTTTAGCAATCTCTAAAAAACTCATTTTATAAGGTTATGTTATACAATTCTAATTGTCCAAATTTACGAATTAAGAATGGGATACCCATAAGGTTAAGCTGCCGGATTAGTGCAGTTGTGTTTTAAATCATGAAGAATTTCACATTTATGATGTTTTAAGTTTTGCAAGGATGCGGTTATGAAATATTGAAAATGTCTTTACCTCTTAGTACTAATGATCTAACATTAGTAAAACTCAAAGAATGTGGACACTTCTTATTATCAGAAAAGCCAGAAGAAGTGATCGATGAAATAATAAGATTCTTAGCATAGTCATTGTCGTTTTTGATTGTTTTATGAATGAATTTGGAGTGTATAAACGTCTTTTATGGATTTAATTCCAATACGAGGATTAATGTGTTTATCTAGAAATTCAAGTGCATAGTTGAAGTAAGAGCATTGTTTTATTATTGATTATAGTGATATTATTAAAGCTTAGTATAACTGTTTGTTAATTGGGTTGTTGTTTGTTTTAATTCATATTTTTTAACTTTAATTAACTATTTTTGTTTAAAAATAAAAAGTTATGCTTAAGTCAAATATATTGGTTGGTATGCTGTTTATATTTGTGATGTCCTCTTGTTCATCCGTAATAAAAAGTTCAAAAATAACAGCTTTACAACAGAATTATTGCGCTCCTAATATTGTTTATTTGGATAATACAACTGAAGAAGAGAGGCTTTTTAAAGATGAGTTAGTCGCTCAGAAATTGTCTGAACACGATTATACATTAGCATCCCATTTAGGGTTGGTACCAGTATTGGCTAAATACTTGCATAGTGAGGATACTTTAGAAAAAATGCAAGCAACACAACAGATGATTGCTATCACTCAACTTTTTCAAACGGAATTAGATGCTTTAGCAGCGGAACTTAATTGTAATGGGGAGCGATATGATCAATTGGCAAGGGTATTAGATGCTAAAAACGGAACTACCAATACTCAACTTACAGTAGCATCTATCGCGATCGGCGCAGCTGTTACATTATCTACAGCTTTGATAACAAATGACAATACAAATAAAGGATTGAATATAGCATGTGGTGTTGTAGGTACGGGATTAGGTTTCATGTTGTTGAACCCCAAAGGCAAAAAAGTGGAATTAGTGAATTATCGCAGTCTAATCGGAAACGTCTGGAAAGAGAATAATGTTGACAATGCTTTTCCAGCCACTGTTTGGAGAGTACTGAATGACAAGTCGTTTAGCAATGAAGGAAAACTATCCTTAATACAAACACTTAAGAATAGATGGTTATTATTTGCATTTGATGAAGAAGTCAGTAAAAAAGAAGAGGAACGTTACTTTGGTCATGGTGGATTTTTTAAATCTGATGACATTCATCTAATGTCTGATATGAATAATGAATTGCAAGCCAGTGTAAGAACCTTACAACAGGATTTGCATAGCTTGTTGTTTGCTATAAACTCTTGGAAATAGCAGATAGTATAAAATTAATTAAGCTGTTTTTTGTTAAAAAGTAAGTATCTTGTAGTCGATTTAATAAAAAAAGAGATGAAAAAAATACTATTATTTGTAGGTTGTATGGTAGCTACAATGCAACTACAGGCACAAGAATCTGTTGTCTTACAACTTGATGTGAAGGCAAATACAAATTATAAGATAACTTCTGAGGATAAAGACAGCACAATCACTAACCTCTTAGGTGATAAAGACATGGTGGAATTGTTGAAGAAAGAAGGAGCAGAGTTTCCTACTTATGAGACAACAGAGAACAATACTACTTATAATCTGCAATGGATAAAGGCAAAGAAGAATAAGTTAGACTTTACATTAGACTTAGACAATATTGTAACACGTGAATTTAAAGCTAATTCATTAGTTAGTACAGATGTAGAAAAAGATATTAAGGGATTCACATCAGGTACTTTAGATGTCAAGAAAGGGTTGAAACTAACAAAAGAACTCAATGGAAAATACGCAAGTTTAGAGGAAGATCTAACAACCCTATTAGATGATTTGTTCAACAGTAGTGGTTTTCCTGAAACTCCAATTAAAGTAAATGACACTTTCGATTCGGAAGCTCAAAAGAAAGTCAAACTTTCTGCTGAAAACGAAGTTTTGTTAACAGTAAAAGAAAGTGTAAAGTTAACCAAAATAGAGAATAACAAGGCTTACCTATTAATTGAATCTTTAATTACTTCAGAAAGCACTTCAGAGAAATTTGCAGAGATGAAAGGAAAAGAGAGCAAAGTGGTGGTGTACGATATGAAGGATAAATACTTTGAATCAATTAATGGAGAGGTGTCCATGACTGTCAATATTGCAACTGATGGTGATTTAACAATAAATATGACCAATAATAAAACGCAAAATGTAAAGATAAGTAAGATTTAAACAGTCTTATAGAGATAAAGAGCGTTACTAAACCTACGGGGTAGTAACGCTCTTTTCGTTTATAATAGCATAAAACACATGATCCAGATATTCATTGTCCTTTAGTGTATGTGCCTTTAATACTCCTTCTTTTTGCATTCCTATTTTTTGCATAATCTTTCCTGATGCCTCATTATGTGAGAAGTGAGAAGCAAATATTCGCTTTAAATGCAGTGTTTCAAAACCAAATTAAAGTAACGCTTTTGCAGCTTCTGTAATATATCCTTTATTCCAATATTGCTCGTCTAACCAATAGCCCATTTCAGCTTTGTTATTGGCTGTATCTATTCCTAATCCGATACCTCCGATAATACTGGGGTTATCTCTAAATCGGATAGCAAAGATGTATTTATCTCCTTCTTTTAGCCCTTCTAAAGCTAAGTTCACCCAAAAAGAAGCATTTGCTTCAGTATAAGGAAAAGGGATATTAGTTGTGTTTTGACTATACACAGGGTTTCTCATAATTTCTATAAGACTAGAGACATCGCCTAAGTGAGGTTGATTTAAAATCAAGCGATCTGTTTTTAGTGTAAGTGTTTTCATGGTTGATATTTTTATAAAAATAATAAATTCCTCCATGTATTCAGTGACTTTATTATTTGAAATTAATGGTATTTTAGCCCAAAATAAAAAGAAACATGCTACAGTTTGATTTTACATCAAGAGGGTTTGAGATAAATGGTAATCTATACAGTTTTCCTATAGCAAAAGAAGCTTTGTACGCACTATTTGGAGTGCCTGAGGTATTCACAGGCGAGTATAACGATGTTTATATTTGGCATACATTGGGATTAAGGGCTTTTTCAAAAGATAGAATAAGTATTAATACCATAGAAGTAAATTATAAAGTAAAAGATTATACATCGGCTGTGATATCAGTATTTATAGGTCAATTAAACCTGAATGGAGAATCAGATGCAATGAAGTATTATAACGAGCATAAGTCTGAGCGTATCAAACTTTGGGATACAGATGATGCAGGTGCATTCAGGTTTAATGATGTAACGGTGTGGTATA
Organism: Myroides albus; assembly: GCF_009711045.1. Lineage (GTDB taxonomy): Bacteria > Bacteroidota > Bacteroidia > Flavobacteriales > Flavobacteriaceae > Flavobacterium > Flavobacterium album_A. The sequence goes on along the minus strand of NZ_WMJX01000009.1, from coordinate 63,067 downwards.
ATATCAGACAAGGAGAACTGTATTCACTATCTTTACAAGCCTATGAAGAGATACAGGAAGAAGAAGTAGCATTACTTCCTATAGATGAAAATTTCGAGTATTTAGAGGCGGTATGGTATGAATGGAAAAAAGCAATAGAGAATAGGGTTGGTGCAGATAATAAATACTATAACCCAACTCACGGTATTACTCAAGAGCAGTTAGACACTGTCGTAGAACAATTAGACGAAGTAGAGTTACCAGCTATTTTAGTCAACTTCTATAAAATAGGGAATGTCAAGTGGAATGCTGTTACTTCAGCTTTAAGTTTGCATGCCAACGGATGGGATTATGATCTACTGCCTTTTGAGAAGATAGCAGATGAATGGGAGAGTATCAATGAACTGTTTGATGATGATGAGGTAGATGAGGATACAGTTGCAGATTATGATACCCGACTTAAGTGTACAGGATATGCTAATCCGAAGTGGATTCCCTTTGCAGAAGGAAAGAATGGAGATTATTTACTGATAGATACTGATCCAAGTGATACAGGGACGTATGGACAAATTGTAGAATTACAAAATGAGTCTTGGAGTAGAACAGTAATTGCCTTTTGTATAGAGGAACTGATCTATAGAGAGATAGAATCTTTAGAAGGAGAAATAACAGAACATCAACAATTTATAATAGATAACGGAACATTCTAATGAAATATATATGTGCAGATTGTGGACAAGAACACGAGGATTGGCCTGCCTTGGTGTTTCAAGCACCTGACCCTTATTTAGCCTTATCTCCCGAAGAGAAAGAACAGGCTGAATTGACTAAAGAAATATGTTGTATAGATGATAAAGAAGGAACACATTGGTATTTGAGAGGTGTGTTGACACAATATGTGTACGATGCTTGTCAATACTTGGATTATGGTGTATGGGTAAGTTTAAGTGAAGAGAGTATGAAAGACTACTATGAACACTATGAAGACAAGGAGTATAAGACAACTTATTTCGGTTGGTTAGTGACTAACTTACCTAATTATCCACCCAATACGTCATTTGCTTTGCCAACGAATGTTGAGGTAGATAATAGCAAGGGAATACCTACTATATTGCCTCATCAAAAGGGAGATTCTATCTTTATAAAAGACTTTTATGATGGAATTTCGACAGAGGAAGCCTTGCGAAGAATAGACGCTTTATTAAATGTATAATTATATGAGCAAAGGACAACAATTAGCCATAGATTTTAAATTGACAGAGTGGAAAACTCCTGATGTTTATAATCAATTAAGAGGATTAATGAAGGACGAAGCAGAAATATATGCTTTCTGCTTAGAGTTTCTGACGAATAATGAGAAGGATTCAACGCTTTTTCACAGTGCATTAAGTTATGTCAATGAGGAAGACTTTGGCCAATTAGTAAAAATAGCAATTGATATTTTAAAAGAAAAAGAAAGTGCTGTAGCAGAGAGTGTGGTTGAGTATGCGAGTATTCAGTTACCTCATATACTGCATTCACATATAGACGATTTAATCTTGCTCAATCCCAATGGGGATAGCTATTACGCAGATTACTATTGGCGCAATTTGCCAGGAGAACTAATAGCTCCTTATTTAGAGCGTTTTCTAAGCGCAAATACTGATTTAGAAACCAAGATACACTTGTTTAATGGATTGGTAGAGACAAGGGATATCGCTACTATAGAAAGCCTTATTCCACATGCGTTAGAATTAGAATTGAGCACTTATGTGAGCTCATCAGATTATATCGATGGTTATTTAGAAGGGGTGGGATTGTGTAGAGAACATGGAAAGGTAAAAAGGTACTGTTCAGATCAAACGTATCATATTTTGTTTGAACCGAAGTATTTAAACAAGCCAAGTGCAGTACATTTAAAACGTACAGATCATCCTACGTGGAATGGAACACCATTATCTACAACTTATAAAATGGGAGGATATCTTACTGAGGATGATAATAATCCCTTTATGCATATGATAACACTTAATCCTATACCAGTGGGGTTGCCAATTAGCTTACCTCAATTGGTTTTAGGTTGTCACTTACGGGAGCTAAATGAAAATGGTGTGGTGTTTTATCAGCACGATGAGCAGGGAATCCCTCATAAAATTGGAGATTTGATGAAGATTGAGTGGGTAGAGGAGAAAGCGATGGTACCGACAGAAGTACAGATAGCACCTACTGATGCACGTTGGGTATTTCAATCTTGGGCAAGTGCGAATAGCCGAGAGAACTTATTTAGAATAGGCGGAGAGCCTTCTTGGGTGCAGAGCGGAGAAGTGCTAACTTGTCCAATTAGTGGAGAGAAGATGAACTTCATTATGCAGTTAGATTCTGAGATTCCCGATGTAGAAGGCGGAGAGGTGTATTATGGCAGTGGAGGATTGTGTTATATTTTCTGGTGTGATAAGACCAGAGTAAGTGGATATACTATACAGCATACATAAGATAAAATAGCAGAGCTTGTATGCACTGCTATTTTGTTATTCAATTGACGATGTTTTTAGGGCAGTAGGAGGTATGCCAAACAATTTTTTAAAGGCAAAAATATAGTGTAATAGCGTATGGAACTTTCTTGATAAGCTCAGGATTACTTTCGTGTAGAGTTCATGTTAAGTTGAACATGTATTTGTCAGTAGGTCTATTGGGTTTGATACTGAAAGATTAGTTCACAAACTAAAGGACGTACTTCTTAATATATTTATTCGAATTAAAACTTTACTATGAGAGGAAGATTAAGTATAGTGGAGGAAGAAATATAAAGAGGTATTTCCGTGAGATAAAATAGGTATAAAAAAACTCCACAAGGAGTAACTTGTGGAGCTTTATATTTTATTTTTTGTTCAATAAATCAGGTCTTCTGTTTTTGGTATGTTCATAGGCCATGTCTTCACGCCATTTGTCAATTGCAGCAAAATTACCACTTAGTAAAATGTCTGGTACTTTCCAACCTTTGTATTCAGATGGGCGAGTATAGATAGGAGGTGCCAGTAAGTCATCTTGAAAACTATCTGTTAAGGCAGAAGTTTCATTGCTTAGTACTCCAGGGATTAAACGGATAATAGCATCACATAGTATAGCTGCTCCTAATTCACCTCCAGAAAGTACATAATCGCCAATGGATATTTCTTTTGTGATGAAATGATCTCTGACACGTTGATCAACTCCTTTGTAGTGTCCACATAGAATAATAATGTTTTTTAGCATAGACATTCCATTGGCCATTTGTTGGTTGAGTGTTTCACCATCAGGAGTCATATAGATTACTTCGTCGTATTCTCTTTCGGCTTTTAAGGCTGAGATACATTTATCAATAGGTTCTATACTCATTACCATTCCAGCACCACCACCAAATTGATAGTCATCTACATTCTTGTGTTTATTTGTACTATAATCACGTAAGTTGTGGAAATGGACTTCTACAAGTCCTTTTGCAATTGCTCGCTTTAATATTGAAGCTTGAAAAGGGCTTTCGATGATTTCTGGTAATACTGAGATAATATCTATACGCATAATTCTTTGATAAATTTGTGCAAATGTACAATGCTATTTTAAGTAAACAAAACGCTATTAATGTGCACTGCTTTTTGAAAAGAGTTGAATGATTATTACACCAATAATGATAAAGGCGATTCCTATTATAGCAGCTAAGTCTAGTTTTTGTTTGTAGATGAAGTATGCTGTAATAGTCACCAAGACAATTCCAATACCAGACCACAAGGCATAAGCAATGCCAATAGGGATTGTTCGCAGCGTAAGACTTAGAAAATAGAATGCACCAGCATACCCTGCCAAAGTAATTACAGTAGGAAGTAGTTTGGTAAAGTTTTCACTCTTTTTTAGTGTAGAGGTAGCTATTACTTCTAAGATAATAGCGACAATTAAAAAGACAAAGTTTTTCAAGTTGTTATTTTTTGCAAATATAAGAGATGAAATTTAGGTAATAAAAATATTAAGAATTATAGATTCTATGCATTTATTGTAAATATTATAGATTATAAACTTTGTGGTATACTGTGTTAGGTGATATATTTTTATTTTTGCATTTATGAGTTTATCAAAGTCAAACGTTTTTTTTATGGCAGCAATTACAGGGTTAATTGTTGCTAACCTATATTATTGTCAGCCTTTAATTCCTCTAATAGCAGAAGATTTCCAAGTGACAGAAGAAACTGCGGGGTCTTTAACTTACCTGACACAAGCAGGGTATGCAATAGGAATGTTTTTAATGATTCCTCTGGGGGACAAGTTAGAACGCAAGAAACAGATTACTATTACCACTATTTTTGCTACAATAGCTTTGGCATTGACAGCTATTATTAACGATTTTGTTTGGCTACAAGTCATTAGTTTTGTCCTTGGAGCAACTTCTATAGTACCTCAATTAGTCTTGCCAATGGCGGCAAGTCTTTCTTCTGACGAACAGAGAGGGAAAGTGATTGGTACGGTAGTGAGTGGATTGTTAATTGGTATTTTGTTTTCTCGTACTCTTAGTGGTTTTGTTGGTGTATGGCTTGGTTGGAGAGGAATGTTTTGGATAGCAACTGTGATTAGTTTACTCATTGTTATTTCAATTCAGTTTAGATTGCCAATCAATAAACCCAATTTTCAAGGTAGTGTGAGTCATCTCTATACGTCAATGTTTACACTTATTAAACAGCAACCTATTTTAAGAGAATCCACTTTAATTACTTGTTTGGCATTTGCTCAATTTGGTGTTTTTTGGACTACAATGGTTTTATTGTTGCACAACGAGCCTTTTGGTTATGATAGTGCGCTTATTGGGGCTTTCGGTTTGATAGGAGCATGTGGAGCATTTGCAGCACCCTTAGTGGGTAAAGTTGGTGGATCTGGTGGAGCAAGGAAATTAATTCTATATGGCATAGTTATGACATTTTGTAGTTTTATCATTTTTATGTTATCTAGTAGTTCAGTTGTAGGGATTATTATAGGTATAATTTTGATTGACTTAGGGTTGCAGACTATTCACGTGTCAAATCAAACCCGTATATATTCACTTTTGCCAGAAGCGAGAAATCGCTTGAATACTGTCTATATGTCATTTAGTTTCCTTGGAACGGCTTTTGGCTCAGCTTTTGGTCTATATTTGTGGAAGTATTTTGGATGGGCAGGTGTATGCTTAGGAGGTATGCTTTTGGCAGTACTATCTTTTATCATATTTTTAGTATCCAAAAAGAATAATTAGTCATAATTTTGCCTATTAAGGCATTATAAATTAAAAATAAACAAAGTAATGGAAAACGGTATTTACGCAAAATTTAATACTACAAAAGGAACAATCCTTGTGAAATTAACTGAGGATTTAACGCCAGGAACAGTTGGGAACTTTGTAGCTCTTGCAGAAGGTAATTTAGAAAATAGTGCTAAAGCACAAGGAACTCCATACTATGATGGAATGAAATTCCACAGAGTAATTCCAGACTTCATGATTCAAGGTGGTTGTCCACAAGGTACAGGTACAGGTGGTCCAGGATACACATTCGATGATGAGTTTCACGCTACTTTAAGACATGATGGACCAGGAGTATTATCTATGGCTAATGCAGGTCCTGGAACAAATGGATCTCAATTTTTCATTACTCACGTTGCAACACCATGGTTAGATGGTAAACATACTGTTTTCGGTAAAGTAGTAGAAGGACAAGATGTTGTAGATGCTATTGCACAAGGTGACTCTATCGATTCAATCGAAATCATTAGAGAAGGTGATGCTGCAAAAAGTTGGAATGCAGTTGAAGCTTTTAGAGTTTTTGAAGGGGCTCGTGAAAGAAGATTAGTGGAAGCTAAGCAAAAAGCTGATGCTGCTGTTGATGCTATTTCTGAAGGGTTTGAGAGAACTACAAGTGGATTGCGTTACCAAATGATTGTGAAAGGAGATGGAAAAAAAGCAGAAAAGGGTAAAACTGTTTCTGTACACTATAAAGGAGCGTTATCTGATGGTAGAGAATTTGATAATTCATACAAACGCAAAAAGCCAATCGAATTTCCTTTAGGACAAGGATATGTTATTGAAGGATGGGATGAAGGTATTTCGTTATTACAAGTAGGAGATAAGGCAAGATTTGTAATTCCTTCTTACTTAGGATACGGAGAAAATGGTGCAGGAGGTGTTATTCCACCACATGCAACTTTAGTATTCGATGTTGAATTAGTAGATGTTAAATAATAAGAATAAACATATAACTCTCAATCGCATAGATTGAGAGTTTTTTTCTGTTATAGAATAGACTAAAGGCTATGAAACAAGAATTAATTGATTGTCATGAACGCATAAAGGAGTATATTCATCATACTCCTATTATGGAATCAGGACATATAGAACATTTTTTAGGAAATGACCTTTATTTTAAGTGTGAGAACTTTCAGCGTGCTGGAGCCTTTAAGATGAGAGGTGCAACCAATGCCATTTTGCAATTAAGTGATGAACAAAGAAGCAAAGGTGTAATTACGCATTCTTCTGGTAACTTTGCTCAAGCATTGGCTTTAGCTGCAAAAAAACTCAATGTAAAATGTTATATTGTCATGCCACATGATGCTCCCTATGTAAAGCGAAATGCAGTCTTGATGTATGGAGGTGAAATTGTAGAATGTGCTCCGACTATGGAATCAAGAGAGCGCGTTTGCAATCATATGATAGAGGAAACAGGAGCTACTTTTATTCATGCCTCAAATGATATTAATGTAATCTTAGGGCAAGGTACTTCTGCTAAGGAATTATTGGAGTCCCAACCAGATTTAGATGTAATTATTGTATCAGTAGGTGGTGGTGGACTTTTGGCAGGAACTATCTTAGCCGCTCAAAACTTTGGCAAACCGGGAATTGAAGTTTATGGAGGAGAACCCTTGGAAGCAGATGATGCTTATCGCTCTGTCGAATCAGGTGTTATTCAATGCAACAGTTCTACAAATACTATAGCAGATGGTTTGAGAACTCAATTAGGCGATGTTACATTTCCAATAATTAAAGAAGGAGTAAAGCAGATTATTCGCGTGAGAGAGAATGAGATTGTATCTTCTATGCGTGTGATTTGGGAAAGAATGAAGATTATTGTTGAGCCCAGTAGTGCTGTAGCACTTGCTGTTCTAATTAAAGAGCGTCCTCTTTTCGAAGGAAAAAAAGTAGGTATAATATTGTCAGGAGGTAATGTTGATTTAGATAACTTACCATTTGATAATTAATTAGATAAAAGCAAAAGGAAGTTAGTTTTAAACTAACTTCCTTTTGCTTTTCTTTATTTTTATTTCTTTTCTACCAAAGTATAGTCCTGCTACAATGAGTACGCCGCCTATAATTTGCATAATACCTAAGTGTTCTTCATCCAGTAATCCCCAACCAAAGGCAATTAAAGGCATGAGCAAAGATACAGATGAAGCAAAGCTTGCATTTGTTTCGTTTATCAACTTATAGTAAAATATATTTGCCAACGCACTTCCGAAGAAAGCCAGTAGAAATACGAAGCCTATTCCTTGTATCGCTTCAGGGTGATCCCATATTGTTTGGAAGAAGCCAGTACTGATTAGCACGATAAGAGCTGGAACTAAAAGAACAAACTCAATAAAAGCGGTCCATACAATTGGGGGAATATCTCCCATATATTTTTGCGTTAACAATCCACTATAGGCATACATAAGTGAGGCTATAATCAGCAATAAGTGGTAGAACCATTCATTGGGAACGACTGTCGCTGTTTCTGGACTTTGTAAGAGTAAGATAACTCCTATGAAAGAAAGAACAACTCCTGTGACTTCACCTAAATGCGTTTTGTACTTAAAGAATAAGGCACCTAATACAATGACGAAAATAGACATCAAAGCGTTTAGTATTCCCGCAATAGAACTGTGAAGGTGTACTTCAGCAATAGGAAATAAGAACATCGGAATAAAGCTTCCTACGACTGCTGTTAAGAATAACCAATGAAACGTTTTTTTGGGCATTATCTTTATATGCTTAATCGAGATAGGCAATAGGAAGATACCTGCAAAAGTTATTCGCAGGGCTCCAACTTGTATGGGAGTGAAATACTCTAATCCTCTTTTTATCAGTATGAATGAAGATCCCCATACAAGCGATAGAACTATTAAGGTAATCCAGTGTTTAGGCTTTATTTTCAATGTTTATTACTTTTTGGTGCTGTGTATATTATAAAAAAAAGACCACAAATTGTTGTGGTCTTTATATTTTGATGGTTAAGTTAGTTAACTCTTTTTTCTTGTATCTAGTTCACCAAAATACATCTCTTGGAAACTCTTATTAACTCCGTGATCAACGCGTTTGTGGAAAGTTTTTGGGTCAATTTCTACCGGTTTTTCATATCCACATGCACTAATAAACTCACCTAAAGCTTTCATTGTATTAGCATGGAAGTTAGCAACGCGTTTTCTCTTGTCAGTTACATTCAAAGCAGAGTACAATTGCTCATCTTGTGTTGCAATACCTACAGGACAGTGACCACTATCACATTGTAAAGCTTGGATACATCCTAAAGCGAACATCATACCACGAGCACTATAACAAGCATCTGCACCTAATGCCATTGCTTTTGCAATGTCAAACGCAGAGATGATGCGTCCTGATGCTAAGATTCTAATTTTATCTCTTAATCCACTTTCGATTAAAGTTTTATTAGCAAACACTAAAGCATCGTTTAGCGCCATACCCATATAGTCAATGAATTCAAGTGGAGCAGCTCCAGTACCTCCTTCAGCACCATCAACAGTGATAAAGTCTGGGTGGATTCCTGTTTCAACCATTGCTTTTACTATAGCTGTAAATTCATCTTTTCTACCAATACATATTTTGAAACCAACTGGTTTACCATTTGCTAACTTTCTCAATTTAGCAATGAATTGAATTAATTCAGTTGGATTAGAGAATGCAGTGTGACCTGAAGGAGAGTGTACTGTTGTGTGAGGTACAATACTTCTGATCTTAGCAATTTCTTCTGTATTTTTTTCAGCTGGTAACAATCCACCATGACCTGGTTTAGCACCTTGAGATAATTTAATCTCAATCATTTTTACTTCAGGGTAGTTTGCACGTTCTTCAAATAAAGCATCATCAAAGAATCCCTTTTCATTACGACAACCAAAGTATCCTGTACCGATTTGCCAAATTAGATCTCCTCCTGAACGGTGGTATTGACTAATACCTCCTTCTCCTGTGTTATGAGCAAATCCTCCAATTTTAGCACCCTCGTTCAAAGCTGTAATCGCTCTTTTACTTAAAGCACCATAACTCATCGCACTAATATTATATATACTTGCACTATACGGTTGTGAACATAAATCGCTTCCGATAGTCACTCTAAAGTTAGTGTCGTTTACTCTTTTTGGATATACAGAGTGAGATGCCCACTCATAACCAATTCTATTTGGATCATCTTGCATACCAAAAGAAACAGTTTGTTTCTCGTTTTTCGCTCTTTGGTAAACGATAGAACGTTCACGTCTATTAAATGGTCTTCCATCTAACTCACCTTCCCAGAAATATTGTCTCATTTCAGGACGAATAGATTCGAACATATATCTAAAACGAGCGAATATAGGATAGTTTTTACGTATCGTATGTTTTGTCTGCTTCAAATCAATAATTGTAAGGATTGCTAAGAATCCAGAAATTACTGTGTTAACAATAGCCGCTATTGAATTTGGATTAAGGACTAAAGAGAGAATAGAATATGCTAAGTATAGTACCACACATGCAATTGTCAATTGTCCAAAAGTAAATCTGTTTAGGAATTTTTTGTGAAACATAAAATAGAATTTAATGCAATCTAATTGTTGTTTAGTTTGTAAATGTTATTACGGTTATTAGTTTAAATTTTCACTCAAATAATCATTGATTTGTTATAGTCAAATCAATCAATTAATTAAGTGTAAATCGTCGCAAAGGTAGCAAAGATTTTGAATTTACCGAGTTTTTGTAATTATTATTTTGTTAGTGAAAACAGGTAAAAATATCAAATTCATAATTTTTATCTTTTTATTATATAATTATTTGGTAATATGATATTTGATTACGAAGAATACTCTAATTTGTTATTAGATATTGGTGTTTTTCTAAGGCCACTTTTGCGACTTATAGATACTTTGTCTACCCGAAACTTGATAAGCAATGTAACACGCCAATGCAAAGTAGAGCGCATTCTCAATTCCAAACAGTTCGATTGCCATAAGTGTACAAGCCCATGGTGTCTTGGTTGCCCCTGCAAAAACAGCTACAAAACCAATAGCTGCCAAGATATCCACTGGTATATTTAAATAGATAGAAAGAAAACTTCCCAATGTAGCTCCAATGAAAAACAAAGGCGTTACTTCACCTCCTTTAAATCCTGCACCAAGCGTAATGGCTGTAAAGACTATCTTTAGCAAAAACACTTCTGCACTTTGTTGCACAAAAAAAGATTCTTCTATTGTCGGTACACCTAATCCCAAATATTTGAAATCTCCGATAATCAATATAAGTAAAACAAATATTGTACCACCTATCAAGGGTCTAAGTGGAGGATAGACTATATGTTTAGTTAATGTTTTGTTACAGAAATCTGTAAGTTTTATGAAGATTATTGCTGCAAGACCGAAGGCAACTCCCGTTAAGCTTACTTTAGCTATAGATAATAGGTCAAAAGGGAGCGTAGTGTTTTGTTTATATGCTGTATGGGTGATGCCCCATTGTAGGCATATAATGTGTGCAATTACAGCAGATAATAAGACAGGATAGACATATTTGTATTTTACTCTACCTACAAGCATGAGTTCTAAGGCAAATAGGGTTCCAGCTATAGGAGTACCGAAAACTGAAGCAAAACCTGCACTTACCCCAATGAGGAGGATTGTTTTTCGATCGATGCTAAACAAGGAAAATAGCCTTGAAAATTGATCAGCAATAGCTCCTCCCATTTGTATAGCTGTGCCTTCTCTACCAGCAGACCCTCCAAACAAGTGAGTGACTAGTGTACCTAAAAGCACTAAAGGAGCCATTTTGAAGGGAATGATAGCCTTTGGTGTATAATATTCATCTATCAAGAGATTGTTGCCCTTATTAGCTCTACCTGCATAATAGTAATAGAGCAAGCCTATTAAAAAACCAGCTATGGGTAGAAAATAGAGCAAGTAGATATGGTGTGATCTAAATTCAGTGATGTGTTCGAGAAGATAGAGGAATAAAGCTGATGTAGTTCCTATGAAAGAACCTATTACCGCACTTAGTATGGTCCACTTTACAAAGTAAATTACAATGTTTTTTTTAGATAATCCCGCTTTTAAGGTAGTTAAAAAATGATATGCCATAGCCTATTAAATAGTAGTTATACTGTTTTTTTAATAGACGTCATCAGCATATTTAAGCGGTTCGAGGCAGACATCATTGCCTATATTTGTAAAACAAAGGTATAAAAAAAGTCTGATTCAACTGAACCAGACTTTAAATTTTTAGTTTTAATATCATTAAATATCATCAAAACTTACATCCGTGAAAGAATTTACTTCATCTTTTTGATATTCTTTTTTGAAATCTTTTTGATGTCTTTCTGAAATTACTTCTTCACCTTTTTTGTCGATAACATAGTTTGTCATCTCATCTAAAATTTCTCTAAAGGCACCAAAATCTTCTTTGTATAAGTAGATTTTATGTTTTTTAAAGTGGAATGATCCATCATCTTCTGTAAACTTTTTACTCTCTGTAATTGTAATGTAAAAGTCTTCAGCTTTCGTTGCTCTAACATCAAAGAAATAAGTTCTTCTACCAGCTCTTAGTACTTTAGAGAAAATCTCCTCTTTTTCTAACATTTCGTTATCTCTCATAATTCCTTCTTATCAATTAATTGATTTGTTCATATATAGTATTCAAAAGTCTAAAAAAAAACTTAATAAACCAACTTTTTATAATAATTCTTTTTCGCTGAGTTGTTTTTGATGTAACTCATTGTAATAGCCTTCTTTGGCTATTAATTCTTCGTGAGTACCATTCTCTATGACTTTGCCGTTTTCGAGGATGATTATTTTATCTGCGTTTTTAGCTGATGAAATACGATGCGTAACGATTAAAGTCGTTATGTTTTTACTGTGTTTTTCTAAACTCTTTAGGATATTTTCTTCCGTTTCTGTATCTACGGCTGAGAGTGAATCATCTAAGATGAGTATAGGTGACTCTTTTATCAGTGCGCGCGCTATCGATACACGTTGTTTTTGCCCCCCAGAAAGAGTTAATCCCCTTTCTCCTAACACGGTATTGTAACCTTTGTCAAAAGAGATGATATTCTCGTGAACAGCGGCTTTTTTTGCCACTTCTATAATTTCCTGTTCTGTTGCATCTTCTTTTCCAAATCTTATATTATTGCTGATTGTGTCAGAGAACAGAAAAGCATCTTGGGGCACAAAAGCAATAGATTGTCGCAAATCATTTAAGTGACAATCTTTTATAGGATTGTTGTCAATGAGTATTTTGCCATCTTCAATATCGTATAATCTTGCAATTAGGGATAAAATAGTTGATTTTCCTGAACCAGTTTTACCTAATATAGCAAGTGTTTCGCCCTTTTCTAATGTAAAAGAAACATTGTCTAAGGCTTTTATACCTGTGTCATCGTAAGTAAAAGAAACATTTTGAAATTCAATTTTTCCATCAATAGGAGTATGCTCCTTTGCTGTATTGTAGATTTCAGGTTTAATATCTAAAAATTCATTAATGCGTTTTTGCGAGGCTTCTGCTTCTTGTATCATCGTGGATACCCATCCCAGTGATGCAACAGGCCAAGTAAGCATATTGATGTATAGTATAAATTGGGCAATGATTCCTATATCGGGAATCTGTCCATTAAAATACATGATAGCTCCTATGGAGATTACAACTAAGTTGCTCAATCCGATTAAAAAAATCATAAGCGGGCCAATGAGTGAACCTGTCTTGGCAAGTTTTAGATTTTTTTCTTTACTCTCTTGGGTTAGTTTTTTAAAGTCCTCTTGTTTTTCTCCTTCAATAGCATACGCTTTAATTACTCTTATTCCAGAGAAAATCTCTTGTGTGAAAGAGGATAATTGAGATAGGTTTGCTTGAAATATAGAACTCCTTTCGTTAATCTGTCTACTTAGTTTAAAGATAAAGTAACCTAAAAGAGGCAATGGCAACAGCGAATAAAAAGTCAATTGAGGTGAGATTAAATACATCTGAGTTAATACAACCGCAAACCTGATCAGTGTATTGATCGAATACATCACTGCGGGACCTGCATATTGTCTAACTTTTCCTACATCTTCACTGATACGATTCATTAAATCACCGGTTCTATTCTGTTTGTAGAAGGATTGGGTGAGTATTTCGTAGTGCTTGAATACTTCGTTTTTTAAATCAAATTCGATGTGACGAGACATGACGATTAAGGTCTGTCTCATCAAGAAAGTTAAAAAACCTGCAATGAGGGTTGTGACTAAAATCCAGAAGATATTTTGCCCCAATAGTTTAATGACCGTCTCTTTGTGTAGGGCATCGATTTGCTCAAGTGTACGAATGGAGTCCCCAACAAGTTTAGGAGTATATAAGGTGAATATCTGTGCTACAATAGTAATAGTAACACCTATAATAAAACGCGATTTATATTTGTAAAAATATTTATTTAGATGACTTAATGCACTCATTGGTTTGATAAGGCTTGTTGTTTGTGGTTATAATTAACAAGAAATAACTATTGCTATTCATGTTTTAAAAAGTGTTTTAGGGTTTGCAAATCAAGGGAATACACTGTTGTCTCGTTTTTTCCTCTTTTTGATATTCTCAACTATTAAACACTTTGTAATTTGTTTGTTTTGACCATGCAAAAGGCAAAGATAGCGTATTATAGAATAGATAGAATTTAAGAGATTTAATAATTTACTAAAAATATCGTTAAAAAATAACTCATCGCATCTTTCTTGTTTGATTAAAAGTATATTTTACTACCTTTGCGCTGTTATAAGAAAACAACAACAAATTTATAAAAAGTTCTTAAGTAGCATGTTAAACAGAAGACACATTCGTATAAAGGTTATGCAATCACTTTATATGATGCAACAAAGTAACTCTGAAAATATCCAAGTAGGAGAGAAGTTTCTAAACAATAGTATAGAAGACGTACAAGATTTATACTTGTTAGTGTTAACGACCTTAGTAGAGGTTCGCAAGAAAGAGGAAGAATATATCTCTATAGCACAGAAAAAACATTTAGCTACATCTGCAGAACGCAATCCAAACAAAAGACTTATCGAAAATAGCGTACTTCTTTTATTAGAGAACTCTATATCTATTACCTCTAAGTTGGAGGAGAAGAAGTTAACGCAGTGGTCAGTATATGACAACTATATCACTATGTTACTTGAGGAAATCAAGGAAAGTGATATCTACAAATCATATATGGCTAAGTCTTCAGTGACATTTGAAGATGACCGCGATTTTGTGGTGGATATTTTCACTGAAATCATTGCTCCCAACGAAAAAATATATTCTTTCTTTGAAGATTATAAATTAACTTGGTTAGATGATTTACCTGTGATTAATACTTTGATTCAAAAGCAATTGAAGAAATTAAAGGAAAGAGATACCCAAGTATTTGTTCCAAAGATTTTCAAAGACGAAGAAGATGCTGATTTTGCAACTAATTTGTACAGAAAGACAATTTTGAACTTTCAAGAATTATTTAGAGAGTTTGAAGACAAAACTCCTAACTGGGATGCTGATCGTATCGCGGAGATAGATACAATTATCTTGCGTATGGCGATTTGTGAAATGTTAAAATTTAATAGTATACCTGTTAAAGTGACAATTAATGAATATTTAGAGATTGCAAAAGAGTATTCTACGCCAAAAAGTAGTATTTTTATCAACGGAGTATTAGACGGTATTTCTAAAGCTTATGCTGAAGAAGGAAGACTAAACAAAGTAGGAAAAGGATTACTTTAAATTAAAATACAATAAAAAATGAAGAAAAGCTTGTTGTTAATCTGTACAGTAGCCTTGTTTGCGGTTGCTTGTGACGGTAAAAAGGAAGATGCTACTAAAAGAATTGACGTAGAAAACGCCAACAAAGTAGAATCTCAAGTTAAGAATACTAAATTTCCTAAAGTTAAATTTGATAGATTATCTCACGACTTTGGAAATGTGAAAAATAACGATGCTGTATACACTGAATTTGAACTTACAAACGTAGGAGAAGATGATTTAGTGATTATCAATGCAGAAGCTTCATGTGGTTGTACTGTACCTGAATATCAAAAAACACCTATTAAACCTGGTGAGACTTCTAAAATTAAAGTGCGTTTTCAACAAAGTCAACAAGGACTTCAACAGAAAACAATTACATTGACTACGAACACAGAAAACGTAGTTGAATTATTGACAATTCAGGCTAATGTAGCTCCAAGAGATTAAGTAATTATAAATTCGAAAAATATAGGACATGGAAGGAATGACAAGTTTTTTACCCATTATCTTAATGTTTGCAGTGATCTATTTCTTAATGATTAGACCGCAACAGAAAAAAGTAAAACAAGAAAAAGCTTTTGAAGCAGCATTAAAAGTTGGGGATAGAGTAGTAACTAAATCTGGTATTCACGGAAGAATTGGTGAGATCCAAGAAACTACAATTATCTTAGAGACTATGGCTGGTAAGTTACAAATTGAAAAAGTAGCTATCTCTATGGATTTCTCAGCTAAGCTAAACGAGAAAAAATAAGATTATCTATTCAATAGAGTAGATTTGAAAATAGCAATCCTCTTTGTTGTCAAAACAAAGAGGATTTTTTATTGTATTTACTCCAATGTTCTAAGATCGCGTAAAGGTGATTCAAGGTTAAAGAATTTTTGGGAAAGTGTAGTCTCTTATTAAGAGGGGATAATAAATTATAGCGAAATACTAAAGCATAGGCTACGCACTTCTTTAGAATAGTGCTTTTATATGCACCTTTTAGGTGAATTCGAAGGCAACCTCTATATCAACTTGAATAAGCGAATGTTCTCAATTGTCTGTATGCTGAAATCAAGTACATTTCTTTAGCTTTTTACAATAAGATAATTATCTATAGTTTTTTGTTATGAGGGAAATGACTGCAATATGGTTGGTACTTTCTTGGGGGTTTCTTGGGGGATGCTAGGGGTTTTCTTCGAGAAACACCCCTTTTTGGCAGTAAAACTGCAAGGATACCGCAAGAAAAGGGCAAGAAAGTCCAAGGAAAGTACTATTTTTTGTTCAACTATTTAACCGCAGATTCTACATTAGCCAAATACTACAAAGCAATTTTACTTCATATCTCTTTTATTAGTTCTAAAACCATACTAGGGTATACTTTACTCAGTAATTCAGCGCTATTTTGTGTAATTATTTTTCGTTCAGATGTCTATTGTGTAACCTGGGTTAAACTCGTAATATGATTTACGTTATTACAAAAGGGAAATAAAATGAAAATCTTGTTAAAAGAATAACTTGAGGTCTCTACATAGGTACAAACTTTTGTATGCAAACCAAATTTTGATCTTCTTTGTATCTTTGTGAGTATTACAAATTATGCTATAAATGTCCGAATCTATCCCCCGGTTGAATAGGCTATCTGCAATTTTAGTACAATTGCAGTCTAAGCGATTAGTGACTGCAAGTGAAATTGCTGCCAAACACAATGTAAGTGTTCGCACTGTGTATCGCGATATACGAGCTCTTGAGGATTCAGGTGTTCCTATTGTTACTGAAGAAGGCAAAGGGTATTCTATTATGGAAGGTTATTCTCTACCGCCTATTATGTTCTCTCAAGAGGAGGCTAATGCTTTGATTACAGTAGAACAACTTATCGGACAGAATAGCGATAGCTCTCTTGTTCAACAGTATTGCAGCGCTGTTGAAAAGTTAAAAGCTGTGATGCGTTTTAGCCAAAGGGAGAAAATGGAGTTGTTGTGTGATCGCATACAAGTAAGACCAAATTCCACAGAAAGAAATTCGAGTGATTTGCTTGTGAGGTTGCAATCAGCTATGGTTAATTATCAGGTAGTTGAAATTGCGTATCTCTCTTTGGATAATAAGAGAACCGAGAGAGAGATTGAACCATTTGCTTTGTACACTACTCAAGAGAATTGGATTTTAATTGCCTTTTGTCGCCTTCGCAGTGAGTTTAGAGCTTTTAGATTAGATCGTATTGAAAGGATGCACGTGTCTTTGAAGTGTTTTGAACCTCATGATTTAACTTTACAAGAATATATAGAAAGCTGTCGTCAAAAGTATCGCAATAGTGTAGAGGAGGCCAAGAACGAATAGCTTGTTTTTCTTCTTTCTTTTAGGTGAGTGTACTCCTTAGATTTTTTCGTATCCAGTAGTGTCGCCTATGGTAGTTACTTTGATTTTTTAAAGCAATATAATTACTGTGTGCTAATTTATTTTTTCATTTTTTGTATGCTGATGTGTATTATAGATAGTGAATTTTTTTCATTTGTGTTTTACCCCTGACATACTGTTGACATTCTGTAGTATTATTTTTGTGGAAGAATTAAAAAAAGATAATTAGAATGAAAACAATTGAAGTAAAGCCATTTTATATCATTGGTATTACCGTGCGAACCTCTAATATGAATAATCAAGCTGCTAATGATATTCCCTTGTTATGGCAGCGATTTATTAACGAAAATACAATAGAACAAATTCCCTCTAAATTAAGTAATGAGATTATTTCGATGTATACAGAGTACGAAGGTGATCACACATTGCCTTATACGACTTTGTTGGGATGTAAGGTCTCAAGTTTAGCCCAGATTCCAAGAGGTATGACAGGGTTAGCTGTCGAGGGGGGAACTTACTTAAAGTTTACAGCTAAAGGTGATTTAACAAAGGGTGTTGTTATTCAAAAGTGGGTGGAAATTTGGAATCAAGACTTAGCGAGAAGGTTTACACATGATTACGAAGTATATGGTGATAAGGCTTCTAATGCAAGTGATGCAGAAGTAGATATTTTTATTGCCGTTTGATAAGTGAATATATGTCTACATGAGAAATAGATAACTACTATTTAAGAAAAGCAAAACCTTTAAGGGGATGTTTACTTGCACTTCGCACTAGTATACTTAGACAAAATATTTACATTTGGGAGACAATGAAATAGGGAGGACCTTTATCTCAGTGGAAGTGTCAAAATAAAAAAGTAAAAAAGAAAAGCAGTTTGCTTTATGTCATCATGGGGACTTCAGTAAACAAACTGCTTCGTAATATTATTTTTTTATGGAATCTACATATAGAATCAAATCAATCAATCGAGAGGAATAGCCGATTTCATTGTCATACCATCCCACTACTTTAACCATCTTGTCGAGTACAGATGTGAGCTGTGAGTCAAACAGGCAAGAATGTGGGTTACCTATGATATCAACTGACACAATGGGATCAGAAGTATAGTCTAATATTCCTTTTAAATGTGTTTCTGCTGCTGATTTGAATGCTTGATTTATTTCTTCGATGGTAACTTCTCTTTTGACATAACAAGTTATATCTGTCAAAGAGCCATCAGGAACGGGAACGCGAATACCTCCACCGCCGATTTTACCTTCGTATTCAGGGAATATTTTAGTTAATGCCTTAGCTGCTCCAGTGGTCGTAGGAACAATTGATTGGGCAGCACCTCTTGCCCTGCGTAAATCTTTGTGAGGTTGGTCGTGTAAGCTTTGATCTGTTGTATAAGAGTGAACAGTCGTGATATACGCTTGTTCTATACCACACAATTCCTTGATAACCTTCACCATTGGCGCTGCATTATTTGTAGTACAACTGGCATTGGAGATGATTAATTCTTCTCCTGTAAGTATATCTTGATTCACACCCAGTACAATTGTTTTTATGGTATTGTCTTCTGGAGGAACAGATAGGATTACTCGCTTAGCCCCTTGTTCGATGTGCTGCTGTAGAGCATCATATGTTTTTCTCTTACCTGTAGACTCAACAACGTAGTCTATATCAAGGTGTTTCCAATTGATTTGTTGGATTTCACTTTGTCTAAAGAAAAAGATCTTGCGTCCATCTACATAAATGTGATCTTGATCATGGGTAATTTGATTTGGTAGAATCCCGTGAATACTATCGTATTTAAGTAAGTGAGCCATTGTTTGCGTATCCGCTAAATCATTAATAGCAACAACTTCAATTTGGGGATGACTAAGGAGTAGTTTGAAAAGGTTACGACCGATACGGCCAAAACCATTAATCGCTATGCGTATTTTATTCATAAACTATTAAACAAGAAGGTCGCTTACTAAGCGACCTGTTTCTTTATTGTTATAAAAGGTGTTTTTGTGCTCTATATGAAGAACGAACTAAGGCTCCACTTTCTACGTGTCTGAATCCTAATTCCAAACCTATCTCCTCATACTTTTTGAACTGTTCGGGAGTGATAAACTCTTTTACAGGTAGGTGCTTTTTACTTGGTTGTAAGTATTGACCGATTGTCAGTACATCCAAGTTCACCGCTCTTAAATCATGCATGGTTTGGATTACTTCTTCTTCAGTTTCACCAAGGCCTAACATGATACCTGATTTTGTTCTGTTGATTCCTTGATCTTTCAAGTATTTTAATACTTCTAAACTTCTCTCGTATTTAGCTTGTATACGCACTTCACGTGTTAATCGACGTACTGTTTCCATATTGTGAGAGACAATTTCAGGAGCTACTGCAATGATGCGATCTATGTTTGTCTCTATTCCTTGGAAGTCTGGAATTAATGTTTCCATTGTTGTTCCAGGACTTATACGGCGTACAGCATCTACAGTTTCTGCCCAAATGATAGAACCTCCATCTTTTAAATCATCTCGGTCAACACTTGTGATTACTGCGTGTTTAATCTTCATTAATTTAATAGAGCGAGCTACTTTTTCAGGTTCATCCCAATCCACTGTTTCTGGTCGTCCTGTTTTTACACCACAGAATCCACAAGAACGCGTACAGATGTTACCTAAAATCATGAATGTAGCGGTTCCTTCACCCCAACATTCTCCCATGTTAGGACAACTACCTGATGTACAGATTGTGTGAAGTTTATATTTGTCAACTAAACCTCTTAATTCTGTATATTTTTTACCAGTAGGCAATTTTACACGTAACCATTTCGGTTTAGCTTTTGGCTGTATATTTGAATCTAAAATTGAGTCCATATTTTTGATTTTCAAAAAGCAAATATACTTATTCTATCTATTTTTAACCACTCTTTTAAGAGGGATTTAGCTAATTGGTTGTATATCAAAGAATAGGAGGTCTTGGTCTTTGTGGTTATTTGGTGTGATTTGGATGTGAATTGCTGTTAGTCAGATTGTTGATTTTTCAATGGTTATAAGCGATAAGAATGGGGTAGAACAAACAGACTTGATTGATTCAGTGCACTACATTGTCAATTTACTTCTATTCAACTTTAATTCATTTGTCTTTTTCAAGGATTAACAAGAAGGTTTAAGTACTGTAAAACCTCGATAATCACAAGATTTAATACAAAAATAAGGTTACTAATTTGCCTAAAAGTATCAGAAAAACTATATTCGCTAACAAATTTAAAAAACGATGGATAACAATATTAAATTATCTCCAGCAGATAAATGGATTACGGCGCCAATGAGTAGATTCATGAGTAAATCTACGTCTGGTGGGATAGTATTATTTTTAGCTGCTGTATTTGCTATTTTTATGGCTAATTCTCAATGGGCTGATGCATATATGAGCTTTTGGGATGATAATCATATTGGCTTTACGCTTAATGATATGACGTTGAATCACTCTTTAAAGCATTGGGTGAATGATGGATTGATGGCAATCTTTTTCTTTGTGGTTGGTTTAGAATTGAAACGAGAATTGACAACAGGAGAACTATCTTCACCTAAGAAAGCAATGTTGCCTATCATAGCGGCTATTGGTGGAATGGTGGTACCTGCTACTGTTTATTTGATCTTCAATGGTGGAACTGATGCAGCACATGGTTGGGGGATTCCGATGGCAACTGATATTGCTTTTGCCCTTGGAGTACTGTATTTATTAGGTGATAGAGTACCTACTTCACTTAAAGTGTTTTTGACTGCTTTAGCTATTGCAGATGACTTAGGTGCTGTATTAGTTATAGCGATGTTCTATACAAGTGATTTGTCAATTACTAATTTGGGAATGGGACTTGGATTCTTTGGATTGTTAGTGTTGAGTAATTTAATAGGAATCAGAAATACAATTTACTATGCTATTATTGGTATTGGTGGAGTGTGGTTGTGTTTTTTACTATCTGGTGTTCACGCGACGATTGCAGCGGTTTTAGCAGCTTTTGCAATTCCGAGTACGGCAAAAGTTAACGAATCATACTTCGTTACTAAATTAAATAGCTTAAGAGATCGATTCAGTAAAATTGATCCTGATGATAAAATACCAAACTTGACTGGTGCTCAGATGGAGTGTGTTCACGATATAAAAGATTTGTCAAGAGATGCTTTACCAGCTTCTATTCGCTTGGAGCATAGTATGCATAACTTTGTGGCTTTCTTTGTAATGCCTGTTTTCGCACTTGCGAATGCTGCTATTCCAATCAGCTTAGGTGACGGTGGTTTCAGTGCTGTAACTTTAGGGGTGGCATTTGGACTGTTAATAGGAAAAGTTATTGGTGTGTCTGGACTAACTGCTTTGTTGATTAAATTGAAAGTAGTTTCGATGCCTAAAGGAATGACTTATTTGAATCTATTGGGATTAGGGTTCTTAGCGGCGATTGGATTTACAATGTCGTTATTCGTTACTGAATTAGCATTTGATATCAATCTACATCCAGAGTTCCCTGATCAAGCTAAACTGGGGATTTTAATGGCTTCAGGTTTAGGTGGAGTTATTGGTTATGTCTTGCTTTTTATGTTTGGTAAAAAGAAAGAAGAAATGGAATAATAAGGGTATATTACCCAATGAATATACAAGCTCTGTGGAAGTTAATTCACAGAGCTTTTTTTATTATTTCAAATCTGCTAAATGGTATCTAACAAATACTATATTTGCAAATAATTATAAAATAGATATACGAAGTTACATGATTACAGTTAACGACATTTCAGTTCAGTTTGGTGGTACTACATTATTTAGTGGTGTCAATTTTTCGATTAATGAAAACGACAAGATTGCTCTTATGGGGAAGAATGGAGCAGGAAAATCTACTCTATTAAAGATTGTTGCAGGGGTAAATAAACCATCTACTGGAAGTATATCTGCACCAAAAGATGCCGTAATTGCTTATTTGCCACAGCACTTATTGACAGAGGATAATTGTACTGTGATGGAAGAAGCATCTAAGGCTTATGCGAGTATATTCTCTATGAAAAAAGAGATTGATGAGCTTAATGAAGAGTTGACTGTTCGCACCGATTATGAGAGTGATGCTTATATGAAGTTGATTGAACGTGTATCTGAGCTAAGTGAAAAGTTTTATTCAATTGAAGAAGTTAATTATGAGGCTGAAGTAGAGAAGATTTTGAAAGGTCTGGGATTCGAAAGAGAAGATTTTACACGCCCAACTTCTGAATTTAGTGGAGGCTGGCGAATGCGAATTGAATTGGCTAAGATCTTATTGCAGAAACCAGATTTAATTCTTTTAGATGAGCCTACCAACCACATGGATATCGAGAGTATTCAGTGGTTAGAGGATTTTTTAATTAATCAAGCTAAAGCGGTGATGGTTATTTCCCATGACCGTGCATTTGTGGATAATATTACAAATCGTACAATCGAAGTTACGATGGGTAAAATCTATGATTATAAAGCGAAGTATTCTGACTACTTAGTGTTGCGTCAAGATAGACGTGCTCATCAGTTAAAAGCGTATGAAGAACAGCAAAAGATGATTGCGGAAACAACTGAATTTATAGAGCGTTTTAAAGGAACTTATTCGAAGACTTTACAAGTGCAATCTCGTGTAAAAATGCTTGAAAAGTTGGAAATAATTGAAGTAGATGAAGTGGATAACTCTGCACTTAGATTAAAGTTTCCACCTGCTGCGCGCGCTGGACAGTATCCTGTTGTGGTAAAAGATCTTTCGAAGTCCTATGGTGAGCACGTGGTGTTTAAAGATGCCAATATGGTGATTGAAAGAGGGCAAAAAGTTGCTTTTGTTGGAAAGAATGGGGAAGGTAAATCTACGATGATTAAAGCGATCATGAAGGAAATTGACTTTACAGGTGACGTAGAGATAGGGCATAATGCTCAAATTGGATATTTTGCACAGAATCAAGCTTCTTTGTTAGATGAGAACTTAACAATCTTCGAAACAGTTGACAGAATTGCAGAAGGAGATATCAGAACGCAGATAAAGAATATTTTGGGAGCTTTTATGTTCTCAGGAGATGATATTCAAAAAAAGGTTAAAGTACTTTCAGGAGGTGAGAAAACGCGTCTTGCGATGGTTAAGTTATTATTAGAGCCATATAATGTGTTGATTCTCGATGAGCCTACGAACCACTTAGATATGAAGACAAAGGACATTATCAAAGATGCGTTAAGGGACTTTGAAGGAACAGTTATTTTAGTGTCACACGACCGTGACTTCTTGGACGGTTTAGCAGAGAAAGTATTTGAGTTTGGAAACAAACGTGTAAAAGAGCATTTTGAGGACATCAAAGGATTCTTAGCACATAAAAAAATGGAAAGTTTACGCGAAATTGAAAAATAGTTACTTTTCTACATAAAAGATAGAGCCCTCTTTAGTTAGAGGGCTTTTTTTATTTATCTACTATTTTATTTTGGTTATGTCTTTCCACTTATAAAGGCAAAGGTAAAAGACGAGTTACTTGTAGTAATCAGTTGGTGTATTTTTATCTTATAAAACTTAGTAGTCAATAGGTTGTGTAGTCGGTGTGTATTGTGTATATTATTATGGAAATGGGTTGTAATGGCATGCGTTTTGATTTACCTACCTTAGTTCCTTTGAACTTGGGTATATGAGTTTCTGTGATAGGTGGTAATAATTTAGGAAAAAACGTGATTTTTTTGTATTAATTAACTTTGTAAAAGAAGGAGTTTTCGCGATTATGACTTCATTTTTAGATAAAATAGTTTAATTTTATGCGAAAATTTGTAGTTACCAAGTGAAGGGATTTTTAGAAAATACAAAGCAAGGTATATATAATATCAAATAGTAGTCAATGAATAGATTGAAATTAAAGGGGATTTTTACTGTTGTATGTGGAAGTATTCTCTGTGTATTTACATCAAACACTGCTCAAGCACAAACGCTGACTTTTTCTCAGGCATATGAAATGATGCATAAAGAGAATAGCGCGTTGAAAGCACAAGAAAAACAAGAAGAAGTGCATGAATACGAATGGAAAGCAGCCAAGGGATTGCGTTATCCAACAGTTAAGGCATTTGGGATGGGCGTTTATTTGGATCGATCTTTAGGAGTTGATTTGAATGGACTTCGCAATGGAGTAGGAGATTTTGTTCATTTACCTAATCCTGAGCTTTTGGGCAACTGGAGTGTTTCTTTTAACAAAAGAGACATGGCTTTTGGTGGGTTTATGGCTACTTGGCCTTTGTTTACAGGAGGAAAGATAAATGCTGCTATCAAGGCAAAAAGTATTCAAAAAGAAATAGGAGAAAAAGATTTAGAGAATAAGCAAAATCAATTGATTTCAGAATTAGCCCAGCGCTATTATGCAGTAAAGTTAGCTGATGAGGCAGTAAAAGTGCGCGAAGAAGTGCTAAAGGGAATGCAACACCATTTGCACGATGCAACTAAGTTAGAGGAGAATGGCATGATCGCTCCTGTAGAGAGGCTATCTGCCGATGTGGCTGTCTCAGAGGCAAGACGTCAGTTGGATGCAGCTATTAAAGATATCAAATTGGCACGCATTGCTTTGGCCAATACACTTGAAGTAGATGAGGTGCCAGAAGACTTGGTAAGTGGTTTCTTTATTTTAGACGCATTGGAGGATTTAGATTTTTACAAAGATGCTGCTTTAATCAACTACCCTATACTTCAAAAATTAGTTCTTCAGAAGGATTTAGCAGAACAAGGAATTAAAGCTAAGAAATCGGCTTACTATCCTACTGTGGCAGCTTTTGGTCAAACAATTTTAGCGCACAATAACCCAATGAGTGCTGGTGTTATGCACGATAATGATAATGTTTGGGTAGTCGGAGTAGGAGTGTCGTACACTCTATTTGAGGGATTGAGAAATCGAAATGAGATTAAGGCTGCAAAGGCTACAAAAGAAAGTGTTGAACTTTTTGAAACAAAAGCTAAGAACGATGTGCAAATGCTTGTGACCAAGTTGTATCAAGATATTGAAAAACAAGTTGAGCAAATAGAAAACTTGTCAACACAAGAAAAGTTAGGAGAAGAACTTTTACGCGTGCGCAACAAAGCTTTTTCAGAAGGGTTTGCTTCTTCTACAGATGTTGTGGATGCAGAAATGAAACTTTCGGGAATTAAATTACAAAAACTTCAAGCTCATTTTAATTATGCTATAAACGTAGCTTCATTATTAGAGTACGCAGGTTTAAGTCAGAATTTTATAGAATACGCAAAATAATATTAAGGTAAAAGATGAAAAATAAAGCTATTAGTGCACTTATAGGAGTAGTTGCTGTTGTTCTCATTGTAGTGATCTCTATTTGGTTCATGACAGGAGATAAAGATTCTTATATTCAA
Source organism: Myroides albus (assembly GCF_009711045.1). Taxonomy (GTDB): domain Bacteria; phylum Bacteroidota; class Bacteroidia; order Flavobacteriales; family Flavobacteriaceae; genus Flavobacterium; species Flavobacterium album_A. The sequence continues at coordinate 37,398 of NZ_WMJX01000009.1, read as the reverse complement.
GGACAAGTTGAGGCAACTCAAATAAATGTCGCATCAAAAATACCTGGACGTATTGATGCTATCTATGTAAAAGAAGGGGATAAAGTTAAGAGTGGGCAAGTATTGTTGCAAATTAGTACACCAGAAATAGACGCTAAGTTGGCTCAGGCAGAGTCTGTGCAAAAAGCAGCTCAAGCATTAGATGCCAAAGCGACAAAAGGAGCAAGAGAAGAAGAAATACAAGCAGCCTATAATATGTGGCAACAAGCCAAAATTGGTGCTGAACTTGCCGCTAAAACATATACAAGGGTAGAGAACTTGTTTAATGAGAAAGTACTACCAGCACAGAAAAAAGATGAGGCTTATACACAGTATAAAGCTGCTCAAGAGGTTGAAAAAGCCGCTCATTCTCAATATAGAATGGCAACAAATGGAGCTCGTGTAGAGGATAAGCAAGCTGCTTTGGCTAAAGTACATCAAGCAATGGCTGCTGTGCAGGAAGTGCAAATATTAAAAGGAGAGGGAGAAGTAAAAGCTCCTCAATCGGGAGAGGTACTGACGATTATGCCTAATAAAGGGGAAATTGTAAATTCTGGATATCCTATTGTAAACTTAGTTGATTTAGATGATGTATGGGTATATTTTAATATTAAGGAGAATCTAATGCCTTATTTTAAAATGGGAGCTAAGTTACATGCTAGCGTTCCTGCATTAGGTAATCAAGAGATCGAATTAGAAGTAAAGTATATTGCAGCTCAAGCAGATTATGCAACATGGAGTGCAACAAAAACTAAAGGGGAGTTCGATATGAAAACATTTCTGATTAAAGCTTATCCAGTGAAAAAGGTTGATGGTCTACGTCCTGGAATGAGTGCTTTAGTTTTAGAGAAAAGTTTGAAATAAATCATATTAACGTGAAAAAAGGTTTTGTATCCATATTTAAGAAAGAGTGTGTTAGGATATTTTCTTCTCCAAGATTATTGCTCTTGATGATCGGAATACCGGCTCTGTTATTCTTTTTCTATTCAAGTCTATTGTCGGAAAATGTAGCAAGGAATTTGCCTGTGACACTTTTAGATTTGGATAAAAGTAGTGTATCTCGTCAATTAGTCAGAATGATTGATGCTAATGCTACTATGGATATAGCTTATGAGGTTACAGATGAGTTAGAGGGACAAAGAACGGTTAGAACAGGTAAGTCTTTTGCACTTATTGTTATCCCAAAAGACTTTCATAAGAACGTACAAAACGGATTGGCACCTAATGTGATGTGTTATTTTAATGGACAGTATCTATTACCTGCAGGATTGATTCAACGTGATTTTCAACTGATAGCAGGCTCTTTTGCTGCAGGTGCACAAATTGAAATATTAAAGAAAAAGGGCATGATGCCTGAGCAAACTAAGGGAGTTATTACTCCTATTGGAACAGATAGTCACACTTTGTTTAATCCCTTTTTAAACTATGGTGCTTATTTGAACCTTGGCTTTTTGCCAATGGCTTTTCAAATTGTGGTAATGATTGTTTCGATTTATGCGCTTGGGAATGTTTTAAAATACAAAAGAGGCCATGAATTATTAGAGCAAGCAAACAATAAAGTTTTTGTTGCGATAGTTGGAAAATTACTTCCCTATACAATTGTGTTCTTTATTGTAGGCTTTTTTATGAATAGTTTGTTGTTTTATAAAATACAAGCCCCATTAAATGGCAGCTTTGCTTTTATAAACTTGATTACATTATCATTCATTATTGTGTGTCAATCTATGGCGCTATTTGTAACTTCGGTTGTTACAAGTTTGCGTACGGCTATGACGATTGGAGGAGGATATACTGCATTGGCTTTTTCATTTACGGGTTATACTTTCCCGCCAGAAGGGATGAGCAACTTTGTGCAAGAGCTTAATTATATTTTTCCTTTTCACTCTTATTTGAGATTTGTTATTAGCTATGCTGTTCGCGGTATCTCTTTTAATGGTATGCAACGTACTTATCTGATTGTGTTATCAGTATTTGTTGTTATAGGTATTATTTCGGCTCCGATATATTATTTGCGATTAAAGAAAGGAGGCTACAATGTTTAAGAATCTAATAGCAGGTTTGGCTTTAATTTTTGAAGGTGCTAAACGAGAGGTTAAGTTGATTTTTTCTGATTCAGCAGTAATTACATCTTATATATTTTCCGTTTTATTTGTTTTCTTTTTTTATTCTTACGTTTATTCAAACGAAGTGATAGAAGATTTATCAATTGTAGTGGTAGATCAAGATAACTCTAAGTTAAGTCAACAAGTAGGGCGAATGTTAGATGCAACAGCTCAGGTAAATGTAACTTATAAAACGCAAAGTGTTGACATAGCGCAACAATTGTATAAAGAAGAAAAAGTACATGGTATAATTATTATTCCACCAGATTTTGGACATGATATTCAAAAGGGATTGACTCCTTCAGTTTCAGCTTATTGTGACGCTGCTTATATGCTTTATTATAAGCAAACTATAGGGGCAGTAATGCGTACTATGGGGACGATTAATGCGCAGATAGAAGTAAATAAAACGATGTCTTCTGGTGTACCTATGAAACAGGCAATGGCAAGTAGACGACCATTTAATCCCGTACCAGTTCCTTTGTATAACATAAATTCGGGTTACGGAACATTCTTATTGCCAGTGGTGTTTTTAATTGCTTTACAGACTTTGCAGATTTCTGCTATGGGAGTGATAGGAGGAACACTACGTGAGGGAAATTTGTTTGCGAGAACATTTTCTTATGCGAATAGAAAATATGGTATTTTCTTTTCTACGATTGGAAGGAGTTTAGCTTATTTAGTATTCTCTATGTTCTTAATGATGATTGCTACGTTAGTTGTGACAAGAGCATTTAATTTCCCACTAAGAGGGAATTTATTTGAAATCATCGTATTTTTAATTCCTTTTATTCTGGCAGTTACTTTCTTGGGAATGACAGCCGTTAACTTTTTTAGGAAAAGAGAGGAGGCGTTAATGATTGTAACCATTTTTTCACTGCCAACGATGTTGTTTTCTGGAGCATCTTGGCCAATGAGTTCTTTTCCTCTTTGGATGCAAAAGCTTTCTGTATTTGTTCCTACAACATTAGGAGCACAGGGATATGTTTCCTTGTCGCAATTTGGTGCATCTTTATATGAAATTAAAGATATCTTTATTCAAATGTGGTTAGTTTGTATATTTTACTTTATTTTAGCACTCTGGACCAACAGAAGGTTTATTTGTAAGAAAACTACTAATTCAATATAGCTTTATTTCTGATAAAGCAAAAGCAGATGTATGTGAATACATCTGCTTTTTTATTTGTTTACTGTTAGTTTATATATACCCGTTTGATTTTTGTCGTTGTCGGGATCTTCACATAAGAGAAATTCTATTTCTTTAGCATTTTGTTTGTATATAGTAATTCCTTCGAACTTGTGATTCTCACTGATGACTTTGGTCTTTTCTAATTTGAGTTTCTTTAAGTTGATTTTTCCAATTAAACTTCCTTTAATTTCACCGTCCTTGTAATTGGATGCTACATCTTCTGCAGCAGCTAAAAAGTAAATATCTTCATCTACTTTTACAGCATCAGTAAAAGAGCTCTGTACTTTATTAATCTTTGGTAGTTTAATAGGAAAGTAAGTTAATCTAAAGTTATCTATAATATTCTCACCTGTAACAATGAAGATTCCATTTTGACTTTTAGGTCCATTACCTCTATTAAAAAAATACCAAGTCTCACCGTCTAATATTGCACCTTCGATATTGAAGTTGTCATTGTCTATACCTGCAAAAGCTTTCATCGACTCGTAAAGAATATCCAGTTGCTGGGTACTGATAACTTCATTAGTTAGTTTGTGCACCTCAATTAAGTCAATTCTTTTCTCTGTAGAACCTGAACCAAATATGTAGTAGTTTAATTCATTTTGTGTGATGGATTCAAAATCGGGTTTCATATTCTTAGCGATATTCTCTTGACCATAATCTTCTTGGCTTAAAGGAGTTTTTGTAAAGAGAGTATTAGTCATGTCATAGTGATATAAGTAAGTGCTGTTATCAGCTATGAGGTGTATTTGTTCATCGTTGTATACTATACCGGATGCAGCACTTAATCCGAATATGTGGAATAGAAATTCTAATGTCAATTGTTTCATTTTAAAAATGTTGGATATATAATTTCAAATCTAAATAAAAAATGTTAATTTTTAAGTTCTAAAATAAAGATGATTATGGGATTTGAAAAGAAGTACAAAGTATTAGGGGATATAAAATTAGATGAACTTGCAACTAAACCTGATTTTGAGATGAAATCAAAAAAGGCAGTGCGAAAATTAGATGAAGTGAGTCGCCGATTGGGGAAGTTTCAAGATATAATGTATGCACATAATCGCTACAGTGTTCTGATTTGCCTACAAGGGATGGATGCTGCGGGTAAAGATAGTTTAATCAGAGAGGTATTTAAATCTTTTAATGCCAGGGGAGTTGATGTACAGAGTTTTAAGCGACCTACTTCTTTTGAGTTAGAACACGATTATATGTGGAGGCATTATGTTACTCTTCCAGAAAGAGGAAAGTTTACAGTATTTAATCGCACCCATTATGAAAATGTGTTGGTTTCTAAAGTACATCCAGAAATAGTGCTGAATGAGCGCATTCCTAACATTGAGAGTTTAGAGGATATCACTGATGATTTCTGGGAAAAAAGATACACTGAAATACAAAATTTTGAAAAGCACATTAGCAATAATGGAGTGATTGTGCTAAAGTTCTTTTTGCACATGAGTAAGGATGAGCAAAAGAGTAGAATACTGCGCAGATTAGATAAGGACAAACACAATTGGAAGTTTGAGCCAGCTGATGTTAAAGAAAGACAGTATTGGGAGGATTATCAACGCTACTATGAAATGGCAATCAGTAAAACTTCTACAGAGCAATGTCCGTGGTATGTCATTCCAGCAGATAATAAAGATTTGTGTCGTTATATACTCGCAAGTATTCTTGAGGAGGTAATGAGTCAATATGACGATATTAAGATTCCTGAATTGCCAGACAATGTAAAGGCAGATTTAGCTTTGTACAAGGAGAGGTTAATGAGTGAATAAGTCAATGTAGAATAACCTTTTTAATGTTGCTGTATGACCTTGTTTGTAAAAAGAAGTGAGGTTTTTATTTTTAGATTATTTTTTAATACTATAGGAATAGGGGAAATCTTTTTAAAGCATTAGTATAATTGAGATATATTATCGAAATCAACTCATTATATTTGCAAAAAAGTTTTAGAGGATGAACTTATCGATTTACTTTAGTGAGTTTAGATATAATATAAAGTTAGCGTATCCTATTATTTTAGCTATGTTAGGACATACCATAGTTGGAGTAATAGACAATATAATGGTAGGGAAAATAGGTGCTACTGAATTAGCAGCAGCTTCACTTGCCAATAGTTTTGTGTTTATAGCTATTTCTTTAGGAGTAGGTTTCTCAACAGCTCTTACGCCTTTAATAGCGCATAGTGATGCGGAGAATAATACAAAAGAAGGACGTTCAGTTTTTGTGAACGGACTATTTCTATGTACGACTTTAGGTATATTATTGTTTGCGATAATTTACTTTGCTAAACCGTTGCTTATGCATATGGGACAACCAGAAGAAGTAACAGTTTTAGCAAAGCCCTTTTTGGATATCGTAGCTTTGTCGTTGATTCCCATGGTAATGTATCAAGCCTACAAGCAATTTGCAGACGGAAAATCGCAGACCAAGAACGCCATGTATGCAACTGTAATATCAAATGTAACTAATGTTTTATTTAATTATTTATTGATTTATGGTATTTGGATTTTTCCTGAGCTGGGAATGTTAGGAGCAGCATATGGAACTTTGATTTCTCGATTGGTCATGATTGTTTACATGCATTTTGCTTTGAGAAAGCAAGAAATGTTCAAACCTTTTCTGTTGGATATTAAATTATCAGAGGTAAGTAGAGATATGTTGAGTAAAATTACCAAGATAGGAATACCCTCTGGTATGATGAGCTTCTTCGAAGTAGCATTATTTGTAGGGGCAGTATGGTTGTCGGGCATGATCGGTACTGTATCTCAAGCAGCTAATCAAATTGCACTGAGTATGTCTTCTATGACATTTATGTTCGCCAGTGGATTAAGTGTTGCAGCAATGATTCGCGTGGGTAATCAAAGAGGACTAAAGGATTATGTAAAATTAAAGACCGTAGCAAGATCTATTATGCTGATGGCTGTAATTATTTATATAGGTTTCGCTTTGTTCTTTATAGTGTTTAGAAATTATATTCCAATGCTTTTCTTGGATAACAAGGACTTGGTAAATGAGGTAGTCAATAGTGAAGTAATTGCAGTTGCTGGTCAACTGTTGTTAATCTGTGCATTCTTTCAAATTTCAGACTGTATTCAAGTAGTGACATTAGGAGCACTTAGAGGACTACAAGATGTCAATATACCAATGATTATAACATTCATTTCTTATTGGATTGTAGGATTCCCTGTTTCAATCTACTTGAGTTTATATACTGATATTGGTGCTCCAGGGATATGGATTGGATTATTAGCAGGATTAACAATGGCCGCAATTTTTTTATATCTTCGCTTCCACATATTATCAAATAGATTAATCAGAAACAATTAATACATTATACAATGGAATTACCTAAATTCGTTTTAGCAGATAATACAGATAACCCAGACGATATCTTCATTATTCACTTAGAGTTTCCTCGTTTTATTATTAACTTAAATACAGATGAGATAGAATTTTTAGAGTCTATAGAAGAATCTGAAGAAAGTGAAGTTGAGTCAGAAATGGAAACGCTAATCGTACAAGCAGGAAAGTTTTACGAACGCGAAATGGAACGATATGTTGAAGATGAAGATTTAGAAGATTAATTTTCTGAAAGCTTATTCTTTGAAATAAAGTTTTAAAATATCTTGAGCAGCTGCGAAAGGTGATATCTCACTATTTTGCACTGCTTTTTTATTGTGTACAATTTGCTGTTTGATTATAGGGTCATTATAAAAACGCATCAATATATTTTCATTAATAGTTTCCATCATCCAATATTGATTTTGTTCTTTTCTTCTATTTTCAAAATAAGTATTTTCTTTGGTCAGATTGATGTAATCTTGTATAAGATTCCAAACCTCCAATATACCAGTGTTTTGCAAGGCACTGCATGTACGTACTTTTGGAGTCCAATCAGATGCTTTCTTTGGAAATAGGTGTAGAGCTCTATTGTATTCAAGTTTAGCTTGATGGGCTTTATTGATATTTTCGCCATCAGCTTTGTTTATAATAACAGCATCAGCCATTTCCATAATACCTCTTTTTATTCCTTGTAATTCATCACCTGCGCCAGCGAGGTTAAGCAATAGAAAAAAGTCAACCATACTGTGTACTGCTGTTTCACTTTGTCCTACACCAACAGTTTCAACAAGGATTGTGTCAAATCCACAAGCTTCACATAGGATTATACTTTCTCTTGTTTTTCGAGCAACTCCACCTAAGCTATCTCCCGATGCTGAAGGACGAATATAGGCGTTCTCATCCTTTACAAGGTCCTCCATTCTTGTTTTATCACCTAATATACTTCCTCCAGTGACACTGCTACTGGGATCAATGGCTAAAACAGCAACCTTCTTACCTAAAGAAGTGAGTAGTTTACCAAAAGCTTCAATAAAAGTACTTTTACCTACACCAGGAACTCCAGTTATTCCGATTCGAATAGACTTATTAGCATAGGGTAAGCAGCCTTGAATAATTTGTTCTGCTTGACTGTGATGCTGTAAATTTAAGCTTTCTACTAAAGTAATGGCTTGGCTGAGTGCTACTTTGTCTTGTTGAATGATGCGATTAATTATTTCTTCAGTATTGATTTTCTTTCTTCTTCTTTCCTGAAATCGCTTAATTGCCTGTGCATTGGTAATATTTGGTTGTTCAATACCTTCATTTTCTTGTAAAGCTGATTTGTTTGGATGAGGGTTTGATGTGTGCACGGTAATAAGTTTTTGTAGTTGATAAAAAGTAAATGTAGTAAAATTATCCGTTCGTATAATTTAAGAATATCAAATTATGTTCTTAGGCTGTATATACTACCTTTGCTTTTCCCAATTTTAAATAATCAAATATGAATAACTTATTAAGTGTGCCAAGTAGAGTGATAAGTAAGATAAACGAACAAACTCAAGCACAGCGCACTGTTTATCCAATTTTGCTTGCAATTAGTTTTGGACATTTATGCAATGATTTAATACAAGCTATTGTTCCTGCAGCTTACCCTATGTTGAAAGATAATTATAACTTGAGTTTTGCTCAAATTGGTATGATTACCTTTTGCTTTCAATTATCATCCTCTTTATTGCAGCCTTTAGTTGGTAGTTATACAGATAAACATCCTCAGCCTTACTCTCAAATATTCGGTATGATATGCAGTATGTTAGGTGTGATACTATTGAGTTATGCTCCATCTTATGCGATGGTGTTATGTGCAGTTATTTTAATAGGTATAGGGTCTTCTATATTTCATCCAGAATCATCAAGAGTATCCTATGTTGCATCTGGAGGCAAACGAAGTTTAGCCCAATCTATATTTCAGATCGGTGGAAACACTGGAACTGCCTTAGCTCCTTTATTAGTAGCTTGGCTTGTATTACCACATGGACAACAACACTTATTGTGGTTTGTAGTGGTAGCTATTATCGCCCAGTTCTTTTATATGTTTATAGGTAACTGGTATAAAAAAGTATTGGTTCACCAAGCATCAAAAGCGAAGAAAGTAATCCGCATACCTGAGTTGTCTAAGCTTAGAGTGAATATGTCAATTATTGTATTGCTTTTATTGATTTTCTCAAAGTATTTTTACGTAGCGAGTATCTCGAGTTATTTCCAATTCTACACTATGGAACGCTTTGGAATTAGCGAAGTACAAGCACAAGTTTACTTGTTCTATTTTTTACTGTCTGTAGCAGCTGGTACTTTGATTGGTGGCTTTTTTGGAGATAGAGTAGGAAGAAAGTATATTATATGGTTCTCAGTGCTTGGTGTTGCACCATTTACTATTTTATTGCCTTTTGCAAATCTCTTTTGGACTGGAATATTGATTGTTATTATCGGATTTATATTGTCATCTGCTTTCCCTTCAATTTTAGTTTATGCGCAAGAACTTTTACCTAAAAAGATAGGTATGGTATCTGGATTGTTTTATGGTTTTGCTTTTGGTATGGGAGGTTTAGGTTCTGCTGTTTTAGGATGGTGGGCTGATCATACTTCTATTGAGACTATTTATCATATTTGTGCTTATTTACCTTTAATAGGTATCATTGCTGCATTTTTGCCAAATATGAAAAAGGTCAATTTTAGAGAGGAAGTATAATTTATATTTATTGCTATCTTTGAGTGTATTAACTTTTTGATAGTCAATAGTATGAGTATCTTATATAAACTTAGCGTAATAGCGTTTATCGTTTCGTCTTGTAGTGGTAAAGTTGGTTTAAGTGCTAAATCAAATGACTATAAGACAGCATACAAAAAAAGTGTTGAAGTGTATGATAAGGATGTCAGTTCTGAAATTTACAACAGAGAAATTTCTCCTATTATGACAGGAGAAGGAAAGATATTAAGTCCATATAGAACACTTCCTCAACAGTAGGTAACAAAAAAAAGGTGTAAGTATTCAAGTACTTACACCTTTTTTGTTAACCTGTATTTTTATAATATTTTTCCTGTTAAGAACATTGCTGCAATTGTAAAGTAAATGATTAATCCAGAAACGTCTACTAAGGTTGCTACAAACGGAGCGGATGCAGTTGCTGGGTCCATACCAAGTTTTCGCAAGATAAATGGAATCAGTGAGCCTGATAACGTTCCCCATAAAACAATAAAGAGAAGGGAAACTGCAACACTTAGTCCTACATAAACCCAATGTTCACCATAGTCATAAATGTGCGATTTTTGCCAAATAAGAATTCTAACAAAACCTATAATACCTAAGATACCTCCCAACATTACTCCTGATGCAAGTTCTTTGCGCATTACATACCACCAATCGCTTATTTTTAGCTCTCCTAAGGCCATAGAACGTATAATTAATGAGGCTGCTTGAGATCCGGAGTTACCTCCACTGGAAATGATAAGTGGAACGAATAAGGCTAATACTACTGCCTTTTCTATTTCATCTTCAAAATGTCCCATTGCAGATGCTGTAAGCATTTCTCCAAGGAAAAGGATAATTAACCAACCGGCTCTTTTTCTAACTAATTCAAATAATGGTGTTTGAGTATACGAAAGATCTAATTCTTCCATCCCCCCAAACTTCTGAATATCTTCTGTATCCCTATCTTTAATAGCGTCTAAGATATCATCGAATGTAACAATACCGACTAATACTCCTTTTTCCGTTATAATAGGTAAAGCAGAGCGATCGTATTTTTCAAAAATATCAAATGCTTCCTCTGTGTGTGTAGTTGTCGTTATAGCAATAAAATTACTATCTATCAATTCAGATATAAGTGTATCTTCTTCTGCAAGAAGTAATTCTCCAACTTTTAAGTCATCAATTAATCGATTGTGATCATCGACTACATAAATATAGTTTAAAGTCTCCGCTTTTTTACCGTATTTTTTAATGTGTTGAAAGACTTGTTTGACAGTTCTATTCGCCTTTGTTTGTATATACAAGGGCGTCATTAACCTCGCAATACTATCTTCATTATATCCAATTAGGTTAAGCGCTATCTGTTTTTCTTCCGCATTCAGTAAGTTAATAGAGTATTTGATTAACTCATCAGGAAAATTTTCAAGTAATTCAGTACGGTCATCTGGTTCAAGATTATTTAAAACTTCCGCATAATCCTCTTGAGTCATACTGCGAACAATCTCCTCTTGTATATTTATATCTAAAAATGAGAATACTTCGACCTTCAGATCAGGAGAAAGCTTTAGAAATTCAAGGTTTCGCTCTTTTCTCTTCATCTCAGAGATAGCTTCAGCTATGTCGGCTGGGTGCAAATCTTTAAATGTCATAGATTGAAGTTTTTAAATATTAAATAATCTTTATTTTTTATTAGTGATGCAAAAGTACGTTATCCTATGTACACTAAAAAATTTCTAATGGATTTATAATAAAAAAACAATTTTTATTTATCGTAATAATCTTAATTTTATAAGTTTTGTTGCGTAATGTGTAAGGATATAAGGTTTATTATAATGTCATTGATCTAAATCATTATTGTTGATTTATGATCATATAGTCATTTAACTTTTAAGAGAAATGTTGGCTTAGTATCTCACAGGAATAGTAGAGGCAAATAAAAAAGGTATAAGATTACTTATACCTTTGAGTTGTGAATTGTGTTATTCTATGTCGTCAGAATAGTCTATTCGATTTGTAAAAGAAGGATCAAGACTCTTTTTAGCTTTAGCGCCCATCTCTTTGAGTTTTTGTACAGAAGTGATAAGGTTTCCTTTTCCTTGGCTAAGTTTGTTGAAGGCGCTGTCATATTCGTTCTTCGTTTCATCTAATTTCTTTCCTATTTTACTTAAGTCATTGGTAAGACCAACAAACTTGTCATATAATAACCCTGCCTGTCTTGCTATTTCATACGCATTTTCTTGTTGCTTTCTCTGGGTCCACATTGATTCAATGGTGCGTAGTGTTGCCAATAGCGTAGAAGGTGTAACAATGACAATATTCTTCTCAAAAGCTTTTGTGTATAGTGTATTATCTGCATTAATGGCGATAGAAAATGCTGTTTCTATTGGAATAAAAAGCAATACAAAATCAGGACTTGTGCCTTTATAAAGCTCAAAGTAATTCTTTTCTGATAAGCCATCTATATGTCTTTTTATAGAGTAGAGGTGTTCGTGTAGATATTTTTTTTGTTGATCTTCATCTACTGCATTTATATATTGTTCGTAGGCAATAAGTGATACTTTTGAATCGATAACCATATGACGTTGATCTGGTAAGTGAATAACTACGTCTGGTTGCAGTCTATTGCCATTTTCGGAAGTATAACTTTGCTGTGTTTCGTATTCTCTTCCCTTTTCTAAGCCCGATTTTTCTAATACACTTTCCAAAATCATTTCACCCCAATTCCCCTGCATTTTATTATCGCCTTTTAAAGCTTTGGTTAGGTTAATGGTTTCCTCACTCATCTTTTGATTCATTTGTTGTAAACCAAAGATTTGTTGGCGCAATGCAGCGTGGTGGTCTATGCTTTCTTTATGGGTTTGCTCTACTTTTTGTTCAAAGTGCATTATCTTTTCTTGTAGAGGGGAGAGCAGTGATTCTAAATTCACTTTATTCTGTTTGGTGAATTTCTCGCTTTTGTCTTCTAAAATTTTATTAGCTAAATTTTCAAATTCATTAGAGAACTTTTCTTGTAGTGCAATAGTTTCTTTTTGTTGTACTTCTAATCGCTCTTTTAGATTGTTGTATTCTGTATCTCGAATAGATATACGGGCAATTAGTTCTTGATTGTCCAATCGAAATAGGTCTGCTTGTTCTTCGACCTGTTTTTTTTCTTGTTGTAATTGGGTAATAAGTTTACTTTGAAACTCATTTTCGGCCTTTAATTTTATAGTTTCTTCACTGGTTCCTTGTTGATCTCTTTTCGATGATCTACCGATAAAAAAAGCAAGAACGATTAGTATGGCTAATAATGCAACAAGAATTTCATGTGACATAAGAGGATGGTTTATTGATAAAGGTCAAAAATAACAATTATATCTTGGGTTGTAGGAAAAAGTATTGCTAAGCTTTATCGCAAAAAAAAGAGGTATATTTTACATATACCTCTTTTTGAATATTTAAGTCTTAAAGATTATCTACTTAAGTACATTTTTCTACGAGAATAGATTTCATAGAACTGATCATCTCTTAAGTTCTCAATAAATAAGATACTCTCTCCTGTTGATTTCATTTCAGGGCCTAAAGCTTTATTTACGTTTTTGAACTTATTAAATGAAAAGACTGGTGTTTTGATAGCATATCCTTTCAACTGTGGATTAAAGTCGAAATCTGTTACCTTGTTGTGTCCTAACATTACTTTTGTAGCGTAGTTTACATAAGGTTCTCCATACGCTTTTGCGATGAATGGTACTGTTCTCGATGCTCTTGGGTTTGCTTCGATGATGTATACAATATCATCTTTAATTGCAAACTGAATATTGATTAAACCAACTGTTTTAAGAGCAACTGCTATCTTGCGTGTGTGGTCTTTTATTTGGTTTAATACAAACTCTCCTAAGTTGAATGGAGGTAACATAGCATGGCTATCACCTGAGTGAACTCCACATGGTTCTATATGCTCCATAATACCGATGATGTGTACATTCTCACCGTCACAGATAGCATCTGCTTCAGCCTCAATAGCTCCTGCTAAATAATGGTCAAGTAATAATGAGTTACCAGGAATAGAGTTCAGTAGTTCGATTACGTGCTCTTCTAATTCTTTTTTGTTGATAACGATCTTCATTCCTTGTCCTCCTAATACATAAGAAGGTCTTACTAATAGAGGGAAGTCTAATTGATCTGCAAGTTTTAATGCTTGTTCAGCTGTTTTGGCCACCCCGAATTGAGGGAATGGGATATCTAGTTGCTCTAATAATTCAGAGAAACGACCTCTGTCTTCTGCTAAGTCTAATGCGTCAAAGCTAGTCCCTAAGATCTTAATACCATTCTTTTCGAGTTTTTCAGCTAGTTTCAGCGCTGTTTGACCACCTAACTGTACGATTACCCCTTCTGGTTTTTCGTGTTGGATGATGTCATAGATATGTTCCCAGAATACTGGTTCGAAGTATAATTTGTTCGCTGTATCAAAGTCAGTAGACACTGTCTCTGGGTTACAGTTAATCATAATTGTTTCGTATCCACATTCTTCAGCAGCTAATACTCCGTGTACACATGAGTAATCAAATTCAATACCTTGACCGATACGGTTAGGTCCTGAACCTAATACCACTACTTTTTTCTTATCTGAAACAACACTTTCGTTAGAAACATAACGCGTGCCGTCAGGTCTTTCGATTTCAGCCTCGAAAGTAGAGTAGTAGTAAGGAGTTTTAGCAGGGAACTCAGCCGCACAAGTATCTACAAGTTTAAACACACGTTGAATATTCATTTCATCACGTAATGTGTGAACTTTACTCTCAAGTGTATTTAGCATGTGAGCAATTTGTCTATCAGCGAACCCTTTTTGTTTAGCCTCAAGTAATAAATCTTTCGGCAATGTTTCTAATGTATATTTAGAAATCTCTTTTTCTAACATGTATAGTTCTTCGTATTGTTTTAAGAACCACATGTCTATTTTTGTGATTTCGTGAATTCTACTTAATGGAATACCGTGTTGGATGGCATCATAGATTACGAAAACTCTATCCCAACTTGCGTGAGTAAGTTTATCGATAATTTGATCATAGTTAGTGTATCCTTTACCGTCTGCTCCTAAACCATTTCGTTTAATCTCTAATGATTGAGTTGCTTTGTGTAAAGCTTCTTGGAACGAACGTCCGATACCCATAACCTCACCTACAGATTTCATTTGAAGACCTAATGTTCTATCAGCACCTTCAAATTTGTCAAAGTTCCAACGAGGTATTTTAACGATTACATAGTCTAAAGTCGGCTCGAACAAAGCTGAAGTAGATTTAGTAATCTGATTTTGTAATTCATCAAGCGTATATCCTAAGGCAAGCTTAGTTGCAATCTTAGCGATAGGGTAACCAGTCGCTTTAGAAGCTAATGCAGAAGAACGAGATACACGTGGGTTAATCTCAATAGCTACGATATCTTCTTTTTCGTCTGGTGATACAGCGAACTGTACGTTACATCCTCCTGCGAAGTTACCGATACTACGCATCATCTTGATTGATAGGTCACGCATTCTTTGGAATGTTCTATCTGATAATGTCATAGCAGGTGCTACAGTGATACTATCTCCAGTGTGGATACCCATAGGGTCCATATTCTCAATAGTACAGATGATTACTACGTTATCATTTTTGTCGCGTAATAATTCTAATTCGTACTCTTTCCACCCAAGTAAAGCTTTGTCAATTAAAACTTCGTGGATAGGTGAGGCTTCTAGTCCATAGGTTAATAAATCGTCGAAGTCTTCTTCTTTGTGAACGAAAGCAGCTCCAGTACCTCCTAAGGTAAAAGAAGGACGAATAACTAATGGGAAACCAAATTTTTGAGCGATCTCTTTTCCTTCTAAGAAAGAAGTAGCTGTACTTGCAGGAGCTGCAGGAACGTCTATCTTCTCTAAAAGTTGTTTGAATTGCTCGCGATCTTCAGTGATGTTAATTGCATTAATGTCCACTCCAATCAAACGTACTCCGAAGTCAGCCCAAATTCCTTTATCGTCACATTCAAGACAAAGGTTTAATGCTGTCTGTCCTCCCATAGTTGGTAATACAGCATCAATTTCTGGGTGTGCAACAAGAATTTCGATAATCGATCTTGTTGTTAATGGCTTTAAGTAAATATGATCTGCCATAGAAGGGTCAGTCATAATTGTAGCAGGGTTAGAGTTAACCAAGATAACTTTAATTCCCTCTTCTTTTAATGATCTCGCTGACTGTGAACCTGAGTAATCAAATTCACAAGCTTGTCCGATAATAATTGGTCCTGAACCAATGATTAGTACCGTTTTGATAGAAGTGTCTTTAGGCATTTTTGTGTTGTTTTTCTACTTTATAAATTAAACAAATTAAATATAAAGTAAGTTTAGTGTTGTAGTGTGTGTGTGATGTGATATTGTGCGTTGCGTTAAGACAGAGTATAAAAAAAGGCGTTACGAACAATAGTAACACCTTTATTTATGCTTTCTTAAAACATTATTTTTTATGTCTTGTTTCACAAGAAACAGTTAATTTATGTCTTCCTTTAGCTCTTCTTGCAGCTAATACTTTTCTACCGTTAGGAGTAGACATTCTATCCATGAAACCATGTTTGTTTCTTCTTTTTCTATTTGATGGTTGAAACGTTCTCTTGCTCATTGCTTTTATCTTTAAATCTTAAATTTTAACTATTTCATGATCAGCTTTGAAAGATACGTATCCCCAAAACCGAGTGCAAATATATAAAGTCTTTTTTCTCTTACAAAACCTTTTTTAAAAATATTTTACTTTTTGTTCGTAAGCACTTCAAATATAGGAAAGAAAAGAATGTGGAAACAATATTAATTTAATGTTATCTTATTGTTACTTTTGCTTTTTGAAAAAAAGTAAAACAATTTTTGTAATGAATTTAGATTTGTTCCGTCGTTTAAGTCTAAACGGACTAAAGTATTTTTTATACTTTTTATTTGTTTTTTTCCTCGGTAGATTGAGTTTTTTAATCACCTTCGGGAATTTCACTGATTTGTCTTCATATAAGGTAGGAGTAATAGAGGCTTTTATTGTCGGAGCTCGCTTTGACGTTTCAGCGATCTGTTATGGATTTTTACCAGTTGTTTTATTATGGCTTATATCTTTATTTTTACCCAAGCGCTTTAATATAAGATATAGTCGCTTTTACGGTAGCTTTATCAAGTACTACTTAATCTTTGTATTAGTAGTGTTTTTATCACTTATTATTATAGACTATTTTTTCTATCAGTTTTTCCAATCTCATATCAATCTCTTGTTCTTCGGTATTTTTGAAGATGATACTACAGCTGTTTTGAATTCAGTATGGACGGATTATCCTATCTTCAAAATATTAATTACTTATGTGATTGCAATTGTAGGGTTGTTATTTGTTTCGAAAAGAGTAAAGAAATCATTGGCACGTCCTATAATACAACAGAGTAAAGCTTTATCACTTGTTTTACTATTGTTATTTCCTTTAGTTTTTGTTGGGATGCGTGGAAGTGTAGGAGTGTTTACGCTTCGCAGAGAGCACACCAATATTACAGCTAATGAGTTTGTTAATTCACTGTGTTATAATGCGCTTTATAGTTTAAAGTTTGCCAACTCAGAACGCAAGGAAAATAGGATAAACCCCGATATTGAAAGTGAATTAAAAGCTAATGGTTACGAAAGTTTGCTTGGTGTTTTACAGCACTATAAAGGAGAGCAGCTTGATTTGTTTGACAATAATTTAGAGCGAAAGACTGCCTATAGTGAATTCTTAGAGCAAAATCCTCCTAATGTTATATTCTTACAGATGGAGAGTATGAGTAATCATTACTTTGACATGAATTCAAAAGAATTTAATCTTATCGGAGATCTGGCAGGTCAATTAGATGACCTATACTATTTTAAGAATAGCTTATCAGCTTATAATGGTACGATACAGACTTTGGAGAATTTTATATTAGGTACACCAAAGACGATTATATCCCAATCTGTGTATTTTGACACTCCTTTTAGCAGTGCTATTACACTTCCCTTTAAGAGCAAGGGATACGATACGTATTTCTTGACAGGAGCGAGTATATCTTGGCGTAATATAGATAAGATGCTTCAAAAACAGTCTTTTGATTACATCGAAGGAAAGAATAATATTTTAGAATCCTATCCTGGTGCCGAAGAATTTGCTTGGGGGGTTCACGATGGTTATTTAATGGATTACATTTTAGATAAATTGAAAGTAGATGATGGAAAACCAAAATTCATTTTTGGTTTGACAATCAGTAATCATACGCCTTTTGTTGTTCCTAAAAGTTACACAACGCAACCTATCGTCATGCCAGATAGTTTAAAACAAAAGATAAGAGTTGATGAGCAAACAGCTTATGCCAACTTTTACTCTCATCAATATGGTGCTGCAATGCTTGCTAAGTTGATTGAAGAAGTTAGGAACTCTCCATTAGGTGAGAATACCATAATAGCAGCTTCTGGAGATCACAATATTCGCCAAGTTTTCGAATATTCTCCTGAAGAAGGTTTCCTCAAGCGAAGTGTGCCTATTTTGTTTTATATTCCAGAGAAGTATAAACCAAGTAATTTTGATCAAGAGAGAGTATCTTCTCATAAAGATATATTTCCTACCCTTTTTAATTTGAGTCTATCTGAAACCATTTATACGTATACAGGGGATAATTTATTTGGCAATGAGAGCAAATATCACTTTGCTATTAATGATTACAATTTTATAGCAGATTCAATCGGAGCTGTTGCAATAGAGAATAATCAACCCTATTACTATACATGGTCAAATTCGTCACAGAAGCGAAAGTTAAAGATTGACGAGGCAAATTCTACTCATGCTAAGTATATGTTAGAAAAGATGAAATCATTTACTACGATGAAGACGATTAAGATTTATCAAGATATCAATAAGGCACAAGAACTTAAAAAACAACTTTAGCCTTGGAAAGAGACTCAGTTGGGTCTCTTTTTTTTGCTGTATGGCGAAGAAGTCCTTCTGATTGGTCAGTAGGTAGGTCAGTAATTTTAAGCTATAAGATAGTTTATTTGCAAAGTTTGCTTATCTTCGCTGTCAAGATTCCAAAATAGGAATTAAAATATCAACAAAGAAAGGTTATACTTAGCTGTATACGAAAAGGGAATCGTGTGTAAATCACGAACTGTCGCGCAACTGTAAGTAACTTAAAATTCTTTACCCTCATAGTGTTCCACTGTCTATGTGTAGATGGGAAGGACGGTAAAAGAATGTTACAAGTCAGGAGACCTGCCTATCTTTAGTAGACCATGCTTTCGCGGTTTAGAGCTTATGTCAGAGTTGAATATCCTTAATGCAATCATTGTTTTTACAATGGTGTTTTTATTGTATTCACTTCTCTTTTCATTTGTTTCCTTTCCCAATTTATTATTGTTTACTAATTATAGGGTTCCTTTATTTCTCATCTGATATTTTATCAATATAAGTTTGAATTAATGGTAGTATCTGAATCAATCGAATTACAAATGCAACAAGCTGAAACACGTGTTTTTAAAGTGGTGTTTCCTGAAATAATAAATCATCATAATACGATGTTTGGGGGTAGGGTAATTTTGATGATGACAGAAACTGCTTTTATGACAGCTACGCGTTTTTGCCGCAAGAACTTTGTAATTGTCAATGCTGATAAAATTGATTTTTTAAAGCCAATACCTGCTGGTTCACTGATTGAAATGGTAGGTAATGTCGAGTCAATTGGCAATACAAGTATTCGCATTCGCGTGAATGTATTTAGAGAAAAAATGAAAGATATCGAACGCGTTGAAGTAGTTAGTGGTGTATTTACCTTAGTTGCTATCAACGATGATAATAGACCAGTTCGAATCTTAGATTAAGATATTTAAAATAATAAATTGTGTAAGCATCTTACATTTTTTAGTTTTTGGTAGAAAAATAGCTCCGTTAAGGGGCTATTTTCATTTTGTACTTTACAAAAAGTAGTTTATTTCGAATTCATATCAAAAGACCAAAACTAAGTAAAATGAACTTTTACTTTAAAAGGATAAACTCTTGATTCTTATTTCTCTTTACCTAATACGAATGAATTTGTTATTAGCATTAATAGAACCAGTAGTCTCATTAATGTTTTAATTACTAAAGAAATGAATATTTGGCTTGTCGTGTTTGTTTTAAGCTTCTAATGTGCTTTAGTAATGCTTTTTGATGTTTTTGAATTAATGAATGCACTTAATCTTAATTCTTTCTTGTTGGTTGTAACACTGAGATACTAATTATGAGCTCTTTTACTTCAATAAGTAGAAGTGTTTTCTTAGGACTTTCTTGCGGTTTCCTTGCAGTTTCTTGGGGGTTTTCCTCGCAAAAGGGGGTGTTTTCCGAAGAAAACCCCTAGCATACCGCAAGAATACCTAAAGGAAGTGCGATCAACTTAGTACCTAATCACTCTTGTAGTAGCGATGTTTTTTGGCTAACTACCTTAAAAATGTAGTCAATCAGTTTTCTTTTACAGTAAAGTTTCAATTGCTCGATATCACTTTAGCTGTTTATTTAGTAGTTTAATGAAGAAATTGCATACGTAGTTTGACTGATTTTTCTCGTTGTAAAATGTCTTCATATACTGACGTATTGTGAAAGCAGTTTAAAGTGAATTGTACTGAAGGAGATTGATTCGCGCAATTGTCTTTTCCTTTGAAAATGTTTTACTGTTAGGCTTTTATTTCTTCTATTTGAGTACTGTTGAAGGTGGGTATTGCGAAAGAAGGTAAGAACTGTTTTTGTACTGCGGCACTTTGTAATAGTGGGGAGAACTGTTCTTTTACATTTTCTTCAAAGACTTTTTAAGCTGATCCGACATTTCTACTATTGTAATGTATAAAAAACAACAAGTCTACCTTGATTAGAGGTAGACTTGTCCCAAAAACTAGAAGGTTAAAAATAATTTTAACAATATAAGAACTATTATATGATAGTTGACTTGCTGTGAGTCATGTTATCCTGATATCGATGACCCGTTCTAAAACGCACGTGGTTGGCAATTTTATTGCCTACATCAGTTGTACTATAAGTTGATTCTTTGACTAAGTCAGGAGTTAGCACTCCTTCGTTAATTGTGTGTAATACAGCATCTCTAATCGCTTCGGCAGCATCGTGTTCTCCTAAGTGATCTAACATCATTGCACCACTGAGAATAGATGCGATTGGATTGGCAATACCTTTGCCTTTTGCTTGTGGATATGATCCGTGAATAGGCTCAAATAGCGCTGTGTGCGTTCCTATCGATGCAGAAGGTAGTAGTCCAATAGATCCACCGATTACACTGGCTTCGTCTGAAATAATATCACCAAACATATTCTCTGTTAAGATTACGTCGAATTGTTTAGGGTTCAAAATTAGTTGCATTGCTGCATTGTCTACAAACATATATTCAACTTCTACAGTTGGGTATTGAGCTGCTAAGGATTGCACTACTCTTCTCCACAATCTCGATGTTTCTAAAACATTGGCTTTATCAATTAGGGTAAGTTTTTTGTTTCTTTTATCTGCGGCTTGAAAAGCTAGGTGTGCAATGTTTTCGATTTCATCTTGTGAATAGGAGCAAAGGTCTGAAGCAGCTCGCCCATCTGCGGATATACTCTTTTGGCCAAAGTATATCCCACTAATTAATTCACGAAAAATAACTAGATCTGTATTTTGAATAATATTTTCTTTTAAAGGACTTTGGTTAATTAGCTTGTTGTAAGCTTTGACAGGTCTAATATTGGCGAATAACCCTAATTCCTTTCGTAGGGCAAGTAAACCTTGTTCCGGTCTCACTGCAGCATTGGTATCATTGTCATACTTAGGGTCGCCAATAGCACCAAATAACACAGCATCTGTTCTTTTGCATACAGCTATAGTATGCTCTGGTAGGGGCTCATTTGCTTGGTCTATTGCCACTGCTCCAATTAAGGCATTGTGGTAATGTAGCTCAAAAACATAAGTTTGTGAGACAGCGTCTAATACTTTTATAGTTTCTTTTACTACTTCTGGGCCTATACCATCTCCAGAAAGTACTGCGATTTGGTAACTTTTTGTCATAATTAATTGTTTTGGTTGTTGCGCTCGAAAGCTTCTATTTTGCTCTTTTGACTTAGTAAATAGTCAATATCGTCGTATCCGTGTAGAAGACATATCTTCTTATAAGGATCAAGTTCAAAGTTGTGCTTTTGTTCATTTACTTCTATGGTTTGTGCCTCCACATCAATTTTAATTTTGGTCAAAGGTTCTCGTTGAACTGTTTGAAGTAAGTAGTGCAGATATTCAGAACTAACAGTGATTGGTAATAACCCATTATTTAAAGCATTCCCTTTAAAAATATCTGCAAAATAACTACTTACAACAACTTTAAAACCATAATCTGTCAATGCCCAAGCAGCGTGTTCTCTGCTGCTCCCACAACCAAAGTTGTTTCCGGCAATTAGGATTTCTCCTTTATATTTTTTGTCATTTAAGACAAAGTCCTCCTTGAGAGTATTGTCTTGATGATATCTCCAATCTTTGAATAAATTTTCTCCAAATCCTTCTCGAGTAATACTTTTTAGAAATCGAGCAGGAATGATTTGATCTGTGTCTATATTTTCTGTCGCTAAAGGGACAGCTGTTGATTCTAATTTAATTAACGCTTGCATAATCGTAAAGTTTAGTGTACGAAATCTTTCCTTCAATAGCTACAATTGCCGCTGTCAGTGGACTTGCAAGTAAAGTGCGCGAGCCCTGTCCTTGTCTTCCTTCAAAGTTTCTATTGGAAGTAGAAACACAGTAATCTCCTGCAGGTATTTTGTCTTCATTCATAGCCAGGCATGCAGAACAACCAGGTTGCCTAATGATAAAGCCTGCTTGCTCAAATACGCTGTCTAATCCTTCCTCTTTAATTTGTTGGACTACCTGTTGGGATCCGGGAACAATCAAAGCATTTACGTCTTTGGCAATTTGTTTTCCATTGATGTAAGATGCTGCTATTCTAAAGTCTTCTATCCTCGCATTGGTGCAACTTCCTATAAAAATGTGTTTGACCGCAATACTATCTAATTTTTGCCCTTGTGATAGCCCCATATAGGTCAGCGCTCTTTCTTCAGATTTGGTTTTGATAGCTGGTATGGTTTGATCTACTGCAATTCCCATACTTGGATTTGTCCCATAAGTAATCATTGGTTGGATATCTTCTGCATTGAAGTGGTATTCTTTGTCAAATACTGCATCTTTATCACTTGGCAGAGACTTCCAATAATTAACTTTTTTAGTCCATTCTTCTGCTTTTGGTGCAAATACTTTGTCTTTTAAATAGTCAAATGTCGTTTGATCTGGTGCGATCATACCTCCGCGAGCACCCATCTCAATACTCATATTGCATATCGTCATACGTCCTTCCATACTCATTTGTTCAAATACCTCTCCAGCATATTCACAGAAATAACCTGTACCTGCGTCTGTACCTACTTGAGATATAATATAGAGAATGACATCTTTGGGTTGCACATACTGTGATAGTTTACCTGAAACTGTTATTCTCATCGACTTTGGTTTGTTCATAAGTACACATTGACTGGCAAATACCTGTGCAACTTGACTTGTTCCTATCCCAAAAGCGATAGCTCCAAAAGCGCCATGCGTAGAGGTGTGACTATCTCCACATACCATACTCATTCCCGGCTGAGTAATTCCCAATTCAGGAGCGATGATATGTACAATTCCCTGATAAGGATGTCCAAGATCATAGTAGGTAATCCCATTCTTTTGACAATTGTGAGCTAATTGTTCAACTTGCTGTTTTGACAATTCATCTTTTATAGGCAACTCTTGATTAAGCGTAGGAACATTGTGATCTACAGTAGCCAAGATTTGTTTCGGTCTGAAAATGTCTATTCCCCTTTTTTCCAGTTCCTTAAATGCTTGAGGACTTGTAACTTCGTGTATTAAGTGTTTATCTATATATATGATTTCAGGACCGTTCTCTATGCGTTCTACTACATGAGCATCCCATACTTTGTCAAATAGTGTTTTTGCTGTTTTCCCCATTTTACTTTACTTAAGCTGTACGGTTGATCAAATGATTTTGAGAAAAAGTATGCATGATGGCAAACAAATCTTTCTCTGTTACTTCTTTTTTGACATCGGCCACTTTTAAGAAATAGTCATATAGTACGTCGAGTTCTTTTTTAGTAACGTCATAGCCTATATTCTTAAATCTATATGCCAAAGCAGAACGTCCACTTCTCGCAGTAAGAATGATAGCTGATTCATTGATACCAACATCTCTTGGGTCGATGATCTCGTAAGTATCTCGTCTTTTGATCACCCCATCTTGATGTATCCCTGAGCTATGTGCAAAGGCATTTGATCCTACTATAGCTTTGTTGGGTTGTACCAACATACCCATTGTTGTCGAAGTCAATTGACTCATTTCATTCAACATGACGCTGTTTATATCTGTGTAGAATCCCAATTTTTCATGTTGCTTTAGAATCATGACGACTTCTTCCAAAGCCGTATTACCAGCTCTTTCACCTATGCCATTAATCGTACATTCAATTTGCCTTGCCCCATTTATAATTCCTGCAATTGAATTTGCTGTAGCCATTCCTAAATCATTGTGGCAGTGACAAGAAAGGGTGACATTGTCTATGTCTTTTACGTTTTCTTTCAAATACTTTATTTTTGCGCCATAATCTGCAGGTAAGCAATATCCGGTAGTATCTGGTATATTAATTACTGTAGCACCTGCTTGAATAACTGCTTCGCATACCTTTGCCAAATAGGCATTATCTGTACGGCCTGCATCTTCGGCATAGAACTCTACATCTTCTACATATTTTTTGGCATAGTGTACTGCTTCTGCTGCTCTATTTAAAATATCTTCTTGGCTTGTATTGAACTTGTACTTAATATGTGATTCTGAAGTTCCTATTCCTGTGTGTATTCTCGGTTTTTGTGCATATTGTAAAGCTTGTGCAGCACTGTCAATGTCCTTTGTATTAGCGCGTGTTAAGGCACATACTTTTGCTTTTTTTACAATTTTAGAAATGGCTTGTACTGCATCAAAATCTCCTGGGCTTGAAATTGGAAAACCAGCTTCTATGACATCTACACCGAGTTCGTCGAGTTTTTGAGCGATATATAGTTTTTGGTTCTTATCTAATTTACAACCAGGTACTTGCTCTCCATCTCGTAGTGTAGTGTCAAAAATCTCTATTTTTTCCGTTTTCATAATGATTGGTTTTATAAATAACTTTGAACAAATGTGTAGATTTGGAATTTATTTCTAAATTGTCAAGTAAATTAAAATACAATGCCTAATCATTTATTTTTTTAACCAAACTATTGAAAACAAATGAATTATAAGATAATTAATTACAATGCCAAATTATAGTAAAGACTCCCTTTTTGTTTTGATAAAATCACTTAATCGCTCTGAAAAACGCCAGTTTACACTATACGTAAATCGCCTTCAGAACAATTCGGATGCAAAGTTTATCTTGTTGTTTAATGCCTTAGATAAGATGGAATATTACGATGAACAACTGATTTTAAAGCAGGGGATTACGACAAAACAGCAACTTTCAAATTTGAAAGCAAATTTGTATCGTTCTATTTTGAGTAGTTTGCGCATGAACCCAAGTAAGAAGAACGTGCGCATTCAGATTCGTGAACAGCTCGATTTTGCTACTATTTTGTATCAAAAGGGATTGCATAAACAAAGTTTGAAGATATTAGATAAAGCAAAATTACTTGCTTTTGATTTAGAGGAAAAAACGTTAGCTCTGGAGATTATTGAACTCGAAAAAGTAATTGAGTCACAGTACATCACCCGTAGTATTGCAGGGCGTGCGGATGAACTTATAGAACAGTCGGACAGGTTGAGTAAACAATATGTCTATGCTACTCGTTTGTCAAATCTCTCGCTTAAGTTTTACAGTGAAATGCTCACCTCTGGTTACGCGAAAAGCGAGGAGGATAAACAACGGATTATTTCTCATTTTAAAGATCAATTGTTAGATATAAACTTTGACGTTCTTAGTTTTCGCGAAAAACTGTGGTATTTCAAGGCTCATGTCTGGAGGTGTTTTTTAATTCAAGATTATCGAGGGGCTTATCGCTATTCTCTGTCGTGGGTTAACTTGTTTTACAATCACCCTAAGATGATACAGAGTCACCCAATTTGGTACTTGAAGGGAAATTCCTATTTGTTTAAATTGATTTTGATGTTTAAATCTGTGGAGCGCTATTTATATTGGAATAATAGATTGGAAAACGTACTTAATGTTGACACTTTTCCACAATCGGAGAATATTGATTCACAAGCTTTTTTACTGCAGTTTAGCAATAAATTGAATATTGAGTTTATCAAACAAACTTATGATGGAAGTTTGTTGTTCGTTAAGCAATTGCAGAGAGGATTGAATGAGTATAAGAATATGATAGACGAGCATCACTTTTTGGTGTTGTATTTCAAAGTAGCTGCTTTGTATTTTGGTTATAAGAAATATGAAGATTCCTTAAAGTATACCAATATGATTTTGTTTAATACCCGACATGCTGTACAAGAGGACTTGTTGTTTCACACGAGAATCTTATCCTTGATGGCTCAGTTTGACTCTGGAAATGATGAGAAGTATGACGAGTATGTGAAGGCAAATAAGTTGCTTATTTTAAAGATGAAGAATCACACGCCTATTCACGATTCTTTTATGAAGTTATTTGAGGGGTTATCACATATTTATCCCGATCAACAGAAAAAACTATTTACTTCTTTTGTTGTTGAAGCTCA
This sequence comes from Myroides albus, assembly GCF_009711045.1. Classification (GTDB taxonomy): domain Bacteria; phylum Bacteroidota; class Bacteroidia; order Flavobacteriales; family Flavobacteriaceae; genus Flavobacterium; species Flavobacterium album_A. The sequence continues at coordinate 11,236 of NZ_WMJX01000009.1, read as the reverse complement.
AGATCTTTTTAAGAATAAATATTACCGCCGCAGTATCTTATACATAGATGTATTGAATTGGGCACGTATGAAAATAGATTAAAAAGGAGGTCCTAATGCTGGACCGCCTTTTTTATTTTTTTGTCAATAGGTTATAGATTACATATAGCCATCCAAAGATGAAGTGAATAATCGCCCATAAAATGGATTTATTGCGTTTCCACGATAGATATACAGCAAGAATAGAACCTATAGATAGTCCAAACATTCCACCTCCCCATAGTCTTATTGTCGGAGATGAAGCAAAAGCTAATGTGCTACTTAGCGTTAGTAAAATGAGTAATAAACTTTTGAGATTTTTCATAATTCGCGTTTTTTTAGTTCTGTAATTCTTTTAAAGTTAGTTTTTTTTTATTATTAAGTGGATTATATACAGCTAATTAAGTGGTGTTTTAGTTTTTTAAATGATTCTTTGATGTATGAATATAGTTAATTAGTTCTTTTAGGTTGAGGTATTTGAAACATTGCTTTTTAAGTGTAGCCCTTTATTTTGTAGAATAGTGGTACAATTAGTTTATTAGTTATTGATAAGTATAGTTTAAAATGGGGGAGTCTATCAATTATAATCAGATATATCCATAGAGTTTTAGAGTTGCTTTATTTTAGTTTGCACTATATAAGATTCTTTTTATTTTATTTCTACTATAGTATTTGTGTTTTTGAGAATAAAGGTGTGTTAATCCATTAAAATTAGGTTAGTGAGATTAATGAACGTATTAGATTTACCTGAGGTGAAATCAAGGTCTTTCAGTTGGATTTACATTTCAATCTTTCTTTTTTATTGTAAATGATGTATACCAAGCTCTTGTAGATTGTCTGAATATTCTTTGGTTGTTATTTAGAGTTATTATGAATAGTTTGATTTTTGAATTGTTCAATATGCGAATAATTATATCTTTGTAAAAGTTTATTATTTTTAATTAGTTTAAATAATTATAATGAAAAGATATTTATTTACTATGAGCTTAATTTTTTGCTCGTTCATAGTGTATGGTCAGAGCTTAAAGGCCGTGTTTGATAAAACAGATAAAGTTTACTCAGGTCATGATTTGATTAAAGAATTAGTTCAGCAGCAAAAGGATACTCAATTTACTCGTTATTTTAAAGCTATTTATCCTACGGATTCGGTCGATGGATGGGAGCATAAAATAGCGTATGAAGGAGTTCAGCTAAAGGACTCTGTTTATCAGTATACGTTGTCAAAGTACAAGAGAGGAGTGAGTCAAGCTGACAGTGAGGCTATATTGGTATCTACAAAAGTGTTCTTTTTCAAAGATAAGAATTACAGAAACAGCAGAATGATTAGCAGAAAGTTCCTCAAGGGTGGATATATTGAGGAAAAGGAGAAAGAGGGAAACTCTGTTCGCCTAAAATGTCTTAATTCAGAAGGAGAAACTGTCAATGACAATGGATGTCTGAAGTATTCAAGAGTGAATTTTCCTAAGCATAAGTTTAAGAGGCTATATAGTGATATGTATCACAAGCTTTTTAAAGTGGCCAGTTTGGAATTAGGGCAAGATGAGAAAGTTAATATAAGGTTGATGATTGTTGCAGACCCAAAGACAAATAAGTGGAATATTTATTTTAATGACTTGGATAAGTACAATTTATCAGAGCAAAACAAGTATCAAATTATAGCCGCTTTATCTAAGGTAGTTAATAGTGAGCCTATTGACAAGACTTATTTTGATGAAGATTTATATGGTAATCTTTACGAATATCCGATTTCGATTCCGATCCAATTAGAAAATATTTAGTGTTTTATAATTGAGAATGGAGTGTAAGAAGAACATAAAAAAAGCTGTTCGAAAGGAACAGCTTTTCTCAAATAATATTTTAGTGTTTGTGTAAAAAGGCTTGACGTTGTAATAACGTTTCTTCACTTTCTACGTGGTTGTCATCTGGAATACAACAATCCACTGGGCATACTGCCGCACATTGTGGTTCTTCGTGAAATCCTTTACATTCAGTACATTTTGAAGGTACGATATAGTAGAATTCGTCTGATACAGGTTCTTGTGCCGCATCAGCGTCTACTTCTGTTCCATCAGGTAAGACCACTTTTCCATTAAGGGCTGTACCATCTTTGTATCTCCAGTCATCTGCTCCTTCGTATATCGCTGTGTTAGGGCATTCTGGCTCACATGCACCGCAATTGATACATTCGTCTGTTATAATGATTGCCATAGCTTATATTTTGTTTTATATGTATTAACTTTGTATGCAAATTTACACCCAAAAGTATTCACAAACAAATCAATATGAATTTAGATGTTAAAAAAAATACATTTGTTAAATTAGGTGCTTTTTTAAGCCAATTTACTACAAATGAATTTATAAAAAACAATGATGTTTGTCATAATGACGAATTTTTTTCTGCATTTGAGCAATTAATTTATAGTTCTGTAAATTATAATGGATGGTTTACAGAAGAACAAGTTTTAACTTCAATTCGTTCATGGGCAGATGCTTTAACGCAAGAAAATATTGATCAATGGTGTTCTAAGTATGATTTTACATTAGAACCTATGAAGAAAGTAGGCTTGATTTTGGCTGGTAATATACCTTTAGTAGGATTTCACGATTTCTTATCGGTTTTAATGAGTGGTAATATTGCCGTGGTTAAGTTATCTTCTAATGACCAAAAACTTTTACCTCTTTTAGTGAAGTATATTATGGCTATCGAACCAAACTTTGCTGATAGAATTGTGTTTAACGAAGGTAAGTTAGAGGATTTCGATGCTGTTATTGCTACAGGAAGTAATAATACAGCAAGATATTTTGATTACTACTTTAGCAAAGTTCCCAATATAATCCGCAAGAATAGAAATTCAGTTGCTGTTTTAGATGGTAGTGAATCTCATGAGGATATGGTTGCTTTAGGTAAAGACGTTTTTACTTATTATGGGCTTGGATGTCGTAATGTTTCCAAGTTGTTTGTTCCTACAGGTTTTAATTTTGATGGTTTTTATCAAGGAATGTTTGAGTATAAGGATGTGATTGAGTACGAAAAGTATTCTAATAATTACGATTATAACAAAGCCGTTTTTCTGATGAGCGATTTTAAAATATTAGATAACGGTTTTCTTACTGTGAAAGAGGACAAAGGTTATTCTTCGCCAATATCTTCTGTGTTTTTTGAATATTATGATGATTTGGATACTGTTCAATCTCGTTTGAGAGAGGATAGTGAAAAAATTCAGTGCGTAGTTTCAAATGGATTAGTAGAGGGAAGTATTCCTTTTGGAAAGACACAAGAGCCTAATCTGTGGGATTATGCTGACAATGTGGATACTTTAGAATTTTTGCTAAACTTATAACATGAGTCAAATACACAACTTTTGTGCTGGACCTTGTTTACTTCCTGAAGTTGTTTATCAACAAGCAGCGCAAGCTCTAATCGACTTTGACGGGTCAGGTATGTCTATTTTGTCTATTTCGCATCGTAGTTCAGCTTTTTTAGCTGTATTAGATGAGGTTAGTCATTTAGCTTTGGATCTTTTGGGCTTGGATAAAGGGGATTATGATGTCTTGTTTTTACAGGGCGGAGCAAGTATGGAGTTTTTGAGGATACCTTATAATATGCTTTCCACAAAGGCAGGTTATATTAATACTGGTGTATGGGCCTCTAAAGCTATTGAGCAAGCGCATCAGTTTGGACAAGTCAAGATTACAGCAAGTTCTGAAAACAATGAGTTCAAGAGTATTCCTAAGGGTATTGTAGAAACTTCGTCTTTAGATTATTTGCACTTTACTTCGAATAATACTATTTATGGGACACAATTTGATTATGTTCCACAGGCTAATTGTCCTATCGTTTGCGATATGAGTTCTGATATCTATTCAAGGGTATTTGATTATAACAAGATTGATGTCATTTATGCTGGTGCACAGAAGAATATCGGACCTGCTGGTTTAAGTGTAGTTTTTATTCGCAAAGGAGTACTTAACAATAAGGTTCGTTTTATTCCCAATATGTTAAACTATCAAGAACACATTTCTAAAGGGAGTTTGTATCACACTGCAAATGTATTCGCCATTTATACTACGCTTTTGAATTTAAGATGGTTAAAAAGTTTAGGTGGGGTAGAGGCAATTGAGAAGGTCAACATTAAGAAGGCAGCTACTCTGTATGAGGCAATTGATTCTCTTGATTTTGTTCGAGGTATTGCTGAAAGTGACTCTCGTTCTAAAATGAATGTAACTTTTGATTTTGTCCATAGTAGTATTGACAAATTGTTTGATGAAATGTGCGTTGAAGCAGGAATAAAAAATATACGTGGACACCGCACTCTTGGTGGATATAGGGCATCGCTGTATAATGCTTTACCTCTTAATAGCGTTACCGCTTTGGTTGAGGTTTTACGGGAAGTCAAACACAAAATCTAATTATTATTAATTGTCATTGATGAAAATATTAGCTAATGATGGAATATCTCAAGAGGTCAAATTAGCGCTTGAGAAAATTGGTTACGAGATTGTAGAAGTGCGTGTTGCTCACGAACAATTATTTAATTACATCCATAAGAATAAAATAGAAGGATTGCTTTTGCAGAACGGTACTTTGCTTAATAAAGTAATGATAAATGAATTAAAAGAGTTGAAAGTGATTGTGTATGCAGGGACTTCAATTGAGCTCGAATTAATTGACTATATTTCATCAAAGGGTATCCATGTGGTATGGGCAGAGGAAGCCTTGGCAAATGCTACAGCTGAAATGGTTTTTGCTCATTTGTTTACGGGATGTAGGTTGTTGCAAGAGTCTAATCGGAATATGCCTCTGGAAGGGGATAGCAGTTTTAAATCACTGCAAGAATCCTATAGTACTGGAATAGAATTAGCTGGGAAAACATTGGGTATAATAGGAATGAGCAAAGCAGGTGAATTAGTTGCTCAAAAGGCATTAGCTCTTGGTATGCATGTTTTGTACTGTGATAAGGATATTGATAGTTTGAGAGCTGATTATGTATTGCCAAATAATGTTCAGTTTAGAGTAGAATTGGATAGTTCTCCAATTGAAAAAGTAGTTCATGATGCTCACTTTTTGACTGTTCATACAAGACACTTTGAACGTTATGTATTAAATAAAGAATCTTTTGATCAAGCTCATCATCTTATGGGGGTTATCAATTGTGCCTATCCAGAAGCTGTAAATGAGGTAGCATTAGTAGATATGGCAAATGAAGAACGACTTTTGTTTGCGGGAGTTGACCGTTTTGAAGAAGAGCCAAAACCTGCTATACAAGTTTTAATGCAACCTGCGTTTTCTCTATCTCCAAATATAAATACTTCGACAGATGTGAGTAAAATGTTAATCTGGGATGAAATAATTGAAAAAATGCAATTATTGAGAAATTAATTTAGTAGTTTTAGCTTAACAAATAAAAAAGTTATGATAGATCAGATTACTAAATTGATTGAACAAGTAAGTTCAAAAGAAATTAGCCAAGCGGGTATCTCTACAGATCTTGCAGGTGCTGTAACAAAAGAAACAGGAGATAGTATTATTAATGGATTTAAGGATAGTATTTCTGGTGGAGATTTAGGTGCATTGACAAGTCTATTGGGAGGAGGAACATCTAATTTAATGTCAAATCCTATGGTTATGGGAATGATAACAAATTTAGTAGGAAGTTTGACTAGCAAGTTAGGTCTTGGAGAAGGAATAGCAAAGAATTTTGCTGGATCAGTGATTCCTGGTATTATCGAAAGCCTTGTGAGCAAGTCTAAAGGTGGAGAGTCAGGATTCCAAATTACTGATTTAATTAGTAGTTTTGGAGGTGGCGATTCAAAAGGCTTACTTGATTCATTAACAGGAGGAAAAGAAGGCCTTGGAGGGGCAATGAACGCTTTGAAGGGGTTATTTTAATAATAATTTACAATAGTATTAAAGGGAGGTATTCAACTTATGAATACCTCCCTTTTTTGTATAATTTAGACTTAGTAAAAATAATTATTCGCATAATTTGATTTTATGTTAACTTTTACTTTATATTTGCTTTTATTTAAAACAAATCTAAATAAATATAAGTATGAGCAGAATAATTAAATCTTTACTGGTATTGAGTTTAACTACAGGATTTATCGCTTGCAGTAGCGATGATAATAGTTCTTCTGATGGAGATAACAATACAGGAGGTAATGAGACAGAAAACGTAGAGCGCTACGTAATAGCAGCTTCTTCTTTAGAGCATGAGGGTGTAGCTGACTATCTTTTAACAGTAGAGGATATCGAAAGTGGAAGTGTAAACTTGAGCAATAATGGTATTGAGCAAGATGGAGCATATCGTTATTACTTAACAACAAAGAATAAGTTTTACAGTTTGTTATATGGACAAGGTAATCCTGGTGCAGTAACAGTTTACACTTTAAACAATAAGGGGAAGTTAGTTAAGGGGAATGATTTTGTCACGGAGACGGTGCAAGTATATGGAGCAATGAATAATGACTTTGTCATGTGGAAAGTTCCTCGTAGCGGTGTAGAAATCGCTCCTTGGTATATTGTAAATACTGATTCAGATCACATCGTAAGTCAAGGTATTATAAATACAGTTGAATTAGCAAATAACGGTGAGCGTGCACACTTTAGTGGGTTAACTCAAATAGGAAATAAATTATTAGCTCCATATTTCTCAATGAGAGGAATCTCGGGTGATGTTTGGGGAACTTCATTTGCAAATACTGCTTGGGTGGCTGTATACGATTATCCAAGTATGAATTTGGATAAAGTCATCACAAGTGATAAGAGTTCATATATAGGTGCTTATTTTAAAAATGGTTTATTTCAAGATGAAAAAGGGGATGGATATGCTTTCTCAAGTGCGAATGTATTAGGTGGAAAAGGGGAATTAATCTCTACTAATCCTTCGGGAATTTTAAAAATTGACGGTAAAACTTTAGAGTTTGATGACAAGTATTTTTGGGACATTGAAAAAGCTACAAGTGGTTATTTTGTTAGCGGTTTAGTTTATGCTGGTAAAGGAAAGTTTATTGCTCGCCTTGAAAATGATAAGTTAAACAACAGTAGCAATGTAATAAAATACGCTTCTTTAGACGTATATACTAAAACTTATAAGTGGATTGAAGGTTTACCTGAAACTATTAAAGACTTAGGTTTTTCTGATAAAAGCAATTTATCTCTTATGGATGGAAAAACTGTTTATGTGGGGGTGACTACAGATCAAGGAAGTTTTGTTTACAAAATGGATGCAGAGACAGCTACAGCTACAAAAGGAATAAAACTTGAAGGTGGTACAATCACTGCAATATCAAAATTATCTTCTAAATAATAATTGTAATTGATCACTGTGTAAAAAGACAATCTATCTATAAGGTTGTCTTTTTACTATATAAATATATTCGTCATGAAGATGAGAATTTTAATTCAATACTTAGCTGTATTTTTCTTGTTTATTAGCTCTACTGCGTTTGCTCAAGAAACGGCTATACTAAGGGGGATTGTCCAAGGTAGCGAATCAGAACCTATTATTGGTGCTTCTGTCGTTATCAAAGAAAATAATAAGTTTGGACAGACCAATTCAAAGGGGAATTATGAGATTCCCCACTTAAAGAAAGGGCAGGCTTACACTGTGTACGTTAGTTATATTGGTTATCGCGATTATCAGAAAGAAATTCAAGTAAGCGATAATACTATTTTGAATATCCCTTTGATTCCCGATAATTACAATTTATCTGAGGTCAACATTTTAGCTAAAAGTAAGAACCAACAAATAAAAGAGAAGGCCTATAATGTTTCTGTTTTGGACGCTGTCAAGCTGCATTCACGTGCAATGGATATAGGTCATGCAATTGATAAAACAAGTGGAGTAAGAGTAAGAGAAGATGGAGGTGTAGGATCTACGATGAATGTCTCTTTGAATGGATATTCTGGAAACCAGATAAAGTTTTTTATAGATGGGATACCCATGGATAATTTTGGTTCGGCTTTTCAATTAAATAACATACCAATCAATTTGGCAAATCGCATTGAGATTTACAAAGGAGTTGTCCCTGTTGGTTTAGGATCTGACGCTTTAGGTGGAGCAATTAACATCATTACTAATACCTATGATAAGACTTCTTTGGACATGTCTTATTCTTACGGTTCTTTCAATACTCATCGAAGTAACGTAAACTTTGTCTATGTAGATGAGAAGACTGGTTTTTATACACAGTTAAATGCCTATCAAAATTATTCAGATAACGATTATAAAGTTCGTGTGAATGTCAACGATATCCATACGGGAACAATTGTCGGAAGAAATAAAAAAGTAAAGCGTTTTCACGATAAATATCACAATGAAAACTTTGTCGGTCAGATTGGTTTAGTAAATAAATCTTTTGCAGATCGAATAGCAATAGGAATAACTTTAGGACAGAACTATAAAGAGATTCAAACTGGAGCGAGGATGGAATCTGTCTTTGGAAATCTTCATCAAAGAGGAGATATAGTCATGCCAACTTTGATGTATGAAAAGAAGAATCTTTTTATTGAAGGACTTGATGTTCGATTAAATGCAAATTATAATCTGGGAAGTGATCAAGTGATAGACACTGTGTATAGAAGATACAATTGGGTACAAGATTATATAGATTATGAGGAGTTGTACGGCAAAAAGGGAGGAGAGCGAAACCGAACAATGTATAAGTTTAAAAACAACAATGGGATGGTAGCTACAGTGATTAACTATAAACTGGGAGACAAACACAATTTTTCTTTTAGCAATACAATTAATTTCTTTAAACGCAAAGGAGAAGATGAACTCAATCCCGATGATATTATAAAGAATAAACCTTCGGAAGTTTTAAAGAATATAAACGGTTTAAGCTACCAATTTACACCAAATACAAAATGGAGTATTACTGCATTTGGAAAGTATTATTATCAAAGAATTAATTATACAGATTCATATAATCCAACTGGTAAGTGGGGGGATACTGCTTATAAGGGGTATAGTGCAGATCACAATTACTTTGGTTACGGAATTACAGGATCTATATTTGTGTTAGATAATTTGCAAATTAAAAGCTCCTTTGAAAAGAGTATTCGATTGCCATCTTCAGTAGAGCTTTTTGGAGATAAGGTAAATATTGCGGGTAATAACAAACTGAATCCTGAAGTAAGTAATAACTATAATTTGGGAGTGAACTATAGCCCACAATTAGGGAAAAATCACTTGATATCTATTGACTTAAATGGTTTCTTTAGGGATTCGGAAGACTTTATCCGTCCTGAACTATCAACACATAAGACCCACCAAACCTATGGTAATTTAGCATCAAGTCAAAACACGGGAATTGAGGGTGAAATTCGATATTACTTTAAAAACAATTTTAATATTGGAGTCAATGGTACTTATCAGAATTTAATTAATAAAACAAAGACGATTGCTAATTTAGCAAGTAATCTTTACAAAGATCGATTGCCAAACATTCCTTACTTATATGGAAATGTAGATGCTAACTATACTTTTAATAAAATATTTAAAGAAGATAATCTTAGTTTAGGTTATGCTATGATGTATATCAAAGAGTTTTACCTCTATTGGCCATCATTAGGATCTAAGTCTGATGGAAAATTTACAATACCTGATCAAATTACCCATGATTTTGTCGCGACTTATACCTTCGGAAAAGAGCAAAAGTTTCAATTTACCTTAGAATGTAGAAATATGTTTGACAAAGTAGTGTATGATAACTTTAGTTTACAAAAGCCTGGTAGGAGCTTTATAGGTAAGTTTAGGTATTTCTTTTAGAAAGTAAAAATAGAGCAGTGATTATTATTATAATAATTACTGCTTTTTTTATAACTTGGTTATAACTTTATAAATTTACTAATGACACTAAAAGAATTATTAACAGATTTCTTTTTATTCGCAAAGAAGCCCAACTTACAAGGAGTTGTTCTTTCTCCTCAGTATAAGCTATTCAATACGCTCAAACTGTGGGGGCTTTGTCTTTTTTCAATTGTAGCTCTTCAACAGATATTAGATTTGGTATTGGATATTCCAGAACCAGATTTAATAGAATTAGTCTTAAATGAATTAGGCGTGGTTCCTTTTATTCTATTTGCTGTTGTAATAGGACCATTTATTGAAGAATTAAGTTTTCGATTGCCTATGCGATTTAAACCGAGCTACTTGTTTATAGGGTTTATTTTGACTTCAGCTTACTTTTTGTTTAGTGTAGATAAACTGAATGAAACTGTTGCAAATGGATTATCTATTGTTACACTATGCCTTTTTGTTGTATTGACTTACCTTATAGGCAAGAAAAAAGAAGTGTTGAAGAAGTTGTACACCACTTATTTTTCCTACATATTCTACCTTTTAACTTTAATTTTTGGGTTTATACATATTACTAATTTTGAAGAAATTACCTCGAGGATTTTAATTTTATCTCCTTTGATAGTCTTTCCTCAATTTGCATTAGGCATAATGATGGGATATGTGCGCATTCGCTACGGGTTTTGGTATTCCTTTTTATTTCACTTGATCAACAATGGATTTGCTGTTTTGGTTTTGTTAATAGCACGTTCTTATTTTCCAGAGTTGCTCTAAGAATAGACTCTATATTGGATATAAATTATTGTGTTTTTACTGTTAATCTTTCTGTATTAAAAAAGGATTATTATAACTTTGAACAGTAGAATTTAAAACGTATTAGTTATGAATAGTATTCACTGGCACACCAAATTGTTTGACGAACTAACAGTCAACGAACTGTACGATATCTTGCGTTTGCGAACTGATATCTTTGTTGTAGAGCAGAACTGCCCTTATCCAGAGATTGACGGAAAGGACAAACAGTGTTTACACATTTATGCTACACATCAAGATAAGGTAATCGCTTGTGCAAGAATAGTTCCTCCTGGACTAAGTTATCCTGAGATATCAATAGGCAGAGTTGCTATTGCACCAGACTATAGAAAAGACGGTTATGGTCGAGTTTTAATGCAACTTGCTATTGAAAAGATTGCTCAAGAGTTTGGTGAACAGGATATTCAAATCGGTGCTCAGTGTTACTTAAAGAAATTCTACGGGTCATTTGGTTTTAAACCATCTTCTGACGACTATTTAGAAGATAATATCCCCCATGTAGATATGATACGCAGCGCTTCAGAATACAGCAATTAGAAATAATATACAATAAAAATAATGAGGGTGTCCCAAAAGGTCACCCTCTTTTGTATTATATA
>NZ_WMJX01000089.1 GCF_009711045.1 Myroides albus | reverse complement strand
AAAAGAAGTGATTTTAATTTTTATCGGACGCTAATGATATTATTTAAGTTATTAATATATATAAAGATGTTTACCTCTAAAAATATTAAATATTATAAGGAGGTCTTAAATAAGGGTTATCTTTTTTAAACTCATATTCTACCAATTCCTTATCAGATAGTTCTAACAGTATTCTTATATACTTCGGTAGTCTTTCATAAGACATCTTAGTTATTATCTTATCACCTTCGGGTATTTTGTCCCCTTTAGTTACATCGTAGTAAAATTTTTGAACATTAATTATCTCATAATTATGACCTATTTCTAAATATTTTACTAATCTACCATTATAGTTTATACTTACTGATGTAAGGTATCCCTTCTCAAATTCTTTTGAGATTCCAAACTCAATATTTCCTCTACACTCACTAATCAGTATCAATTCTTCTTCTTCATTATACACATGCTCCAATCCATTTTTTAAACCATCTATAAATTCTGCTTCACTTTCTATCTTACCTCGCCATTTATTATATATTACTCCCGTATAAGGCTTCGTCAATTCAGGGTCTAGGTAATAAATATGTTCTCCATTTACATCATCTTGCACATAAAGCGAGTGGTCTATATCTTCTAATCTCATCATATTTTTTTGTTTTTTTATATTATTTGTGTCCGTGTAGTTGAATTCCATCTGTTAAATATTCACAGTTTTGACATCTTTTTTTCAAAGGAGGAATTCCATTGTTTTCTAATATATCCTTAGGTTTTATCGCTCTATTACTTAAACTCATTTCTTTAATAGAATTTCTATCTACATGTATTCCTGCTTCTCTTCTTGCCTTAAGAGCTTGATCAAGAGCTCTTAATTTTGAATGTGCTGCTAATCTTCTATCAGCACGTTGAGGTAGAATGATTTCACCATTAGCTATTTTAACTTCATACTTATTTGTTAATTACTTAATAATGATACCTACTTTACTGTACTACAAATCAATAACCATTCTTTGTAATCAACAACTAACTGTTTAGAATCCGAACATATTTGTACCGTTTAATGCAAAAAGAGACTCAGTTATAAACTAAATTCTCCTTCTTTATTATTCACAATATTTCTCTTCTATTCCTCCTTCTAAAGCACATTCTAAAATTATTTGAAAGAATAGCTCATCGTCAGTTGTTTCTAATAACACTTCATCAAAGTTATCTCTTGGTCGAAAGCTAAATACTTTTGTCTCTATTTCTTGTACGAATAAGTAAAGGTCAGTATCTGCATAAAAGATAAACTTTGCAAAATCTTCATCAGTGTGCCAATTTAAATTTACCTCAATTAGATTTAAATTAACTTTTTCTGACAAACCATATAAGAAGACTCCATCATAGTTTAAACCATTCGATATTTGTAATATTTCCTTTAAGGAGTTAGGTACTGATATTGAAAATTTTTCAATCATATATTTTTCTAAGCGCCCTAATGATTCAATGGTTATTGGTTGATTTATCTTATAGCCAATCTCATAATTTAGCTTTATTATACTTTTTGATTTTTCTATTATACTTCTCATAGTCCAAGTTTTATGGGTAGATGTTTCCTTCCATTGTATACCATGTAACAGATTTACTGTCAACTGCTTTCATTTCTTTTGTCACTTTGTTTTGATAATTTGTTAATGCCTGATGATAAGGGTCATTTTTGATTAATACTAAATTACTAAAATCGTTAGTCCCTCCATCATCTAAAGGGAGTTTATGATGTACCTGATAGTTTTCAGGATTTCAACCTTTTTTCATGCTTTCAATATCTGTTTGGGAAACCCCTTTTGATTTTAGATATTTTTCATTTTTAGCTAAATCTTTCAAAAATTCTTTTCTGACTTTACTGTCGTAAACTTTTCTTAAAGCAATACGATCTGCATCACTTCTCTTAGTGTATTTAATCGTTTTTTCAACAATATTCTTTAGTTCAGTTAGCTCTCCTCTTAATTGATCGGCATAGACCAACTAATAAACAAATACGAACAATGGATAACTTATATTGCTCTAACAGATACTTAACCCTTTCTATTTTATCTGCTGAGCTTAGAACTTTTTTGATAGAATATCTTTGAGCATTTTATTGTCTAAACTAACATCGGCATACATCTGTTTGAGCTTGCGATTTTCTTCTTCAAGTTCTTTTAAACGTTTCAACTCCAGTTTTCCATTCCACCATACTTCTTTCTCCAATAGTAAAACGTGCTTTTATCAATACCTAATTCTCGAGAGATTTCACTTACTGATCTTCCCTGTTCATTTTCTTTGAGAGCTTTAATGATTTGGTTCTCACTAAAATTACTTACTTTCATAATTGACAGTTTTATTTAAAGTTAATATTTTCAAATTAACAACTGTCCGATTTTTAGGGAAACCTACACCATTCCCCGTCCCTGTTCCCCGTCCCTGTTCCCCGTCCCTGTTCCCCGTTCCCCATTCCCCGTTCCCTAAACTGCCACAATTTTCAATTACTATTTGATAGGTACTATATAGACATTTGTCCTATATCGCTCAAAAAATATTAACTACCTTTGTTAAGCAAAATAGAAAAAGATGAAAGAACAAAATAATGTAGTAAAAGGAGTCTTCTTAGTCGCTTTAGGAGCTTCAAGTTTCGGTATGCTTGCTTCATTTGTAAAACTTGCATATAAGAGTGGATTTACCACTGCTGAAGTAACATATTCTCAGGTACTACTTGGTCTGCTATGTGTATCCTTGATTCACTTGTTTCGCAAAAAGAAAGCAGATGAACCAAAAGCTACCTCTAAAAACGTACGCAGTTTAATATTAGCAGGAACTTCCATGGGATTCACTTCTGTTTTATATTATATGGCTGTAAGTTATATCGACGCGTCAATTGCCGTTGTTCTCTTAATGCAATCTGTATGGATTGGAGTAGTGTTAGATAGTATAGCTACCAAAACATTTCCAAATTTGACAAAATTGGTTGCTATAGCATTAATTCTATTTGGTACTGTCTTAGCTACGAATATCATGGCAAGTAAGATTGAGTTAGATATTAGAGGAGTAATATTTGGCTTCTTAGCATCGTGTTCGTTTGCTACAACAATGTTTGCCTCTGGTCGTATTGCAAATCACTTACCTGCCACAAAACGCAGTATGTGTATGCTTACTGGAGCTGCTATAATCGTAACTATCTTTGTATTTGTCACTCAAATTGGGCCAAATAACTTTGAGTTTATGAAGGACTTTTACCTTCAATTTTCTCAAAACACAGATGGTATCAGGGATTTCGACTGGAGTATCTTCTACGGTTGGGGAATTGTATTAGCTTTATTTGGTACCGTATTACCGCCAATGTTCTTGAATATGGGATTCCCGTTGACAGGTGTAGGATTAGGAAGTATTATCTCATCCTTAGAACTACCTGCGTCAGTTACTGTAGCTTTCTTAGTTTTAGGTGAAAAAGTAATTCTAATACAATGGGTTGGTATTTTGCTAATCTTATCAGCTATTGTACTGATGAACAGCAGTCTAATCTTCAAGAAAAAAGAGTTAGAACTTCAATAGTAATTTCATTCAAAATATAAACTTCCATAGTTTAGCTTAAAGAGCCTTCACCTTTCTGAAGGCTTTTTTTTATTTTCTATTTTCTCTACACGCACTGCCCTTCAACTAATTACACTCCTATACCAATATCAATAACGTGAGTTTGACTCAAGTTATGAATCAATTTGTATCGAATATCATGTCAATAATTTACTTTTAACGAACGCAAGGAGAAACAGTCAACATTCGATAAAAAATGGAAGGATAAAACCTTAAAACATCATTTCAAAAATAAGTAGAGCACACTGTATGTCTTCAAACTAATGTAGACTTTTAGGACGTAAG
>NZ_WMJX01000088.1 GCF_009711045.1 Myroides albus | reverse complement strand
TGGTTCGAGCCCAAGAGGGGGAGCAGAAAGCCAGACAGTGATGTCTGGCTTTTTTTATATAAAAGAAAAAGCCTCTATGTTTACATAGAGGCTTTTTGCTATTTTACGATTTCGTAATCTTGTGTAGTATTTGCTTTTGCTATTTGAGCATTTAAGGCTTTACCATTTTTATCTAGTATTACTACAACTACTGATGTTTTTTCTAAATTGTCTAAAGTGTAGTTTTCTAAAGCTACAGTAGTTTTAAATTCTTTTGCTTTTATTGTTTCGTTTGCTGCTACTTTTATCCCTGCAAAATTGTTAGCTGCACGTAAAACATGTTGGTGCATAAAATTATTTTCCCATCTTCCTTTTCCAGTGTTGTTTCCGTATAATGGTGTTGAGTTCGCTTGTTTGTATTTTAGATCATCTTCTATTAGGTAAACGACATATTTTAATTCTTCATTGATATCGTTTGTGAATTGCAGTGATACCTTAACTTCTCCTGCAGTTTTTGTCAATTGAGATTATATTTTTATTCCAATATTAGATTTCTCCTTAATGATATTCAACTTTTCTATTGCACCAAGAACAGCATCTTGATTAATAAAGTAACGTGGTCCGTTTGAAGTATCTTCTCCATCTATGAAATTATTTTGTAAAGCCCATGCTTTAGAATCTCTTACCCAGTATATTGATGGTAGAAACTTTGGTTTCATTAGCTTAACATAATCATTGATGTTTTTTAAACGATAGGGATCTTTTGTACTTCCATAATCATCGTGTACCGTTACAGTAATGATTTTATCTTTTATACTCGTTGTTTGCAACTCGTCAAGTATAAATGCTGCATAAGGACATGCAGGACATCCAACAGAGGTATAATCTTCTACTAGTGTTTTGTGTTTGAAGAAGTTTGTTTCTTTTGGATCTGGATTTGGAGTTGGATCTGGATCTGGTTTCGGATCGATAATCTCGTCTTTTTCTTTTGTGTTGTCATCGCTTGAACAAGACGTGAATGTTAAAAATGCCGTGAATAAAGCAAATAACATTGCAAACTTAAATAGGTTTCTTTTTTTCATTTTTAATGTGTTTTTTGGTTGATTTGTGTGTAAAAATAAATATTATTTTTTTTAAATGTACACAAAAAGTTTAATTAATTCATATATATTTACGATAATTAATCAATTAATCTTATAGATATGAAGAAATTATTTGTTTTTTTAATTTTTGCGTTTCCAATCTTTGTTTTTTCACAGCAATCGGAACTACCAAGTATCTCTTTAAAGGACTTGAATGGAAAAGAAGTTAATATTAGCGAATTAGGAAAAGGCGAAAATCCTGTTATTATTAGCTTTTGGGCAACATGGTGTGGTCCATGTTTGAAAGAATTAGCTGCTATCAATGATGTTTATGACGAATGGCAAGAAGAAACGGGGGTTGAACTTATTGCTATTTCTATTGATGATGCTAAGTCTGTTAAACGCGTAAAACCTTTAGTTAATGGTAAAGGATGGGATTATCAAGTCCTTTTAGATGATAATCACAACTTGAAAAGAGCGATGAATGTTGCTAATGTTCCTTATACTTTGGTTGTATATAAAGGTAAGATCGTTTATAAACACACTAGTTATACACCAGGAGTAGAGAAAGAATTGTTCAAGCAGGTCAAAGCTGCATTAAAGAAATAGCCTATGAAACGTATATTACTATTTTTAGGGATTGCATTAGGAGTTACTAACTCTTATTCACAGATTAGAGTTGGTTTTGAGAATAATTCTCAATGGTATATTGATGATAAAAAAATCAAGCTTGCTCCTATTGAAGCAGAAGATCGTTTTCGTTCAAATTCATACTTGAAAGTGGATTACGATTTTAAAAATTGGACCTTTGGGACTCAATTAGAGGGATATGCCCCTAAAGCGATGCTTAATTACTCACCAGACTATGATAAAGTTAGCATTGGTACTATCTATGCTAGATATAATAATGTAGAAAAGGGAATCGATGTTACGGCTGGTCATTTTTATGATCAATTTGGTAGTGGTCTGCTTTTTAGAGCTTGGGAAGACAAGCAATTAGGTGTCAATAATGCTATTTTTGGAGTTAATGCTAAGTATAGTGTAGATAACTGGGGGAAAGTTACTGTTTTCGGTGGTAGACAGAGAGTCGGAATGGGGTTTGATTTGTCTAAGTCTTTTTTGTTTGGTGCCGATATTGGTGTTAGTATTGATGACTTAGCTGGATGGGATGAACATACACTGAGTTTAGGGGCTAGTTTCTTAGGTAGAAATTTTAATAAAAACGACGAGTATGATGATTTAGATCGATTTAATAGTGGTTATTCTTTTAGAGCTGATTACGCTTTTAAAGGGTTTTATATTGGTGCTGAGTATGTAACTAAGGCCTCTGATTGTTTAGTTCAGAATTTTATGATTGATGAGGGGAGTAAGTATGATGGTAATGCTTTGTTAATTAATACTGGTTTTACTCAAAAGGGTATGTCTTTGGATGTTAATTTCAGAAGAATTGAGAATATGGGGATTTTCTCTGAACGTGAATTCTTGGGGAATGATTATTTTAAGGGGATTATGAATTATGTTCCTGCATTGACTAAACAGTATGATTATTCTTTACAGAATATATATGTATACCAAGCGCAGTCTAATATTGATTTGATGGCTGGTAAGACAGGAGAGATCGGAGGACAATTTGATTTTTATTATGAGTTTAAGAAAGGTACTTCTCTGGGAGGTGCGTATGGAATGAACTTAACAGTTAATGGTGCGTATTGGGCTGGACTAAAATCTGAAGTTAATTTCTTTGAAGGGGATGTAAGTAACGAGTTTATTGGTTTTGGAGAAAAGTATTATAGAGATCTTGGCTTTGAAGTTAGAAAGAAATGGTCTAAACAATGGTCTTCTGTCTTTATGTATTTGAATCAATTCTATAATGCTCCTGTATTACTTGGTAAAATGGAAAATATCAATACAAATATTGTGAGTGCTGAAACAACTTATCAATTCTTGGATGATAAATCTGTTAGAATGGAATTACAACATATGTGGGCGGATGCTGATAATAAGAATTGGATGGCAGGTACTTTGGAATTTGCACTAAACAGTAAATGGTCTTTTTTTGGTAGTGACATGTATAATTATGGGAATGATGATTCAGATAACAAAATTCATTACTATAATTTTGGAGCTAGTTTTACAAAAGGTGTTACTCGTGTTTCTGCTGCTTACGGTAGACAAAGAGGCGGTTTAATGTGTGTAGGAGGTGTTTGTCGTTATGTAACAGAAGCGGCTGGACTTACTATAGGTATTACTACATCTTTTTAAAGTTTAATTATATAGGATAGGTATAGCTTTATAGTTTTGCTATTACTTTCTTTTAAAAAATGAGGACTTGTCCTCATTTTTTGTTTTCACTATTTAATAGAGTGTGATTTGTTTTCTTGTATTTGGTTATTGGCACCTGTATTATATCGAAGTATTTAGGTATGTACTATACTATATATAGTATAAAGAATCTTGATATAGTATAAAGAATCTTGTTGAAGGAGATAAATGCATTATTACTGGTGTAAGTAAGGTAGGGAAGGGGGGATATCAGAAATACTAAAGAAAGTTTTACTTGTAATGTGTATCATAATAGGTAGTTATCGTTACTCCGAAAAAAACCTTTAAAAAAAGGCGTTATAAAGTTTGGAAGTAGCGTAAAAGATACTACTTTTGCATCCGCATTAGAGAAGTAATAACGACTCTAGAGGCAGACGCTCCTAAATATAAAGAAAGCAGTAAAGAAGAATTAATAACTTTGAAAGNTTTGCATCCGCATTAGAGAAGTAATAACGACTCTAGAGGCAGACGCTCCTAAATATAAAGAAAGCAGTAAAGAAGAATTAATAACTTTGAAAGGCTTTAAAAACTTTAACAAAATAAAGTTTGGATAAGTAAAAGATAAGGTATTATCTTTGCGGTCCGCTTCAGTAAACACTGTGGCTCGCAAGAAAAAAGAAAAAGAAATTTTTCAAAAAAAAGTTTTGCGAGATTAAAAAATAGTTTTACTTTTG
>NZ_WMJX01000087.1 GCF_009711045.1 Myroides albus | reverse complement strand
TATGCTTAACTTAATGTCCAGGCTAAGTTACCAAGTCCATACACCTGAACAATTACAAGTTTAGGTGTATTTTATTTTTAGTGAGAATGAGTGTTTTACCTAAATAGTTATCTAAATACTCTTATCTTCTAGCAGGAATTAAATATGCAGATATATTATAATAGCTATTTGTATCAATAGCTATATTTGAGTTAAGTTTTCTAAGGGTATTTCTAGTGCAGAAGCTATTCTATATAATGTAAAAATAGTAGGATTAGTTCTACCTGATTCTATTCTAGAAATATTAGTAGTATCAATATTCCCCTCCATTAAACCTACTAATTCTACTTGAGACAAGCCTTTTAACTCTCTAGCCTGTTTCACATTTTTACCAATACTTTTTAATAAATCTTCTTTATTCATACTTGACATATTTGACAAGCTCAAGGAAAGATTTATATTTGCTTAACTTAATGTCATATATGACAACATTGTAATTAACTCAATAATCTTATAAAAACAAAATATGAAAGAAAAAAAGGAGATAGTTATAAGAAAAAAAAAAGATTTATAGTTTTTTAATATTCTTATTAAAGGGATTATGTATTCCTTATTTAATACTATTAGTTTATGTGCATTTTGGAGAAGTCAATGAGAGTGTTAGATCTATTAATAGAGGTAGCCTGTATGTTTCACTACCTTTTACAGAAATAGAATATTATTCTAACTTCTCAACATCTACTGATATAGACAACATCCATTATATAGTAATTCTTTATAATGTGTATATACCTTCTATTTTTGGTAGTTTATTTAATATCTATTTAATATTATGTGTTTTGACATTTATAGTTCTCTTATTAATAAGAAGATTCAAATTAGTAGTTATTTAAAAAATTAATAATTGTTTACTAATAAAACTAACTTTAATAGGTTGTTTTTAAAACTTATTTTTGTAAATACATATTCAAAATCAAAATAAGTCAAACTAAAAAAATAAAATATGAAATTAAAATTAATAATATCAATTTGTACTATAAGTACACTTTTTTTTGCTTGTAATAATGTGAGTGAAAAAGATATAACAGTTATTGATGAACTAGTTTTAGGCAAGAGTAACAAAGAGTTTATTCAACAATATGACACATTAAAAATTCCTTACACTAAATTTCTTACTACTTCAATACTTTCAAATTTAGAAGAATTTGATCAAAATACAATTGTCAAGGCTTATACTAAAGAGTTTAATCAATTATTAGGAAACTCTTCTATAGAACATTATGGTTTATATAATCAACAAGCATTTGATGGAACTAGTAATATTGTACAATTAAATGTTTTTCTAGGCTTTGTAAGTAATACATTAATATTTAATCCTTCAGGAGGGCTTGTTGATGCAACCAAAGAGACAGGTATAAAAACTTTTAATCAAGCATTACACAAAGATTTAGTTGTGAAAATAGAAAAAATGTTAATACAAAAATATGGAGAACCTGATAAAATTATCAAAGAGAATATAAATTTCTACTACTATGATAAAAATCAGACTAAAACACATAATACTTGGAATGATTATAATACAGAGCAGTTAGTATGGAATACTAATAATTTAGAAATAAGTTATTTTAAAGGAATAAATACTGATTCTTATTTTAATGAGAAATTTAATTATATGATTATGATAGATAAATCTCCAAGAAAAGAGAAACTCCAAGAAAATGATATTCAAGTATATGAATATCCATATATATCATATAGGTTAAATGAAAAAACAATTAAAAAATTGAAATTAGATATACCTAATATATAGTATAGATTAGATAAAAATATCTCTCAAATAAATTAGATTTTAATATGCTTAAATTAGTAGTAAAAATAATATTAAACAAGTTTCTCTTATTTTTGATACTATATTCTTCAAGTACAGTAGTAGCCCAAAACAAAAAAGAGGTAACAGATGGAATTTTTGTAACATTTCCTAGCACTCCAGAATACAGAGCTTTACAAGGTAATTTAACTTATTCAGGTAAAACTGAAAATGCTTTATATATGGCTATTGTAGTTAAAAATGTTATTCCTAATTATAGTGAATATGTACAGGCTCAAAAAACTTGGAGTGAAAAAGAAAAACAACAAATTATAGATGCTTTATTAGATAATGCAGTAAGAGGAAAACTAGACTATAGTGGCTCTACAGGTTCTAGCTCTAAAATTAAGAAAGGAAAATATGATGGTAGAGAAATACAGTTTCAAGCTATAAATCCTTTGACAGGTAATAAATGTACTGTAAAAGCAGTAATACTTCTTGTAAGAAATTCTCTAGTATCATTTGAAGTATGGGGGATGAAAGACTTTTTATCTTCAGGAGACAGTGATAATTATCTTAACTCTATTTCATTTTACTAGAGCTAAAAATTTTAAATAAATATACTTTCTAAATATTCAACAATTAACTAGCTTATAATGTTGTCATATATGACAATTTACTTTAATAATTAAACTTTTTAAAAATGAAAAAACTAATACCTTTATTTTTATTATTACTTTCTACAGTAGTAATTACAAGCTGTTCAAGTGATGATAACAGCAGTAGCAATAATAACCTAAACAATGTTGAAATTATACTTACTAAAGGAAAAGCATCATCATTAGAAGCAGATCCTTTTGGAGAAAATATGGACAATGATTTAGCTGATAAATTCAAATATAGCAATGTAGATAAGGTAACCTTTACATTACCAAAACACACTGAATATTTTACTCTTTATATACAAGGTAGTCAAAAACAACTTGGAGGTTATGTGAAAATTAATGGTAAGACTTGGGAATTTGATTCTCTGAATGGGTATTACTCAGGAACATATTATCTATTAGATTTTAAATAGTAAAACACTTATAAGTTTTAACCTCATTAACTTAACCATCATAAGATTTTATGGTGGTTTTTTATTTCAATACTATGAATGAGCTCTATAATACATTCTTGCTAGGTTCACAGTATCAAGAGCTAGAATTTTCTCTAGAAATAACTAAGGATAGAATTAAAGGATATGAATCTTATATCTACCTATCAAAATCATTACATAATAATCTTAAAGAATTTAAATATGAAATTGAACTATTATACCATTGGGATATTTTACAGGCAGTAATAATAAAAACAGATAAATACTTTATGAGTGCAGCAGCCTTTAAAAATATAAATCATAAAATGGGTAAACTTATTATAGATGAGAATGTATATTATATCTATAGTGTAAGTGATAAACTAAATTATAAAATTGTATTATCTTTATTATGTTAGTAAAAGGCTTACAAATAGGTTAACATATCTAATTAAAACCATATAACTTATTAGTATATAAAAAGATATGGGGATTGTTCGAATCCCTCTTTCTCCGCGAAATTATAAATGATAACTTTTTAAAAGTCATCAAAACAGCTTAAAACCTATGATTCTCAATGAATTATAGGTTTTTTCTTTTTTAGCCCTATCGCATTTTTTTCAAAAATGCTCATAAGGAATCGCTTAATTCATGGCGCAGAGAGAATGTTCTGTCCTGCGCCACAAAAATTAGCTAAATCCTAGTGATAGTAAGGGGTTAAAGAGATTTACATCTTGATTTTTGAGTGTTTTAATTCGACATTTATTACTAATTTTAAACAGTTGAATTATGCTAGAAAAACGCTTATCAATTAGTTTTTTCCTTAAAAAAGGAAGAGACGGAGGTGATTTAAGGATGGTTTACCTTAGAATCATTGTAGATGGAATCGCTAGAGAGACTTCCATTAGCCAAAAATGGGATATCAATAGATGGAACCAGAGGGCAGGTCGGGCAAGTGGCACGAAAGAAGATGCTAGAACCCTTAATTTTCTATTGGATACAATCGTATCTAAGATTAATCATTACAAATTAGAACTTGTAAGTAGTGGGCAACCTATTACAGTCTCTGTATTAATGGACTTTGTTCAAGGTAAAGGGTCTGATAAGAGTAAAGTCTTAGTAGAGTTTCAAAAGCACAATGAAGAAATTTTGGAACTAGTTCCTAGAGAGTATGCTCCTGGTACCTATGAGAGATATGTAACAGCAAGGTCTCATGTAGGAGAGTTTATTAAAAAGATTTACAATAAGGATGATATTGAGTTCAGAGAACTTGATCATGAGTTTATCCTTGAATATGAACACTATTTAAAGACTGTTAGAGCATGTTCTAACAATACGGCTATAAAGTATATCTCAAACTTTAAGAAGATTGTTTTAAGAGCAGTTGCAAAAGGAATTATTCCTTCTAATCCTTTTGCACAATACAAGCCTAAGAAGACTAAGCTTAATAAAAAGCCTTTGAGTAAAGAGGAGCTTTCTATTTTAGAGAAAAAAGAGATTAATAATGAAAGACTATCTATTGTAAGGTATCCACCCGACCAAGCCCATATTTCATAAGCTAA
>NZ_WMJX01000086.1 GCF_009711045.1 Myroides albus | reverse complement strand
GCTGCTTAACTAATTGTCCAGATTTCGTTTGGATATCCATATCAATAAAACGCATCTATTCTTTCATTGGATATTGTTTGTTCTAATTTCCTTTGTACAGACAGCTGTTTCTATGTATACTTTGAGAGATAGACCATCGGGTGATATTACTTTTAACTTTTATCAAGATGTCTTAGTCGGAGCGTTAATTGTTAGTGTGTTTTATAGTTTACTTCTATTAGTTGTTTTGCGTATCCAATCTTTTGGTATACAAGTAGTCATTCACAGTCTCATAGTTATAGTACTTTGGTTCTATGAGGACTTATTGGTCTTTGGGGATAGAGAAGCTGGATGGAGTACCTATAGTCTTAAAGCGTCAATAGTACATACCCTACAGTTATCGGTAATTCCCATCGTTATTAGCCTGCTTGTTTACCTTCCGATTTTATACTGTCTGAGAAGGAAAGTATAGTCAATCTTTTTCTTGTTAGAATCTTTTGTACACAGTTAGGCATAGATTATAAGTAGAAGAATGCAGTAGTTGTACACAAATAAATCAATCACTGAATAAGATACAACATAGGGTAGAAGCAAAGCGTTCTATGCTTTTGTTTTTAGTATAGAACACTTTGTGTATTGTTTGTATAAACTATTTTTATTGATAAGGGTTTTCTATTACTTCACAATTGTTGAGAAATTCAGTAAATGAGTTAGCAACTTTCACAAAGTAAGCTTTCTTGAACAAATCCTCCATCTTTCTTTTTTCTTCTCCTTCTAAGTTGTTGTATATTTCAGGAGTTAGTTTATGAGTGTCGATGATTACTTGTGCAGCCTTATCATAGTAATCTCCGTGGAACTTTGCAGGATGTGTTGCATTGTTATACGAGTAGTATACAGCACCGTACTCTTCTTCTTCAAGTGAGATAGCTAATAGGTCTCCTGAAGCTTCATGACTTGTCATACCAATTGACATCATGAGGGTAGGTAAGACGTCAAAGTCTTCTCTCGAATAGGCATTCGATGCCTCTAAAGTGTACAAATCTTCATTGGTTACCTCATCGATATTCATTTCATCAGGTAGCCATACTGCGAAGAAGCAATAGATATTTGGTCTCACCATGGGTTTTCCTTCTGCACGTACCCATTGTAATGGTGTATCGAATACAATATCGTGGCTGTGCCCTTCATCTATTACTCCAGGAGAGACATATCCACCATTGTTTTGCAAGAGAAACGCTTTGTAATCTTCAGGCAAAGGAGGAAAACTAAATTTATCTATTAGGCGCTTTTCGAATGTATTGATTTGCTCTTTACTCAGCGCAGGGAATGAGTCTTTCAGTATTATTTTGTTTCTTATCATAGCGATTAGTATTTATCGTTTAGCATGTGACTATCCTTTGAGATATGACAAATAATAGTCTCTACATTAGTATCGAAAGGTAAATAATAAAAGGGTAATAATGTAATTATAAATTCATAATATGTAATGGCATCTTACATCGTACGAAGATTATCTCATAGTTATTTATGAATACTATTTTTTCTGAAGAGCGATTGTGTTAATTGTTCTTTTGATAGATCAGAAGAGTCGGTTTACGCAGCATAAAAGAAAACCTTTTGCTGTGTGTAATCAGGTGGGGTAGTTAATTAGTATTCCGCAATGAAAGGAGAGAGGTGTAAGATTTTTAAACATTGAACCAAACTCACCTAAAACAGCTATTACTTTGTCTTTGAGTTACGATATCAAATTACTGCAAAATAGCTTTGTCTGTATTTCTCTCAGGTTTATAATGAATACCTTGTCTTTAGGTAGTAAACATATAAATGCGATGATGTCTCTTAAGTAGTTAAGAGTCTATATAGGTATAAAAACGTCAATAGAATAGGTACAAATGATAGTATTCTTTCCCAAGTCAATCACCTAAGGGGCTGGGTATATTGAGGTGTATTGTAGCTATCCCTGTGGACAATACACTTTTAAAACAAACAGAGGGGCTGTCTTTTTTTATTGTTAAATTGATATTAATCCTTTAGATGTATGATTAAACTATTTTCTTGTGTAGTATTAGTTTTATCTTATTTCTTATCAGTTTGTTATGTGTTTTAATTAAAGGGAGTGAATATTAATTTATAGTAATAAAATATATTATTTTTTTTATTGAATTTGTATTTTATTATGTTAATTTGTGTTGATTTTTGATTGTGGTTATTTTAGGGATGATATGTTTATTTGGGTGTGGCCAAATGGTGATGTGGAGCTAAAGAAAGTGTATTAGTCTTTTACTTAGAAGAGGAGAGTGTGATCGTAAACGTTGTTTTAAAATATAATACATCACTATGAATGGGGAGAGGAAAAGGGCTTGAAACTTTGACATTGAAATGAGATTATCAATAGTAAAACAGAATATGCTATACAGCAAGAAGAGTTAGAAAAACTTTTAATAACAAATATATGAATGTAAAGTACTATTTATTAGCTGGCGTGTTGTGTTCTATTGGAGCCACTGCTCAAGTCAATGTAGAGTTAAAGCACAATATTGAACAAGTGCTATTAGAGCCACTCACAGGAAATGTCATTGTAGAAGACAAGGAAAATATTTCCAGTATCAATGGAGAGACACATCAGATCGATTGGTCTTTTGCAAAAAAAGATTATTCAAGTACAACTGCAATGCAGGGAGCTGCTTCAACTTTAAATAAGTTAGAGAATAACGATTTCTTAGGAGCTTTTCAGAAAGATGAAGAAGTGGTTTTAATTCCAAATTCTCCTTATGCGTCCGTTCGTTTGGAACACAATGACTTAATTATCAATTCTACGACAGGAGAAGTTGTGTTTAACTCTGCAGAAATGCAGTATAGGATTCTACAGACGTACTACTTACTTGGAGAGAATACATTATTAATCTTAGGAACACAAGGTGAAAGTATTGATTTCTTGAGCTATGATATCGCTGGTAAGCAAGTATTATGGACTAATAAATTAGGTACATTAGATAGTTTAAGTAAGTCTTTGGGGAGTTTGTTTAAGGCATTTATAGGAAAAGGGGCTCCTATTACAGAAGATAAAATATTGACTACTTCAGACGAAATCTTTGTGACTGTAAAAGGTGTACTATACAATATTAATAAGCAGTCTGGAGTTGTCAACTGGAATACTGCCTATATTATTACAAATTTCTTCTTGAATCAAAATAGAGATAAGGCTATCATCATCACTGATGAATCTTCCTTCTTCTCTTATAAGTATGCACTAAACGTATTGACTCTTGGAGATGGAGAAAAACTATGGAAGAAGGATATTGTAACTAAACGCATTAGCTATTTAGAAGATCACAAAGATAAGCTGTTGGTAGCACATACATCTGGGTTTAACTTCTACAGCTATGAGTCTGGTCAGAAGATATGGAAGAAAGATGCTAAAGGGAAGAATATAAAACAAGTAATTCCTGTGGATAACGATTATCTATACATTGCTGATAATGAAATGAATTTAGTCGATGGAGATGGACAAAACAAATGGAAGAAATTCGTAGAGATTGCGGATGATGAAAAAGACGAGGTGTATTATTTAGGAAAAGCGGGTGATGACCGTGTATTCTATTTAACAGATACATATGGAAATATGGTAGATTATACTTCTGGCAAGAAAATATGGAAAAAGAATGTGAAGTTCGATAAGAAAAGACCATTAG
This sequence comes from Myroides albus, assembly GCF_009711045.1. Classification (GTDB taxonomy): domain Bacteria; phylum Bacteroidota; class Bacteroidia; order Flavobacteriales; family Flavobacteriaceae; genus Flavobacterium; species Flavobacterium album_A. The sequence continues at coordinate 1,145 of NZ_WMJX01000086.1, read as the reverse complement.
TATATTCGGTTATGGATGACAAATTTGTTGTGTATAACAATAAAAGAATCTACACGTTTAATAATTCGAGTAAAGAAGATCCTAAACCGAAAGGTAAAGTAGAAGTGAAGAATGATAAGACAATCAAGAGCATTGAGACATTTGATTGGGGAATTTGTATCGTAGGTGAGAATGATGTGATTGGATTAGACTTGGAGGGAAATGAATTGTATCACAATGTATATAAGGAACCAGGTGAGGCAGAAAGACGTCTAATGAAATCTGCGGGTATTGTTGGTGGCGCTTTTTTAGGAGCATCTCAATCGGCAAATAATGCTGCTGCTAATGCAACTGTGACAATGACTTACCGAGACACCAATGGACAACTTCGCTCTGAAACTAATACCTTGCTAACAGATGCAGCACAAAAACGTGCAAATAAGAAAGCAGACGCTTATGGAGAGGTTGCAGATGCATTGGATAAGAACCTAACTTCTAAGGTACGCTCGCGCTTCAATGCAATGAAACAAAATGATGAATACGCATTCGTTGCAAACCGCGGAGAGAAAGGACCAGAGTTGATAAAAGTGAGAAAAAAAGACGGGCAAGAAGTTGCTAAGGTTTTATTAGATAGCAATAAACCTTTATACGAAGTAGACCCAATTAATGAAAACTTGTATTATGCCAGTGGTAGTACCTTGAAAATCTATTCAAAATAAAAGTAATTTATCAAAATAAAAGAGGCTAAAGGCCTCTTTTTTTTGATAGATCTGTTTAAAACAGGACGATAGATAATTCTTAAGATAATGAGTTGGCGAGTTAGTAAAAAAAAAGAGCACTATTAGAGTGCTCTTTTCGTTTGTGTAAATCACTTACTTTTTATCTGATTGCGTACGATTAATCTGCTGCAACTGTTGATACATATTTAAGAATAACAACATATTCTGTTCCTGCAGGTAATGTGCTGTACATATTATTACTTCCAAAACGGAATTGCACTGAAGTGTCTTTTGTATTTACTACATCAGTTACATTGCTTACAAGAAGTGAGTTTGTTTTATTAAAAATTTGAGCAGATAATAAATAATCTATATTATCTATAAGTATTGGATCAATAATAGTATTGTAACCCGTTGGGTGTAATTAAATGATTTGATTTTTAATAT
>NZ_WMJX01000085.1:1767-4967 GCF_009711045.1 Myroides albus | reverse complement strand
TGTATGTAAACAAGGGGAGATTCACATAAGCTTACGGGCTATTAGTACTACTCGACTATGACATTACTGCCTTTACATCTATAGCCTATCAACGTGGTAATCTCCCACGGCCCTTTAAAGAAATCTCATCTTGTGGTGGGTTTCGCACTTATATGCTTTCAGCGCTTATCCCTGCCCAACGTAGCTACTCTGCGATGCCCCTGGCGAGACAACAGATGCACTAGAGGTTGGTCCAATTCGGTCCTCTCGTACTAGAATCAGATCCACTCAAATTTCTAACGCCCACAGTAGATAGAGACCGAACTGTCTCACGACGTTCTGAACCCAGCTCGCGTGCCACTTTAATGGGCGAACAGCCCAACCCTTGGGACCTTCTCCAGCCCCAGGATGTGACGAGCCGACATCGAGGTGCCAAACCCCCCCGTCGATATGAGCTCTTGGGGGAGATCAGCCTGTTATCCCCGGCGTACCTTTTATCCTTTGAGCGATGGCCCTTCCATGCGGAACCACCGGATCACTATGCTCTACTTTCGTACCTGGTCGACTTGTTAGTCTCTCAGTCAAGCTCCCTTATACCATTGCACTCTACGCACGGTTACCAAGCGTGCTGAGGGAACCTTTAGAAGCCTCCGTTACTCTTTTGGAGGCGACCACCCCAGTCAAACTACCCACCAAGCAATGTCCTCCACAATTGCGGAGTTAGATCTCAAATAAGCAAAGGGTGGTATTTCAACAATGACTCCACAACGCCTAGCGACGCCATTTCACAGTCTCCCACCTATCCTACACATCACTTATCCGAGAACAATACTAAGCTATAGTAAAGGTGCACAGGGTCTTTTCGTCCCACTGCGGGTAATCGGCATCTTCACCGATACTACAATTTCACCGAGCTCATGGCTGAGACAGTGTCCAGATCGTTACACCATTCGTGCAGGTCGGAACTTACCCGACAAGGAATTTCGCTACCTTAGGACCGTTATAGTTACGGCCGCCGTTTACTGGGGCTTCAATTCAATGCTTCTCAACAATTACTCATCGATAACATCTCCTCTTAACCTTCCAGCACCGGGCAGGTGTCAGGCCCTATACGTCATCTTACGATTTTGCAGAGCCCTGTGTTTTTGATAAACAGTCGCCTGGACCTCTTCACTGCGGCCAGCTTGCGCTGGCGACCTTTCTCCCGAAGTTACAGGTCTATTTTGCCTAGTTCCTTAGCCATGAATCTCTCGAGCGCCTTAGGATACTCTCCTCGACTACCTGTGTCGGTTTACGGTACGGGTACTTATAACCTATGTTTAGAAGCTTTTCTTGACAGCCCTTAGGCACACTATCTCTTTGTCCGTAGACGCTGAGTACTATCGCATTTCTCCAAGTCTGACGCATTTTACTATCAAACCTATAGGTACGTGCTTCAACGAACTATTCCGTCAGTTCGCGGTGCTTTCATCACTGTGTCACTCCATCACTGTTATAAGTAGTACGGGAATATTAACCCGTTGGCCATCGACGTCCCCCTTCGGGTGTGCCTTAGGTCCCGACTAACCCTAAGCTGATTAGCATAGCTCAGGAATCCTTAGTCTTACGGCGGGGGTGTTTCTCGCACCCCTTATCGTTACTTATGCCTACATTTTCTTTTCTATAAGCTCCAGCAATTCTCACAAATCACCTTCTCTGCCGATAGAATGCTCCCCTACCACTCACGTTATAAAACGTAAATCCATAGCTTCGGTAGTATACTTATGCCCGATTATTATCCATGCTCGATCGCTCGACTAGTGAGCTGTTACGCACTCTTTAAATGAATGGCTGCTTCCAAGCCAACATCCTAGCTGTCTGGGCAATCAAACCGCGTTTTTTCAACTTAGCATACATTTGGGGACCTTAGCTGATGGTCTGGGTTCTTTCCCTCTCGGACATGGACCTTAGCACCCATGCCCTCACTGATGATTATCATTAATTAGCATTCGGAGTTTGTCAGGAATTGGTAGGCGGTGAAGCCCCCGCATCCAATCAGTAGCTCTACCTCTAAGTAACTATGATCATCGCTGCACCTAAATGCATTTCGGGGAGTACGAGCTATTTCCGAGTTTGATTGGCCTTTCACCCCTACCCACAGGTCATCCGAAAACTTTTCAGCGTTAAACGGTTCGGTCCTCCATTTAGTGTTACCTAAACTTCAACCTGCCCATGGGTAGATCACACGGTTTCGCGTCTACCACTACTGACTAAAGCGCCCTATTCAGACTCGCTTTCGCTACGGATCCAGACCTGAAGTCCTTATCCTTGCCAGCAACGGTNGATCCAGACCTGAAGTCCTTATCCTTGCCAGCAACGGTAACTCGTAGGCTCATTATGCAAAAGGCACGCCGTCACCCCACAAAGGGGCTCCGACCGCTTGTAGGCGTATGGTTTCAGGATCTTTTTCACTCCGTTATTCACGGTTCTTTTCACCTTTCCCTCACGGTACTGGTTCACTATCGGTCTCTCAGGAGTATTTAGCCTTAGCGGATGGTCCCGCCAGTTTCAATCAGGGTTTCACGTGCCCCGACCTACTCAGGATACCACTATTCTTATCTTTTCTTACTTATACGGGACTGTCACCCTCTTTGGTATACCTTTCCAGGTATTTCTAATTCAAGCCGCAAGAAATGTCGTGGTCCTACAACCCCAAAATTGCCGTAACAACTTTGGTTTGGGCTATTCCGCGTTCGCTCGCCACTACTTACGGAATCACTTTTGTTTTCTTCTCCTCCGCCTACTTAGATGTTTCAGTTCAGCGGGTTCGCCTCCTATACAGGATAATATGTCTTCAACATATTGGGTTGCCCCATTCGGATATCTACGGATCAATTCGTGTGTGCCAATCCCCGTAGCTTTTCGCAGCTTATCACGTCCTTCTTCGCCTCTGAGAGCCTAGGCATTCCCCATACGCCCTTATTTTGCTTATGTGCTTACAATTCTTTCGAATCGTACTTTCTATATATTTCTATATTTTTTGTTCTTTCTAACTGTTTTGTTAGTTAAGTTTTATCAATATGTCAATGAACGGTTGGACTTTAGTCCTTGTGGAGAATATCGGAGTCGAACCGATGACCTCCTGCGTGCAAGGCAGGCGCTCTAGCCAGCTGAGCTAATCCCCCGTTTCTAGTGTTTGGTTAACAGCTTACAGTTAACAGTAACTTTTAGGCGGTTAGTTT
>NZ_WMJX01000085.1:0-1737 GCF_009711045.1 Myroides albus | reverse complement strand
ATTTTAGTAGTCCCGGGCAGACTCGAACTGCCGACCCCTACATTATCAGTGTAGTACTCTAACCAGCTGAGCTACGAGACTCTGTATAATACCTTTTTTTATTTTTTGAACAAGCAGCGAGAGTAAGTAGAATTAACACTTAACTAATTCTCTAGAAAGGAGGTGTTCCAGCCGCACCTTCCGGTACGGCTACCTTGTTACGACTTAGCCCCAGTCACTAGTTTTACCCTAGGCAGCTCCTTGCGGTCACCGACTTCAGGTACCCCCAGCTTCCATGGCTTGACGGGCGGTGTGTACAAGGCCCGGGAACGTATTCACCGGATCATGGCTGATATCCGATTACTAGCGATTCCAGCTTCATAGAGTCGAGTTGCAGACTCCAATCCGAACTGAGACAAGCTTTGGAGATTCGCATCCTGTTGCCAGGTAGCTGCTTTCTGTACTTGCCATTGTAGCACGTGTGTAGCCCAGGACGTAAGGGCCGTGATGATTTGACGTCATCCCCACCTTCCTCTCGGTTTGCACCGGCAGTCTTGCTAGAGTCCCCGCCTTAACGCGATGGTAACTAACAATAGGGGTTGCGCTCGTTATAGGACTTAACCTGACACCTCACGGCACGAGCTGACGACAACCATGCAGCACCTTGTAAATTGTCCGAAGAAAAGTCTGTTTCCAAACCTGTCAATCTACATTTAAGCCCTGGTAAGGTTCCTCGCGTATCATCGAATTAAACCACATGCTCCACCGCTTGTGCGGGCCCCCGTCAATTCCTTTGAGTTTCATTCTTGCGAACGTACTCCCCAGGTGGGATACTTATCACTTTCGCTTAGCCACTCAGTCCGAAAACCGAACAGCTAGTATCCATCGTTTACGGCGTGGACTACCAGGGTATCTAATCCTGTTCGCTACCCACGCTTTCGTTCATCAGCGTCAATAAGTACGTAGTAACCTGCCTTCGCAATTGGTATTCCATGTAATATCTAAGCATTTCACCGCTACACTACATATTCTAGTTACTTCCATACTATTCAAGTCAAACAGTATCAACGGCAGTTTCATAGTTAAGCTATGAGATTTCACCACTGACTTATCTGACCGCCTACGAACCCTTTAAACCCAATAATTCCGGATAACGCTCGGATCCTCCGTATTACCGCGGCTGCTGGCACGGAGTTAGCCGATCCTTATTCTTACGGTACCGTCAAATACCTACTCGTAGGCACATTTCTTCCCGTACAAAAGCAGTTTACAATCCATAGGACCGTCATCCTGCACGCGGCATGGCTGGTTCAGAGTTGCCTCCATTGACCAATATTCCTCACTGCTGCCTCCCGTAGGAGTCTGGTCCGTGTCTCAGTACCAGTGTGGGGGATCTCCCTCTCAGGACCCCTAGTCATCGTTGCCTTGGTATGCCGTTACCATACCAACTAGCTAATGACACGCATGCCCATCTTTTACCGATAAATCTTTATTATTCAAATGATGCCATCCAAATAAACCATGGAGCATTAATCCGAATTTCTTCGGGCTATTCCCCTGTAAAAGGTAGGTTGCATACGCGTTACTCACCCGTGCGCCGGTCTCTAAAAAGCAAGCTTCTTATACCCCTCGACTTGCATGTGTTAGGCCTGCCGCTAGCGTTCATCCTGAGCCAGGATCAAACTCTTCATCGTATATTTTTTATATTTTCGATTAGCGCGTTAATTCAAATCTTTCGACTTGCCTTACTCTCTTTTT
>NZ_WMJX01000084.1 GCF_009711045.1 Myroides albus | reverse complement strand
AAGGGTGCGCCCGTCAAGGTTGCATAAGAAATGTCCTTTGGCAAGGACTAGGTAAGTGTTCTTTGAGAAACCTATCATCACTCGGCTTATCTGAAAGGGAAATTAACCAGACAGGGAGTGTAGCATGCCGAGAAGACCATAAGTCAACTAGTTATCAAGTTGCGACTGAATGGTCAGATGAAAAGACAGTTATGAGGATAAAGTCTGTATTGATTGAACGATAATCCAAGCGGTTTTACGCGTACCTGCGACGTTAAGATAACTATACTCGTCGTACTGTGATTCACTTTTTCCAGTCTTTGAGGAGAAGGTGCAAGAACTAATCACAGCGCAACTACAATATGTAGTAAAGGATGAAAGTCGTATCCGACACTCTGTCGTGCCATAGACTATATAGTCTAATTGTTCTTATGTATACAAACGGGGATTACCTATAACAGAACGCCGATTATAAGGCTATAGGGTTTGCCCTTGAATATCTGGAGTGGTAACGGAGCTTTCGTAGTAGTCTGAGCAGGATAACGACCTGTACATGGCAAAGGGAAGCAGTTAAAGTGGTTTTAATACAATTAACGAAAAATGTGAGAGACATTATGAGAAATTCAGAAGGAGTATTAAACAGTCTTGCCAAACACAGCAAGCTATCAGCCTATAAGTATGAAAGGCTTTATCGTGTTTTGTTCAACAAACAAATGTACTACGTTGCCTATCAGCGTATTTATGCAAAACCGGGAAATATGACACCTGGTTCTGACGGAAAAACTGTTGATGGAATGAACTTAGTTCGAATTGAAAAACTGATACAATCATTGAAAGATGAGAGTTATCAGCCCCAACCTTCAAAAAGGATTTATATCCCAAAGAAAAATGGGAAAGTACGTCCACTAGGAATACCAGCTTTTAATGACAAACTGGTGCAGGAAGTGATAAGGATGATTATAGAGGCTATTTACGAAGGACAATTTCAAAATTGTTCCTATGGATTTAGACCTAATCGAAGTTGTCATACTGCTCTGGCGCAAATTCAAAAGACATTCAACGGAGCGAAATGGTTTGTAGAAGGGGATATAAAAGGATTCTTTGATAATATTAATCATCAAGTTATGATTGATATTTTAAGAGAACGCATCTCTGATGAACGATTTATTCGTCTAATAAGAAAGTTTTTAAATGCAGGATACATTGAAGACTGGAAGTTCCATAAAACTCGAAGTGGGACACCACAAGGAGGAATTATTAGTCCAATTCTAGCTAATATCTATCTAGATAAATTGGATAAGTATGTAATGGAATACATCCAAAAGTTTGATAAAGGGGAGAAACGCAAAACAAATAAAGCTCGTATTGAATATGAGTACGGAAAAAGGCTTGCTGTGGTAAAACTAAAAAAAGTAATAGACAAAGATGAAAGAAAAATAATCATCAAACAAATTAAAGCTTTTGACAAGGGAAGGTCCTTAATCTCATGTGGAGACGAAATGGATTGCGATTACAGAAGAATGAAATATGTGAGATACGCAGATGATTTTATAATTGGAATAATTGGGAGTAAACAAGATGCTCAAAGAGTCAAAGAAGACATCAAGAGTTTTCTTGAATCTAAATTGAAACTCGAGTTATCAGAAGAAAAGACTCTGATTACCCATTCAGAAAAGTCTGCCAAATTTCTCGGATATGAAATCTATGTTCGTAAATCTAATCTAACTAAAAGAAATAAGGTTGGTCATATAAGAAGAGCCTTTAATAAAAAGGTGTATTTAAAACTAACTACAGATGTGATGAAAAAGAAGTTGCTCGAATATGGAGCATTGGAAATTAAAACACACAATGGAAAAGAGCAATGGAAACCCAGAGCTCGAGTTCAGTTTATAAACAATGATGACCTTGAAATTTTAGATAGATATAACTCAGAAATCAGAGGTTTCTACAATTACTATTCAATAGCTAATAATGTTTCGATGATGAGTGCCTTTAAGTACATTATGGAGTATAGTATGTATAAAACATTAGCACGTAAATACCGAACAACTGTTGTAAAGATTGCTCGTAAGTACAAGCAAAACAATGTGTTTACTGTACACTTTAAGAATAAGAAAGGCGAAAATAAAATCAGAGTCTTTTACAATGATGGTTTTAAACGCAAGAACCCAAATCATCAGTCATGGTTAGATAACAACATATCACCATTTAGTATCACTACAACTAGTCTAGTTGATAGGCTTAAGGCTAATGTGTGTGAATTGTGTGGAGCTAAGGATGGAAATTTACATATGCATCATGTAAGAAAACTCAAAGGTTTAGATAATAAAAAACCTTGGGAGAAACATATGATTGCAAGGCATAGGAAAACTATTGCCCTTTGTCCTAGATGCCATAAACTGACTGATATGGGAAAGAAAGACTGATACTTTAATGGAGAGCCGTATACGCTGGAAGGTGTACGTGCGGTTCGGGGGCGAGCACTTGGAAACCTACCATAGAAATATGATAAGGCGCTGGGTGCTTAGCCTACATCATAAAATACTCTTTCCTGTGGTTACTATAATCATTATGGAAGTTTTTATAAATAAAATGAGACGCCTTAAAGGACAGCGAAAAGTCATTTTAATTGAAGAGGCCTGGAAGGCCATAGCCAAACAAAATATGGCTTCTTATATCAAGTATTTATGTGCGCCCGTCAAGGTGGCTTAGTAAATATCTCTTTGGCAAGAGATTAGGTTAGTGTTCTTTGGAAAACCTATCATCAACCGACTTATCTGAAAGGGAAACTGGACAGGGAGTGAAGCATGTCGGTAAAGTCATAAGTCAGTCAGCTATCAAACTGCTACTGAATGGCGAGATGAAAAGATGGATATGAGGATAAAATCCGAATTGATTAAACGATAGTCCAAGCGATTCCACTTGAAGTTATGGCGTAAGATAGCTATCAATCGTCATACTGTAATACTCCACCAGTGAATTGGTATGGTTGGAGCTTGAACTTATTACAGCGCAGTCGCAGTAAGCGTACAAAGGACGGAAGTCGTATCCGACAATCCATCGTGCCAATAGTTATTAAGTCGCAAACGGGGATTACCTAAATCGGAATGCCGAAAGGCTATGAAAGTTAAGTTTTCTGAATATCCGACATGGTAACGGAGCTTCCGTAGTAGTTTGAGCAAGGGAAAGCCTTGTACATGGCCAAGGGAAGCAGCTAATTTTTATTAATACAATTAAAGGAAAATGTGAGAGACATTATGAGAAATCCAGAAAGAGTATTAAACAGTCTAGTGGAACACAGTAAAACTTCAAGCTATAGGTTTGAAAGGCTTTACAGAATTCTGTTTAATGACGAGATGTTCTATGTTGCCTATCAGCGCATTTATGCAAAAGAAGGTAATATGACAGAAGGCTCAGACGGTCAAAGTATTGACAATATGAGCTTGTCACGCATTGAGAAACTGATAGCTTCATTGAGAGATGAAAGCTATCAGCCCCAACCATCGAGGAGAATTTACATACCGAAAAAAAACGGTAAGGTTAGACCTCTTGGCATACCTGCTTTCGATGACAAGCTGGTGCAGGAAGTGATAAGAATGATTTTAGAAGCTATTTATGAAGAGAGTTTTGAATATTCTTCACATGGTTTTCGTCCAAATCGTAGTTGCCATACTGCACTAGCTCAAATCAAGAAATCGTTTAACGGAGCTAAATGGTTTATCGAAGGAGATATAAAAGGATTCTTTGATAATATTGGTCATGATATATTGATAAGTATCCTTAAAGAACGTATCTCTGACGATAGATTCATAAGGCTAATTAGAAAGTTTCTTAAAGCAGGTTATATCGAGGATTGGAAATTTCATAAAACGTACAGCGGAACGCCGCAAGGAGGTATTGTAAGCCCAATATTAGCAAATATTTACCTCGACAGATTAGACAAATACATGAAAGAATACATCACAAACTTCGATAAAGGGAAAAAACGCAGACCAAGTAGAGTTCGTATGGACTTTGACAATGCAAGAAAGAGAACTGTGAGAAAACTAAAGTCGGTAGAAGACGAAAGTGAAAGAACAATTTTAATCCAAAGGATTAAGGCAGAGGATAAGCAGCGTGCAATGTTTCCAAGCTGTGACGAAATGGACACGGAATACAAAAGATTGAAATACGTCAGATATGCAGATGATTTTCTAATCGGGATAATTGGTAGTAAGCAAGATGCGAAAGAAGTTAAGGAAGATATTAAAAATTTCCTTGACCAAAAGCTCAAACTGGAACTGTCAGATGAGAAAACACTCATTACCCACACGGAAGATTCGGCACATTTTCTCGGCTATGAAATCTTTGTGAGAAAGTCAAACGCACAGAGAAGAGATATTGCAGGTCGTTTGAGAAGAACCTATGGTAAAAGGGTATATCTTAAATTGAGTACGGAAACGATAAGGAACAAATTACTTGACTATGGTGTATTGGAATTCCGATACCAAAACGGAAAGGAAATTTGGAAACCGAAATGCAGATCTGGACTTATATTCAATGACGATCTTGAAATTCTTGACCGATACAATCGGGAAATAAGAGGATTCTACAATTACTTTTCTATTGCTAATAACTGTTCTGAATTGCACAACTTCAAATTTATCATGGAGTACAGTATGTACAAAACCTTTGCTGGGAAATACAAAAGTTCAACGAGAAAGATAAATTCCAAGTATCGTAGAAATGGAAAATTCACAGTAAGGTTTACCACTAAATCTGGAGCGGTCAAAGAAAGATACTTCTATGACTTGGGGTTTAGGAGAAAGAACCCAATGACAGACGCAGGCTTTGACATTATGCCTTACTCCATCTTTGATGCAAGTAGGACAAGTCTTGTAGATAGGCTCAAAGCTGAAAAGTGTGAAATGTGCGGAGCTACGGAAAAGCTTGTCATGCATCATGTACGAAAACTCAAAAACCTAGAAGGTAAAAAGAGTTGGGAAAGACATATGATTGCAAGAAGAAGAAAAACTGTCGCTGTATGCCATAGCTGTCATCAGAAAATCCATAATGGAACATTAGACTGACAAGATTAGTGGAGAGCCGGATACGCGGAGACGTGTAAGTCCGGTTCGGGGGCGAGCATTTGGAAACCTACCATAGAAATATGATAAGGCGCTGGGTG
>NZ_WMJX01000083.1 GCF_009711045.1 Myroides albus | reverse complement strand
AGTTTAGACCGGAATTACCTGTTCAGTTTAGACCGGAATACCCACTATCTAAGTGTTACACATACCTGTTGCAATCCAATATATAACTAAACTATAAATACTTTACTTTAAACAAAAAACTATAAAATTCTAAAGTCAGATGCTCTTAGATTATGTCCATGACTAAAAGCTCTGACAAAGTTCTTATAACTATTAAAATCACATCTATAAGCTATCTCAGAGATCAAGTAGTCACTAAACATTATAAGATGAAGCCCTTTTAATAATCTTTGTTGCATGTGATAGTTATAAAAGCTAACACCCATGAACTTTTTAAAATTGCGCTGAAATGTTCTTTTTTGCAGTTTATTCAAATTAACATATTCACTTAAAGTAATCTTTAAATAAGTGTCACTTTTTAATTGACAAAATCTCTTATAATGATTCTGATAGTAATTAACTCTATAAGCACTATGTAAAGAATTTAAACGTAGTTTTTTTGCTCGTTTAATTCTAAGGACAGACAAAAAGCACTGCTCTTTCAAGAAAACACCTATTAGTAAAACTTGGGTTTTACCTTTATTAATTACTAAATACTTTAGCCTCAAGTCCACTTATTATAAAACTAGAAAACTCTTTATTTAAATACTTGGCTATAAAATTAGAATCAATACCAAGAGTTTTTTTTGTTTTTAAACTAAATTCTCTACAAGTGCAAAGATTCTCTTGAGTTAATAATAAACAAGCTCTATTGTCTTTATCAAAGAAAAAATCCGGAGTTAATCCGAAATACTTTTTACGAGAACAAAACAGTAAAAACTTATTGAAAAATTCATTGAAAAGATCAAACTCCTTATTTTGATCAACAAGTAAAAAATGCTCTTTTAAAGCGTTTAAAAAAACTTCTAAATTCTTAGCTAAATCATATATAAAACCATTTTGCATGACTAAAAAAATCAATTGAAACAATAGAGTCTACGGGAGAACTTACATTGTTTGATTACACATCTACCTCTTCAATTAATTAAAAAACTGATAAACAACATATTACAAAATAACACTTTTGTTTTACAATCGCAAAATGTGCTAATTTTTAACATGCCAGATAATTTATTTTTTTTACATTATAATGCATAAACAAACTAGTTAGTAGCGAACTATTAAAACTCACATAATTATTTTAATCCTAACTATTATGAAAAATTTTGATTACAAATGGATTTGTCAAGAATTTTTAAGTAATGAACAACAATTAAGTACTGATCCTGAAACGGCCATTAAACAAGCCAAAGAAATGGCTTTATACTTTAAAAAAGGCCTTTCTATGGTAAAACAAATTGTAACAACTAAAGGTTTTACAAGTCAAGAAGAACAAATCATATTTTTTAAAAACATCAAGCCTAAGTTTTTAGCAAGACTTATTTTCTACAATAAAGTATATCGAATAGAGGCTAATGCTCCAATAATTGGTTCAAAAACAATAGAGAAATACTTTATAGCACAACAAAATAAATTGCAAAGAGATTTCTTTGAACACCTACATAAATCGGATTTTTACAATTATTACAAATCCGGACGCTCTGATAAAGATGTCAAGTATTTTACCCTAGGGAATATAAATATTTTACAAGGGGTAAATAGCTTTGTCTTTGAATTAGACGCAGAGTTCTCAACTTACTATGATTATATAATAGCTAAAATTATTTCTAATGAATTATTCTATAACTATATCAAAACAAGGCTAGAGAATATAACAAATTCAAAACAACCTACAATTAAACATGCAAACCAACCACATGTTTATTGGTCTGATACAAAAGCTGCGCTTGTGGAACTTATATATGCCTTATATCTTAATGGTTCAATTAATAAAGGTAATGTTGAACTGCAAAAAATAGCTTTTTTTTTCAATTGATTTTCAAGACTCCTCCTATAGATATTCACCATATTTTTCATCGAATAAAATCAAGAACTACATCAAAAACTATTTTTTTAGATAAGCTTACAAAGATTCTTAAAGACTATATTGAGAAAAACTAACATTAGTATGTAGAACTTTAATAAAAACAAACAAGGAGAAAAACCACACGCCTTCTCCTTGTTTTAATTAAATATTACCCTTTGCGCAAGAGCAACTCTTTTGACAATGCTTTTAAGTTTTCTGATTTGTTTATCACCTATAGCGATTATGCTAGAAGTACCCTTTAAATCTATTTACCTATTTAAATTCCAATATTTCTTAGCTAATCCACTAGCAGATAATTACATAAAGGTTATACGCCCCAAAATATTACATTCACACTGAGTTATTTTCCATTTTATAGATAAAAAAACGATTGTTTTTATTTTAAGTTAAATTTAAGTTAAAAAATATTTTAATGTTTTTAACTTAATTCCATTATTTATATGTAAAGTACCAACATATAATGCTTATTAATCAACTAAGTTCTATTTAGATATAATTTATAATACAATAAGTCTAAATCAATAAAAATCAAACAGATATATGATTATTTTTATACAAACTAAATATAATTAATCATGAGAAAAACTCTAAAACTAATTTTCCCCTTTAGTGTAATACTATTACTAATTGCATGTTCTAGTGATGATAACACAACTGAGGTAAAAATACCAGGGGAGCCAGAACCACCAAAAACCTCAGTAACCTTAAATTTTGAACAGCAGAGTATAAAGTACAAAGATTACGTTGAACTAATAATCAAAAATAGTGATAATGATACGAATGCTCAATATGAGTTTTCATTAAACAACAAGGACATAGCTGATGTTGAAAAGGTGGATGAAAAATACTATATCAATGCTTTACAAATTGGAGAAGCTACTTTAACAGTTACATACAAACAAGCCACAAGTCAGGCAAAAATTAAAGTCATCCAACGCGATGATAATATCGACTTTACCTTCATTAGTATTATTGATAAAAAACACGCTCTTCCTTATCTAAGACAATTAGCAACTAGGGACGAACAAAAAGCTGCTGAGCAGTATATTGATCAACAATTAAAAAAGTATAATTCACCTTATAGAAGAGTAGCTCTTGAGGTACCTGAACAAGAAGATTACTTAAACTATATCAGCGAAAAAGCAACTGAGGATAACATAGGTATAAATGAAACCTTATACGGGGCATCAGCTCAAGGTTATCTAGTGGGATATGAATCCCTACTTGATGCAAGAGAATTTATAGATAATTCTCTTATACCTTTAGGCTTTAAACCTTTAGATGAAAGTATGTATACAACACAGTTTTATGCCTATACATACTACTCTGGAGAGGATAAAATAATTGTTATTATCTCTCCTTACACTCACCCTGTAACCAATAAAGTATCTCTAAGGTATCTAACAGGTGTAGCATGGTAAAATGATAAGCTAATACTATTGTGCTAATTAGTACAATTAAATTAAAAGTAAAACCCCTGTCTTTTTTTTAAGACAGGGGTTTATTTTCTTGTTTTATTTGTTAATCACACCTAAAGAGACAATGTTATAAGCTATACCACAATTTTAAGCTATCTCTTAAAATAAAATACAATAATTAAAATCTTACATACCAAACCACAAAAAAAATCAGACAAAATCACTCTATTAATATAGGTAATACCAAAGAGATAAAACATTTTTTTGAATAAATACATCATTATTTTCATTAGATAGTAAACAAATCTTTCACTCAAAAAAAATTATAATTGCATCAAGAACTATTTTAAATAAGTTAAAGCATACTTAACAAGAATAGAAAAAAGATTTTTATATAAATCAATAAGGGGAGATTCTAGAATCTCCCCTTACCTTTGGCTAAGCATTACCTTTTAAAGTAATGCAGTGAAAAAAAAGTTTTGTTGTTTTTTTTCAAATTAATCACAGTAGCTCTGCTTATAATTCTTTTATAATAAATTCACTTCTTCTGTTCTCTTGATGTTGTGCTTTTGAACAAGGAACATGGTTCTTACACTTATTCACTAACTGTGATTCACCATATCCTTTACCAGATATTCTATCGCTTTGAATACCTTGTTTAACCATCCAGCTGATTGTAGATTTGGCACGTCTATCTGATAGTTTCAAATTGTAAGCATCGTTACCGCGACTATCGGTGTGCGAGCGAACATCTATTTTAAGTTGAGGGTACATTTGCAAGACTTCCACAACTTTCGCTAATTCAATTGCTGCATCAGGACGAATATTCGATTTGTCAAAGTCAAAGTAAATTGGCTCTAATTTCAACTTCTTAAACAAGTCATCGTCTTTTTCAATCTTCTCCACAATCGGATCAAGTCCGATATTTACCTCATTAAAAGCGTCAAATTCACGGCCAAGCACTGTTGATACTTCACTGGTTTGATACCCCTGTGCACTTGCCTTTAATCTAAACTTGAAATTACACGGTAGTGATTCAGTGATATAGCCACCATTGTCATCTACGTTA
This sequence comes from Myroides albus, assembly GCF_009711045.1. GTDB lineage: Bacteria > Bacteroidota > Bacteroidia > Flavobacteriales > Flavobacteriaceae > Flavobacterium > Flavobacterium album_A. The sequence continues at coordinate 1,076 of NZ_WMJX01000083.1, read as the reverse complement.
TACTGACCTAGTTCTTTGTAGTTATTGTCAAACAGAACAACACTAGCTGTTGGAATAACAAAAGTTGTACTGTTATCAAATACCTTACCTGTGATTTGTTGTTTACAATCCACTACTTGAAAGAAGTAAATATCATCTCCACCCATACCAGCTTCTCTATTAGAAGAAATGAAACCTTTGCGGTTTTTATCATTGATAAAAAAGGCGAAGTCATCACCAGGACTATTAATAGGTGCTCCAACATTTACCAATTTAGAAAAACTGCCATCTACGTTAATCTTCGCTTTATAAATATCCAATCCTCCAAGACCAGGGCGGCCATCTGAAGAAAAGTATAAGAAATTGTCATCAGATACAAACGGGAATGTTTCTCTTCCTTCTGTATTTATTTGACTTCCTAAATTAACAGGCTCACCAAATGAACCGTCATCGTTGATTGCTACTTTAAAAAGGTCAGACTCTCCAAGGCCTCCCTTTCTATCTGAGACAAAATACAACAGCTTTTCATCAGGAGATAGCGCCGGATGAGCTGTATTGAAATCATCCGAGTTGAATGGTAGCTCCACTGCTTCAGACCACGTGCCATCACTTAACCTATTTGCTTTGTATAATTTCAGTAAGATACTATACTGCTGATTGTGAACTTTCTTGCCTTTTTTAAAGTTATTACGCGTAAAATACATGGTTTGCCCATCTTTAGTAAAAACAGCTGAAGCTTCGTTAACCTTTGTTTTGACAGATTTGTCGAATAATTCTGGTTCAGAAAACTCACCTTTTTCGTTTACTTCCGTGAAGTATAGACTGGTAAAAGCCTCATTGGTCCATTTGTGTCTTTTTCCCTCTCTTGTACTTTCAGTATCTCTTGCCGAGGTAAATACAAGCTTATTGTCCAAAAGTGCAGAGCCATAATCAGAATACTGGCTATTAATCGGTAAAGGCTTCACCTCATATCGCTTAATTGTCGCATTTATCTGGTCAAGGTAAGTATCCTTATCCGCTATAAATAGTTTTCCTCGACTATCACTTTGCTCAATACCAGCAAATTCAGCCAAGTACTTGTCGGCACTCTCATAGTC
>NZ_WMJX01000082.1 GCF_009711045.1 Myroides albus | reverse complement strand
TTGACAGTTTTGTTTAAAGTTAATAATTTCGAATTAACAACTGTCCGATTTTTAGGGAAGCCTACAATATCATCTAAAAGTAAGGATTATGCAGTTTATCGTGTTTAACCCAAATTAAACGAGAGGTATTATATCCAATTTGTTGCGCCTTGTTTACAAAATCTAATTTTATATTATCAGGGATAAATTTTTCTCGAGACAACATCCATAAATAATTTAAATCCTTCCCTACAACTAAAGCATATTTATAATCCTTATCAAGTGCAACTATATTGTATCCTGAATAAAAAGGTCCAAAAAAACTTACTTCCAACGCTCCTTGATCTTCATTATTTCTAAATCTGGCTTTACCATCAATTTTTTTCCATTTTTTTGTCTTTTGATTAAAACCAATATTTACTACTTGAATTGTTCCATCTTCATTTAAAGAGTAATGTGCAGATGTATTATCTAAATCTTTTTCAAAATAAAGATCAAATCTTGCGATTTCATACCAAGTACCTAAGTAGGATTTAATTTCAAAATTTTCAACTACGGTTGCTTTTTCAGGTATTACCTTATTATCACAACTAACAAAAAAAACTAAAAATAAGATTAAATTAAATTTTAAAAGCTTAGATTCCATATACAAACATTTATACTCTATATTTATAGGTCATAACATCATACAATACTATCATTTTATTTCGTTAAAAACAAAGTATAAAATAATAAATTTAAATAAACAAACAATAAAGATTATCTATTAACAGAAATAAACACACATAATAAATATAATTTTTTTGATTTATTTTATAGAATTATAAGATTTTTAATTATAACAAAAAAGGCTACTTAGTTTGATTCTAAGTAGCCTTGTTCTTATTCATTATTTATTTTAAGGAATTTGATAATTTACATCTGTATTCTCTTGAACATATTTTATTGCCCAAGTCAATGTATTGGCATACAATAGACTATTAAATACAGTTACACCTCCATAATAAGACTTAGAGATTGGTGCACCTCCTGATGTTATAGCCGCTGGCCAAATTGTATTTGAAGTATTAGAAGCAGTTCCTGCTGTCCATCCAGAATCACCTATATATACATATCCTAGAGTATTATGCTTTAAAAACCATGAACGATCCGTATTACCTTCTTGGTGAATAAAACTTTGGAATTCATTTGAATACCCTGTGATATAGTATGAGTTATTAACATCACTTCCTGTATTTTTCCCCCTTACATCTTCAAATGGTCCAGTTAAAATTGGATCATCTATATTTAAAATTGGATTTATATAAGTTTGTCCTGTTCCTGATGCAACAGTATTAGGTGAAAAAGCAATTGCATTAATCAAATCTCTTGTAGAATTTGCATCATTTTCTTGTGAATGAATCAATACTCCTTTTTTGTTCTTAACAAAATCTTTTAATATTGCTATAGAAGCAGCATCAGGTTGATAATTATATCCAATAACAACTACATCAATTTTATTATTATTAATATTGTTCTTTAGAGTAGTCCCTTGTCCAGTTCCGCCATTAAAAATCGTTATACCTTCCATCTTTACAGTTCCATTAGGCCCAAAATTAGCCAGAGCTTGTGGAATTGCTTTTGATGCCTGTGATCCAGATGCTGTTCCAAGCTGATACATCCCCGTACCAAGACCAAGAATATTCATTTTTCGATATAAATACTCAATATTTCTATTACATGTATTAGCTCCTACAGAACTATTTGTTGTTATAGTATAGCGGTGAATTCCTCCTGTAACTGGAGTTCCCGTAGCAGTCAAGGTAACTTCTTGTGTACCTGTTATTGTAAAAGTACCACTTGCTGAAAATGTTACTCCATTTACCGTATTGGTAGAAATAGAATAAGCACCTGGATATTGAACATTAACATTTAATATCATTTTATTTTCAGTAGTCATTGCAATATTGGGCGCATATGAGCCCTCTAATTGAATAGATGAACATATTAAATTATAAGCTACTGGTTGAGCTGTTACTGTAACATCAAAAGAACAAGGTGATATCATTCCACTAGCTGCATTTAAAGTAAAAGTATGATCCCCTGGAGTAGTCGGCGTACCAACTGCTGTTAATACAACATTTCTTTCTCCAATACTATCAAAAGATAAAGGTCCAGAAGTAAAATGAATTCCAGCAACAGGATTAGTGCTAATATTAGTCTCACCAGTGGCTTGAACATCAACTTTAATAGTTACAGTATTTGAGGCAGTCATAGCCTCATCCTGCTTATAAACACCTGCTATAGTCGCTTGAGAGCAATCTACTGTATATTTAATTGGTTGTACAATAATTTCAGCTGTACAAGCAGCTGACATCTGATCTGAGTTGGTTGTAAAAGTAAACGAATTAGTCCCTGAACTAATAGGTGTTCCCGTTCCTAACAACTCTACGGTCTGCTCACCTGCTTGACTAAAATTACCAGTTCCTCTAAAAGAATACCCATTACTTGTATTGGTTGTTATACTCCAATATCCAACAGAAATAACATTAACTTTTAAAACTATTTTATGTGTATTTGTCAAAGTTTGTCCAATCATATAGGCTCCTTCAATAGAAGTGTCTGGACATACGATACTATAATTAACATTAGCTCTTTCTACAAAAATATATTTTTCACAATTACTTTCTCTATTATTCAGTAAAATAGTCAATCTATCACCTTGAGCACCTGAATCATACCCGTTATTCGGTGTACCTATTCCTGGGACAAAAAGCGTATATGCACCTGCGGTAGGAAATGTTCCTTTAGTTGTAAAATAATATCCATTATCTGTTGTAGCAGTTAATTCATAGGTACCTGCTTGAGTTACAGTAACTGGAATAGTTAAAAAGTTTGAAGAATTTAAAAATTCACCTTGTTTAAAGTTCCCATTTGACTGTACTGAACTACATTGTAGATTAGTGATTTCAAATACAGCCGGTGGCGGTGTCCCACATAAACTCAACCAAGTATCTTGAATCGTACTCCAATAATTGAAACACCCTGTTGTACTATTGTAAATCAATAAACCATCTGTTCGATTCTCTATAGCTATAGCATCCCTTTGTTGCGTTGTTAAACGAGGGGCTAAAAAACCTTTATTAACACTTTCTAATTCTAATATAACTCCAGGATTCGGAGTGGCACTTGTACCCGATATTGTTCCATCTTTAATTTTAGTCATATGGGTTTGAGCCAAACTAGAAAAAGCCGTAAAAAGAAGTATCAATAATAATGAAAACTTATATTTCATATACTTATATGTAGTGGTATTATAACTCATAATTTAAAAGTTTAGTTTTTACTTTTTAACTCTAACAATTCTTGCTCTAATTGCTCTAATTTTTGATAAAACATTTTATTTATCATTTCCAATTCATTTATTTTAGTTTCTTTTTCCTCTAAAAGATTAATCTTTTTTAATACTTCACGATTTAAAGTTTCTAATTCTTTTATCCTAGCTTCTTTCTGCTCTAACTCATTATTTTGTTCAATCATATGTAAATACAACTCTTCCGTTTTCTCTAGAAGTTGGACAGAAAGTTCCGAAACATTAATTGCATACCCTTCTTCTGTTTTCTTCAATTCATGGATTGGTGTAATACCAGGTAAATGACGATTTTCTCTAATAAAATCAGCAATATCATCTAATTCCTTAAACTTATAATCATATTTAAGTGCAGAGTAACCATCAAAATAATTTTCAAAAACATAATCAGCATAATAACTATTAACTGCAGTTATACTTCCATTAACTCTCAACTTTTCATTTGGTGCATTAGAAGGTTCTGTAAAACCAATTCCTACCCAACCTCTTGTATAAATATCAGATGTATTAGATGTTGCTACTTTTTGTGTTGCAGAATCATACCAAGGATGTTTATTTATTGTCTCTAAATCAATTGTATGAATGATTTGTTTTTCATCAGTATACAATAGAGAATTTGTACTTGCATCAAATTCTAACTTAGTTAATGATTCCCCATCTCCAACTAAATCAGTTAATTTTAAGATAGTTTCTTCTCCCTTTTCATTAGTATAAGTTAGAACATGAGCTATAGGATCATAAACTAAAGTTGTAAGTGTTTCACTTCCCTTCACCAATACTTTTATATCGATAGGGTTTAAATTCCCATTTTCATCTTTATATGTTAAGGTATAAATATCAATAACTTCACCACTTTCTTCTGTCTCCTGTGTTTTTACATTTTCTAATGTTGTCAAAGTTTCATGACCTTTTACTAGACTCGGAATATTAATTTCTGTTGCTGTGCTATTTTCACTTGTATAAGTAAACACATCGTTAACATTAACTAAAGTCGTTAGCGTTTCATTGGCTTTTACAACAGAAGAAATATCCAAACTAACTGTATCACCATCTTCATTGATATAAGTAAAAGAACTACCATCATAGTAAACATTTCCCCCTACTGTTTTGATGATGTTGTTGATGATATCCTGAACCTCTGTAGTGTTGATGATAGTCTCAAAATTGCTGATAACATCTGCCTTTACATCGATAACTACAGGTGTTCCTGCCTCATTGGTATAAGTGTATTGTCCATTACCTGAAGCATCTTTTACTAAAGTAGTTAGCGTTTCATTGGCTTTTACAATAGTAGAAATATCCAAACTAACTGTATCACCATCTTCAGTGATATAAGTAAAAGAGCTGCCATCGTAGTAAACATTTCCGCCTACTGTTTTGATGATATTGTTGATGATATCCTGGACATCTGTATTGTTGATTATAGTCTCAAAATTGCTGATAACATCCGCCTGAACATCAATTACAACTTCTGCCCCTGCCTCGTTTTTATACGTATACTTCCCATTGCCCGAGGCATCCTTAACTAAAGTAGTTATTACATTTAATTTTTCTAAATCTATAACTACAAAATTATTATGTGTATCATATAATTTCAATAGTTCTTCTTCCACTACAAACTTACTAATAATCGGAAAATCTACTACTTTGTCATCAATTTCAGTCAATAAACGAGTCCAAGTATTTTGTTTCCAAAAATAATATCCTGGCTGTAATTGTTCACTAGCTGCTGTATTATATACCAATAAACTTTCTACATTTCCGTTGCTTATTGTTTTATTATCTGTAAGATTCTTCAATCTAACCTGTGGAATTAAAATCCCTCGCTTATCAGAAGATATCTCAAGTTGAGATGATGGATTAGGGGTTGCAGTCCCTATTCCAACTTGAGCGTGACTTATTGCGCTTGCGCAAAAAGCACTGAGTAAAATCCATCTTTTTTTCATTTAACTAGCTATTTTTATTATACTTAAAGTGTTTTATTTTATGACATTTATATCCTATTTTGTGCTTTTAGAAACATATCTTTTTTGCTATTTAGAATGTAAATTTCAATAGTTAGGCCTTAAAGCAGGATGAGATGTATTGTAATCATCGTTAACTATACTCTAATTACTCTACAGGTCCCCACTCCTTCTCATCCTATTGCTTTAATGCCTTTACAAAATTTTTATTCTATTTTTTAATATTAGAAAAATTATTTTTAAGTCTTATATTCATTTCGATCCAAGATATTTTGTAATGATTATTGTATGTCTTCAAACTAATGTAGACTTTTAGGACGT
>NZ_WMJX01000081.1 GCF_009711045.1 Myroides albus | reverse complement strand
GCTTTTTTTTGCTTTTTCTTATATCGAACTCACGTTAACTTACTACCAACGATGCGGATTTGCTTTCTTAGGCTTATCCAAACTAAATGACACGGAAGGTTTACCCAAGCATTACGACAATGCTATAGTCAGTTTATTTGAGATTTCACTGTAGCACATACAAAAAAGCAAGCTAATAAAGATTCTTTCTTAGCTTGCTTTTCGATTTATGGAATGAAATGATTAAGTAACGATTGACTTGTGTGTACTGTACTTTTCCCACACTTGATCTTGGGCAATTAGCGCCAATTCTTCCACCAACAAGTAAACCTCTTCAAAGGTATTGTACAAGGCAACAGGGGCCAACCTAATAATATCTGGCTCTCTGTAATCAGGAATAAAATTGCGTTCTTTTAAAGCCAGGCAGATTCTATAGGCTTGTTTATGCACCAAAGCAACATGTCCTCCTCTACATTCATCCTGCTGTTGACTAATGTAACTGTAGCCCCACTGACTTAACTTGTGGTCTATCAAATACATCAAATAGGCGGTTAACATAAGCGATTTCTTGCGTATGCGATCCATACCTGCCTCTTGGTAAATATCCAATATGCCTTCCAAGGGTGCCATTGAAAACATATTAGGTGTTCCTGTTTGAAAAGCTTTGATATCAGCAGCTTGTTCAAAATTGTGTTTCAGCTCAAACTGAGTCTCATCGCTATTTCCAAACCAACCAGCAAGTCCTATTTCTCTTCCAAAGTGCTTCCTATTTACATAAATACCAGCTGTCGCACCAGGACCAGCTGAAAGATATTTGTAATTGCACCAGATCGCAAAATCAGGTTGGACTAAATTGAAGTCATGTTCTACAGCTCCAATAGAATGACACAAGTCAAAACCAATGATAATTCCCCTTCGATGAGCCTCTTTTGTCAACTTATCAAGGTCCAAAAGCTGTGCACTGCGATAGAGAACAGAAGGCAACAAAACAATCGCTACATCTTCTGTCATGGCATCAATGATACTTTGCTCGTCTAAAAACATCCCGTCTTTACTACTTACAACTTTAATCACATCTTCGACCTGCATCCCTTTTAGCTTAATCTGACTATCAATCGCGTAACGATCAGTTGGAAAATTTAAATCGTCTACTAATATCTTATAGCGCTGTTTGGTTGGTTTCCAAAATGTTGCTATTATCTGATGAATATTCAAAGTTGTATTAGCCGTAACAATTACTTCATCACTATTTGCCTTTATCAGTTTTGCCAATCGAGCACCTAACTTTTTGCCGTAATTAAAATAGTAACCTTCATCTGTATTCCAAATCAATATTCCTTGTTTCTTCCATACCTCCATGACTCTTAACAAGGCCTTTTCTGCATCAATCGAGGCAAGGCCTAATGAATTGCCATCCATGTAAATCTGATTGTTCTCAAGTGGGTAGAATCGCTTCTTAAAACTACTTAAAGAGTCATTTTCATCAAGTGACTTAGCATAGTCCAAGGTGGGGTTAAAATTGTTGTTTGTCATAAGTTTATTCTATTTTTTCAAGATTCTGCGTTTGATTGTTGTTGTTTACTATTTAGATTCCACTTGGGGATGTAAGCCAAAGATAGCTTCATAATCCAAGGTAAAATTTCCTTTTTTAATTGTAATTTTACTCTCTCTTAAGGAGAGAACCTCTAACACTACGTAGTCATTCCAAAATTGCTTTGAAATGACTTCTCCTTTCTTATATCCCTCTAATTTGGGCGTTACCTGCCAATACGCTGTAAACAAGTTTGCCACAAGATCAGAATTCCCAACGATTTCAACTGATTGAACAAGGGTTGCGCCTTCTGAATACGCACCGTAGATGTTATTATCTCGCTTTATGTGATAAGTAACGTTTAAATACTCACCTTGACGCGTTGAAATCCCTGGTACGTATTTTTCGATAATTTTACTTTTTTGTCTTAGCTGTTCTTTGTAAGCCATGCGCATTTGTCCTTGTAAGAAGGAAGTAAAATTCATTGTCACAAAATTGTAATCAAGATTTCGAAAAACGGTAAAATAATCTTGACCAAAATGCCCCTTAAGAGCATTAGCAAGATTGTCATATCCCCGTTTTGACTTTTCTTGAGCAGTCAGTTCCCTATTGCTTTCAATTGGAACCTGTCCATTTCTTTGTTGAGTGTTTTCCGTACTGTAAACTGCCTGATTTTGATTGGTCTCTTGGGCTAAAGAAATACCTTCTCTCCCCTCTATGTCAACATCAAGTAATAATTCAGCTGCAGTAATTTGATTCAGCCACTCCTCCTTATAACAGGCAATACATATAATTTTCTTTAAGCGAATTTGGTTCTCTGTCGTAGCCATTGTCAAACTTTGCTTGACAAGCTCATTAATAGCAGGATTCTGAATATTGGGATCTTGCTGTTGTAACAATATGGCATTATTATCTAATACCTGTTCAATTTTCAATAAATAAGGAAGGGCTTTATTGGAAGTCTTTTTTACTTGAGTTTGTTCCTTCTCAGTCATTCGAAATGTCTGAGCTTGTCCCCAAAAACACATACACAAACAAACTATTGTTGCTACTATTCTCATTTTGCCTTTTATCTTAATACTCAAATATACAAATAAATAGTAGCGAGCCTTGCAGTGATCTACAGCTAATTTTAGTTTACTGAATTAATATTATCTTTGCCAGATAATTCAGCATATATGATATTACAAGATACAATAGTAGCATTGGCAACCCCATCTGGTGCAGGTGCTATTGCCATCATAAGAGTTTCGGGTAAAGATGCTATCACATTAGTAAACGGTATCTTTAAATCGATTAAAAACAAAGACCTGACAAAACAAAAAACACATACGCTACACTTGGGGCATATCGTAGATGGAGATCGCGTTTTGGATCAGGTGTTAATCTCTATTTTTAAAGGTCCTAATTCCTATACAGGAGAGAATACAGTAGAGATATCTTGCCACGGTTCTACCTTCATCCAGCAACAAATAATCCAATTGTGTCTGCGCAAAGGTGCTAAGATGGCCCAAGCTGGGGAGTTTACCATGCGTGCCTTCTTAAACGGTAAGTTAGATTTATCACAAGCCGAGGCTGTCGCTGACTTAATCGCTTCTGATAACGAAGCAAGTCATCAAATCGCAATGCAGCAAATGCGCGGGGGATTCTCAAGTGAGATTGCTAAACTACGCGAGCAGTTGTTGAACTTTGCCTCGTTGATTGAATTAGAACTTGATTTCTCAGAGGAAGATGTGGAATTTGCAGATCGTACGCAGTTTAAAGAACTAATCGACCGCATAGAATTTGTGCTAAAACGCCTTATCGACTCTTTCGCAGTAGGTAATGTAATTAAGAATGGAATCCCTGTAGCTATCGTTGGAGAACCTAACGTAGGGAAATCAACTTTATTAAATGCTTTACTAAATGAAGAGCGCGCTATCGTCTCTGATATTGCAGGGACAACCCGTGATACGATTGAGGATGAATTAGTAATCGATGGTATTGGTTTTAGATTTATAGACACCGCTGGTATCCGCGAAACAAAAGATGTGGTAGAAAGCATTGGTATCCAAAAGACGTTTGAGAAGATTGAAGCGGCTCAAGTTGTTATATACCTAATCGATGGAGCTAAATTAAACAGTAGTTCTTTAGATGAAATAAAAGTTGAGTTAGAAAAACTCAAAAACAAGTATCCACTAAAACCACTACTTGTAGTTTGTAATAAAAAGGATTTATTATCAGAAGAACAAATCGCTTTATATCATGCAAACATTGATAATCTGATGTTGATGTCTGCAAAGGAGAATGTAGGTGTAGAGGAGCTAAAAGAGGCTCTATTAGGCTTTGTTAATACTGGTGCTCTACGCAATAATGAAACAATCGTAACCAATACGCGTCACTACGATTCTCTTCTAAAAGCTTTGGAGGAAATCGAAAAAGTGAAATGGGGACTTCAGACTAATTTATCTGCAGACTTAATGGCTATTGATATTCGTCAGGCTTTATATTTCTTCGGTGAAATAACAGGGCAAGTTACGAATGACGAATTGTTAGGTAATATTTTTGCGAACTTTTGTATCGGTAAATAACCTGTCTTTTTAATACTTTTATTTGATTTGAAATACTTTGAAAATCAAATAGTTATGTGTTAAATATTTTTATAAGATGTCCTTATTTTCTATATTTAGTACCGCATTTGTACCACACTTTAAAATTATGTGGTACAAATGTGGTACAAAATGAGTCTCCCTAACCTAATATAGAAAATTATGAACATCACACTTAAACAACGAAAATTACCAAGTGGTAAGATTAGTCTACATATTGAATACTATAAAGGATTTGAAGTTTCCTTAGAAGGTAAAAAAAGGCATATCAGAGAATTCGAAAACCTAAAACTCTTTTTACACGGTGCTCCTAATAGTCCAAAGGAGAGAAAGGAGAACAAAGAAACCCTTCAAATGGCTGAGAATATCTTAGCTATTCGACAAAGTGAAAACCTTAGAGGTAAATATGGAATTAAGAATAAGCACAAAGGGCAACGTTGCTTCTTGGACTTCTTTCTTGAGAAAACTGAAGAAAAATATGAAAGTCCTAAAAACTACGGAAACTGGACGGCTTCTTTTCTTCATTTAAAACGCTGTATCTCCCCTACTTTTACTTTTGATGAAGTAGATGATGAATTTTTAAAGAAAGTCAGACATTACTTTGATACAAAGGCGCTTACTAAAAGTAAACTTCCTCTATCCTTAAACTCAAAATATTCTTATCTAAACAAATTTAGAGCTGCGCTTCGATTAGCCTTTGAAGAGGGGTATCTAACGATTAACTATGCTCAAAAGGTAAAGAGTTTCAAACAAGCTGAAAGTCAAAGAGAGTACCTTACGTTTAATGAAGTACAAAGTCTAGTAAAAACTGATTGTAAATACGAAGTACTTAAACGGGCTTTTTTATTTTCTTGTTTAACTGGTCTTCGCTGGTCGGATATTAATAAGCTTGTTTGGTCTGAGGTAAGAGACGAAGATGATGCTTGTAGAGTCATCTATAGACAGGAGAAAACGGAAGGTGTTGAGTATCTCTATATCTCTAAACAGGCAAGAGAACTCTTAGGGGAAAGGGAATCACTGAATCAACTCGTTTTTACTAATCTTAAATATTCTGCTATTTACAATAATGAAATTGTTCGTTGGTGTAACCGAGCGGGGATTCACAAGCATATTACCTTCCATAGTGCGCGACACACCAATGCGGTACTGCTCCTTGAGAATGGAGCGGATATTTACACGGTTTCCAAGCGTCTAGGACATCGTGAGATTAGAACGACTCAAGTCTATGCCAAGATTATTGATAGTAAAATGAAAGAGGCCTCTGAGCTTATTCCAGAGCTTAAGTTTCGGTTTTAAATTTAGGGGTTGATTACAGATTATAATTACAATAAAGCCAAGTAGTACTTGAAAGTACACTTGGCTTTAGTTTTATCCTAGTGTTTAATTTCATAACGCTTTACCCTTACAGAAAAGAAAAATCTTACTAAAAAGAGTAGAGTTTAATCTTGAGCTCATTATCGAAATTTAGATAAATTAGGGGTGATTTTATTACCACAATACTTATACATTCTTTTTCTTAGCAGGCTAATCTAATAAAGTATTAAAAAAAGTTACCCGAATTGGAAAATAATTTGTAAATCTGTATAAACCATTTAAATTATGAAATTGAAACCTATA
>NZ_WMJX01000080.1 GCF_009711045.1 Myroides albus | reverse complement strand
TACTAGTTTCACTCCAGCTTATTTAGGGGCTAAGATAGTTATATTAAACGATTCCGCAAGACTCGGCAACGCAGGGCTATAGATTGTTTCAACGAATTGCGGAAACATCATAAGTACAATCATGAAGCCAATGCTTAATTTAGTTTTCATTGTTTATAAATTTTCTGCAAATATCCTTTAAAGAATGACTAACTTTATAACATAAGAAATACAAGAAATAATAATAATCGGACAATGGCTTACTTAGAACCTACTGATTACTTTAAAGCAGAAGATATAGATTTACCAGTTGTTGGTATTGCATCGAATCTCGTTTTGCACGATAGTGGTTATCACCATCATGACCACCACTATCAGATACTCTATGCTCCGAGTGGGTGTATGACTTTAACAACAGATGATAGACAGGTTATCTTGCCACCTTCGAGATTGATGTTCATTCCCCCAACAGTAAAACACAGGGTTACCTTTAGAAATGTCGTAGATTATCGTTCAATTTACATTCGAAGTGAGTACTTTAATAAGCTTGACTCAGGACTAAAGGTTATAGCCGTGAATCCACTCTTGCGGGAGCTTATTGAACGTATATGTTTTTGGAAATTTACTTCCTATGATCAGCGCCAAGAGAATTTGTTGTCGGTATTTTGGGATGAACTTGAACTTGCAAAAAGCGAGGACTTTACTTTGAAAATCCCTGAAGATTATCGCCTTAAATCACAAATAGAAAAGTATGTCCTACACAAGGAACTTCCCCCTTTTTTGAGTGTATTAGCCAATAGTGTTGGTGCAAGTGAAAAAACAATTTCCCGTATATTCAAAAAGGAAACAGGGATGAATTACCAAGATTGGAGATTACAGTGGAGGCTATTTCGATCAATTGAATTGTTAGCGGAGAGAAAGAGCATTAGCGAAGTAGCTTTTGCTTTGCAGTTTTCTTCTGATAGTGCTTTTATAGATTTTTTTAAAAAGCATACAGGGAAAACGCCTTTGAAGTATATGACTGAAATTTAAAAGACTATTGATTATGGAAGATTTTAAAACGCTGTTATGTCGAATTAGAGAATGTAAAATCTGCGAGGACGAATTGCCTTTAGGTGCTAATCCTATTGTCCTGTCTGCTGTAGATTCAAAAATAATTATTATCGGACAAGCACCTGGTTTGAAAGTTCACAATTCAGGGATACCTTTTAAGGATAAAAGTGGTGAACAATTGAGAAAATGGTTAGGCGTAACGGAAGACGAGTTTTATAATACTTCTAATTTCTCAATCATACCTATGGGATTTTGTTATCCTGGTAAGGGAAAAAATGGGGATTTACCTCCAAAGAAAGTATGTGCTCCTACTTGGCACCCTCTTCTTTTAACCGAATTAAAGTCAACTAAATTGATTTTGTTAGTAGGGCAATATGCGCAAAACTACTACCTGAATAGCTCTCGCAATTTAACTGAGAACGTGTATCATTTTCACGATTATTTACCAACGTATTTTCCATTGCCTCATCCTTCTCCAAGAAATAATATTTGGAAGGCAAAGAACAAATGGTTTGAAGATGAAGTAGTTCCTGTACTTCGTCACCAAGTGGATATAATTTTAGGTAAAAGCGAAGGTAATTAAGCTTAATTGCTAAACTGAAGCTTATTTCTCAAAAGCATATAGAGTAAGCTAATGACTATAATACCAGCACTCAAATACATAATAATTGGAATATTGCTAATGATATCTTTATAGTACCAACCAGCAGCAAATGCACCTCCACCAACACCTATCTCTAAGGCGATATACATAGTTGAAACTGCTCTACCACGCTGATCTGGTTTACTAAAGTCAATAGTCCAAGCATTTAAAGCTGGAGATAATATACCTAATGAAATACCATAAATAAATGCCCCAGTGTATAAACCTGTAACATTCTCAAGGAAACCTATACAGATCAAGGATACTATAAGCAGTACTAAGCCAATATTAATAATCAAGACTCTGCCGTACTTGTCAGACACTTTACCTGCAACAAATCGCACTAACAAAGATGAGAGTGTGAAAATCATAAAGAAGATACCCTTATTCTGAAGGCCCAAATGCTCTGTCCAATCGGGAATTAAGGTAAGTATTACTCCATAGGCTATATAGGAAAGACAAGTCACTAAAGCAGCAGGGAAGACAGCCATATCAAAGATATCTTGTTTTGACATTTTTAAAAGTGAAAAGGAAAACTTCTCTTTTTTAGGCAAGGTTTCTTTCATATTTAAAAGAATCAAAATCGACAACAAAGCAAATAATGCAGAGCTATAAAAGAGAAAGTCAATGGAAGTATATAATTTGATTGTGCTTCCGATTGCTGGACCAATTGCCATACCTGTACTAAAAGAAATTCCGTGTAATCCCAAAGCTTCACCCCATCGTTCTCTTGGGACTATATCCGCTACATAAGCTGCAGTTGCAGTAGGTTTAAAACCAGTCGAAAAACCATGTAGTAACCTTAAAAATAAGAAACCAGATACAGTTGTTAGAATAGGGTATAACATACTACATATAAAACAAACGATAGAACCAATAGCCATGATGGGTACTCTACCTATTTTATCTGTCAGTTTACCACTAAAAGGCCTTGATATACCAGCCGTAATGGTGAATAATCCAATAATTAAGCCTTTGTATTCCGCTCCTCCTAAATTAGAAAGATATTCAGGTAATTCAGGAATAAGCATGTTGAAACTTGCTGAAAACAAGAGTGAACTTAAGCAAACAAGAATAAAATGTCTATTGTATATAGGGTGTTGTTCTTTAGTAGTCATAATCTTTTTGTACAGAGGTGCAAAGGTATGTTTTTGTCTTGCTTGTACAAAATGCATGAAACAAAATAAGAGACTCTAATTTAGAGTCTCTTACTGTTTTGAGAAATATAATAAGAAAATTACTTTTCCTTGTGGTAAATAGCGTCTGCTGTGTCAAATTTCTCTAACATTTCAGCAGGTGCCTTTTTGCCGTAATTAGAGGTTAAATAAATAGCGATTGAACTAAAAATAAAACCTGGTATAATTTCGTATAAAGTGTTTCCAAATAAAATAGGCCATAAGATAACCGTAACTGCTCCAACTAATACACCAGCAAAAGCTCCCATACCAGTAGTTTTTCGCCAAAATAAGGTAAATAGTATAGCTGGACCAAAGGCAGCTCCAAAGCCAGCCCAAGCATGTGATACTAATGCTAATATTTTGCTATCAGGATCGTAGGCAATAAAAATGGCAATTAAAGCAATTAATAAAACAGCAAATCTTCCTGTCCATACAAGTTCTTTTTGACTTGCACTTCTTCTGAAATAAGCTTTGTAGAAGTCTTGAGTTAGCGTACTTGAAGACATAAGTAGTTGAGCACTTAGCGTACTCATCACAGCTGCTAAGATTGCCGATAATAGAATACCAACTACCCATGGACTAAATAGTTGTTTGATTAACTCTATAAAAATCATTTCGTTATCTTTAGTAACTACAGCAGCTATATCAGTATGTTTGTAGTAATAACTAATACCAAGGTAACCAATTGTTACTGCTCCACCTAAGCACAGAATCATCCAAGACATTCCTATGCGTCTTGCATTCTTCATTGTTTTTACGCTATCTGCTGCCATGAATCGCGCTAAGATGTGTGGTTGTCCAAAGTATCCTAACCCCCAAGCTGCGGCACTAATGATAGCGATGAAACTAACATTATGAGTCAAACTCGAATAAGATATATTCGTTGCAATTGCTGCTTCTGCCGTATATGCAGTGATAGCATCCCAACCTCCCATGTACATTATAATCATTACTGGAGTTAGAATCAAAGCGAACAGCATTAAACTAGCTTGAATCGTATCACTCCAACTAACTGCTAAGAAACCACCGATGAAAGTATAAGCTATCGTTGCTAATGCCCCAAGGTATAAAGCATTAAGGTATTCCATGTGGAATAGTGTTTCGAAGAGTCTTGCTCCAGCTACCATACCTGAAGCACAGTATATAGTAAAGAAAATTAATATCGTTATAGCTGATACTGTTTTTACCAATCTTCCATCCTTGCCAAAACGATTGTTAAAGAAATCTGGAAGAGTTAAGGCATTATTATTAATCTCTGTATGTATACGCAATCTTCCCGCTACTAATTTCCAGTTGTAATAAGCTCCGATAATCAAGCCGATAGCTATCCAACTCTGTGATAAACCTTTTGCGAATATCGCTCCTGGTAATCCCATCAGTAACCAGCCTGACATGTCTGATGCTCCTGCGGATAAAGCGGTTACAAGAGGACCAAAGCTTCGGCCTCCTAATATATAGTCTGAAAAGTCTTTTGTGCGTAAATAGGCAATTACACCTATACCCAATACTAAGACGAGATAGATTGTGAAGGTAATAATTGTTGGATCTAATGTTTCAAGCATTTTGTAGTTTTTTTAAATTATTTAATTGGTTAAAAATATCTAAAAAAATATCTAAACTCACAAGATTTGCAATGATGAAAATCTCGGTTTTATGTGATTAATTTTAATGTTTATATGTAAATATTTGATTTTTAATCACATTGTGCACTAACTTTACAATGTTAAAATTCTACTTATGTTAATGTTAGAAGCTTTTTTTACTGAATCTTCGAGGGAGTCGTATAAGTGTAAAGTAATTGTTTTAAAAGAAGGGATGATTGCCAATCGCATTGGTTTGATTAAAAAGGGTGGCTTGCGCATGTTTTTAGACAAAGACGGTGAGGAGGTTACTTTTCAATTTATGTTTGAAGGAAGTTTAATATCTTCTTTTGAGAGTTTTTGGACAGGAGAACCAAGTGCGTATAGTGTCGAAACAATCGAAGAAACAGAAATATATTGGATTGAGAAAGAGGTTTTTGAAAGTATTTTATCTGATAATCAATCGCTCAAAATTGCATTTCAAGACTACATTATCAATCGAATGCTTGCTTACCAGCGACTTTTTCTTTCGCGTATAAAGTATTCGCCAGAAGAGCGCTATAAGCAACTTCAAACCTTATCTCCAGAGTTATTACAGCGAGTTCCTCAGCATTATATTGCTTCTTACCTTGGAATCACAGCAGTGTCTTTGAGTCGAATAAGAAATAGAAGGTAAGTTATTTCTTAACAATTGTTATCGTCAGTATAATGTGTTTGTGCTTTACTTTGCTTGTATAATATTAAAAGATATAATTATGACAAAGAAGCAATTAATTGAACAAAACTTTAAAGACATTCTTGATAATCCTGTTTTTGATGAGCAGATTATAGGGAGGTATTTTGATAGGGATTACGTGCAATATGTTGATGGAAAAAAACTCGATTATGAAATGTTTTGTCAACACATGAAAGCTCTAAAAAATAAAACGAAGTCTCTTGAAGTAAAAATAATCTCATGCGTAGAGCAGGGGGATGAGGCGTTTACAAATCATTTGGTATCTGTCGTAGATGCCAATGGCAATGTGAGTACGATTAAGGTGATTGCTTATTTTAAGTTTAGAAATGAAAAGGTTATTCTGTGTGATGAACTTACTTTTCATTTAGAGGGAGATATAGCAAGTAAGGATCTGGGGTCTGTAATAGAGTAGAAAGCTATTTTACTTTGCTAATGCATAATCTGGATTAGAATTCAGTAGAAGAATCACATTGTATTTTGTTGTAGTGTTTTTTCAGAATGCTTAGCTGTATTTTTTTAATGAGATTTGAATGGAATAGATACGGCCACAATCTTCTAAAGTGGTCAATCTTCTATTGATCAATAGGTTTTTAGAACGTTGTCAATCTTCTCTAACATGTCTAAAAAGAAATAGCCCTACATAATGGGGGGCTATGTAGGGCTAAAAGTAGTATGAAAAAAAAGTTTTCAAGAATATTTCAATAACTGTGCCATTTTTTATCATTGAACGTGATTATTGGTTATAATGTATTGTAAACCTGTGTAGTATTTGATAATTATGCAAATCCATGGGGTATCGTATGTTTACTATAAAGGTGTAAGAGGCTGTCTAAAAAGCCTAAAAAACAAAACCCCGT
>NZ_WMJX01000008.1 GCF_009711045.1 Myroides albus | reverse complement strand
ATCATAAGAATAACCTACAAACAGATTTTCATTCACTTGGAACCCTACAAGTCCACTTACTGCAGCATCCCAACGGTAAGCTGCTCCTACAGTGAACTTATCCAAGAACAAGAAATTTGCAGTCAAATCTACTTGCAGCGGAGCCCCTTCCACTACTTTAATAAGAGTTGCTGGTTTGAACTTCAAACTTGGGTTGAGTTCAAATACATATCCCCCCATTAAGTAAAAGTGTGCTTTTTGACGTAGAGTAGTAAACTCATTGTCATCATAGCGATCAGTCGTTAAAAAGTTAGGAACAGAAATACCAACATAAGATTTATCAGAATAAAGGTAAACCCCTGCTCCAATATTTGGAGTAAACTGATTATTGACATTGTCATTTACTTTGTCACTACCGTCAAATATTCTAAGCTTTGTAAAATCTACACTCATTAAATTAGCTGTGGTCTTTAATCCAAAAGCCAATTTATACTCATAGTTAATATCAATTGCATAAGATAAGTCAATCGAAATATTGTTCTCATCCATTGCCCCTAATCTGTCATTGGTAAAATTAACTCCTAATCCCATACCTGATTCACCAATAGGTGTGTTGGCAGAAACACTTGCTGTCTTTGGTGCCCCCTCCATACCTACCCACTGGGTTCTGTAGTGTCCGAAGATATTCAGTGTCCCTCTGCTCCCGGCATAAGCAGGGTTTATCTGTGAGGGATTATACATATACTGTGTAAATTGAGGATCTTGTTGAGCTGTAGCTACCTGTGCGCTACCTACCAAGACAAGTCCCAATAAACTATTCTTTAATAATGCTTTATAATTCATTTTGAATTTATTCTATTAGTTAGTCTCCAAATGTAAGTAACCCGCTTTCTTAATAGTACGAGATCCTTTGTCATCCTTGTATTCATAAGTAATTACATAGTAATAAGTTCCCGTAGGTAAACTCTCACCTTTACTAATAGTTCCACGTCCATCTGACTTTCCAACAAATACATTTCCTCGAGAGTTATAATTTGTCGTTTCATACACCCTCACTCCCCAACGGTTGAATATCTCAACTGTATTATTTGGAAAACGCTCTATATTGTCAATTCGAAAGAAATCGTTTTTGCCATCTCCATTAGCAGATACAAGATTGTAGATCACGACATCCCCGTCCAACAGCCAATCTTTATTAACTGTAGCCAGTGTAAAGAAACCATATCCTTTCACAGAAGTTGGAGTAGAAATACTCTTAGTATCTACATCTACTATTCCGCCTTCGTCAACCCAGATCTGAAGCTTTTCATCCCATCTCACGATGTGTAATTCCCTTACAGGATCTTTCAACAGTTCAGCTGGCGTGGTGCGCTCATCCCAAGTCAAAGTCAAGATGATATCACTTTCTGTATTTGAAGTACGATCAATCAGCCAGTATTCTTTCGTATTTAATTCTTCTATTACACCAGCAGTATTAGCTCTTGCTTTAAAGAAAGGTGCATCATCAAAAGAATACTTACTTACAAATAAATCTTTCTCCTTTTCGGGAGCTGAAATAATTGCCTTTCGATAAAAGCCTTGATCTCCAATTGGGAAAATAAACTCATTGTCTCCCTCTTTATCCACTTGCCCTTGAATATGACTATTATCTTTAGTCAAAGAAGCAGCTGCACCTTTAAGAAAGGTAACTGATCCTTTCGCTTCATCCACATGGGCTATCCCCTCGTTAAAAGTCATTTGGCCAACTACCACAACTGGACTTTGGATATCGAAAGCTTTCTGCTCTGTGGGATTTACCAACTCTAAATTATTAAACGTAGTAATAGAATTTCCGCTTAATATCTGTACTTTCTTGCCTTTCAAAAGTGTGGTTCCTTCTGGAGTATTGCCCTTGTAATCAAAAAATGCCCCATTGTTTATCAAATTATCCTCAAGGATAAGTGTTCCGTTGTTTCTAAAATTAGCATTGTCAACATTCTCAAATACATACTTTGATGATACTAAAGAACCTGAGCTAATATAGAGATCTCCTTTGTTGACTGTCTGTGCATGAACTCCTGCATAAGACAAAGCAAAAGCCATTAAAAGTGCTCTATAATCTTTCATACTATTTCACTTTTAAATTACTTAACTGAGAATACGATATTCATGATCGAGGTAGGAGTTCCATTTGATAAAATTCTATACTGCATGATCCCCTCATTACTGATATTTACAATCTCAAAAACAGTTGGATCGTAATCAGTAACATAGTAATCTAACTGATCAGCACTATGAAAATAAGGAATGCTTTCAGGAGCACCATCATTTTTAAATGTTCGTGATTTATCTTTCATACCGAACTGATTTACATACTCTTGATATAGATTCACTTCTTTCACTGTCGCAGGATCAGTGATAATACTCGTATCAAAAACAATAGAAGGCATATAGAAGAACTTCACAGCTTTGTTATCTGTAGTTACCATTTGTTGCCATTTTAAACCATCATTATAGTAAAAACCTGGAACTACATCATTCTGTTTTTTAGTATTATAGACAGTCATCCCTTCAACATGTGCGTTTAAAGGAGTTGCTTCTGTTGTTTTGGTTAATTCCACACGAGGTAATAAAAGGCCTTTATTTATTGCATCTAATTCTAATACTGCATTAGTGTTTACATCTGGATTAGAGTTACCTACAACACCTATTTTAGTCTGTGCAAAACCAGCTGTTGCCAAAAGGGCAAGAGTTATACTTAAATATATTTTTTTCATAATTGTGAATTTGTTTTAAATAAAGGGAGGAGCTTATTTGTGGCTTGTACTCCTCCCCTTTTCAGAAAAGATTAATTGATTGTTGTTTGTTGTTTGATCTTTATTATTTTACCTCTTTACCAAGGTATTCTACTACTACTTCATAAGTATCTTTTGGTAAAGCTGTATAGATATTTCCTACACCGATATTAAAGTCAATCTTAGTACCCTTTACTTCCACGTCTTTTGTAGATTCAGTAACTAACACACCTCCTTTTAGTACCTTGATAGATAACACACCATTGATAGCGTTATCACCTGTAGCATTAGCTAATTCTACACCTGTAGTTTTAGCAGAATCACCATTGGTTGTAGTACTTCCTTTAGCTAATAATACTTGACGACCATTATAGATATTCCCAGTGAATACGATATCTCCTTCGTTTGTGATATTATCTCCTAAAGCTTGTTTAATTATCTCTTTATAATCGTTGATAATCTTTAATAAGAATGAAGCTGGTAATTCAATAGGAGTCTTCTCTTCTTTACCATTTACAATTTTCATTGTATAGAATACTAAATCAGTATCAGTATCTTTAATCTTACCAAAATATACGTTACCACCTTGGTTTAAGATATTAGTCAATGCATTCTTCACTTCTTCATTGTTGTTAATAGAAGAGATGATATCAGCCGTCATATTGATGAATTGCTCACCTTTATCTTCATTGTTATACTTATAGAAGATTTCTCCTTTCTTAACATTAGCTTCTATTGGTGCTCCTGCAGCTGCATAAGCTTCTAATTTACCATTATCTATTGCTTCTGTTCTTAAGATATTAGTCTTAGTTTCTACTGAAGCAACCAGATCTGTTAAGTTAATTGTTGTATACTCTCCTTTAGTTTCATCCCAATACTGTAATACCCAGTTTGGTTTATTAGGGTCTGTACTAATGTTTTTGTAGATAACATTACCTTCAGAGAACTGAGTGATGTACTGTAAGTACTCTTCTACAGAATTAAAAGTCATATCTTTTCCTCCTACTTGGACAGTGATATTTCCATTCGTAGTTAAAATCTCCTCGATATTATTAATCACTCCACCTACTACGTCTACATGAATAGCTCCTGCTGGAACAGCAGTCCATTTAGTCACATCTAATTCTCCTCCTCCTACAATGTATGCTTCAGATAAGTAATATTGTTTCTTATTATAAGTAACAATAGTAGTTTTAGACTCCGTTTCTGCTACTAAATCACGTAAAACAATAGTCTCATATTTTCCATTAGCTTTGTCGTAGTATTGGAATACCCAATTAGGGTTAGTAGTATCTCCTAAGTTTTTATAGATTACATTACCATCAGCAGATTGAGAGATATATTGTAAGTACTCTTCTACAGTTGTGAAAGTCTTGTCTCCTTCTTTTGTAGTAACAGTAATTTTAGTTGGTGCTTCTAAGATTTCTTTGAAGTTGTTTACTACAGTTCCTTTTACATCAATCTCAATAGCTCCTTTTGTACTTCTATCTAACTTATCAAGTATATCTTTAATCTTATTAGGATCAGTTTCTGTACCAATAGCTTCGACAATCGTTTTCTCGTTGAAATATACATAACCAGTTATTTTACCATTTTCCTTAATCTCTTTAAAGAAAGTATTCGTTTCTTTTCCTTGGATCATCTTTAGTAAGTCGATCTTATTAGTAATGTATTTTTTAGTTGTAGCATCATATACTACCTCATACATATCTCCTGTCGTATTATCATATACAATTGTAGTATGTCCTGGTTTAGTAGGATCAGAATTATCAGGATTAGATGGCAAAATGTAATTAACAACAGCTTGAAGGTTCTTAACGTCATTTGTGATAGTAGTGATATTATCTCCTAAGTTTTCTACCACTGTATTTAATTCAGTTTTACCAATGATTCTATTCCATTTAGCACCATCCCAGTAGTAAAAACCTTTAGGCATAGAAGTAGATTCTACATTGTTATACACCAGTAAACTCTCTTGTTGAGAACCTGTAATAGGAGCAAATACACTCTCTGCTGTAAGAGTAACACGAGGAATTAAGATACCTTTATTTCCTGATTTTGCTACAATGTCTAATTCTGCAGAAGTAGCAGGGTCCGGCGTACCGATCCCTACTTGTGCATTTGCAAAATATGTTGTTCCTAATAATGCTGCTAATAATGTGATTCTTTTCATCTTTTGTTATATATAAATATTGTTGTTTCTAATTATTTAATTTTTGTTGTGATGTTCAGGTTTGTCTTAACTGAACAGTTTTTCACATTCACTTTAACTGGAATACGTGGTCCTAATGGACAACCACTTCGAACGTTTTGAATCCAGATGGTTTGTTCACCTTGTTCTAATCCTTTTAAGTAAAATTCAAACGGAGTTACTTCCGTTAATTGATCAGTTCCAGTTTCAGAAGTATATATTTCGTATGTAGTACACGCATCTATCATCGATAGCTTCAACATTCCATAATTACATACATCTATGACTTCATTCTCTTTTACTCCCGTTCCTATCGTAGGTACAATATTCACATCATAGATACGTGTAAAATCTCCTAATACCCCTACAACACTACCATAAGAGATTTTTACTCTATCATATGGCTGTTTATCATATGGAGCAACAATAACTTTATGCTTATTACCATACCCTAAGCCTAATAACTTAAGTCCTAACACCTCTTTTTTTCCTTCTAATACAGGGCCTACTTTTTTATCGCCTAAATAACGTTGAATACTATATCCCTTAATCAATTCTAAACTTAAAACAGGGTTACCTGGAATCTCTGTAATGATATGTAATTCATCACCAGGCATTGCCTGTTGTTTAAATACAACAGTCAATGAAGCTTCGTTTAATACAGCTACTCCACGAGATATTAAAGCATAAGTATCAGGCTTATTATCAACTGCGTTCCAAGGATTAGTGACTGAGGCTGTAGCACTTGCTACACCTAAACCAAGATCTTGTACCCCATGTAGTACATCTATTACACCTGAGTTTATATCAGTTGCTACAGGTGTACAACTTATACTACCTGATTTAGAATAATACACTCCATATACTTTTGAGATTTGAGCAAGACCTACTAAAGAACCTTGAGAAACTCTAACCCCCTTAAATGCTTTTGGCTTACCAGAAGAAGTAGGAACAAACGTATACTCAATCACATTATCTCCCGCTAATAAATCAAGTAGCCCACCTTGTACCGACTTTAGTGTTCCAATAGTATTGCCATTTTCATCTAATCCCTGTACAGATAATCCTCCTGCTAACATTAAGCCGCTATATTGCTTTCCTAACTTAATAGTCACAGGTGTTCCTGCAGGTACTATCTCATCGAAGTAAATATTTTGCCATGTAGTACCTATTCCCAATAAACCTAACCCTGTTATTATTTCAGAATAAGTAGTAGGATTACCATCTATTGCATTAGTTTTATTCGCAATTCCCCCAGTTATGATAGATCCCCAAGTTGTCTTCTCTTTTGCATAAACTCTTTCTATCTGAGGCGGACAATTATTAGAATCTAATACAGTGATGATAACATTCTCCACTGTAGAACATCCGTTTAAGTCTGCTACTACAGTATAAGTATAAATACCAGGAACAGCAAAAGTGATTTGGGTTTCATTAAATAATTCCCCTTTTTCGTTATACCATGTAACTGTTCCATTCTTACTAGTCACTTTAGGTAATTGAGTACTAATTCCTACTTTAGTGATAATTCTTTGATCACCCTCAATAGATAATTCAGCTACTTCTTTTACATTAACAGTAAAAACATCTGACTCTTGAGAATAACAAGTTCCATTAGAAACTATAACACTATAATCTCCTGCTGTATTAACTTCTATTGAATGACCAAAACGAACAGGTTGCCCTTTTTCATCCTGAGCTTCAATCAATACTCCATTTAAAAACCATTGATATTCAGTTGCACCCTCTACAGTTGATAATGTCGTTAATGTTCCTTCACATATATCAGCTTGAGTACTTGACACGATAGGTTTAGCTGGCCCAGATAAAGTTTTAACTTCTACTCCAGCTGGTACGCCACTAAAGCAATAACCAAGACCTTCAACAGTCACATAAAACTTAGTCGTATTTTCTATAGTTGTTCTAATTTCCTGCCCTACTAATGGCGTATCTGATAAATCAGCATTCTTATACCATTTAAATATTGGATTCTTTAAATCTTTAGGAGCAAGATTAGTTAATGTTGCCTTTAATACAAATTCTGAATAAGCACATACATCTGCTATTTGTTCTATAACAATGCTATTTTCAAAAATATCATTACAATTACTTGCTAAGTCAAATACAACTTCTTTTGTTTTAGTTGTATTGTCAGGTAATGTAACTTTAGAAATAACTTTATTCGAAATTTTATTTGTTGCAGGTAACCCAATTACTTTGGTTTTAATTACGAAAGTTTCTTTTTGACCTACATTAAGTTGAGCGATAACATAACTAATAGTATTGTTTTGAATCACACCTGATCCCACCTCTACAATTTCTATTTCTGAACCAATCACATTACCAAGAACATCGCTAAGTAAAATATTTCTTAATGCTTTATTTCCTTTATTCTCAACTGAGATAGTATATGTTATCTCATCACCTAACTGTGCTTGATCACTAATTTTTCCATTACTCAATCCTACTTTAGATAACTCGATATCATAAAGAGGATCAACAACTAATACAGCACCTGGTTTTTCACTTGTATTTGGATCTTTAGGGTCTTTATTGTCAATAGCTGGATAAGTATTAACTCCCTTATCTGTCTCATCAACTTTTACTGTAGCGATATTTCTAATTTGAGAAATCCCTTCTAAATCTGCATTTACTTTAGCTTTAAAACTAAATGTAACGACACCATCTACTACTAAAACATCTTCTTTTTTGAATGTCACTACACCATTGTTGTGTGTCCCTCCAGAAGTCCATGTTAACCCAGCAGGTAGTCTGTCTTCTATTAATAAAGTTGGTACATCAGTAGCACCTACATTTTTAACGTGAATAGTATATTCTACTTCTTCTCCACCAGTAACTTTTTGAACTGTTGAATCACCATTGACTTTATAAGACTTCCAACTAACAAGATCTTGATTTAAAGATTGACATGTTCTTTCTACGCTATATAAATGAATTGCAGGCAACACAGATACATTTAACACACTCTTAAGTCCGATAGATATACGATCATACTCAACACCTGGTGTATATGGTAAATTAACCATATCCCCCTTATTGATTAAGTCTAAAACATTAATACCGTTAATTAAACCATTAGATAGATCAAGTGTATGAACTACTTTATCACCTAAATAGGCTTTAATCTCTAAACTTCCTAATACATTTAAATCAACTCCTCCTGACTCTGTTTTAAATTTGATATTAGTAACATCATCTTTCTCAGAAACTGAATTAAAGAATATCCATTGTTTTACACTTCCAACAGCATTAAGAGTTCCTAAACTAATACGTGAATAGTTAGTTGTATTAGAGTCTATAGCGCGCTCTGGATACTCAACACCAGCTCCAGACAGATCATTAACTGTTAATGATAATCCAGTAAAGTCAAATGATGTCGCAAAAGCATCAACACAAGAATCTGCACTACCTTCATAACACATATTATACACATTCATAGAAGTAGCAGGAGCTAATATGCCCAATACGCTCTCATTTCTATCAGTGATCTTCACTGATTTATAATTTTTACTTGGAGTTATAGCTAAATAAGTACGGCCAAGCTTATCACTTACCACTCTTATTTCACCATTTTTGAATGTTGTTGCAATACCTCTACTGTTACCTTCTAACACAACACCATGCTCATCTTTCACTTCTATTTCGAAAAAATGATCTCCTAAAACAATATTGTTTAACAGTCCACTTACTATATTTCCAAGACTACCTCCTAATAAGCCTTTTAATATTCCTTTATCATAATCAAAACGAATATATGATGTAGTACCAGCCTTCACGATGTGGTCATAACCAATTTCGACAAAACCAGCTCTTTTATTTCCTCCTAATAAAATTCCTGCATCTGAATTAATAGTTGCAAAGGAATCAAAGTTTCCATTAAAAATATTAGAAATATCGTCCACATACTTACTTCCTAACAACTCAGTAGCACATACAGAAGACACAAAAGGACTTTCGGTCATTGGATCACTACAAACATCATTAATACGTTTGACATTATACAAACGAATAGCTGGTGAGACTCCAAGATTAAGTAATGTAACTGTAGAAATCTCAACTCTGTCAAAAGCTTCTACACTTGTATCAAAAAACAAAGACTGAACTCCACCAGACTGCAATAGACCTAATAAATCAAGATTATTTAATAATCCCTGTTTTAAAGTAAACTCTTGTTTTTTAGTACTACCTAAATAAGTAATCACTTTATAAGATCCTAATAGATCTAATGAAAGTACACTCTTAGGATTAAACTGTACTCTCACTTCTAATTTATCACCTTTAGAAGATGGTTTAGGAAAATAAACAACTTGTTTTACTCCTGTACCTACAGCTAGAGTACCCGAACTAATCTCTGAATAATTAGATGAATTACCACTTATAGCATGGTAAGGATTCTTAACACCAGCTTCATTTAAATTAGCAATACTTAGATTTAACCCTGCTTGATTATATGAAGTAAACTGAGCAGGATAACAAGGATCTGAACCAATCTCACGACACATGTTATATACCTTTAACATACGTTGTTCTCCTGTTGGTAATCCTGTTACTCTATTGGTTATACGAATACTATTATATTCAGCTGTCGGTGTAACTGCTAAATAATAACGACCAATCTTATCTTGTACTAGTGATACTGCTCCATTAGTAGTTCCTTCAAAACCACTTATACTTGAGCTTTTAGATACAGATACACCATTACTGAAGGCTTCAACTTCAAAGTAGTGATCACCTAACAATAGACCACCAACACCGTTAACTAACTTACCTAAAGTTCCTCCTAATAAAGCTTCCAATACATCTTTATCAGAATCAATCCTAATATAAGAAGTTGTATTCGCTGATACTTTTTGGTTATAAGTCAATTCTATCATTCCTGACGAAGGCAAAGTAGATAGTAAAGAACCATTATTCGCATATAGAGTAGCATATGTTTCGTTATTTCCATCTATAGCATTTGTAACAAAATCAACATTTTTAAAATCCTTGACAACAGTAGCACATGCAGCTATATCAAAAGGAGATTCAGTCGGAGCAGGAACTACAATATTAGGATTAGCGCACTTCGATGTATCAAAACGCTCAATATCATAAATACGTAAACCATCACTTAACACTCCAACATTTAATGTGTTATTTGCTCTTAATTCAATTCTGTCAAACTCTTTTCCAGGAGCAAATGTTAGAGTCTTCTTTCCAGGTGTCTTCAACAATCCTAAAAGGTTTACACCATTAAGTAAACCTCCCTCTAAAGACTTCGTATATACCTCTTTGTCGCCCTTATATGCTCTTATTTCAATAGCGTTTAACAAATCCAAACTAAGCAACCCCTTTGGAGACTCTATCGTTAAGTTAACGGTAGTGGATGCATTAGAAGTAGTTGGAAAATAAAAAAACTGAGAAATATACCCTCCAACTCCTACATTTACAGCACCTTCTCTTTTTAATAAAGAATATGTATTTTCTTTTCCATCTATAGCTTCATAGAATTTATTCTGTAGCAAACCTCCTAAGAGATCAATTTCAATACCTGCAGAATCAAATGAAGTTCCTATTGGTCTACCACAGCTTTCTCCATCTTCTTTTACGTAGTAAGTATCATAAACCTCTAATAATTTATCACCGGTTAATCCCAATAAAGCCGTACTACTATTACCTACAGTCATTCGATCAAATGATTGATCTAACTGAAATGCAATCATGTAATCACCCTTTTTATCTTGAATCAATTTAGCTTGCTTAGTTCCAAAACCTTCTACTGATTTAACTTCAAGAACCTTCGTATTCCCATTGTAAGCATTAACATCAAATCTGTGGCTTCCCAATAGTAATTCATTCAAAAGACCAGATAATAACTTACCCACTGAACCACCTAATAAACCATTTAGTAATTCATTGTTTTCCATCCCTATCTTTACATAGGTGTGTGTTCCTCTCGGTACTGCATTAGGAAATTTGTATTCTAAATATCCGCTTTTCTTACCTATCAACAACGCCCCAGGATGTGCATGTAATGTACCTTTACTTGCTAAATTCCCATCAGTTGCATATTTTGGATTATCAACATTTTTACTCTTAATTAACTCTGTAGCATACACCTTAGTTTGCCCATAAGACTGTACTAAAGGAACGAACAGGATGAGCAAAAGCAGTAACCTCTTCCATAGAGAAAAAGTAGTTTTTTGTTTCATTTGTTGTTTGTTAAAATTATGTTTGATTGATTTCCCCTATTCAATCCTGGATCAAATAGAGCGTATACCCAAAGAATATGGAGTTTAGATAGAGAATAACATTACGGAGTGTTTGAGTTTGTAATGTGATTCTAAAAATAGTTTCGTTCTACGATGTCAACTTAAACTACTGTATAGAAACAACAATGCCCTACCTATAGCCAATATGGGTACACAGTGTTTACGTTAAGTTTTGAGTTTAGATAAATTTGCCATACTAACTTTATTAATTCATATTCAGTCATTGCTCCCCACTAATTTGCCCAGGGTAAGCCATGCTATTATACTATGCTTTATATTGCGTCGCAACTGCATTCAATATTGAAAATACAGTGCAACAAAGAAGCTTAAATTTGCCTCTATAAATAATTTCGTTTCGTTAGTTGGTTATGGTGTTGGAATACTACCTCAATCGTCCCTCTCTCCGTATTACCTAAGAAATCCTCTACAAGAAGTACTCCAGAAATTACAAGCCAAAAGCAATTGATTTAGGTGTTATAGAAAACAATTGTATTAGGTGTAATTTTCAACTTCAAAAATACTCCTTCCCTATAGGGTGTAACCTATACTAAAGAATGGTTTTTCTGTTAAAACAAGGTTACAAAAGTCAATTAACAATTAGCAGAAACGAACTAACCCTTTTATGGCAATGTGAGAACAATAAATACAACGATTTAATTTTCAATACATTAAGTAGTTAAAAAAGTACCAGTACTGTACTAAAATGTCTTTTAAAGACAAAACATCTAAAGACAAGAGCCTTGTGAATTTTCAAAAAACGCTTAATTCAAAACAAATGAGTAGACTAATTATTACAAACATCTGATACTGTTAAACACACCGTAAATCTTTAAGTGTATCCCCTATCTCGTTCTTTACTGCAAATACATAATAGACACATAACCGAAAAGTAATAACACAAAACAGGTCTGCAGGCCCCATGCAAGCATGCCATAGTTTGCTCATAAAACCGATGTAAGCGCTAAGAGATAGCATGACTTTAAAAGGTTTTGATTAATATGAATTTTAGGTTTAATTAGAATGAATAAAACAGCTTGATAAAAATGACTCTGTTGCTTCAATTGAAAAGCTTATTCTCACATTGAGGTTGTGACTTTTTTAACACAAACCTATACTAAAGAACAGGCACAAATTGTCCCACATCCGTTATATTGCGACATCAAAACAAAACAACATAGAAAAACAATGAAAAACTCTCAAACAACGTGGATTCAAAAGTTTAAGGTTCCCATAGCAAATAAGCTCAAGAATGACATAATTAGGCAATAAAGAAGATTTAAGAATTCTTAAATTAAGGCCAGTACTTAATTTACTATTAAAATCTTAATATAATCACAAAATTGTAATAATTAAGTAACGAAATAAGCAAGATTAAACTAAACGGATTCCTTTTACATTTCGCAGAATATGAAACTCAAACTCAACTCACCTTATAATCTGTGTCTTCTATAGATTTACCCCCCTTTTAGTTTAAGTTATTATGATGGAATATATGGACGGGCTATCCTATATCTTCTACATACTGATTCAATATGTCTTGCGTATTTGGATTACTTGTCATTAGGACATTCAAAAATGGAATCGAAAAAAAAATATCATTATATCATCATTGGTATGCTTTCTCTATTGAGTACCGTATATCTTTACGCAAAAGTTGCCTTAAGTTTAGATCTTGACCTTTTTGATATACAACACAACAGCTTATTACTGACAGACAATGACTTTCAAGATGAAGCAATACAGTTACTCGAAGATAGTCTCCCTATATCCATTAACTTCTTTTTATCGGGTGTATTTTACGGTATCGCACTCTTAGGAATCATCTCTACTATTGTCATATACAAAATATTCAAGATTCGAAAATGGGCTGCCATTCACGCCATTCAGCTATTAATGTTCTGCTCGATAGTTTATAGCGATGTGTTGGTACACACCACATACAGAATAACTTTGATGGTGAACTTTATGCAAAAAGGCATTATCATCAGCTTGCTGTTTCTACTTTCCTTAATCGCAAGCAGCTATGTACCTTTCTCTATTAAAAGAAAATTGTATCAAAACGAATTCAAGTTTTATAGCTTCTCCAGTGTTTTAGCTATAGGTATCTATATAGGGCATATCATTATCACTCAGTGTCATAGCTATTACCTGGATTTACTCGTAATCACCATTGCTATTGTATCTCAATACTTGATGCGAAAACTACTAAAGCGAAAAGTTTACAGACAGTATATTTTACTACTATTACTTTTAATAATATTTTATACGATTTGTCTTACAGATACAGGGGTTAAGTTTAGCTTGACTCAGTATATCGACAAGATTACTACCTTGAAGATTCTAAGTAGTATTGTCATTCTACTCTCCATATTCAACAATTACTTTTTAATAAAGAAGTATCACCGTCGTCAAAAGAAAACAGAAATGTTTAATTCGCAGTATGTTTTATTAGTAAAGAACTACCACAATCTTCTACTCAAAGCGAAGGGCAATAAGTCATTGGAAATAGATGCAATAGGACAATCCCATGTACAAACCCTATCAGGGACACAAGACAATTTACAAGAACGAGAAGAAGACCCAAACATCAGAAATATTTACAAACTAACAGAACGCGAAATAAATGTATTGGAACTAATTTGGGAGGGATTGACAAACAAAGAAATAGCTGCTGAATTAAATATTTCATTAAGTACAACCAAGTATCACATAAGTAATATTTTTATAAAACTCAATGTCAATTCAAGAACACAGTTATTTACACTGAAAGCTAAATAGACACTAAAGCCTTGTAGTTGCAAGGCTTTAGCTTTACTATACCCTATAGAACAAGCCTTTCTCCTTGACGAGTGAGAACAATAACAAAAGTGTACGATATAAAGGATTAGCTCGAGTTCAATGAGGACATCGAGCTATTTTCTATTTGGAACATTCTTTCAACCTTCCTTTTCAATCAACAAATTAATACAAACAATTTACATCAAATCCTACAAAGCTACACTGGCCTTCTCTCTTAGAACCAAATAATTTCCCTACCTCGTCTTATTAACTTGCTAACTATTTTGCCGTACAATCAATGGATTTAGCTCTGACAGTGTTATCCCAATCAATTACTACTGCCTTACAGATACTAATACAAACTAAACAAATAGACTGAAGTAATATCCTTCCCAACTGCTAATTTATCCCCTACACCAATCTGTTTGCTATTCTATTCATTGTCCCATCGATTAAAACCTGGAAGAACAATTGATAAAATCCTATAAAGATGAAAAGTACGAAGGGTCTTTCTTCCTACTGATACCCTTATGCTCCTATATTGTTGGCATAGTGGTCGCATGTTTTTGCTCTATAATCATGTGACCACTATGTGATCAGTATGCGACCACTATGCGACCACTTCGAAATAACTATGCCTCGTCCTAATATAGCTGTACAATTATTGTTTATAATCCTGCTTTTAACTGTACAATACTTTCACAGTAGAACAGCTTGAATAACTTATCTATCCTCCCAAAGGCTTTTCGAACACAATGAGACACTTTATATTTAATTTTACTAATTTTGTGCATTTCATATTTGTATTGCAATGCCAATTCACAAAATTATCAAAGTACAGCAGTTTGATAAGAACATACCGATCGAGTTTTACTCCATAGAAGAACACCCCGAACTCTTTGATTTTGATTATCACTATCAATATAACTTTTACCAGATATACTGGTTTACATCAACTTGTGCACAGCGTCAAGAAATAGATTTTAAGTCCTATCCTATTACTCAAAACCAATTGTGGGTTGTCTTTCCTGGTCAAGTACAGTTTTTTAATCCGACCCATGTTACAGGATACTATATGGCCATTGACAAAGATTATTTTAACAGGATAATTTATCAAGAAGTAGCAGAGCGCGATTACTACAAAATTCCCCCTTTGCACTTTGAGATCACTCCTGATCTAATTCCCATATTTCAATCTATTTTCCAATTGATCAATATCGAATGGAGTACCAAGCGAAGAACGGCTATAATGGAGAAATACGTCAGCCTGTTTTTATGTCATACATTGGATTTAAAACAGTTGTCCGATACCGTTTCCAATTATGATCCAAGGGTGTACAAACTATTGAATCTGGTAGAATTGCACTATTGTTCACAGTACAGCAATGAGTTCTATGCCAGTAGCGTTTCACTATCCATTAAGCGAATGAATGAAATACTTGTGAATACCACAGGTGATACACTCAATATACACTTAAAGAACAGATTGCTATTAGAGGCTAAGCGCATGCTAATTTACAGTGATCTCACTGTTCAACAAATTGCCTTCTCTCTTGGTTATAGTGAAGTCAATTACTTCAACCGCTTTTTTAAGAAAAACACCAGTGTGACACCAAGTGAATTTCGCAAGAATATCAAAAAAGTCCAATAACTTCAGCACAACAGATAGTTTAGCTCCTTATTTGATAGGCTACATTTGCCCACTCAAAACAAAGAAATGAAAAAGCTTACAAAAACTCAGTTTGTAGTGGTAATTATCTTATCGCTACTCTCAGCATTAGAACCCTTTAGTATTGATCTATACTTACCGGGATTCTTAAAAATCTCACAGACTTTCAACACTGATTTAAAGTCTGTACAACTCTCTATTTCCTTCTTCTTAGGAGGTTTTGCTATAGGGCAATTATTTTGGGGAATTATTTCAGATAAATACGGTAGAAAAATTCCCACTATCATATCTTTACTTGTCTTCATTTTGGCTACCGTTGGATGTATTTATGCCCAAACGATTGAACAGTTTTGGATAGCGCGATTCTTTCAGGCTTTTGCTGGTTGTGCGGGAGTAGTCATTGCCAGAGCGGTAGTCAACGAGTTTTACGATACAGACCAGAGTATGCATGTATTTTCCCTATTGGCTATTATAGCAGGTATAGCGCCAATTATTGGACCTGTCATGGGAAATTTCTTAATCAATCACTTTGTATGGCAATCTGCCTTTGTGACCCTATTTATTTTGGGTGTAGTATGCTTAATCTCCGTGGTGCTCTTTTTGCCAGAGACAAGAATAGTCAGCACCACATCAAGCAAGACAAATATGGCACAAGATTTTAAAGAGATTGTGCAGAACAATACATTTGTAAAGTACACCCTAATTGGAAGTTTGACTTATAGTATCTTAATGATTTACTTAGCTAATGCACCTTATCTGATTATGGAATATGGAGGGTTATCTTCCAATATGTTTAGTTCCATCTTTGCATTCAATGCCATAGGATTAATACTCGGTGCATGGCTTGCCAATTCGGTTTTATCAAGATGGTATACAGTAGAGCAAATAGTTAAACTAACCGTTTACTTTGGTATAGTGGCAAGTGTTTTTTTTCTAATTATGTGCAGTTATAAATCAACTATCGAATTGATGTTAATTCCCCTATTTTTTATTGTGTTAACCCTTGGCGTATTGTTTCCCACGACAACAAAGTTAGCCTTAGCTCCCTTTACCACCAATAGTGGCTCGGCTTCTGCCTTATTAGGAACATTGCAGTTAACCCTTACTTTCATTATTTCAGCCTTGACCAATATAATTCCTCTTGATCTAATCACACTAACGGGAGGCTCTTTACTTCTTTGTCACCTACTTTACCTTTTTTGTTATTTATTCAAGGATAAAAAGGTGGGGGAATACGAGTAAAATAGAGAGTGAGAATATAATTAATATAATAGATAAAGAGGTTATCTCATAGTGAGATAACCTCTTTTCTTTTAGTAAATGAAAACTCACTGCCTTAATCTACAGTTCCTCATAGCACAGCACAAATAAGCTATTAACTACATAAACAACATACAGAAAACCACAATAAGACCAAGCTCATTCAACACAAATGAGAATACCTAAATTCACACGTCTAAAGATGCAACCTTGAGGTTATTTCTTGCCTAACATTTTACTCAAAGGAAGTATTTCAATCACAACAAATAAGAAAGGCAATGATACACAAACAAAAAGGGCTGCTCCTTATTATGAGGAGACAGCCCTTTTAGTCCTATTATTGAACTAAATTCAATTGTTCAAATTACTTCATTAAATCTGTGATTATAGTAGTAAATAGGTTTCCTAAGAAATAGGAATGTTGGAAATAAGTATCATTTCTTGCATTATACTCCCTATACTTACCAGTTACCATTTCACCATTTACATAATTGTAACGATCAAGTAATCCTCTATACTGAACATCATTCGTCATCGGCAAAATAACTATTTTCTTCGTCTTGTGAATCATTGTCATTGCTTCTACTGGTGAAAGATCAGCTTTCAAAGTAGTCAAAGGCTCAAACTGTGAACCTGTAAGGTCATAAGTTAATGTCTCTACACTCGACTGCCATATACTATAATTTTTCAAATAAGTATACTTCTCTATCATCGTAAAATGAGAGTTCGTTGGCACTGCATAACCTACTGGTGTGGTCTCTCGATTAACATTTGGGATTACAGCCACAGGGGTATCTACTCCACCATTAAACTTCATTAACATGGTACCAAACCCTCTCGATTCTGGTGAAAGATCTGATCTATTAAACCCTTCAAATAATTTTTTATATCTTGCAATATCCGTTTCTTGTGAAACAACAAACCATCCTTTATCACTGTTGATATAATTCTCTATTGCTGTGTGAACTGCTGCATCAAGACCAATTGCTGCAATAGGTCCTCCATCAATAATTACTAAATTGTAAATTCCCTTGTTCAATTCAGTCACAATTTCAGCTCTACGCTGAACACCTAATTCACTATTATAACCTGAACTATAATTAGTATTTACAGCAATCGTTTTCAATACTTTAGGACCAACCTTTACATGTTCTCCAGTCTCACTGTAATACCTATCATTCTTTAAATACTCTGCTAACATTTGAACGAAATTATCAGTAGGACGGTCATTTCGAATATATAAAATATTCAATGGAGCGTATCCAACACGTACAGGGAAGGTAGCGTTACACAAAGTTTCGCTATTACCATCGTTATTTATAAAAGATACATCAGTAACTCCTGGAGTAGAAGGGGCGATAGTTTTTTGTTCTGCATACAGCACAATATCATTAGCACCTAACGTTTTAAACTCCTGTTTTACACCGTCACGGGTACTACTAAATGTAATTCCTTGAACAGGAACTGTCGTTTTCAATTCATACTCACCTAACTCCGTTACATTTGCTTTGACTATAATAGTATAAGTGTCTTGAATCTCCTTATCGAGTAGAATCGTTGATCGGTTTGAACTAATTGTTGCACAATCAATTGTATACGCAACAGGCTTAACCTCTAAGTTAAACGTGATTACATTATCACCTTCCACTTCAAAACGCCCTTCCTCAGCACTAATCGTAAAATCAGATGTTGGCGAAGAAGGCATTTGTATACCATTCACATTAGCGTTAAATAATACAGGAACCGTTTGATCTGGATTTGCTTTATTTCGAACAAAAGTCTGTGACTCAGAGACAAACTCCACTCCTTCACCATTGGTCAGTTTTAGTTTAGTTATACCAGGCGAAACCACCTTAACAGGAACTGTAATCGTATTTCTGGCATTAATAGCAGTACCACGATATAATGGTTCACTACCAAAGTTTACTTGTGTAGCATCATAGGCAACTGTCGTTGGCTCCACCTTAACAGAGGCTTTTGCTTCGTTGATAGTAACATCAATATCTTTTAAGGGAACACCATCTACTTCAAAAGTTAACTCATAACTCTCTAAGTCATTCTTTAAAGGTTTGACATGACCTGCTACAGGTAATAGAGTAACGGGTTGTTTTGGCCCGTCTAAAGTAAACTCTTTTTCAGCAAAGAAATGCAGCCCAAGCTCATCATTCTTAGCCGTAATTTTAGCTGTACCAATAACATCCACATTAACTAATAAATCAATCTTATTACCAGCATCCTCACTCATATCCTCATTGAAGTAATACTTGCCAAGTGCAGGATAAGTCGCTTTATTAATCTGGAATTTTAAAAATGCTGGAATAATGGTTACATCATATCCTGTATCACACTTCTTAGAAGGCAATCCATTAAAGGTGAACTTCAATTTATCTTTTTCACCACTTGACTGTGGATGCCCTTTCTTAGGCATACCACGTCCTTTTAAATAGATGGTGTAATTACCAATAGCTTGGAACTGCCCCTCAGCGGAGAAGAAATAACCGTTGCCAGAATCTGCACTAATACTGTACGTACCAATCTGTGAAACATAAACCTCTATTTGAAGAAAGTGCTTCGTAGGATCTAAAGCAAAACCTTGCTGCCAACTTGGAGCAGGTATCCCCTCAATCGTAAATCCACCACTTGGTTTTATATTCTCACACCCCGTGATAAAGTCAAACTTAGCAGGAGGTAAACTTCCACATAAACTTCTCCATTTTCCCGTACTCGCATGCCAATACTCAATACAGTCATTAGACGTATTAAATATCACCATCCCAGTAGTTTCTTTTCCAAGTGTCTCATCCGCCATTAGCCGAGCAGCTAACTGATCTCGTTGAGTTGTATTCATTCTTGGCATATGGAATCCACGTGTGGAACTGTCCAAATCCAATATAGCTGTACTTGTTAATTCTTTATTCGTTGTCTTATCTGTAATACGAGTCCCTACACTCTTTTCATTTTGCGCCCAAACAGTAGAACAAATAAGCAATAAAAGAACAACAGCAAGCTGCTTTATACTATTTTTTATCTTATTCATAAAATATAAGTTTGATAAGTCTTAGCCATTCCTATAAGTACAGAAATAACCAAGAATAAAAACTCCTAATCTAAAACCAATTAGGAGTTTTTATTTTATCTATTAATTATTCATTCATTAACTTAGAGAAGATAGAGATAAGTAAATTCCCCATATACGCATCATACGTTTTTTTATAGTTATTGTGATCCGGACCATTTCTCGTAATAATATCATAATCAGGACTATTCCTTACTTTAAGATAATCAAACATAAAACGGTCTTGCGTACTCTCAAGTACAGGAGCAAAAATAAAATCGTAATCCTTGTGTATAACAATACTTCCTTCAGGAGCGTTTTGCGTAGCTGTTGTCAAAGCAATAAAGTTTCCTCCTGTAAGATCTAAAGATGACATCCCAAAATACCACATAATTCCATAGCCTGGCATATAGCTATAATGCGTAATCATCTTCAATCGATCATTTGGAGCTAAGAAACCAAGTACATCTTTCTCATTATTTGCAATTCTTAAATACTTAGTATCAAAATCTATATTATTATTTAACTTCACCACTAAATCGAGAAGAGCATACTTCTCAGGATAGGTTTTTCCATCATTCCCCCAAGCACTCATTGTTTTCATTCTAGCCCTATACCCTCCATCATATCTGGACAGAGATGAAGCCGCTAATACAA
This sequence comes from Myroides albus, assembly GCF_009711045.1. Taxonomy (GTDB): domain Bacteria; phylum Bacteroidota; class Bacteroidia; order Flavobacteriales; family Flavobacteriaceae; genus Flavobacterium; species Flavobacterium album_A. The sequence goes on along the minus strand of NZ_WMJX01000008.1, from coordinate 94,644 downwards.
TTCCCTTCTTGTCTTTCAGGTATTGCTCAAGTGCATCTGCAACCTGCTTATCCATACTATAATTAAAGGTGCTAATTCCGTCTATGAAAATAAAGTTATAATCACCAGTGCTAATTTTATTGGCAAGATCTGTTCTCATGGCTTTTCCATTAGCATGTCCATAACTATTAGGTTGCAATACTTTTCTCTCTATACGATCGGCATAGTGCAAAATAACTTTATCTACTTTTAACTGACCTGTTTCAAGTATTCTACCAGTCTCTCCAAATTTATTTCCACGCAATACATAACGGTCAAATACATAAAAATCAGCTTCGTAATCAGAACCTATATATAAAATATTCAAATCAGGATTTCCGACTTTTACTTTGAACTTAGCCTCACACATCGTTTTTGCATTACCGTCAGTATTGATAATACGAACGTCGTAAGTTCCCTTATTAGCTGGTACAACATTTTTGTTTACAGGATATAAAATCACTTGTTGTGGTCCTGTTCCAGGAAATACTTGTTTTACTCCATTGACAGTACTACTAAAGAATAATCCATCAGCAGCGTTCTCTGTCACAATTTCATATTCTCCAGCAACATCAACATCCACAGGAACGATGATGTGATAAGTATCACCAATCTCTTTATTATAAGGTACAGTTGAACGGTTTGATTTAATCTTAGCACAATCTACAGTATAAGATACTGGTTTTTGAGCAAGATTAAATTTAATAATCTTATCACCTGTAATTGTAAATCGAGAAGCCACACCAGACATTGTAAAATCAGAAGTCTCCTCTGCCGGCATTTTCTTATCATTTAACACAGGAGTGAACACCACATTCTGCGTTTCATTTGGATTGTCCAATTTATTAAACACCACATCCTTAGCTTCAAACTCAACTCCCTCAGCATTTTTAAGCGATAAAGATGCTTTACCAGAAGCGATTACTTTAACAGGAACCGTAATCACGTGATTCTTATTCATAGGAGAATCCTTGTAAATAGGCTCTCGACCAAAGTCAACTTTAGTTGGGTCAAAAGAAATTTCCGTCCCTTCTATTTTGATAATTGCTTTAGCACCGTTAATTGTAGTTGTCTTATCAGCTTCCTTCACAGAAATATCAAGCTCAAGAGGATAACTTGCATCATCATTGTTATTTGGAAGAAGTTTACCACTCATCGGCGTCAACACAACCTCCTGAATACCAGCTTGCTTAAACTCCACTACTTTTACAAATCCAATCCCCAATGTTTCATTTACAGCACTAATAGTTGGAGTACCAGGGATCTTAACATCTACTTGTAATGTCAATGTATTTCCTTCATCTTCACTTGCCTCTTTACCTACGTAATATTTACCTGCCGCTTCGTAAGTAGTTCTAACAATTTCTAAGCGCAAATCAGCAGGAACCACTTTAATTTCAACTCCATCAGGACATTTCTTTGAAGGAACTCCATTAAAAGTAAACTTTACTTGGTCTCCTTTCTTACCTGTACCCCCTTGATCATATCCTTGTTTAGGAGCTCCCATGCCCTTTAATACTACAGTATAATTTCCTTCTGCCTGAAATTGTCCATCAGCAGTAAAGAAATACCCGTTACCAGAATCAGCACTGATTTGATACGTACCAATCTGAGAAACATATACGCGAATAGTAATAAAGTTTTGATCTCCATTTAAAGATATCCCTTGTTGCCAAGCAGGTCCTTGTACACCCGGAATCTGAATAGACCCATCTACATCTATATTGCTACAACCATCCAAGAAGTCCAGTTTTGCAGGTGGTAAACTACCTCATAAGCTTCGCCATTTTGAAGTCTCAGCATTCCAATACTCAATACAGTCCGTCGTCGTATTGTAAATAGACAAACCTGTATTCTCTTTTCCATTTGCCATTTCTTCTAATAACTTCTCGCCTAACTGATCGCGTTGAGCAGTATTCATCCTTGGCATATAGAATCCACGAGTAGAGCTATCTAAGTCTAAAATAGCTGCCTGGTTTAATTCCTTTTCTGTAGTGACATCTGTAATACGTGTACCTGCAGTCTTATTTACCTGAGCAAAAGCTCCAATACTCAAAAACAGCATTAGCACTACAGCAAAGTGTTTCACTATATTTTTTATGTAATTCATAATCATATCTGTTTTTTATTGTACTACTTTAATTGTTTAAGATACTCTTCGATCGCTTGAAGGCGATCTTCTTGCATTTTTAACTGCTCACGTTGTTCATTGATTATTTTGTGTTGATCAATAGTGTGCAGATAAAGTTCCTCTACCTTTTCTAACAATTGGATAGACAATTCTGAAACATTAATTAAATAACCTTCTTCACTACTTTTATCAAGAGCTGATACAGGTGTAATACCTGGTAAGTGATAGTTTTCTTTAATAAATGATTCTACCGTAGATAAATCTTTGAAGTTATAGTCGTATTTTAAAGACGAAGCCTCTTTAGTAAAATAATTCTCAAATACGTAATCGGCATAGTAACTATTTCGAGCATAGATACTTCCGTTTACACGCAATTTCTCATCTGGTTTAGGACTTGTAATTGCCGCTTGAGCTTCAGCTGCAGTCACTCCTACTCCTACCCATCCTTGAGTAAAAATATTCTCAGAGTTTAAAGTAGCTTCTTTGTTAGTCTCGGCAACTCTCCATGGCTCACGTACGATCGTACGCAAGGAGAAACGGAAAGTAGAACCTCCACCAAGTTCGTTGATATAGATCAATTCATCATCAGCTGTAATATCAAGAGACGTTTTAGCTTCTAAGTTTTTAACTAATTCTACTAAGCTAATTTTCTTCTCTGTTCCTTTATCATCTGTAAAGTCTAATCCATCTAAAGTACTGTTTACATCTAATTTAGTAATCGCCTTTACCTCTTCATTATCAGCTCCTAATAAATCTCTAACAGCATATTTGTGTACATTTTGGTTTTCATCTCTAAAGATCAACTCCAACTCGGTTGTTGGGTCTCCTTCTTGAACTGTGCCTAAATCCAATTCCTCCTCTGGAGTTAAAGGTTCTCTGTATGACTTACCATTATCATAGTGGTATAAGAGATAATGTCCTAATTCAAAAGAGGTCAAAGTCTGAGACTCTTTCACAATTTCAGGAACATCAATATTGACGATATCTTCTGTTGGTTTTAGCTTATCTGGAGCATAAACAACAAGACCTTTAATCTTTAATGTTTCTGTTTCAGGCTGACCTTGAGCATCAAGTTTAATCTTACCATCTGTATCAAGTACATATTTTTCAATATCTTTCTCTTCGATTGTAAACTTCTCTTGTATTTGTCCACCTAAAATTTCACTTGCATCATCACTTGTAATTACTCGAACCCATTTACTATCTCCTTTTGCATTCGTTGTCCAATAGTAGTAACCTTTAGCTACATGTGTTGCATCATTGTTATATACTAATAAACTTTCTTTTATTTCCCCTTCAATAGGATCTTTCTTACTAAGGTCTTCAATAACAACATTTGGAATTAACACCCCTTTATCAGTGGATTCCACATGTAAAATAGCGCTTGGATCTGGTAGAGAAACACCTATTCCAATTCGCTTTTGAGATTCTTGTGCGTTTACTAATCCGATAGCAAACAAACAAGATAACAACAGTAGTTTTTTCTTCATTCTATTTTATTTTTTTGTGAACAATATATTTACTCTATACTATATGCGCTATAAAAGTTAACATAATATCCTAAATTCAAATATTTAAACATTAAAATTAAATTATTAAAACTATTTAAGTAAATAAACAACATTAAAAACAATAATTAACTTAAATTGCATATATTTAAGTTAAATAAATTATACTAAAACAGTTAAAACATAAATAGACCATTTACCACTTTCAACACATATATATCAATATTTAACAAAAATTACACACATAAAGACAAATAAAGCCGTTGCAAAAATACTTTTACAACGGCTTTCGTTAACATTAATTTCAGAGTATTAAATAAATACTATTCTCTTTTCTCTTTAGCCTTCATTTGAGTACTAACTCCTATTCGATTCCAAGCATTAATAGTTACCATACACATAATTAATTGAACAAGGTAATCTTGTCCAAAAAGCAATAGCGCTCGATCGTAAACACTATCAATAATACCTCCCCTATGGATATATGCTATTGACTCAGTCATTTCTAAAATAAGACGTTCTTCTTCTGAGAAAAGCTCTGTTTCTCTCCAGGCTGCTAAAACTAAAAGTCTTTGAATACGCTCTCCGTTTTTTAGAGCATCTTGACTGTGTATATCGAGGCAATAACCACATCCATTAATCTGAGATGTTCGCACTTTAATTAACTCTTTGTGAATTGGCGTTAAATCACTTTGATCTAAATACTGCTCTAATACGATCATCCCCTTATAAGCTTTAGGGTCCACCTGGTTGATTTGTCTTCTATTACTCATCATTTTTATTTTTAATATTACCCTACAAAGCTCAGTAAAGCAAATAGCAAAAAACTTAAACAGGTTTAATAAAACAACCAATGTGGAAAAAAGTAAAAGAGACGATATTAACGCAAACTGTTCTTTTTAATCTCACTTAGATATTCAGGAGTAAAACCTAAATAAGAGGCAAGTAAATATTGAGGTACTCTTTGTACAAATTCGGGGTAATGCGAAGCAAAGTGAAAATAGAGTTCTTCTCTTGAATATTGATATAAGAACTGTACTCTCTTTTGTGCGGCTGCGTAACTTCGCTGAAATATTCTTCTAAAATATTGTTCCATCACAGGATGATGCTGTAATAACGCATCAAGGGATTCTCTACTTAGAGACAAAACAATTGAGGTTTCAACAGCTTGTATAGTCAAATCACTCAAGCTACTGTTTTCAAAAGCCATATAGTCACAGATCCACCAAGATTCAATTGCAAAATCAAGAGTTTGTAAAGAGCCGTTATCTTTTATATAATAGCTGTGAAGACAACCCTTGCAGACAAACAACATAGACCTACAAAGTTCTTCTTCATGCTGAACTATCTCCTTTTTCTTTAGATTAAGTTCTGTAAAATAAGTATAGATTTGCTCAACTTCACTTTGACTTATAAAAGGTATAAACTTTTGAATATGTTTAAATAAGAACTCTTTACTCATTTGAAAACAAATTATCACTCACTATTTAATTACTTATACTGTCCTGGAATTTCTATGACGTGATAAAGCTGTACTTGAGCAATACTCAACAACATCTTACAATTGGTAGCTGTTATCCTATTATCTCTAAGCTTGAATAGAAAATTTGAATTGGATTGAAACAGCTCTGACTTAAATAGGGCTACATAATCTAATAGTGAAGTAAACTCATTTTCGCTACGATCGCTGTAATAGTCAAAAATATCTGTAAAGTCTAACATCTTTAAATACTTCATATTTTGACTCTTGGCAAGGTTGTATATAAAGTTTTGATGGTGATATCCCGAATGAACTATTAATTGCTCTAACCGCAAATTTGGCACTTCAAAAAAGGTTGCATCGGGTGCCGAAGGAACTTGAAGAATCTTTAATTTAGGCATTTTTGATACTAACTTAGCAATCATTCCATCTTCGAGATCACATTCACCAATTAAACAAAGATTGTGATCGCCCATATCTGTCAAATTTACTTTAAAAGACCGAACATTATTTAAAGTAATATCTGCTTTAGCTAAACGACTAAAGTCCCAATTGCGAAAGCCATTTGCACCAGCATCTGGTCCATTAAAATTCAATGAAACAAAAGCATCTGGATTAGCGATAATCAAATCTAAAACTGCACAAAAGCCAAAGTTGTATCCTTCCTCTTGTTCAAAAACTTCGCTTGATACATCAGTATCCTCATCATATCCATCTCCAAAATAATTTAACTCAAATAACTCACCAATCTTAGAAAAACTAATTCGAGGCGAATATATCAGACTATACGGATAGTCTTTATTGTAGTATTTATAAATTCTATCTTGTAATGCTAATAACTTTTCTATCATGCCTTATCTATTTTAACAGTAATATCCAATAGTTCAATACTGTAGTATCAATTTATTGGTAATCTTTTTTTATTGTTTTGAAAATAAATCTAACTTTTTAAAATACACCTTTTGTCTTTTAATTTTATTGTATTAATAATAATTACCTACAATTATTAACAAAATTAAAAACAGTACAAAACGGCAAACTTAAATTAGTTAATTAAACTTCAGCAACGCTACAAAGCACCATTGCCTTCATTCACTATACTTATAAACTTAAATGCACAATTAAACGTCTATTAATGAGTCCTAATGCCCTTTTTAAGACCTACGTTCAAGTACAAATAAATTTACTTTACTAAACTTTATTCTTAAATACTATCATAGTTATGCTTTGCAAACTGTTGCAATATTCAAACTTGTAAACAAGCTTTGATTAATGAGCTTATAAACTATCTATTTAACTAAGTCCTCCAAGCTTATTTATATCCTTTTAACTTAAAAGTATCAAACACCTATTTACAAAAAACACTAACTACTACTCTATACAAATATAGTGCAGTATTAAATACACTTTCAAAAGATTCATATACAAATCACACATTTTGTACCATATTAAAACACAAAACACATATTAGATAAACTACTTAATGCTATAATCACAGTAATCTGTTCTTATTAAACTTATACATTAAGTTGAAAATTACTTTGAATAGTGAACTTTACCCCGTGAAATCCAACCTATCAATTTTAAACCAAAACTGTCCTTACTACTTCTCTATTTTATAATACCATAAAAAGCAGTTTAGGGAGTATTTTGACAATATTATACCTAATTAGTCACAATTATTCAATTTTCAAACATAAATGTAATTGATAAAGTAAAAATTAAGACTTAGAAAAACAATAAGATCTATTACTACTAATATTGATAACTAAAAAGTCAATAGACTAACAATAATATAAAACAGTAGCAAACAATATTTAAAAATATAGGCTGCTTCAACAAGTTGAAACAGCCTATATATAAGTTAACAAGGTTACTAATTAATTGTAGAACGCTTAGAAAGTTATATTTCCAACTAGCACACTACCTGAAGCTTTTGACTCTTTCTCCACTTTTCCATTTTTTAAAAGTTGAATAGTCATCTCTGCAGTTTCATCATTCATATCAATAGCATGACCAGTAACAGAAACGGCAACGTTCGAGGCTTTTTCAAAAGTCTTTGTCCATTCAGTTTTACCGTAGTTTGCAATAGTTTCTGTGGTGCCGTTATTCACAACAACAATATTACCTAAGTAAGCATTATCTGTTGTTTTGGCAACTACTACATATTTACCCTTTTGTTCTGGAGTTCCTGGATCTGATGAATTATCATCACTACTACAAGAGATCAATCCTGAGAATGCTATGGCACAAACAATAGCCAATTTCGCTTTTTTAAACATAACCTTTGATATTTTATTTTTTACGCAACAAAGTAAAGTATAAATACAAATATTCGCAATAAAAATATCTAAATCGGAAAATTATCTACAAAACGAACAGAGATTACACACATCGAGTAACAGAATACACAAAAAGACCTATTGTGCCATTTTTTTTCAATATAAAATCTAAAAAACACATCCACTAAATTCTACAAATCATTCCTATATAATTTTAGTATTTAGCGATAATATTCTTTGCAATACTACATTTATTTAACTAAAATATCACTTCATTTGATTTTATAACACATCACTACTGTTTATTCAAAACATTCTTTGTTTACTATACTTAATCACAGCATTTCTATTTGTTTAATGAATTTAACACTCTAATTGTTGTTTTACTTTTACCAATATTATGTTAACATAAATAAAAACAACTTAAATAATCTAGAAATTATGAAAAAACACATCTCTACTGTTATGATGATTTGTTGTGTGGCCTTCTCTTTTGTTTTTGGAGCTTGTTCAAGCGACGACAACGACTCGAAAGACTTAACACAATTAGTATTACAAGCAAGTGCAACCAAAGCACTTGTAGGAGAAACTATCACCTTTACTGTATTGGCTGATCAATTACCTATTGAAGGAGTGACTATTACCGAAAAAACTTTAGGACAAATTAAAGATTTGACTTGGACACCTACAAAAAGTGGTACCTATCAATTCACAGCAAAGAAAGAAGGTTATCAAAATAGTAAAACACTTACAATTGTTGTAGAAGAGGGAATTGGCAAATTAAACATCGAAGCGAATCGAACATTTGGAAAGCCTAATGATGTATTTGAATTTAAAATCACATCTAACGGGCAACCTGTTCAAGACGTAGAAATTGAAGTAGTCGGTCTTGAAAGATTTACAGGAAATACTTGGACTGCTAAAGAGTTTGGTACTTTCAAGTTCATTGCGCATAAAAAAGGATTCGCATCCAGTGATGTCTTAACAATTGAAATTAAAAACTACAGCTACTTCACTTATAAAGATGAAATCTATCTATTGGATAAATCATACTTTAACTTCTATAGAACAGTTACTGAAGATTTTGGAATATTTGATGTATGGGGATTAGTAATGATGTCTGATGACTTTGAAAACAAAATCGTTTTCTTAGCTGGTTTTGAAAGAAAAGATCCAAAAGAATTGACTTTCCCTGAAGAAGGTGAAGTATTATTCGGAGGTTTTGCTGCAGCTCAATTCTATGCCAATGGTATGCAACTTAGAGAAATAAGCACACTTGATTCTACTATGTTTATTACAAAGGTTGAACCATTCAAACCTCTTAGAGAAGATTTCTATATATCTGATAGAGTTGCCATAAACTTTGACTTTGTTCTTGAGAACAATACTTCTATTAAAGGAGAGTTAGACGGACCATCTGAGCTTGATTTTGAAACAGTTCAAACAGGTACAACTAGCACAAATATATTATCATCACTGTCTGACAAAGAGGTACTTCAACTAATTAAACGTAAAAAATAAAACTATGATAAACAAAATTAAACATTCACTATTACTGGGTATTAGTTCTGTATTTATACTTTTTAACCTTGCTTGTTCAAGCGACGACAACGAGACTAAAACAGACCCTATAGACGAGGTTAAAACAAAACTTGAACTTACAGTTGATAAAAATACGGGGAAAGTAGGAACTTCTTTTGAATTCACTGTCAAAGCCAATGGAGCTATAGTAGAAGGCGTGAGAATAGAACTAATAGGAAAGTATCCACTTGAGAAAAATACTTGGGTTGCTTTAGAAGAAGGTGAGTTCTTATTTAAAGCAACTAAAGTAGGATTTGAAGAGAGTAATATCATTAAGATCAATATCAAAAATCCAAGTCTTTTTACTTATGATGGAAAAGAATATACACTAAATTCACTGCGTTTTAACTTTAAAACTCCTTATGCATACGGACCGTATATATACGATATATACAATATGATTCTAAAGTCAGAGGACAATAAAAACACAATTGAAATACAAGTAGCATTTTTAAGAGAGGATAATAATGTAATTATCAATCCTTTTGCTCACCAAGTTGAATTTGCAAAATGGGCAGAAGCTACCTTCATTCTTAACGGTCAAAAGTTAAACGAGGTTATTAATATGGAGTCAAAAACTTTCATCAATATTAAAAAACTAGACGCTTTCGATGACCTTGGAGATTACAAATATCTTTCACCTGTAACTGAAATAGACTTCCTGTTCCAGTTTGAGAGTGGAAAAGAGCTTAAAGGGGAATACTTTGGTAAAGCTTCTCTTGATTTTGTTAGAGAATAAAAACTAAACCAACAACACACTATAAATTACTAAAGCCTATTACAATGATTGTAATAGGCTTTTTTATATAGAAATTACTTTAACTGGTATTTACTTATTAATATCCTTTTGCAATATCATCTCCTCTAGGATCTGCTCCTGCTTGATATTCTCCGTTGGGCAAAACTAAAACTCCCTCCACTCTACCATAAGGTTTACGCTCTTGTAACAAATACTCTTTTTTAGCTAATTCCTCTTTAACTTTTTGATCAATTGCCAATGGTTCAAAATCAATGCGATCAGGCAACCACTGATGGTGAAAACGCGGTGCTGCAACAGCTTGTTGCATATTCATTCCAAATTCCACAACATTCAAGATAGTCTGAAATACAGAGGTTATAATAGTCGAGCCTCCAGGAGTTCCAACAACCATATATAATTTGCCATTGTTCTCTAAAATAGTTGGAGTCATAGAACTTAACATACGCTTATTGGGCTGAATTGAGTTAGCCTTTCCCCCTACAAGTCCGTACATATTTGGCGTTCCTGGTTTTACTGAGAAATCATCCATTTCATTATTCAACAAAAAGCCAGCTCCCCCTACTACAACCTTAGATCCATACGAATCATTCAATGTTGTTGTTGCCGATACAGCATTTCCCCATTGATCTACTACACAATAGTGTGTGGTCTCTTCGCTTTCTTTAGCTGCGATCTCACCAGCTTTAATATCAGAACTCTTGGTAGCTTTATCGAAAGACATAGTTTCCATGCGTCCAACATTATAGTCTTTGTTTACCAATTGACTCACTGGCACTTGATAAAAATCTGGATCTCCTAAGTGTTCAGCGCGATCTGCATATACACGACGCTCTGCCTCAACCATTACCTGCACAGTTTTCTCAGCTTGAAAACCCCATTTTTTTAATGGATACTTCTCTACCGATTGAAACAGTGAAATCAAAGCAATTCCCCCGCTACTTGGTGGAGGCATAGAGATAACTTTAAGTCCTTTGTACTGTCCAATAATAGGTGTCCTCCATACTGCTTGATAGTTTTTCAAATCCTCTAAACTCATCATTCCATTGCCTCTTTTCATTTCTGCAACGATTAACTCAGCTGTTTCTCCTTCATAAAATCCTGCTCTACCTTTTTCTTGTATGCGCTTAAGTGTATTGGCTAATTCCCCTTGTATAAATACATCACCAGCCACCCACTTTGTCTTACTTGTTATGGCAGTTTCTTTGGTATTATACTTTAAAAATACTTGATGATTCTTAGTAAACTCATCAGCTTGTTTCTCTGTAATTGAAAAACCCTTTTCAGCTAACTCAATAGCAGGTTGAACTAAATCACTCCAAGGTAGACTACCATATTTCGCATGTGCTTTAACCATTCCGTCTACTGTACCTGGTACTCCTGAGGCTAATGCTCCTTTCATACTAAGCTCTGTGATTGCTTGTCCATCTCCTGACCAATACATGTTCTCTCTTGCCTGTGAGGGTGCTTTTTCTCTATAATCCAAAGCGTCAACTCGACCATCTTTACCCCTGTAGATCATAAAACCTCCACCACCGATATTTCCCGCATTGGGATAAACCACTGCTAAGGCTAACTCAACGGCCACTGCCGCATCTACAGCATTACCTCCTTTTTTTAGGATTTCAACTCCCACTCGACTTGCCTCTGGATGAGCCGAAACGATAACTCCATTTTTAAAGGTTTCAGGGTTCTGGGCGATTACCTGCATCACACCAGATGCTAAAATAAATAACCCAATTGCTATTCTTTTCATATATGTGTTTTTGATTGTTTACTACTTCTCAAGTACGATAACTACTTACTTGAAAAGTGAAAGATAATACAATTGAGAAATTCTCAAAAGATTCAATCAAAAAAAACCCCACAAAGCGTGGGGTTTTGATTATCTGTTTTAAATTGATTTAGTCAATCTAACTCTATTAATTTAATTCCTTTTTTAATTTCAATCAAAATCTGGATAGACCTAGCTATAGGTTCAATGCAAGTGTACTTTTTTCTATAAAATAAATCTTATTAACACTAAAATGTTTGTACAAAAAATTATTTTATTATCATAACTCTCTTACTTATCCAAATAAGTAGAAAAATCAACTTCTATAATTTTTTTAAGATCCTCTAAACTTGGTTGTTTAATGTTAACAACCCTACTAGCATGTTTCATTATTAAATCCTCATAAATATTTCTTACAAATCTACCATTAGCAAACTGTTCTGTCTTATTATTAATACTCTCTTTAAAAAAGAGTTTAATAGTGTTTTCTAAGTTTGAATCTAATATATAATCACTTTTATCTAATAAAGTAACTAGAATATCAAAAAGTTCATTTTCAGAATAATCATCAAACTCAATAAAAGTATTAAAACGAGATAGTAAACCAGGGTTGGAATTAAAAAAGTTATTCATTGGAGCTGTATAACCTGCTACAATAACAACTAAATCATCTCTATAATCCTCTAGAGCTTTAGTTAATTCTGTTAAGCATTCTTTTCCATATGAATCACTATGTTCATTTTCTGTAATACTATATGCTTCATCGATGAATAAGACTCCTCCTTTTGCTTCTTCTATTACCTTCTTTACTTTCAACGCAGTCTGTCCTTGATAACCAGCTATTAAGTCTGTTCGAGAAACCTCAATAAAATGTCCTTTTGTCAGTAATCCTAATTCTTTATATATGTGTCCTACAATCCTTGCTACTGTAGTCTTTCCTGTTCCAGGATTTCCAGTAAAAGCTAGATGTAAAGTATTTTTAGGATTTACTAAGCTATTTTCTTTTCTTAACTGTTGTACTTTCTGATAAGAAATAAGATCTAGTATTTTCGATTTAACTTTTTCAAGTCCTACGAGCTGATTTAATTGATCCAAAAGTTCAGATAACGAATAATTATCTTCCTTACTTTTACCTGAATAATCACTATTAAAAAATTCTTGAATCTTTTGATATCCAAAATACTTCAATAAGCATTCATTAAATTCCTTCAATAACTGAAGTATATGTTTATCCTCTAATTTTAAAATAATAGATAAAAAACGAAATAAATCTCTTATAGTAGTTCTGTTACTACCTTCTATAAGCTCATGGGTAAGCCTAACAATTTGATTTTCACTATTACTACTTTTATCTAATTTTTTAGCTGAAGTCAATAAAGCCTCTTTATATTTATTGTCCATAAATTATTTTATAACAAACTAACAATTATATGCACAACTGAAATTAATAATGCTATCCCTGTCATCACATAAGAAATCTTTATTTTTTTTGTAAACTCCTGTGAATTAGCATCCAATTTATTATCCAGTGCCTTAAGCTCTTTAAAAAAGCTATTTTCTAACTCATAAGTTTTATTTGATAGTAAGTTTATACTGGTATTCACTTTAGAAAACTCTTTCTTATGGTCTTGCACATCTGCCCATATCGCATCAACATCATTAAGATATCTTAATCCTTCTAATTTACTTTTATAATCTTTAAGTAAACTGATATCTATTAACCCTTTTGAAAGTCTCTCTTCAATACCTATAATATTAGTCTTATGTGTCTGTACATCTGTCCACATAGTATCAACATCGCTAAGGTATTTTAATCCTTCTAATTTACTTTTATAATCTTTAAGTAAACTGATATCTATTAACCCTTTTGAAAGTCTCTCTTCAATACTCGAGATATTAGCCTTATGTGTCTGTACATCTGCCCAGATAGTATCAACATCAGAAAAATGCTTATTGCTCTCTAAATCCCTTTTTAATTCATCAATACGATTTAGTTGAGTTAGTTTGGCTTTAATATCATTTTCAAAAGAAACTAACTTATTATCAGTCTCTATTTTATTTTTTGTTAGTTTTTCTATTGTTAATTTTAAAACCTGTATCGTTCTAGTTATCTCTTTTTGAGCATTTAAAGCATCGTTTCCCGCTTTTCTAGCTTCTTCAGTTACTACTTCTAACTTGTCAATTGATAGATTAAAATACTTAATATATTCTTTATCTAGAATATCAAAAAAATTATATACAGCAGTAAACTGTTTATATGTATCTATATTTTCTTTATTTAACTGGAATATCAAACTTTGTATATCCGAAACAAATACATTCATATCTTCTCCTGTAACTTTGTGTGTTACACCATACCAAGATTTGCCATGTCTAAATGTACTTAAAGTTGGAGTTTGAGGAGTTTTATCTGCTATTTTTTGTACTGCTAGCTTTGCATTTTCTAATTTTTGTCTATTAGGCTTAATAGGGATTATATCACTCATATAATTACTGGTTCAATAAATTAAACAATTCATCAATATCTTCATCATTCTTAGTTTTTCCAATTTCTATTGACTTGTCCTCTTTTGACTGAACTTCAAAACGTTTATCTAACTCAGAATGTCTGCCATATATATTTATAGCCATTTGATTTTTATTTTGTTCCATATTCACTTTTGCAACGTCTTTCAACTTATCTTGTACTACTAATATCTGATTTCCTTTATCAATTTTCGCTTCTACTAATAAAGATTTCTTCTTCTTAGCTATCATTTTATCAATCAAATTAAGCGCAATTGCACCAATAATACCAGAACCTACAGCTCCAAAAAATATTCCTAACAGACTTGCTAAACTCCCTAAAAGTGGAATTGGAGCAGCAAGAAATGGTATCGTCATTAGTCCTTTTTCAATTCCTTCTCCTAAAACAATTGCTCCTCCTACTGTTAATCCTGCAATAATGATTTTAGATACTTCTAACATTAAAATACTCCTACTCTTTTTTCTATTAACTGGATGTTTAATATAATCTATAGCCTCTCTTAAAGATTTCCAACCTTGTTTTAAAAGCATCCATGCTTTTTTTATCAATCCCACGATAGGCCCAAGGATTGCAGTTGCTACTGTTGTAAGCAATGAATTACTAGACGTTTTTAAATGCTTTTTAAAATCTTTAAAAAAACTTTTAATTGCATTTTCTAAAGATTTTTTAAGGCTTTTCAAGCCTTTCTTTGCTGATTTAAACCATATAATTAATTTTTGTATAATAGTTTTACAGAGTTCAGCAAGCAAAGTCATTAAAACTGCCTGAAGAGCTTTACCTCCGATACGAAATGCTTCAGCTTTTTGAGATTTCTTTCCTGTTAGTTTAGACCTTTCTTCACCTTGTAACTTTTGTTTTTCATATTCTTTTCTTGCTATTTTGTCCTTTTCTCTATAATCTTTGTCAAGTTTATCTGATATTTCAAAAATTTCATTTGGTTTTTGTCCATTCTTATTAGGATTATCAAGCCAATCAGTCATCCCTAAATCGCTTTTTGAACGATTTTGACTTGCATCCATTTCATTTAAATTATGAGTACCATTAGCAAAAGTAACTTGTTCTTCTACTGTTAAATGAGCATTAGCTTGTGCATCTCTTATAATTTCACCTGCTGAAACAACATGATCCATATCCGTATTATTCAATATTGAACCTGTAGGTCTTCCTTTGTCAAAATTCTTTCTAGCCCCAGAATCTACAGTTTTCTCTTCTTTTCCCATTCTATTATAATGAGTATGTATATTTCCATTATCATCTTTGCGAAAATTATTTTGATACTGTGTATATCTTTCTTCATAATCAATTTCTGAATTATGCTTAGCTATTTTTCCCTTCTCAAAATTTTCAGTAGTTTGTATATGAGCAGAATTTCTAAGATCTAACTTTAAGTTTCTATTTTCTTTAATAAAATCTTCTCCTGCTATTACACCTACTTGAAGAATAAATTGCTCCCAAATTACAGATCCAATAGTCTCTCCTAATACATCAGGGTTACCTATATTTTTAAAATCTTCATTTAATTCATCTAAACCAATAAGTTGTTCTTCCAATTTAGTTTCTAACTCATTTTGTAATTCATCAAAATCAATAAATTGATTATCATCATCTGAATACTCTTCTAATTCATTATAGTTACTCATATTTCTCTATCTATTTCTCTATCTATTTCTCTATTAATAACACTCCCACTCCCCTTCTAACACCTCAGCTAAGCTTCCAAACTTTTGGATTTGCTGCTGGAGTTCATAGTTAGGTTTGACAGTTATTTTTATTTTATATCTATGTTCTGTATCCTCTAAAACCGTTTGGCTATGGTGAAGTTTTAAACTCTCGAGGTAAGGCTTTTGATCAGGTTCAAAGAGGATGACTACATCTTGTAACTTCGTTGATTTATCTCCTAAAGTCACTCCAACAATCTGACTATATGCCTTTTTCGCCTCCTCTAAACGGCTTTTGAACTTCTTCCCTATAGACAACACATCGTGGATTCTATCCATACCAAAGCTTCTAAACTCTTTATCCTTCACCGACTCAGCGATGAGATACCACCTATTCTGATACTGCTTAAAGTACAGTGGATTAACCGTTATCTCAGACGCAGTAGCCTTGGTATATCCTTGATGGGTAATCACAACAGATTCACACTTTAACATCGCCTCTTGTAAGTCGTTTAAGTGACTTTCCTGCCCCACTTTTAAACCCTCTTCAAAATCCAAGTGATCAATCATTCGCTTATCTCCTTTGACATAGCGTTGGAGTAGATCAGCTGTTTTAAAGTGGTGAATCATCCCCATCAGCTGTCCGTAATCCACCTTGTGATGCTCCAACAAATAAGACATATCTTGTGCCTTGTCGTATATCACTTCAAAACCATAATCTAAATCCATTCGCTTGCGCAAGCGATTCCACGTTTCATAACTTATCGTTTTATCTTCGGATTTACCTACAGCCTCAAGAATCTCCTCTTTTGTACAATACTTCTTTCTCTTAAAGAGTTCCAGTACATTATATATTCTCAATAAATCTCTCATTCTTTCATTGTATTACAGTGACAGTGCAAACATATCAGCAGTGACTGTCAAAAAACACCAGCCAACTTTTTATTTTTTTGTAAAACCGTAAACCGTCAACTATAAACCCTTGTCTCCAAATTATATTTCCACGACCTCAATAAACGCAGGCGAACATCCCCCTCCTTTAGTAAAGTCAACGCCATAGACGCGCATGAAAGCTTCCTGTACAACCTTTCCATTATCAATCCAAGGATGAGTAAAAGAAACAAACTCGACACTCATACCCTTTTCTATATAAACCTGTTCATTATTGTAATTTCGAATAACTGTCGCTTTATATCTTGCCATTATCTAACAATTTTATACTTACGAAATTATAATACAACAGAGTACCAAAGAAGAAATAAAGGGTGGAGCATAGCGTTTTTTGAGTAAAAACTTATTCCCTCAAAAAAACCTATACTTCACCCAATTTTTATTTTTAAAAATTCCATTTACAAGCTATACTACTAATAAAAAAAGCCGACCTAAATAGGTCGGCTTTTATAGCTTTTGCAATATATACTCTTTCATTATTGGGATATCTGCCTCAGCCCAATCATAAAAAGGCAATTGTTCTACTGTTGCCCATTCTACTTTACTGTGCTCATACGCATGGTAATGTTCACTGGAAACACGGCAAACAAAAGGGATGAGCTCTAATGAGAAGTCTTCATAATAATGAACAACGGGGGTAAGTTCTTTTACTACCTCTACATCCATTTGTAACTCCTCTTTTATTTCTCTTACGATACACGCTATGGTGCTCTCCCCTGGCTCTACCTTCCCTCCAGGAAACTCCCATTTTAGTGGAACCAGTTTTCCTTGAGGTCTTTGAGCAACTAATACCTTGCTATTGTATTCAATAATAGCACAGCAGACTTTCAACATTTACTTTTTAATTTATACCTCTAAAAGTACAAATAGTTTGAGAGATACTAAGCGTTGTTTTCATCTTGTGAATCCAAATACTCGTATTTCTTCTTTTTACTTTGCCAGCGGTCATAAGCGTACTGTCTTAAATCGACAATTTTATCTTTCTCATCTACAATCTCAAAACCTAACAAAGTTTCAATTATATCCTCTAAAGTAACTAAACCTTCTACTTCTCCATACTCGTTCAACGCAATTCCAATATGTTCTCTTTTTTCAATAAACTTACCCCATACTGAAATCACACTCATTTTCTCAGAAAAGTGAATTAGTTCCCGCTTCAAATCTTTAAGCTTAAGGTCAAACTTATCTTCCGCTAAATATTCAAATACTTGTTCGCGTAAGATATAACCGGTTACATTATCCTTATGCCCTTGATAAATTGGAATACGAGAGAAATACAAAAACTCTTTTTCTTTCAAAAACTCCCTCAAACTCATCTGTTCATTTGCAGATACCATCACTATTCGAGGCGTAATAATATCTGAGACCTGGACAGTATCAAGTTTAATAATATTCTGAATGATCTTACTCTCCTTGCCCTTCAAGATTCCCTCTTGTTCTCCTATCGAGGCAAGCATAGAAATTTCCTCTCGAGAAGTTGTTGACTCCTCCTTGTTCTTACTCAAGCTTCTTGTTACAACGGATGACAATATCACTAAAGGATAACACAAAACCACCATAGCCGAAATAGTCGTTGCTATAATTCCGTAGAGCTTCTTTGCATAATTAGCCCCTATGGTTTTCGGTATAATCTCAGTTAAAACCAAAATAAGTAAAGTCAATACAGCTGAAACCACACCAAAATAAGCATCTCCAAACACAATAGATGCCTGCGCTCCTACTCCAGCAGCACCAACTGTATGGGCAACTGTATTCAGAGATAAAATAGCAGACAAAGGCTTGTCAATATCTTCTTTTAATGCCAGCATTTTTCCTGCTCTACTGTCACCGTTTTGGTGTTTAGATTTTAAAAATGAAACTGGTAGGGATAAAAGCACAGCTTCTGCTATAGAACAGATAAATGAAATAGATAGTGCTAATCCTAAATAGACTAATAATAATGTCATTATTGATATTTAAATTTTATACAAGAATAAAACTAAATATAATTATTTAAGCGTTTTTTATTACTCAAGCAACAAATTTAACTCCTAAAACGTCATATAATTATCTAAAGTGATCTTAAAAATACAAAATCACTTTAGATAAAACAAAGTAGATATATTGCTAACACCTCTAACTTATCTACTAACTAATATTAAGTCATCAATCTAATAAAAACCTTTTCAACTCTTTATAATCAGATATTTCAATAGCTTTTTTAACTCCTTTTTGAATTTCTTGTAACCTCTTTGGAATCTCAATATCTATGTTTAGTAACTGTTCTATACACTCTGGAAACTTGACCGGATGAGCTGTTTCTAAGAAGACACCAATAAATTCAGTTTTCTTTTCTTCATACTGCTTCAAGCCTAAATAACCAACTGCACCATGTGGATCTACAAGGTAGTCTTTCGCATAATAAATGTCCTTTATGGCTTCCAAAGTCTGTTGATCAGTAAAACTATACGCATCTAAAATTGCGTGCAATGCTTTATTCTCGTTGCCAAACAAGGCTAAGATTCGCACAAAATTACTGGGGTCACTTACATCCATTGCATTACTCAGCGTTACTTTAGTAGTTGTTGGCTGATAAATAGCTGTATCCATATATCGAACCACTGTGTCATTGGCATTGGTAGCAGCTATAAAATGTGCTATGGGAAGTCCCAAGGCTCTTGCCAACATACCGGCGCATATATTGCCAAAGTTTCCACTTGGAACCGAAACTACCAGGGGCTTGTCAATCTTTCCTAATTCCCTATACATCAAAAAGTAATAAAACATCTGCGGCAACCAACGAGCAACGTTAATAGAATTAGCCGAAGTTAAGTGTGCTCCCTTTAAATCATCATCTAAGAAAGCGCGTTTCACCATTGCCTGACAATCGTCAAAACTGCCATTTACTTCGATAGCCTTGATATTCTTACCTAAAGTAGTTAACTGCTTCTCTTGGATACTACTTACTTTTCCCTTGGGGTACAAGATAACAACCTCCACACCTTCTACCCCGTAAAACCCGTGAGCTACAGCACCACCAGTATCACCTGAGGTAGCAACTAAGACAGTTACCTTCTTAGCATTGTCTCTTGCCAACTTTTGGAAACAACGAGCCATAAATCTCGCACCAACATCTTTAAAAGCTAAAGTTGGTCCATGAAACAATTCTAAGGCGTATTTATTCTTTTCTATTTGCACTAATGGAAAATCAAAGTCTAATGTCTCCTTGACAATTTGGCGTAAGTCTGCTTCGTTAATCTCATTTCCTACAAAGGGTTTAATTACCTGATAACCTATCTCCTCTTTGCTCAACGAACCTATGTTCTCAAAAAATGCTTTAGGCAACTGGGGAATCTCCGTAGGGAAGTATAATCCCTTATCAGGTGCTAAACCTTGTAATGCAGCTTCTTTAAATGAAACAACAATATCTCTATTATTTAAACTGTAGTATTTCATATCAACTCTTTTATACCTTTAGGATTAATTGGTGAAACGTGAATATCACATTGATAGTCGGCCTCTTTGACTATATTTCTCATTTCACTTGCAACACAATCTGCAATTTGCTTACCTCTACTCAATACAAAGACCGAAGGGCCTGCTCCTGAAATTCCTCCACCTAAAGCTCCGCATTTTACTGCTACTTGCTTTAATGCCGCAAAATTGGGAATTAACAATGAACGTTTAGGCTCTACAAATTCATCGTGCAAACAGCGACCAAGCAAATCATAATCCTCCGTATACAAAGCACTGATTAGCCCTCCTAAATTTCCACATTGCGTGATTGCTTGCTTTAACCCGACTGTTTGCTTTAACACCGAACGAGAATCTATAGTCTTTAATTCAATCTGAGGATGAATAACCGTAGCGTATAACTCCTTAGGAGCTGGTATTGAGATTATATCTAAGGGAGCATAACTTCGTATAAAAGCAAAACCTCCAAGTAGTGCTGGAGCGACATTGTCTGCATGAGGTGCTCCACTTACAAGAGCTTCACCCTGCATTGCATAGTAGATTAATTCTTTGTTTGTCAAGGGATAGCCACATAAAGCATTGATACCATAAACTGCGCCAGCGGCACTGGCTGCACTACTTCCTATTCCACTTCCTGCCTTTATCTTTTTGTGAATAATCATCT
Organism: Myroides albus; assembly: GCF_009711045.1. Taxonomy (GTDB): domain Bacteria; phylum Bacteroidota; class Bacteroidia; order Flavobacteriales; family Flavobacteriaceae; genus Flavobacterium; species Flavobacterium album_A. Next base: position 73,860 of record NZ_WMJX01000008.1, on the reverse strand, counting down.
CGATTCCAAAGTTTGGATTGAGCTGTTCCATAAGCGCTTTTCCAGCAACACCTGCTACGTTTTGCTCAATTTCTAATGGTAAATCTGCACCAGTAATCTCAACAATTCTAAGTCCCTTTTGCTCACTTTGACGAAATATCATTTCATCTCCCACATTGTCTAAGCAAACTCCCAAAACATCAAAACCACATGATACATTGGCTATCGTAGCTGGGCTATATATTTTTATTTCTTTCATTTTAATTCAATTTATTTGCAATTCGTATTACATCGGCAAAGATCCCTGAAGCGGTTACTTCTGCTCCTGCTCCTGCTCCTTTGATTAATAAAGGTTGTTCTTTATAGCGATCGGTATAAAACAAAACTATATTGTCTTTTCCTTCCAAGTGATAGAATGGATGAAGCTGATCTATTTCTCTAAGTCCAACTTCGGCCTTACCTTGTTTAAAACTCGCAACTACACGTAATTTAGCTCCCTTGTCATTGGCTGCTTTTAACAACTGAGAAAAATGGTCCTCCTGAGATTCTAATGCAGTATAAAGCTCCCCTTCTTCACTTATTGCAGCACCACCATGAGGCAAAAATGACTGGACATCAATATCTACATCTTCAAAGAAATAACCACTTTCTCTAAGTAAGATCAATAGCTTTCGCTTGACATCTACACCACTTAAATCGATATAGGGATTGGGTTCTGTATATCCGAGCTCTTTGGCTTTCTTCACTACTTCGACAAAAGGCATACCTCCGTCATAGGCATTGAATATAAAATTCAAACTTCCACTCAACACTGCTTGAATTTCCAAAATTCGATCTCCTGAGGCTACCAAGTTCTTTATCGTATCGATAATTGGCAAGCCTGCTCCAACATTAGTTTCATACAAGAACGAAGCGCTGTACTTTTTAGACAAGGACTTCAGTGACTTGTAGTATTCCATACTCGATGAACAAGCAACTTTATTACACGTTACGATACCAATGCTATTTCGCAAGTATGCGTGATAACTCATCGCTACAGTTTCATTAGCTGTGTTGTCAACCAATACACTATTTCGCAGATTCAGTTCAGTTATCTTTCTCAGAAAATCTCCTTCTTGCATCACTTGACCTTTGGCCTTTAACTCGCTCACTTCAATATCGCTAAGCCCCTCGGGATTCACCATCATTTGCGTTGAGTTTGCCACAGCAATAAGGCGCAAATTAATCTTCAAATGCTCTCTTAAATACAATTTTTGTCGTTGTACTTGTTCGATGAACTTACCACCTACATTTCCAACGCCCATCACAAAGAGATTCACCTGTACAACTACTTCTTCAAAAAAAGCTTCGTGCAAGACATTCAATGCCTTCTTGGCGTCTTTTTCCAAAATTACAGCAGATATATTTCGCTCAGAAGCACCTTGGGCAATTGCGCAGATATTGATATTATTTCTACCGAGCGCACTAAACATCTTACCGCTTACCCCCTGATGACTCTTAATGTTATTTCCAACGATTGCGACAATAGACATTCCCAATTCCACAGAAACCGCTCTCACCTTTCCATAGGAAATTTCGAATTCAAATTCTTCATTGATCACTTGCTCTGCGCGCATGGCATCCATACTTGTCACAGCAAAACAGATTGAATGTTCGGATGAAGCTTGTGTAATGAACACTACATTGATATCTTGTTTTGCCAATACTTCAAACAACCGCTTAGATATCCCAGCTACACCGACCATACCAGGGCCTTCCAAAGTCATTAATGCAATATTGTCTACATTGCTAATTCCCCTGACAATTCGATCATCATCTAAGCTACAATGAGTTACACGGCTGCCAGCCGACTCAGGTTCGAATGTATTCTTGATATACAAGTCGATCTTCTTAGGTAGAATCGGTTCTATAGCAGAAGGATACAAGACTTTTGCACCAAAATGCGAAAGCTCCATTGCCTCTTGAAAGCTAATTTGCTCAATCACTCGCGCTTGTTTTACGACTTTGGGATTTGCAGTATAAATACCACTGACATCTGTCCAAATCTCTAATTCTGACAAGTGAAGTGCGGCAGCAACGATTGCAGCTGTATAATCAGACCCACCGCGTCCAAGTGTTGTTATTTGCTTGTCTTTGGATTCAGCAACAAAACCAGGCATGACGTAGATATCGAATTGATTCTCTCGAAAGTAATCTTGTATTAATCGATCACTCATTTCAAAGTCAACAACTGCCCTACCATATCGATTGTTTGTTTTAATTAGGTTACCACTATCTATTCGCACACAGTTTTTTCCCCTTGCCTTGAAGGCTTCAGAAACAATAAACGACGACAATCGCTCTCCAAAAGAGAAAATTACATCTTTTGTTTTACTTGATAATTCACCTAAGTAAAAACACCCTTGCAGTAGTGTCTCAAGCTCATTTAATTGGCGAATTACATTGCTCAACACACTTGCTTGATTAGAAACAGGTATTAAAGCTCGAACCGCATCCAAATGCCTATCTTCTATTGTTTTGTAATTTTGCATATAGGATGAATCTTTATGGGATGCTAAAACTGCAGTAGTTTGTAGTAAATCCGTCATCCCTCCTAATGCTGATACAACAACAATAGTTGAGTCGTTTTTGCCTTCAACGATGGCTATACAACGTTTAATGTTCTCGGCATTGGCTACAGATGTGCCACCGAACTTTAATATTTTCATAATAAAAAAATTGATTAACAATACGATGATTTACTTATCTCAGAGGATAAGCAAACAGTTTACACTAAAAATGTAAAAAGTGAATTTCCCTATTAAAGGGTGGTGGTACTATAGGTGGAGGACATAGTCATAATAGAACCCGTACCACAGGAAGATGTGGTGGTTGAAAAGAAATTATATGTTCTATTATTGTCTCTCATAGATATTTCAAAATTAACAAAAAATTAATAAACACAAGTCTTTTTTTACTTTATTTCAATTTTCAACGTTTGAATAGAGAAGATAAAATGATGCTCAACAGCGATACAGTCTACGTTTAACTACAACAAAAAAAAGTTTAAGATAACTGTATTTTTAACGTCAATAATCAGTTTAAACAGCTAAAAAGCAGCTCTATTACACTTAATACCTCCTATTAAAAGTGCGTAATGAGGACCTCGTATGAAGCAAAAAAGACCTATGCAGATACCATTTCTAATAGTCAAACCAGAATTAAAACAATAGCCAAATTACTAAGCATAACTTTAAAACGTCATTAATTATGAGTTGACAAATACTTACCAGAATTGTCTATGTAAAAATATACACACAAAAGCAGGATTATAAACAATAACTGTACAGCTATAGTAGGACGAGATCTATAACAATAAGCACTACTCAGAATGGAAATCCTAGGGATAATGCAGTAGCAGAACGAGTAAATGGAATAATTATCGGAGTGGCCGCATTGTGATGCCATAGTGATCGCATAGTGATCCCATAATTACAGCTAAAAAACATGCGACCACTATACCAACAAAATAGGAGCATCATTCGATCACATGGGCACAATTATTGATATAAACTAATCAAAACCAATCATTTAAAACTATTAACAAAGGCTATTCTAACCGCAAAAAATCAATTAAAAGGCTTGGTAGGTCCAGGATACTACCGAGAATTTAGAGGTCAACTCATCTTTCAGACCAAACCGGAACGGTCTAAACTAGACAAGACAAAGAATAAAAATGCCCCAGTACTGCGAAAACTATCAAGTGCTATACGCTATATTCGTTGTCATATTGAATCACATTTAAACAATCTGCATGATAGTTATATGCATTCTCGTTTATTGGGACAACTAATTCGCATTGTACACAAGGATACAACTAAGCCATTAGAGCAAAGAACATTGCACAATGTCAACTTTGGCGATTTAAGTGGATTTGAATTTAACAACAACACCATGTTCAAAGACACCTTTTTGAATCCAATTTCAGTAACTACTACCGAAAACAGACTCACAGCATATATTCCGGCCTTTGTTCCCAAAGAACAGGTTGACTTTCCAAAAGGATGTACACAAGCATTGATACGCCTTTATCTTATAGCTATACAAGCTGGTGATCGACTGACAAAAGACGCTGATGAAGTAAGACAAGTATCTATTGAGTTCAATAGAGAACAACCCATTGTGCAAGAAACAACTTGGACTTGTCCTTCTATGGTGGAGGAAGAAAAATTTGAAGTAATGGTCGCAGATATACAATTCTTTTATCCAATTAATAACACCTTGCATCGAACATCCTTATACAATACTAAAGCTTTCAATCCAAGCATGATTATCTACGCGAAGTAAAACGATAACCTAATATTAAAATATGCAAAAGAGCTCTTTGTAAATCAGAAAAGAGCTCTTTCTATTTTATAGGCTAAACAAATAGAGTAGCCACTGCCACTAAACTTGCTAAACGACAATAACAAAATCAGTATTGAAAGTGATTTACCTGAAATACTCAAGCCAATAAACTAAAAAATCACTTCATTTACTGCTAAAGTGAAACGGTGTAAACACCCGTACTTAATCACCTTATTTCAAAGCATCTATCACACTTAAATGCTTAGTTAAGTCTTCGTAAATCTCATCTAAGAAGTTTTGATCTAATTGTGTTGTATTAAAAATATCGCCTGTAGATTTATACTTATTGCCAATATTGGCTGCAATCGCAATATTATTGCCATTGATACTACAATACAAACTTCCCTTATTGTGAAGATTTAATTGTCTTAATTTTTGCATGAAAGAAGGCGTTAATATACTACGCGCAGCAAGCTGATCGTCACAATATACTGTAAAGGCCTTTTGAAACTCAGCATCTTTCAAGATGGCAACTTCTCCATCAGTATTGAGATAGTTGCCAATACAATTTTCTACAAAGCGATTCAAGATACTCTTGTTGGGAACAATCAACATATTAGCACTAAACTTCTTGGGAAACTTCGCTACGAAGAATGTTCCTTGAAATACTTCTTCCTCAGGATCCTTGCTTCTTGACAACGTAGGACGATAACTTAGCGATAAGACGCAGGACTGAAAAGGTACCCCGTTGTAATGACCGACAAATTGATCTCCACCGTGAATGCTGTACGATTTGGGTTGAAATATACCAGCATGTAATACTTCTGGCAAACCAATATATCCCTTTTCAAAATAAGAATAACTTGGATGAATATAGTGTGCCAATCGAGTTAGCATTATCTCTTTGAAAGCCGTATAATCTAAAGGGGGAGTCGCTTTTGCTGTGGTATTTTGTCCTGTCTTCTTTTTCGCAAACAAAAAGCGAATCACTACAATTAAAATAAGTAATACTCCAAAGATAAACACCGTATTATAGGTATCCTTAAAACTGCGGTCTGCCAATTGATACACAGCAACATAAGCCAATGCTGAAACAATCAGTACTCCTAAAACCAATAAAATCTTGCGTTTACTGGCCTTTCGTTGCTGTTCCATCGCCTTGATTTCCAAACCAAAATTTTGAGAAAAATAAGCTCTAAACTCAGTAATTGGCTTTAACACTACATCGCTTGTAAATTCCTCGTTCATTTGCTCTGCTGCTGCTTGAGTATCCGAAGGATTACCATACATTGTATCCATCAGTTTGTCATAGTCCTTTTGTTGACCAAATTCAAAAAAACGCTTGACATCAGTAATCACATTTATTTGAATAGGCAATGTATATACTCCTCCATTTAGTTCTAAACTGAGATAGATAATAGGATCAAACTTAAGTGTTACAACAAATAAAAACAGATTGGTCAGACTTTTTCTTTCTTCACTTAATACGACAGCTTTTTCCCCTTTTTCCAATAGTTTAAAAACCTTGTCAACAGTATGTTCTCTCCTTAAAGATGCCCTAACACTAAAGTAAACAACAATTAGTAAAGACACAATGACAATCCATGGTATATAGCGTTCTATTCCCTCTTTATCCCCTTTCTTTACTGCTGAACTAACAAAATAATCGACTATAAAATCACGGGTAAAGAATAACAAAATTGCAATTCCTATACATATGATACTTCCAATTATAATTGTATTTCGAAGAACAATGCGTTTTTCGCGTCTTGCTTCACTTACAAAAAAATGTTTAACTTGCTCAATATTCATTATCTTCTATTTTAGTCTTTACTTAACCCTATTGAAAAACAACTATAAATTTAATACAATAACCTAAGTAATCTTAAATAAAATATACAATAAATAAAATACTCACATACAACAACCCAACAAGAAACCTTATACTAACTCGTATACTTTCAATTAAAAAAAAGAGCTGCTTCTCTATGAAATCAACTCTTTGTAGCAAGTGCATGTACAGTTAAATCTAATCACTCATTAAATTAAGACTAATAAAAATCGTAATACATAGTCCAATCCCCTGTTTCCTTATTTTTAGCAAACATTAAACTACCGCCATCTACTACATTAAAATTAGCTTTCTCATCAGAAGAAATCTGAAAAACAAATTCATAACCTTCTCCAAAGCCTTGTGTATGAATATCCTCACACTGATCATCAAAAAAATATTCATACTCTCCTCCTATACCTATTCCGGGTTGACAATAAGAAGGATAACCGCCAAACTTAGTCTGATAATGATGATTCGATATATCGTAATAACTATTAATAATACCTTCTCGTTCCAATTCTAACACCTGAGCTTCTTGCTCAAATGTAAGTCCTCCTCCGTCCCATAGTGCACAGTCGTTGTCTTCAAACACAGCTTTTAAAGGGAAAGGTTTGATATAAGATTGTTCATTTGTCAAAGTTTTAATTTCGGTCATACTCAAATCTTCATATTCGCGAATTAGCCAATTCTTGCCCATAGGCTCCAAAGGTTCCAAGGTATTCATGGATACAAAGACGGTCAAAACCTTTGTAGATCTCACTGCTTCTGGAACATACGGCAAAGCTGGTAAATAAAACTGAGCTAAAGCCATCATGGGTTTACCAACTGCGTCTAAAGGAATTCCTTGCTCCGATCCAAAAACAGTAACTTTTCCCAACCACGATTCTTCTATCGTATTCTCTGGTCTAAAGCCACCAGTGATAAATTTTGTAATGGGTTTTTGAATATCCCTTTGTAATTCTTCTACAGTTTTCATAGTGATGTGTTTTTTATACTATACGGTTTAGTATTCTTACCAAAGTTAATAATATCAGCCAAAATTCTTGGAGACATTTTAATAATAAAAAATGGGATTAGTTTCCTAATCCCATACTATATCATTTACAAATAAGTTTAATCCCATGTAAAAAGACTTGCGTCCAGGTATAAGTTAACCTTTTCTCGACTTGTTAAGAGCAGCGGTATAAATATCTTCATACAGTGGCAATACCTTGTCAATGCTGAATTTCTTGGCAACATTACGCGCATTCTCTTTGAACTGACATAAAGTATCTTGGTCTTTAAGTATTTTAAGGGCGTTAGCTACCATGTCTTCAACATCACCAACATTACTTAAATAACCTGAAACGCCATGCTCGTTGACTTCTGGTAAACCACCGGTATTACTTGAAATAACAGGTACCCCCATAGCCATGGCCTCTAAGGCGGCTAAACCAAAGCTCTCTGTTTCCGAAGGCAATAGAAACAAATCTGAGTAAGATAAGATGTGCTCAATTTCATTGCTATTTCCAAAGAAAATAATCTTGTCATAAATACCCAATTCAAGTGCCTGGCGCTCTGCGCGTTCCTTTTCAGGACCATCTCCAACAAGCATCAATTTGGCAGGCATTTGCTTTTGAATACCATAGAAGGTAGAAACTACATCTTCTATGCGTTTTACCTTTCTAAAGTTGCTGATATGTGTAATGATAACCTCATTTTTATCAGCCATAGCGCTTCGCTTACACGGTGTATCATCGCAGTCAAACTCCTTAACTTCGATAAAGTTTGGAATAACGTGTATTTCTTTTTCTGTTTCAAACAAACAACGCGTAGATTGTTTAAGCGATTCTGAAACGGAAGTAACGTAGTCTGAACTATTGATACTGAAACTAACAGCCGTTTTGTAATTAGGGTGATTCCCTACCAGGGTAATATCAGTTCCATGCAATGTAGTAATCATTGGCAGGTCTATTCCCTGCTCCTTTAGCATTTGCTTAGCCATATATCCCGCATAAGCGTGAGGAATAGCATAATGCACATGTAACACATCAATTTTAAACAACTTAACCATATCGACTAATTTGCTCGATAAAGCTAATTCATAAGGCTGATAGTGAAACAAAGGATATTCTGGAACGTTTACTTCGTGGTAAAATATATTGGGGTTTAAAAGTGCCAATCTAACAGGTTGACTATAAGTGATAAAATGCACTTCGTGGTTTCTCTTTGCTAGTTCCAACCCTAATTCTGTGGCTACAACACCACTCCCTCCAAAGGTTGGATAGCATACGATGGCTATTTTCATATTGTGTTTGTACTTATTTTGAATCCTTAAAGATAATTCTAATATTTAAAAGTTCGTTCGTTTTAACTTTCTACTTTTTACGTGTATACCTTTTTTAACAGTCAAACAATGATTTAGGCAATTCAAAATACCATACATGAAGGGCTTAATTTAACATAAACAAACCTGGTCAAAATCAGAAAAAGACATCTTATCCCATATAAGCTTACTTCATTGTCTTTAAGTTAAATACTAAACCAAATAGAAAGAGGCTAAAAGCAGTCACTTTTAGCCTCTTTGCAGATTATTTCATTTGATATTTCAATTCATACAAACTATTCAACAATAGATTGATAGATTATCTCTTGTATTTTCTCCCTGATGTTCTCTTTAGACAGCTTGTTGACATTGCTATCTGGATAAGTTCTATTAGACAAGAAAACGTAAACCAGGTCTTTTTCTGGATCAGCCCAGGTCATCGTACCTGTAAATCCAGTATGGCCAAAACTCGTCATAGACACACAGCCACATGTAGGGCCAGGTTTACCTGCTTCTTGAGGCTTGTCAAAACCAATTCCTCTGCGATTTCCCTTTGAACAATATACACAATCATTAAACTCGTGAAAAGTCTCTTCTGAGAAAAAACGCTCTGCTCCATACTCTCCTTGGTTCAAATACATTTGCATCATCTTAGCTACATCCAATGCTGTACCAAACAATCCAGCATGCCCAGCTACTCCTCCTTGCATCGCAGCTCCCATGTCATGTACATAACCTTGTACTGTTGTATAGCGATAATAACTATCTTCTTCGGTTGGTGGAATTTCACTTAAATCAAATCTTCTCAGAGGAAGGTAAGTTAATCTATTGGCTCCCATCTTGGCATAGAACTCAGAAGTTACAACCTGGTCCAAAGGTTCCTCATATTTGCGCTCAATAAAACTTTTTAAAGCAATAAAGCCTAAATCACTGTATTTATAATTGGCTTTAGGACTTAACTTAGACTCGGCAATTTGTCTTAAAATCTCAGCATCGTAATTCTTTCTAATAAATAAATTTTCTGAGACTTGCACAGGGAATCCCGCCGTTACAAAGTAGTTGTAAATAGTCAAATCAGGTTTGCCATTTTCATCTAATGTACTTTTGTAGAAGGGAATCCATGCTGGAAGGCCAGACTGATGAGTCATCAGTGCTCTAAAGGTTATATTAGCCTTATCTGTCCCCTTAAAAGCAGGAACTAAATCACCTAACTTTGAGTCCATGTGCAATTTCCCATCATCATACATTTTAATAAGTACAGGCAAAGAACCCAATATCTTAGTCAGAGATGCCAAGTCGTACAAATCAGTGTCCTTGACAGCAATGTCTTTTTGATAAGTATGGTGGCCAAAAGACTTTTGATAAACCACATTTCCATGTCTTGTCACCACCACTTGAAGTCCTGGTGTCAATTCTTTATCTATAGCATAATTAGCAATACTGTCTATTTTAGCCAATGTAGCGGCATCCATTCCTTGATTAGCAGGAGTTGAAAAACCAAGGCGTTTAAGCGCTTTTGTTTTTATTCCAGTACCTACTTCATATTTTGAACTAATCGTTACTGGAAGCTCTCCTTTTGCTCCAATAGAGCCAAAGATTACTTCTGCTGCTGCCCTATTTGCAAATATGTTATTTTGATACCCTACAACGATACTATTGATATTCTCCGTATTTGTAATTCCACTAAGGGCATACGCCTTAGCAAAAGAAACCAACACCGTCTTTTTCTTAGAAGCAACAGTTTGAATTAACTGCTTTTCTTCTGCAGAAAAATCGTGGTTTCTCCAAGGATTATCTACCTTGTGATAACCGATAATTACAGTAGTATAAAAACTGAGGTCATGTAAATTTTCTTTGGTAATTTCTTTGACTTCCGCAAATTTATTTAAGTAATCAAGAAAATCACTCCCCTTGTCATCTCCAATTTTAAGGTAAGCAATCTTTTGTTTTTCTAATTCTCTTAATGGGAGTAAACGATGATCATTTTTGATAACCGTCATTGCCTCGTTATACAACTCGTAATTTAAATCGTCGTACTGACTTGCATTTAGATCCTCTACTAAATTATCCAATTCAATAGGAGTATAAGAAGTTTGATGTGATTTAAACTTATAACTCAATACTTTCTTTACAGAATAAGCCAAACGCTCCTCAGTGATCTCCCCTTTTTCATAAGCTTGTTTGATTAAATCAAGTGCAACAGGAACATTCTCTGAGAAAAGCAACAAATCATTACCTGCTTTGAAAGCGGCTAAATCAACTTCTCCTGGCTTTGCATAGTTCGACGCTGCCTTCATATTTAGAGCGTCTGTAAAGATTAACCCTTCAAAGCCCATTTCCTCTCTTAACAACTTAGTTACCACATTATAAGACAGAGAACTTGGAATATTATCGTCAGGTTCTAAAGCGGGAAGATTCAAATGAGCAACCATCACACTGCTAAGGTTGTGTTCTATCAGTTTGCGATAAGGATAAAGTTCAACTTTGTGTAAGCGGTTTTTATCAAAGTTAACGACAGGAAGCTTGTGGTGTGAATCCACAGAAGTATCACCATGTCCTGGAAAATGCTTAGCTGTAGCAAATACATCCTCACTTTGATACCCTTCTGTAAAAGCAATAGCGCGATCAGTCACGATATCTCGTGTTTCACCAAAAGAGCGAACGCCAATGATAGGATTCTTTGAATTGGTATTAATGTCCACTGTAGGACCAAAATTAAACTGCATACCTAAGCGCTTTGCCTGTATGGCCATAGCCTTGCCCACTTTATAAATAAGATCCATATCTTGCACAGCCCCCAACGTCATATTGTAGGGAAACTTATAAGTCGAGTCTAAACGCATACTTAATCCCCACTCCCCATCAATACCAACGAGCATAGGCAATTTGCTTAAACTCTGTAGACGATTATTCATCTTGGCTTGTCTTACAGGACCACCTTGAAAGAAAATCAAACCTCCAATATGTTGATTCTCTACCAGTGATTCAAGACTTTGTACATGAGATTCATTACGATTAGAGTAAGCGGCAACCATAAAGAGTTGTCCAATGCGCTCTTCCAAACTCAAAGTGTTGTAAACGCTATCTACCCATTGTGTTTTTTGATAGGAATAATCCTTTGACTGCCCCCAGCCTAACGTCGAGAACAGCAGTGCTAACAGTGTTAATTTTTTCATTAGTCGTTTTATTTGCTCATAAAAAAAATCATCATCAAAAAGATTGATGATGATTCTTTGATATTTGTAAATTTAAAAAATACTATTTACTTAAAAAAGCGACTGTGCCAACTTTCGCTCGCTGGAACCTCCCAAAATTCTCTGTATTCTCCAAGGTCGTTAACTAAGTTGTTAAAAACGATTGTGTTAGCAGATACAGCTTTTGACTTAACTAATTGTTTAAATTCAATTAATGTTTTAAATGCGATAAAATCTCCTGTCTTATATGTAACATTCATTTTATCTAGTAAATCCACATTATATTTTGCTTCAAACTCTTGAATTACACGCACTGAAGCATCAATAGAGCATCCAGAAGCAGCGTGCATATCTTGATCAACAGCCAAGATAATAAAGCGATTGTATTTTACTTCAAAAGAAGCAGTCAAAGGAGTAGCATGAGCCACCCATTCCTCTACAAAAGCTTGTAGTGTTTTTTCAATTTCTTGGACTTCTTCATCCGAGAATTTGCGATTTGATTGATATATCCAGATTCGAGAATGATCTGGCATTTGATCTATTGGAGTGTACATAATGTTATAAATCTTCTGCGTTCGCAATTAATTCAGCCACGTCTAATACTTTCACTTGGCTTTCTTTTTCTTTGAATTTCACTCCATCAGTTAACATGGTATTGCAGAAAGGACAACCTGCTGCGATAATTTCAGCATTAGTCCCGATAGCTTCTTCTGTACGTTCAACGTGTACCTCTTTGTCTCCGTGCTCAGGCTCTTTGAAGAGCTGTGCTCCACCTGCTCCACAACAAAAACCATTAGCTCTTGAGCGCTTCATCTCTACAAGTTCTGCATCTAACTTCTCAATTAACTGACGTGGTGCTTCGTATACTTGGTTTGCACGTCCCAAATAACAAGGATCGTGAAACGTGATTCTCTTTCCTTTGAACTGCCCACCTTCAATAGTTAATCTTCCGTCATCAAGCAATGATTTAAGAAACTCTGTATGGTGAACAACTTCGTATTTCCCTCCTAAATCAGGATATTCATTTTTAAGCGTATTAAAACAGTGAGGACAAGCAGTAACAATCTTCTTTACTTCATATCCGTCAAGTACTTGGATATTCATCATAGCTTGCATTTGAAAAGCAAACTCATTACCTGCTCTTTTTGCAGGATCTCCTGTACAACCTTCTTCTGTTCCCAAAACAGCGAATGATACATTCGCTTTATTTAATATTTTGACAAATGCTTTTGTTATCTTCTTAGCTCTATCATCAAAACTACCTGAACATCCTACCCAGAATAGTACTTCAGGAGTTTCTCCACGAGCCATCATTTCAGCCATTGTAGGCACTACTAAATTTTGTGACATAATATTTGCTGTATATTGTAACAATCAGTTGATAGACTGATTATAATTGTTAGTTGATTAATTTTCGTCTTTCCAGTTTAAGCGATCCATCTGGTTATATTGCCAAGGAGCACCATTGTTTTCAATATTTTGCATCATATTGTTCAACTCAATTGGTGCAGCACTTTGCTCCATAACTAAAAAGCGTCTCATATCCATAATGATAGACAACGGACTAATATCAATCGGACATTCCTCAACACATGCATTACACGTGTTACAAGCCCACAATTCTTCAGCAGTAATATAGTCGTTTAATAAAGTTTTTCCGTCATCTACAAACTTACCTCCATTAGCGTCTAATATCTTACTCACGTCTTCAAGACGATCTCGTGTAGACATCATAATTTTACGAGGAGATAGTTTTTTACCTGTCGTATTTTGTGGACATGATGAAGTACATCTACCACACTCCGTACAAGAATATGCATTTAGCAGCTGTACCCAGTTTAAATCCATTACATCTTGTGCACCAAATTTCTCTGGTTCACCTTGCGCTTCAGCAGGAGCAGCAAAAGGATCAGCGTTTGGATCCATCATAAGTTTCACCTCATTTTTCACCGACTCTAAGTTGTTAAACTCACCTTGTGGTTTTAAATTGGCAAAATACGTATTAGGGAAAGCAAGGAAGATATGAAGGTGTTTCGAGTAGTATAGGTAGTTCATAAAGAACATCACTCCTATTATATGTGCCCACCAAGCAAAACGATCTACAAATGCAACCGTTTCGTTATTCATACCTTCAAATAAAGGAGCGATAAATCCAGAAATTGGAAATGATCCAGCCTGTACATAGTGACCGTAATTTTGCGTTTGCAAATAATAGTCAGCCGCATTCATAATCAAGAAAAAGCACATTAAAACACTTTCAATATAAATAATATTGTTAGCATCTCTCTTTGCCCATCCCTCCATTTCTGGTTGATTAAAACGCTTCAACTTGATAATATTTCTGCGAATCCAAAATACTACTACCCCAAAAATAACAAGGAAAGCAAGTATTTCAAATATTCCAATCAATACATCATATGTACCTCCTAAGAATTTGAATGCTCTATGGGTTCCAAACAAACCATCTACGATGATCTCTAACATTTCGATATTAATAATAACGAAACCTGCGTAGACAAAAATATGTAAGATAGCTGGGATTGGTCTTTTCACCATTTTGGACTGCCCTAAGGCTACGCGAATCATATTGCGCCATCTCTCTTTCGGATTGTCTGAACGGTTTATATCTCGACCCAACTTAATGTTGCGTATTAGTTTCTTTATGTTTTTAATAAAGAATCCAAATCCAGCAACCAATAATAATAAAAATAATACTTGGCCTAAATACTGCATAATGGTAATAATTGTTTCAGTAAATTGTTAGTTTTTTAATTGTTTAGTTTAGTTATTGTTTGCTTGGCTTTCGTTTGTTTGATTGTCTTGATTTTCTTTCACTTCTTCAGTCGCTTGATAAGGTGTCGCTTTCTTACCGAACAAAGAGAAGTGTACGTATCGTTTAGGATTTTCTTTCAAATCGCGCATTAATTGTTCCAATTCTTTCGAAGCTCCTTCTAAGTTTTTGTACAATTGCTCGTCTTTAAGCAACATTCCAACAGAACCTTTTCCTGATTGAATGTCTGCTAATAATTTGTCGATATTTCCTGTTGCATTGTCTAATTTACTAAAGGTAGATTGAATATCCAAAGAATTAAGCTCTGTAGATAAATCTGCAAAGTTAGAACTCATCTTATTCATATTCTTCATTGTACCATCTAACTGAGGTCCTGCAGTAGCTAACATGCGGTTTGCTCCAGCCAAAGTACCTTGCAATTCAACAACAGATTGTTTTAAGTTTGCTTGCATTTGCTCATCCATAATACTGTTTACAGCAACAAGCATCTGATTTGCATTTTCTAAGACTAACTCTACTTTTGTTTTCAAAGGTTCTATTTCACCTAATAACTTATCTGTCATCTCTGGTACAACTTCTCCTTTTAGATAGTCATTCTTTTGAGCGTAGTCTGTATCGCCAAACTTTGGATTTATAGCTATTGCCTTTCCTCCTATAAGACTTGGAGAATAAATAGCAGCAGTGCTGGATTTAGAAATTTGAATAGGATTGGTCATTAAAAGTTCTACAACCAATTTACCTGAATTTTGATCAATGGAAATCTTAGATACCTTTCCTACAACTAACCCGTTTATGGTAACATTAGATGATGTGGTAATTCCTTCAACATTCTCATATTCTACGTAATACTTAGTACTGTTATCGAATACATTTTTTCCTTTCAAGAAAGAGTATCCCCATATAAATAAAGCAATGGCACCTAATACTAATATAGCCGTTTTAATTTCTCTAGATATTTTCAAAATTTTCTTATTTTATAAGTGGCAAAAATAAACTTTTATTTTCAAAGCGTTCAATATTATTTTAGCGCTTCTTCAAGAGTGATGATTTTACCATTTTTAAAAGGCACTATAAAAGAGCTACTATGCCCCTTATCTTTAGCTTCTTTTAACAGCTTTTCAGCTTCGTCATAACTCGATGTTTCAGAGTAGTAATACTTATTTAAGTTCCCTGACTTAATCATTGTCACATTCTTTAACCCCTTAAAATTCTGTGGTTTTAGAGCTAATACACGTGTACTTGCAGCAATCTGTACTTTAAAAACTACTCCCTTAGAAACTTTGGTAACAGTTACCGTTTTTTTCTCTTTCGCTGGTGTAGTCTTTTTCACTTCTTTAGACTGATTCTCTTTTACGGTTACCGACGAAGAAACACCATTAGAGTAATAAGCTTTCTTATACTGTATAATCCCTGTAGCGATAGATTCAGCTAATTCTTTCTGCCCTTTTTTAGAAGACAAATAGGCTCCTTCTTCCTTATTAGAGACAAAGCCAAGTTCGATTAATACACTCGGCATAAAAGCGCCATGCAATACCCAAAACGGCCCTTGCTTAACCCCTCTATTCTTTCTCTTTAAATCATTGGTAAAGCTATCTTGAACACGACTGGCTAAATCAATACTCTGGTGAATATAATCCTCCTGTATCAATGTCAACCCAATAATAGATTCTGGCGACTTAGGATCAAACCCTGCATATTGTGTTTTATAATCATCCTCCAACATAATTACCGAGTTCTCTGTCTTGGCAACATCCAAATTTGACTTATTCTTACTCAAACCCATTACATAGGTTTCAGTACCGTAAGCTGCATTGCTATTCACACCATTACAGTGAATAGAGACAAATACATTACCATTAGAATTATTTGCCATAACCGAACGCTCCTTCACAGCGACAAATACATCCGAATCACGAGTATATACAACTTCGATATCACTTTCCTTCTTAAGTATCTTCCCCACCTCTAAGGCAACTGCTAATACGATATCCTTTTCCACATTCTTACCGTGATTTGTTCCTGAGTCCTTTCCTCCATGACCCGGATCAAGTACAACTCTGAATTTCGAATTGCTTTGCGCCAACACGCTCACTGATAAAAATAACAAGGTCAGTAAAGTAAACAGTTTTGAGTGACTGTATTTCATAAAAAAGTTCTTTATTATTACTTATAATTTGAATTAAATTACATTTTTCAGAAAAAATATATGTAAGTTTGACACGCTAAAATTAACGAATCAAGCTTTTACAAAAATAGCATATATAATAGATTTGCGAACAAATATTTTCAATATCGTTTTAGTTTTATTTCTATACAGTGCATTTTCATCTTACCATGTTACTGCACAAGAGTTTGGAAAGAAACGCACTGTACTACCAAACAACAATTTGAGTGATACTATAGCTTCGAACAAAGATACTATAGTACCTAAGCTATTACCTATAGAGAAGGATTCAACTCAAATTACAAAAGATTCTTTGCCAAACAGTAAAAATACGGCAGAACAAAAACCTAAATCTTTTTTAGAAAACATCGTTGATAGAAAAGCGAAAGGTTACGAGAAACTTGACCAAAGAAGTCATGAAATCACACTTTATGACGAGGCTGAGATAAATTACCAAGACTTTAACCTAAAAGCAGGTAAAATCGTATTCAACTACGATAAAAGCGAAATCTATGCTGGAGGAATCAAAGATAGCTTAGGTGTTCTTTCACAATATCCTGTTTTTACGCAAGCAGGACAAGTGGTAGAGCCAGATTCTATCCGCTATAATACAAAAACACACAAAGCTTTAGTTTTTCAATCCAGAACTTCACAAGGAGAATTTAACATCAAAGCTGAAGTGACAAAGAAGGAGAATGACTCTACCTACTTTATGGCTGATGTTATCTTCACAACTGCAAAAGACTTAGACAATCCAGAATATTACTTTAAGAGTAAGAAAATTAAGTTGGTACCAGGTAAGAAAGTAGTTACAGGTCCTACCAATATGGTTATTGCTGATGTACCTACTCCACTGGGACTTCCTTTTGCCTTTTTCCCTATGAGTGAAAAAGCTGCATCTGGATTTATCATCCCAAGTGTGGGAGATACCAATCAACAAGGATACTACCTTCAAAATGGAGGATACTATTTTGCTGTTAGCGACAATTTAGACTTAACCCTACAAGGAGATTACTATACCAATGGTAGTTGGGGTTTAAGAGGTAATAGCCAATATGCCAAGAGATACAAATACAATGGACGCGTTTTAGTTCGCTATGAAAACAATATCTTTAGTGAACGTGGACTTCCTGATTATATGTCGTCTAAACTTTACAATATACAGTGGAATCACACTCAAGATGCAAAAGCTAATCCGAATTCGAGATTCTCTGCATCGGTAAACATGGGTAGTAGTCAATATTTTAGACAGACAAACAACACCTATAACGTTGGAGCTTCGTTAAATAATACAATGAGCTCATCTATTAGTTATTCTAAAACATTTGAGAGTGTCCCACAAGTTAACATGTCTTTGACTGCAACGCACTCACAATCAACAAATACAAAACAAGTTAATATGACACTACCTACCTTAAACGTTAGTGTAGACCGTGTCTTCCCATTTGCTCCAAAATACGGTGCAAAAAAGGGAATTATCAAGAACTTGAACTTTTCATATAACGTTAGAGGGGAAAACAGAGTGAGAATTCACGAGGACAATTTCTTTAAACAAGAAATGTTTGACAGTTTAAATACCGGATTTCAACACAGTATTCCTATTTCTACCAACTTTAAATTATTCAAATACTTCTCGGTTACAGCTGGTGCAACCTACAACGAGGTGTGGTATATGAATACGATAAAAAAAGAGTATAACCCTCAGACAAACAAAGTAGAAGATGTACGTGTTAATGGCTTTGATAGCTTTAGAACTTATAACTTCAACACGAATATTGGTACAACCATTTACGGTACTTTCAACTTTAACAAAGACGGAAGAATCCAAGCTATTAGACACGTAATGCGTCCAAGTGTTGGATACTCATACACACCGAGTTTTGAGCAGTACTACGACACTTACGCCATCGATGCCACTGGTCAAACCATGCAAGACTACACCAGATTCCAAGGAGGGCTATTTGGCGCACCTGGTAGACAGAACTCAAATATGTTAAACTTCAACTTGAGCAACACATTTGAGGCTAAAATGAGAGATGACGAAAACGAAAAAGGAGAGCCTAAAAAAGTTATGCTTTTAAATAGTTTGAATTTTTCTACAAGTTATAATATGTCCGCAGATTCATTAAAATGGTCACCTGTACGCGTGAGCGCTGGGACTGCCATTTTTAAAGATAAAATGCAAATTAACTTCAATGCCACTTTAGACCCGTATGCTCTGGATAACAACAACAGACGTATTGATAAATTCAATATTGATAACGGAGGTAGTTTATTTAGACTTACAAGTGCTAATATGACTGTAAACTGGTCGATGTCAAGCAACGACCCTTGGTTTGGAGGATCTGCAGACAATAAAAACCAAAACTCTATTGACAATGGTGGACGTGGAGATGATTTGTTTGGACGCACAATGGAGTTAGGAGACAACAGACAGAGTATGTTCAACAACGACAATGACAAAGGCGACGATCCTTTTGCCGGTTTCTTTAATGCAAAATTACCATGGGACTTAACCTTTGCCTACTCATTGACCTACAGCAATGCTCAAAGACAGAACGAAATTGTCAACAACTCGGTCATGGTATCTGGAAATATTGATTTAACACCTAAGTGGAAAGTTGGATTCTCCAGTGGTTATGACTTCGTGCAAAAAGGAGTTACCTTCACTCAACTTCGATTCGAAAGAGACCTACTGAGTTGGCGTATG
Organism: Myroides albus; assembly: GCF_009711045.1. Taxonomy (GTDB): domain Bacteria; phylum Bacteroidota; class Bacteroidia; order Flavobacteriales; family Flavobacteriaceae; genus Flavobacterium; species Flavobacterium album_A. Next base: position 54,557 of record NZ_WMJX01000008.1, on the reverse strand, counting down.
GACTTTAGCTGGGTTCCTATTGGAAGCTACACAAGTTGGGGATTCTTTATCGGAATTCGCTCATCTATGTTAAGTGACGTGAAATGGGAGAAACGAAAAGCTCCAGATAAGAGATATAGATAATTGGATATTAAAAAAGATAAACTCATGAAAAAAATAATAAACTCAGATAAAGCACCTGCACCTATTGGACCATACAATCACTCTGTAATGGTTGGTGATTTATTGTTTATCTCTGGTCAAATCCCTTTTAACCAAGCTACAGAAACGCTGGTTACAACGGGAATAGAGGACGAAACTAAGCAAGTCTTATTCAATTTGGAAGCTATTTTAGCTGCTTCAAATATGACTTTCGAAAATGTGGTAAAAGCAACTATTTTTTTAACTGATATGAATGATTTTTCTAAGGTAAATGAAATTTATGGAAGTTACTTTACTGCGGCTACTGCTCCTGCAAGAGAATGTATTCAAGTGGTAAAATTACCAAGAGGTGTTAATGTTGAAATCTCAATGATTGCTTCGAAGTAATTTGACATTTTAAAATATATAAAAAAAGCCAATGTGATTCACATTGGCTTTTTTATTGTTGTTAACCGAAGCTTTTTCGATATAATTTACTTCGCTGTAAATTTTAATTTCACATCGTTAAACACAGCTGCAGCATTGATCACAGTACGATACTCTTGCCAGTACTTTTTATCAATCTCTACAAAATCATAGATTTCTATACAATCAATACTCAAAATATCGTCTTTTACTTTATAACTCGATTTAAACTCCCCTACAATCTTTCCATCAACTTTCAATTTCTCGTGAATATTCAAATCTTTTAAGTTTTCAACCTTATACCCTTTTGGTAGTTGGACTGTAATTGTGCGTTTATAATCAACAGCTGTAGTTAATTCAATTGGCCACAGTCGTTCTTCTTCTGCTTCAAGCCTAACTTGATCGCCAATTAACTTCCCAACTTTAAAAATATAAGCACCTTCTGTTTGCTCAAACAAGTGATCTGCTTTGTAATTCACATTAAAGACAAATGGCTTTATAGCATAATCATCAAAAGAGGTATTCTTTACATCTATATTAAAATCAGTCGCATCATTAGAATATGCTTTAGCAAGGAAATTTTTAAAATCAGCTATGGTATTAGAATTGAGTAACAAAAAGTACTTTTGGAAATCAATACCTCTTTCTCCTGATATACTATGTTGCGTTTTTACGCTAACTTGATTCAAATTTCTCAAATCTACTTCTGCCTTAAAAACGTCTTTTGTTTCAAAAGTATTCAAGCTTAATTGTTTATTGTCATAAGCTATCGTTTCCATTCCAGCAAACTCTCTTGTTGTAACAAATAAACCTTGATTATGGTGATAAGCAGTATTGGAAAGCGGGATAAAATACTCGTAAGAGAATGGATCCATATATGCATCTAAACTTGGAAAGTAAAACAAAGCATCTGTAAAGTTTAAACGCGTTGGAAAACTCGCATCATATACTTGTTGATTTTTCTTTGTTGTAAGAACTAATTCATACTTTACCCCAAGATTCTTAAACATCACATCATAAAGCCTTAAAACATCAGTTAAATGCCCTGTATGCTCCGAAATTACCCTGTCTAAAGTTTTTAATTCCTCTGGAGAAATTACCACACTCGATTTAATAGCAAACTCAATATTTCTCAAGCTCAACATAAGGTTATCCGATTTCCTTACTTTCTTATAAAAATCGTTAGCTACGCTTAACTCTTGATTGCTAAGTGGACGATTGCGTTTAGCTAAGAAATCATCAACGAAAAACTTGTAGTTAAAGAAATCTTTCTCTACTCCACCGTAAATACCATCTACTTTATAACGAAGAAATTTGATGTTCTTTATAAGATTAGTATACTCATCATTTGATATCATTGCTTCAAGATTATTGTGCTCAACTACATATGAAGACTTTCCATTGTAGGCTTCTTCATTATACACAGGAGTATTAAGCCCATTATAGGCTTTCATCTTAATAATAATGTTATCAGGATAGATCAGTTCAAACTTACTCTTTATAACCGGTACATCACTTTGCAATTTAACATCCACACCATCGATAACACCATCTTCCGACCAAATGCCAACATATTCAACTACACTCCCCTTCTCCATGCCTTCTACATCAAAGTAGTGAATGACAAATCCCGCTTGTTCATTGGTAAATTCTTTAATGCTATCATTGCTAAAATTAACTACCTGTCCATTAGGTTTGATTATACGCAATTTCTGCTTTACCGTATGCTCGTCTTTTGGATCACGCGCTAGTACCTTCTGAAAAGCTGCCGCACTCGAGTCACTTGCCACATATTGTTGATAGTGAACTAAGTTAAAGCTGGTTACCATATCATTCAACCCACCAACTTTTAACTCTACTTTTTGGTCATATAACAATAAACCACCTTCATCGGAAAGTGCCTCTATATCAGATTTAGAAACTTCAGTGAAGTCGGCTTTTTCAAACTCAAACTCTTGAGAGAAAACAGCACTATACCCCAATAAGAAAACGAACAATAGTATCTTTTTCATATATACGATTTAATTATTTATAAGCTGTAAAAACCAAATTTACAAAAATAAGCACTCTTAGGCCTGTAAGGAATCGAATAATTACCCTTCCTACCTTTAAAATAAGCAATAAAAAAAGCACCTTTCTTTTAAAGGTGCTATTATTGATCTTGTTTTACGCTATTTCACTTCACTATCAATGGCCTGTAAAAGCATTTGTGCAGTAGCTACGTTAGTTGCCAAAGGCACATTGTGAACATCGCATACGCGCAATAACATATTGATATCTGGTTCGTGTGGATGTTTGCCAAGTGGATCTTTAAAGAATAAAACCATTGCCGTTTTACCTTCTGCCACTCTTCCTGCAATCTGAGCATCCCCTCCAAGAGGACCTGACAACATGCGTTTAACTTCAAAACCAACATCTTGAGCCATACTCCCAGTTGTACCAGTAGCTATCAGGCTAATTCCCTCTTTAGAGAGAATAGCTTTGTTCTTTTTAATAAACTCAAGCATCTCCTTTTTCTTAGCATCATGTGCTACTATAGCTATTTCCATAATTCTATTATTTATGATAATCTATTAACCCATCTAAAGGTTTCTGAATAATACGACCTAAAGCAATGCCTTCTTCCTGTAATATTTCCACAAGTTCATCCTGAAGAAAGTACGCAACAGAACCAACAAAACTAACAGGACATTCCAAATACTCAGGATAATTTTTAATATAATTATCTACAAAGAACTTAATCTGTTCTCTAATCAACTTCTTAAAGTACTCATGTTCTTTATGCTCTATTAAAAACGGTAGAAAAGAAGCCATATAGGCATTGGGGTTCTCCTTCTTGTAAAAGTTGTATTTCACAACATCTGCATCAATATCATATTTAGCAGAAAAAGCTATTGCCAAATCAACTGGCATCATCTTTAAGAAATAAGACTTTATCAAAATTCTTCCAAATGCACTTCCACTACAATCATCCATTGCCATATACCCAAGTGACTGTATCCTCTGGTGAGCTTTTTCCCCATCAAAATAGGTTACATTAGAACCCGTCCCATTAATGCAGACAATCCCTTTTTCGCCTTTTTTTACAGTTGCATATATAGCAGCAAAGGTATCTTCGTGAATGTGAATACTTTTGCAATTGTCAAAATACTCCTCAAAAAACCTTTTTACAATACTTCTTGTTCTATCTGATCCACATCCTGAGCCATAAAAATAAAGTTCTTTAACCTCGTTCTTATTTCTCCTAATATCAGGAATAGTATTAACGCGGGTAAAGAACTCATCTAAAGTAATAACTTCGGGATTAAGTCCAAGACTGGTTACCGAAGTTATTAAATTCTTATTTTGGTCAAAGAAGATCCAATCAGCCTTAGTAGAACCACTATCGACTATAATCTTCATTGTTTTAAATTATTTTACACTGTTTAAATGAATAGCCATTTCAACCATTTTAGAAGAATAACCATACTCATTATCGTACCATGCTACGAATTTAAAGAATGTACTGTTTAATCCAATACCAGCTTTAGAGTCAACGATACAAGTGTGTGTATTAGATACGAAGTCTTGAGAAACTACGTCATCTTCAACATATAACATAACACCTTTTAATTCGTTTTCACTTGCTTTTTTAAGTACAGCCATTACTTCCTCGTAAGAAGTTTCTTTACCTAATTTCACAGTTAAATCCACAGTAGATACGTCAGCTGTTGGAACACGCATAGACATACCCGTTAATTTACCTTTCAATTCAGGAATAACTTTACCTACAGCTTTAGCCGCACCTGTTGAAGCAGGAATAATATTTAATAAAGCCGAGCGTCCACCTCTGTAGTCTTTCTTAGAAGGACCATCCACAGTAAACTGAGTTGCAGTTGTAGCGTGAATTGTAGTCATTAAACCTTCAACAATTCCAAACTTGTCATTTAGAACTTTAGCTAATGGAGCTAGACAGTTAGTAGTACAAGATGCATTTGAGATAATTGTATCTGTTGCTTTTAACTCTTTCTCATTCACTCCCATTACAAACATTGGAGCATCAGCAGAAGGTGCAGAAATCAAAACTTTCTTAGCTCCTGCATCAATGTGTTTTTGCGCACCTTCAAGGTTTGTAAAAATACCTGTACAGTCAGCAACAACATCTACTTTTACTTCATCCCATTTAAGCATTAATGGATCTTTTTCAGCAGTTACACGAACTGTTTTTCCATTAATTACCAAGTTGCCATCTTTCACTTCAACTGTTCCATCAAAACGTCCATGTACTGAATCGTATTTAATCAAATAAGCTAAATGCTCAACTTGCATTAAATCGTTTACAGCTACAATTTCCACATCACTTCTTTTTACTGCTTCTCTAAACATTAAACGTCCAATACGTCCGAAACCGTTAATCCCTATTCTTGTCTTCATAATATCTTTTTTTATTAAGTTATTTTTTTAAATTGTAATTATATCTGATACTCTCAACAGATCTTTATCTATTGGAGAATGCCCTTTCACAGCTTGTTCAAGTGGAGTTAAGGCAACCTGATCGTTGATAAGCCCCACCATAAAGTTACTTTGACCTTCTAGTAAAGTTTCTACTGCTTTTACACTTAATCTACTTGCAAGTACCCTATCAAAACAAGAAGGCGCCCCACCCCTTTGCATATGACCTAATACTGATACACGCACTTCATACTCAGGTAAATTCTCTTCTACGTATTCCCCTAATTCAAATACGTTTTTACCGAGTCTTTCTCCTTCTGCTACAATTACTATACTAGATGATTTTCCTGATTTTTTACTTTTCTTCAAAGACTCAAGTAGCCTTTCTAATCCCAAATCTTCCTCTGGGATCAATATTTCCTCTGCTCCTGCTCCGATACCTGCATTTAATGCAATATGCCCAGCATCACGCCCCATAACCTCTACAAAGAATAGACGCTTATGTGAACTCGCAGTATCTCTAATCTTATCCACCGCATCTACTACTGTATTTAATGCTGTGTCAAAACCAATGGTATGACTGGTTCCATGAATATCATTGTCAATCGTACCAGGTATTCCCATTACAGGAATGTCAAACTCTTTACTCAAGACCATTGCTCCAGTAAAACTTCCATCTCCACCGATAACGATTAAAGCATCTATCTCTGCTTTCTTCAAATTATCGTATGCAGCCTGTCTACCTTCTGAAGTCTTAAATGCAGCACATCTTGCTGTTTTTAAAATAGTTCCCCCTTTATTAATAATGTAGTTTACATCTCTTGGACCTAATACTTCAAAATCACCCTCAACAAGCCCTTGAAAACCACGAAATACTCCTATACACTCTACTCCATGGAATGAACAAGTACGAACAATAGCTCTAATGGCTGCATTCATACCCGGAGCATCACCTCCAGAAGTTAAAACACCTATTCTTTTTATTGCCTTACTCATATGATTAACATTTTGAGTAAATTTAGCAAATAATCGTTACTTGGACAAGATTATTGGATGTTTAATTCTTATTTTGGTATTATAATTTTGTTAAATAATTAACATTTGAACTATTTAGAATTATTTCTTCTACGATCCTCATAAAATTTAATAAAATCGCGATTAAAATCAGAGTCTGGTAGTTCTTCTGTCCTACTATTTTCCTTCTTTTCTTTCTCTTTCTTTTCCTTGGCGCGCTTGTCTGCTTGATTCAAAATTTTAGACAATAACTCCTTAAAAGTGTCAAAGTCCACTTCATAAGTCAAACCTACTCCTTGTGTATAACCAATACCTTCTCCTAAGTAATTGATGTCGTTCTCCCTATTGAAAAAACGAGCATTTAATGTTCCCTCTTCATTAATGCGCAACAAGACCTCTACATCCCCTACGATCACAGATTGTTCTTCCCCTCCTACAGGTACTCCCAGTTTTCCATTGACAGAAATGCGATCGTTAACTTTAGTTGAGAAAGTAACCCCTAAACGCCCTTCTGTTTGCGTGTATGGATTTCGCTCTCCCTGAGCGTAGTTTAAGCCTACTTTGAATTTGTCATCCTCATCAGAAAATAAGTCATCAAAAATGCTACTGGCTCTTTCAAATAAACTACCAGCTAAAGCGGAAGACGAATTATCTGATGAGAAAAACGCCCCTGTTGCTAACAATGCCATAGCTTGTCTTTCTCGGGTATCTCTATCACTTAACTTGTAGTCCAACTCAGATTTAACAACCGAACTTACCGTTGGAAAGTTAATTTCAAAATCTACCTCTGGACTACTCAAACTACCGTTTAAAACAATAGCCACGTCTGTTGGTACCTTTCTATTAATAATCGAATTATCAACAATAACTCTTGGGTTTGCCTCTGTGTGATAAATTGCCTGTAAGTCAAGTATAGCATTCATTGGATCACCATCCCAGCGAATAGTTCCATATTTTTTTACTACAAATCTCTTGTCTATCAGTCCTCCATATTTAAAGTTATACTCTCCTTCATAAGCTTGAAAATCCCCCCACATATTAAACTTTCCAAGAGTATTAATTTCCATAGTAATAAAACCAGCTCCTTTACCTTTCATGGCATGCCCAGATTCGCGATCTAAGATGATCTCTATTTCCGCCTCAGGTGTAACAATAAACTCAAAGTCTAATTCTATTCCACTATTTCTATAGCGATATGGGTCGCTATCTTTACTTTTCTTTCGAAGCTCTTTTTCCTTGCGAGTCAAGAAATAGATATAATTATTCTCCCCTGTATTTTGAGCTTCTTTCAAAGGAATCTTAATCGCTGTACCTTTGTTAGAAGTGGCATTGATATCAATATTTAGCATTTCTACAGGCCCAGTTAAATTCGCCTGACCATTGATAAAAGCTGTTCCATAGTATAAACTACCTTCAGTAAACTTGGTGTCTAATGCCAATAAATTAGGCGATGACAACTTTAAATTCAATGCCCAATCATTAAACATTTTATGAGAAACATAACCGTCAACTACTCCTTCGGTCTTATATTTTGAATCTATAATTCTTGCGTTTCTAAGGATAAATTGTTTTTGGGTAATATCCAGAGCTGAATGCTCCTCAAACAAATAGTCCACTCCTGTAAACTTAGACAAAAATCCAGCTTTACTTAGATACAATCGTCCATTGACCTCTGGATCACTCGGTGTTCCAAGTATACTAATCTTTCCTGATGCAGTTCCTCGCATAGAGGAAGCCACACTACTTAAAAGTGGCCCTATCGGTTTTAAGCTAAATTCTTTAAACCCAGATTCTAAGTTAAAATAGGTCTTTTTATTGATTATATTGATATCTCCATTGAGGTAAAAAGATTCCTTGTCGAATTTTGAAATAGACGATTCTACTTTAAAGTTATCTAACTTTTCATTACCATCTACTTTAAACAACATAGTTCCAAGATCATAATCATTAATATGAAGCGAATCTATCTCAACATTGGCTCTTGGGTGAAATAAATCTTTATCTTGAGAAAAGTGAATATCTCCGTCTATCATACCTGAGAACTTCAAGTTATTAATATCAGGTGTAATCTTAGCTAGCTCAACTTGAGAAAAGTCCAAATCTAAGTGCTTATAAGTAGAATCTCGCATCACACCACTAAGGGCTACCCTTTGCGCTTTGTGAGACATCACAAGTGAATCAATGGTAAAGTCAGTTAGCTTTTTATTGAAAATCACTTTGTTACTTTTGTCTTCTTTCTCATTGACATTCCAAATAAAATCTTTGAAAAAGATATCTGATTTCTTAAACCCAACCACAGACATATTATCCTGATTAATGGTGTGATATAAGTTTAAATTAAAGACATCTCGATTATTATCCCCTCCCTTAAACTCAGAACGCACAAATAGCGTATCGTTATGGGTTAAGTTCAGTAAATTAAAGTCTGAGATCTTATACATACCTGTCCTTACACTATCAATTGAGACATAGGTATTATATAATGGGTTATTGTTATTTACATACAAAACAATATTGTGAAACCCAATTTTATCTAAAGATATACTCGGTGAGTCAAAGCGCAACTTAAACTCGTTTTCATCATTGTTAATCAACCCTTCTACACGAGTACTCTCACTGACTGTTAACTGAGGTAAAAATACCTCTATCAACCTATTGTGTACTGTGATATCAAAATCCAAATATTGACCTTCAGCTATTTTATAAGGGTTGTAGTTAGTATATAGACTTCCCAGAGCATTGGTAAACAAGCTCTTTAAATCCTTAAACCTGTACTTTCCTATCACATATCCTTTAATAGCTTCTTTTGAGTTAATTTGTATTGAACGCTCGCCATCTTGATTAAAAGCCGAAGTAACAGAAAACTCATCAAAAACATAGAAATCTTTAGTGTTGTTATACTGAGACGAGTTTACTTTAAACACCCCTTCTAAATCTTCTATTGTATTTCCAGAAGCTTTAAACTCAAAACTTCCCTTAAACTGCGCAAGGGTATCATTAACAAACTTTAAAGCGTGTAAATCAGCATAATCAACGTCTGCAACAAAGTCATAATTTTTCACTTTCGAGCTAAAGTCAACTTTTCCATTAAAGTCCAATTTTAAATTGGGATCATCAGTGTGAACAAGACCTTTAAAATACGGCATCTTTAATGTACCATCTACGGCAATTGACGTGTACTTATATTTGGCAAACACCAGTGAAAAGACATCCCCCTTAATAGAAGTATTTAAAGATTCTTGATTAAAGCCTTTTCCATCCACATACAAATCGAAAGAAGTTACTCCGAATTGCTTGTTGTCAATAAAACTTCCCAAGTCAAACTTATCCAGGGCTATATTCCCTTTATATTGTGCTAAATCAGGCTCGTCTAAATGATTAATCTCTAACTTAGCTCTACCTTTACCAATATTAGTTAAAACGTCAATATCTGTTTTCAAGGTACGCTTAGTCATCTCTAACTCACCGTGAATATCAAACATTCCCATATTGTCCAAAGACTCAGGTAACTTTGACTTCAGCAAATCAGGCATTAAACTAACTAAATTATAGCGAGAAATATAAAGCTTTGACAAGTTTGTCTTCATCCAAAACGGCTTATCTTTATCAAAGACGTTTCTAAAGGCAAATTGACCTATTACTTGTGAATTACTTTGGTCGAGTAAGCGTGCATTAATCAATTGAAAATCGTTCATCACTCCAACAATACTTCCTTGAAAATACAGCTGTTTATTCGAGGAGAACTCTGGTGCAAAAACATTTAAATCAGAAGTATTCAAAGAAGCTTTACTGATTTTAAAATCCCAGTTTACCTTATCGGTAAAATACTTCATATCTCCTTGAGCAAAACTAAAGAGTAAATCTCCTGCAATTGAAGATTGATCTGTTACTAGTTCAAGTGACTTAACACCAATAGTTGTTTTTGTATGAGAGAAATCTCCGGCAAGGCGATTTACATTCAACCCCCAGTGATCTTTAAAAGAAGCCTTCTTGATATTACCATAAATCTCTGGCCCTTTAATCAAAAAGTTGTTTACCTCACCATTTAACTCTTTAAAGTCAACTGCTGTGACAGTTTCATTGTTATCGTCAGAAACTTTAAAATGAGAGGAACTCATGTAGATATTCTTCGACTTTAACCTAAACTTACCATCCCCTTCTTTTCCATTGTCAAATACAGCAATTAAAGCATCAAGATTAGTCATTTCTTCTGCTTTGTACTTGTGGATATTTAGAAATAGATTGCTGATATGAGTATCTCCTAAAAAGATTTGTCCCTTCTTTAAGGCGTCAAAGTCGGTAATACGCGTTTTAAAACTTTTAATTTCTATAAACTTATAGTCGTGATTATCCCTTACAGATACCCCTCTTAGAGAAATTCTACCAAAAAAATCAATGTATAATCGGTCAATGTCGAACTTAGTACCAAACTTGTCGTTTACTTTTTCTACCGCAATGCTGGCCATGATACTTTGAACCACAGGTAACGACAAGGTTGCTATTATGATAACTAACAGACACACCAACGCCAATAGAAGGCGAAAAACTATTTTTTTAAATTTTTTGATAACGTTTTATGTTTTAAATTTGCAGCCTAATTATTTGCTTATTTCACAATAAAATAGCAAATAGCAAATTTAAGTATTTTTCCACATAGAATACCATGTTTTGTCAAGTTAAAACAGTTATTCTTAAACAAAAATTTCAAATAGAGAATGTCTTCTAAATCAACTTATATTTTAGCTATAGAAAGCTCATGTGATGACACATCAGCAGCGGTAATGCACAATAATAAAGTATTGTCAAATGTAGTAGCTAAACAAGAAATACACGAACAATATGGTGGTGTAGTGCCCGAATTAGCTTCTCGTGCACACCAACAAAACATTGTACCAGTTGTGGATATCGCCTTAAAGAAAGCTGGAATAACCAAAGAAGAATTAAACGGAATTGCCTTTACACAAGGCCCAGGATTAATGGGATCACTATTAGTCGGTGGATCCTTTGCAAAATCTCTGTCTCTTGCCTTGAATATTCCCCTTGTCGCTGTGAATCACATGCACGCTCATATTCTTTGCCACTTTATCGATGAACAAGGCTATGACAAGCCTGAGTTTCCCTTTCTTGCTTTGACTATCTCAGGAGGTCATACTCAAATAGTTAAAGTAAACAGTTTTTTTGGTTTAGAGATTCTGGGAGAAACAACTGACGACGCTGTTGGTGAGGCTTTTGACAAGTCTGCAAAAATATTGGGATTCCCTTATCCTGGAGGCCCGTTGATTGACAAGTATGCCAAAGAAGGTAATCCTAAAGCTTTTCAATTTACAAAGCCAAAAGTAGATGGGTTAAACTTTAGTTTCAGTGGCTTAAAAACACAAATCTTATATTTTATACAAAAAAGTGTGAAGGAGAATCCTAATTTTATAGAAGAAAACAAAGCAGATATCTGTGCTTCTATTCAATATACGATTATCCAGATCTTAATGGATAAATTAAAATTAGCTGTTAAACAAACTGGCATAAAGCAAATTGCTATAGGTGGTGGGGTTTCTGCCAATTCAGGTATTCGACAAACACTCAAACAAGCAGAAGACAAATACAAGTGGAAAACCTTTATTCCAAAGTTTGAATACACAACTGATAATGCTGCGATGATAGGTATTGTGGGTTATTATAGATATTGCGAATCAATATTTGCCGATTCTTCCATCGTATCAAAAGCTCGTATAGAATTTTAAAAACCAAACTTATGCAATTATTTTATTCCCCAAATATCAGTACTGATAACCCTACTTTTACTTTTGACAAAGACGAAAGTAAACACATCATAAAAGTCCTTAGACGAAAAATTGGAGATACACTTCATGTAACGGATGGCAATGGGAATTTATTCACCACTGAGATTACTTTAGATTCCGACAAAGCTTGTATGACTCAAATTATCGAACATAAATTAATCCCACATACCCCATTTCGACTGCACTTAGCCGTGGCTCCTACCAAAATGAATGAACGCTACGAGTGGTTCTTGGAAAAAGCCACTGAAATAGGCATTCACGAAATAACGCCAATTATCTGTGAACATTCGGAAAGAAAGATAGTTAAGACCGAGCGATTTGAAAGAATTGTTCAATCAGCAATGAAACAATCCCTTCAAATGTACTTGCCGAAACTCAATCAACCTATTTCTCTAAAAGAATTTTTGAATCAAGATCACCAAGGAGAATTATACATTGCTCATTGTGAGGAAGACCAAGAAAAAATTTTGTTAAAAGACAGTATATTACCTCACAAAAATTATTTACTTTTAGTAGGTCCAGAAGGAGATTTCTCTCCAAGTGAAATACAATTAGCTCTTGACAAAGGTTATAAGCCTGTTTCTCTTGGACACACAAGGTTACGCACTGAAACTGCAGCGGTAGTTGCGGTACACAGTTTTATATTCACAAACGAATAAAATATTTATGGTTGATTCAAAAACGATTTCTAAAGGTATTGTAAGAGCTGTTTTAATATTAGTAGCAATATACCTAGGTGCAATGTTAATATTGCAAATTAGTTCTCTTTTTATCTATACTGCCTTGGCTTTTGTCTTAGCATTGATAGGTAAACCTTTAGTAGAGTTTTTTAAGAAAAAACTACGTATAAAGCGCACCTTAGCCGTTGTGATAACTATTGTTATTTACATCGCTTTCTTTATCGGCTTTATATTTATGTTTATCCCTTTATTTACCACACAAGCACAGAACTTATCTGTCTTAAACACCTCACATTTGCAAGAGGATTTTAATGGGTTAATTCACAAACTCGATCTTTATTTATCAACCAAGGGCTTTAGTTTAGACACCCTTTTAGAGAGTGCGAATTTTAAATCTCAACTCAAACTAGACTTTGTTCCAAATTTATTCAACACATTACTTGGTTTTCTAAGTGAGTTTGGAATGGGAGTTTTTGCTATTTTATTTATCACTTTTTTCTTTTTAAAAGATCAAGTTATCTTAGAATACCAGTTCAAGAAGATATTCCCAAGTAAACACGAAAACAAAGTATTAACTTCATTGGATAAAATTAACAATCTACTATCGAGATACTTTCTTGGACTAGTAGCTCAAATTACGGTTATCTTTATTTTGAGTTTTATCCTTTTAGCAATAGTTGGAGTAAATGGTGCCTTAATGATCGCATTCTTATGTGCTATCTTAAACATCATTCCATATATAGGCCCACTAATTGGAAACGTCCTTGCAGTTTTGTTTACCATGTTGAGCTTTTTAGGCGATAACATAACAGAAGTTACTCTACCAAAGGCGTTAACAGTTATGTTTGGCTTTTTATTTATTCAACTAATCGACAACGTTGTAAACCAGCCTTTGATCTTTTCAAATAGCGTTAAATCACATCCTTTAGAGATATTCATTGTTATTCTAGCCTCTGGAATGTTCTCAGGAATTTTTGGAATGATTGCAGCTGTCCCTATTTATACTTGTATAAAAGTTATAGCTAAAGAGTTCTTGCCAAATGTTCGCTTTATTCAAATATTAACCAAAAAGTTATAATTGGAAAATCCTTTATTAGCTCTTGAAGTTCAAGAGTACATTAATGATCACCTTGATAAAAACAATAAAGATTTAGCTTTTAAAAAATCTCCTTTTCAACATATTGAAATGAGTGATTTGCTCATGCAAATCGAAGCTAAGCAAAAGTGTATTGACAAACTTCCGACTTGGTACAACAGTCCAAATATATTGTACCCTGCTAAGCTTTCTATTGAACAAACTTCATCTGAGGTATGTGCTAAGTACAAAGCGAACTTAGTTTTTGGTGAGAGTCTAATTGACCTTACTGGAGGCTTTGGTGTGGATTGTCTTTACTTTGCAAAGCATATAAAACAAGTTGTACACTGTGAGATGCAGTCCTACCTAAGTCATATGGTAGCTCATAACTATAATCAATTAGGTGTCAAGAATATTACCACACACTGTGGAGATAGCTTAGTGTATATAGCTGAGCAGAAAAAACAATGGGACTGGATTTACGTTGATCCCGCACGAAGAAATCAATCCAAAGAGAAAGTATTCTTTTTAAGTGATTGTTTGCCCAACGTACCTGAACATTTAGAACTTCTATTTTCGCATACAAATAATGTGCTAATTAAGACCTCTCCCCTTTTGGATATTCACGCAGGGCTTAATGAACTAAAGCACGTTAGCGCAATTCACATCATTGCATTAAACAATGAAGTAAAGGAGCTCTTGTGGGTGTTAAAAAAAGGAAGTATTGCAAGCGTTGAATTAACCGCTGTTAATATACACCACAATCAAATTAGCACTTTTAAGACTACACTCGACCAAAGTTGTGAGCCTGTTTACGCTTTACCTAAAAAGTTTTTATATGAGCCCAATAGTGCTGTACTAAAAACTGGAAAATTTGACTGTATTTGTCCTTACTATAAAATTGAGAAATTACATCAACACTCTCAACTATATACAAGTGACAATTTAATTGAAAACTTTGCTGGTAGGTCATTTGAAATCCAAGAAGTCATCCCCTACAACAAAGCAAACGCTAAATTGTATCTAACCAATACCAAGGCCAATGTAACAACGCGTAACTTTCCAATAAAGGTAGAGGAACTCCGCAAGAAATGGAAAATTAAAGATGGCGGTGAGCAATACCTTTTTTTCACCACCTTAAACAATCAGGAAAAGGTTTTTATCAAATGTCTTAAAACAAAAATAGAAACTAAAATATAACAAAATGGGAGCGATAAACTCGCTCCCTGTTTTCTTAGATCTGAATCTTGAAATAAAACATTGTTTATCAACCAATAGATTATTGAACTATTTGTTGTTGTTTTTCAATTGCAATTCCCTCGGCTAAGAAACTATAGATAACTTTTGGTTCTATAATCTCAGCTATTTCTTGTTCCGACTTGCCAGCGTCTTTTGCATAGTGTTTTAATTCATCTATTTCAATAATAGAAACAAATGCTTTTCCATTAACAATAGCATTGTGTCCTGAGGCATTCATTGGAGCAAAAAAGCCATAGTTTTTAAATTTAACAAAGCTATTTTTATCATCTAAAAGCTCTAAACTCATCCAACATCCCTTCTTTTGACAAACCTGTTGAATATTAGATGAAAAAGCAACTTTTAGGGTATCCCCTTCTCTTAACTCTTGATATAGTTTTGTGACATATTCTTTATCTTTTATTTGATCTAATAGTTCGAATTTCTCTCCAAAAAACTCATAATCATTTTGATTGTATATTACCTTGTTAGCAGTCATATCACTGCCTTTTTTACAACCAGTAAAAACCATAGTAGTAGTGATTAATAAAAAAAACACTTTTTTCATATTTTATCTGTTTTAAAATTATAATTTAAATTCCTTATCAAATTTTATGTTCTATAGACTATATCCTATATCTAACATGTATATATTCTCTAGATCTTGTCTCATGGCTATTTTAGAAGCTATATTAAACCTAAATGACTGGTATTTTAAACCTAAGCCTGTAGTTAAATAATCGTTGTTTTCTCCTATGTGTCCTCCTGTTGAAATACTATATTTATCTAAGAAAATATAATTAACCCCCATATTAAAATGTGACTTAGCTACATAATCATCAACAGGCATATACAATCCATAATTTGAAGCGATTTCTATTTGATGATTCTCAAAAGTGGGCAATAATATAGAACCTCCTAACTTTAATAAACTTGGCAAAGATTTGGTTTTATCTTTATACTTATCAAATCCTAAATTAGAAACCTCAACTCCTAGAGAGTAGATTCCTTGGTGTATATTCCCAGAGTAAAAGATCCCTAGTGTTAGATAATAGGCTTTAAAATTTGATATAACCCTTTGATTGGCAAACCCCAACTTGGTATAACCTGTAAATGAATTACTTATTCTATAGGCATAACCCAAATCAAGAGTATAAGAATAGAAATCTAACTTTTTACCTTGATCAATGGGATTCATCTCACTATCCCATTGCTCAGTGATACTTCCCATTGAAAAATACCTAGCTCCCATAAAAAAGGCACTACGATCTCTTTGATAAGCAGTAGCAATCGAATGTAGACTCATATTCTTATCCTGTGTAGGTAATAACCCCACTGAATAACTAGTATTAAACTTTGTATTTGTATTAAATATAGAAGCAGGATTACTATAAATAAAAGCTTGAGAAGCTCTTGCCATTGTAGTTAAGCCTTTTGCTAAAGACTCTGCCGAGCCAGGGGTTTCTAAAACAGGTAGTCCACGCTGCTGACCAAAGCCAGAGAAACTCAGAGAAAATAATGCTGTTATAGATATATACTGAAGTATTTTAATAAACATGACTTTTTATTTTATTCTTTTACAAAATATTCTTTATACGTATTTGAGTTATGTATAATACTTAGCTCATATTTGCCAGGACTTAGTGAGTTAATATCAACTAAGTATGTACGCTTAACCGGATCTAATACACTGGTATTAAAACTACTTTTTTTCACCATTCTTCCTGTAACATCTCTAATTTTTAAGCTTACATCTCCATGTACTACTTGGCCAAGTTTTACATAGACTTTAGAAGTTGCTATGGTAGGGTACAAACTATAAATTCCCTTGTTTTTATAAACAAATACTGGTAATGTAAACTCTACCTCTTGAGCGTGATTATCCATGGCAATAACTGTTACAGCACTACTTCCAAGTTTTTTACCTATCACGGTTAATTCTCCTTTATTTAAAGAAGCTGTAATATGATCATTAGCCACTGATTTAATTTTAAATGATAACTTCTCTGGATGCTCATCAAATATGATCTTTTGTAGATCAAAGCTTTCTTGTTGATTATAAGAAACACCAATTAACTTGTCTTGATCTTTTAATCTAGGCGGACTCTTTAATATTACCTTAAAGGGAATTGTCATACTGCTCTGTGCTGCGTACTGATCCTTTACCCATAGAGTAACACTATGTTCTCCTTTATAATATTTGGATGCAAATATTTTAAGATAAACCTGATTACCTGTACGATGATGATAATTTTGAGCACTGTTACTCAAGACATAATCCCAAGTATGATCCTCTGGGTCTTTTACTGTAAATACAACCTCTAGTTGGTCATTACCAGCTATCTCTATAGGCTTACTTAAGTCTATATTAGTAGAAATTAAAGGTGCTTTATTTGTCAAAGTAGCAATACCTCCTGGGTAGATAATAAGATTTGAAGACTTTCCATTACGAGCAAACGATTTAATTGCGAAATAATATGTGGTTCCACTTTTTAGATCAGTAATTGTCCTTTTTAAAACATCTTCAGCATTACTATAACTAGCAGGAACTTCTAGTTTTTCTACTTGATTATCATCGTAATTGGAATTTGTTATCTCACGCTTTGACTTATAAATCACATAACTTTCTATATTGGTATTTTTCTCTTCTTTGGCCAGGATAGAACTCCATGCTAATGTAATTGAAGAATATCCTTGTTTAATATGCTCATCGACAAAGAAAGGCTCTGCTGGTTTTACACTATGATCAAACTCAGATAAGGCTACACTAGCATCTATAAATCCTTTTCCCATTTTATCATAATACATAGAAGTATTATAATTATTAGCATTAATACCCTTTACACTAGTTAACAACCTTTGTTTTAAGTCCTCCCTAGTATAAGCTTCATTCCCATATTTAGAGATAATTAAACTAGCAATACCACTTACATGAGGAGCAGCCATTGATGTCCCTTGCATATATCCATATCTACTTTGTCCTTTACTAGAGCTAATCGTACTTAAAATACCTGAAGTCATTTCTCCGGCTATGTGAGGATACTTTTTCCCAACTCTACTAGAGCCCCCAGGAGCCGCTATATCAACCCAACTGCCATAGTTGGTATACCAAGTAGCTGAAAAATCTGGAGCATAAGCTGCTACAGCGATTACATCAGGCTCTGCAGCAGGATAAGTTTTAAACTCTGTATTATCATTCGAAGCTGCAAAAATTACAATCCCACCATTGATCACCTTCTTTGTTTTCCCTGAGTTTCCGGCATACTTATTAAAATACTCAATGGCTTCTTTAACCACTCTTGGTGTTTTTACCCCTACATCATATCCCCAAGAATTCTGGCTAATAACTGCTCCATTGTTCGCTCCATAGACAATAGCTGCCGCACTATGATTTGAAGACTTTACTGAAATATTAGGTCTAGAATCCGGATCATTTGCATCATAATTGGGATTGTTTTTAAAAATCTGTGAACTCATAATCCTCACACCACTTTTAGGCTTGCCATTTCCGCCAGCAATACTACTGATTCCCTTTGCATTGTTATTACTTGCCGCTATCACACCTGCAACATGTGTACCATGGTCATGAGGCTCTATAATCCCAACTTCATCCACAAAATTAAAACCATAAATATCATCTATATACCCATTATTATCATCATCTATTCCATTTCCTGCTATTTCCCCTTCATTAATCCATAAATTATCAATCAAATCCTCGTGATAAATATCCACTCCTCCATCCACTATGGATACAATAATATCTGAACTACCAGTTTCTTGTTCCCAAGCTGGAATAACATTAATATCTGCTCCTGCAATTGAACTAATAATATGCTGATCTCCATTTTGATAGTTTCCCACTGTTCCTGTGTTTAATAAATTCCATTGTTTAGAAAACAAAGGGTCATTAAAAAAAGAATTAGAAGCCTCAATAACATTTAATGAATTAATAGGCTTTATTGTATGTGATTCTAATCTAGGCTCATATACTGGTTCTGAATAGGCAACAACATCGCTACTTATATTTGCTTTGTTAGACCTTATACTCGGTGTTACCTTTTGTTGATCTAACCAAACTGTATACCAAGTATGGAGATTTTCTTTTACCTGCATTTGCTCATGTTTACCAGCAAAAGGGAAAACTCTCTTTAGCTTATAGGCTCCGATAGATTCTAAATATTCGTCTAAAGCTTTAACTCCTGTGGGTAGTTGTATTTCATTTTTTGTATTGTCTATACCTAGTAATATCTCTGGTTGTAACTTAATGCTCATCATTCCCTCAATCCCTTTGGGTTGATAATCTAAAGATGAGTCATTACTTATATTTTTTGCTTGATCATCGTAACTACAACTACTCAGTAGTAGCACTAAGACAAGTATAGATAAGAAATGTATTTTCATGTTTTATTAATTAGTGTGTTTTGTTTAGAATATATAAAATAGCTTAAAGTCAAGCATTGTCTGACTTCGAGGAGCCATTTTAGAGTAATTTCCTAATGTATCATCATAGTTATTTCGGTGTAGATAAGCTAAACGGGCTGATATCCCTATGCTTTGTCCCATCGATATATTATAGCCATAAAACACCTGAGTCTGTAATTCATACCCAGATTCTGAACGGATTAGATAAGGAATATAAGATTGATTTATACTAATGTTATTTAGCAAATTACCAGTTGAATATAAATTCTTTAAAGCTTTATTATACTTATATAGAAAACTAAATTCTATCGTGTTTTTCTTGTAGATACCCATATACCCTAATTCCATAAATGGCCTGATAATATCATTTTTAATTACTCGATTAGAATAAAGGTATTCTTCCTTGTAGAGACTATGAGTAACTCCTGCTAAAAAGTGATATGACTGCGTTGATCTAAAAGGTACAGTCATCTTTAAAGAAAAAGTGTTCTCAAAACTATACTGGTGATAAAAAGCATTTGAGGCAACTTTTACATAATTATAAAGATTTTGTGTATTAGATATTTTTTCACTTTTATATATATACTCTTTCCCCTTTTTCACTTGGTTAACACCAGAGAATAAAAAACTCATATTAAAACCCGAAAAATCCTTTTCAACCCAAACTAAAGGAGTAAAAACATGGCTACTTAGCTCAAACAAATTCAGTTTAGAATTACTCTCAAATCCCAATTGGCTATTATCCTCTGTATTCATTATTTTATTTTGATAAGCTAATGCCAAAGTATAACCTAAGGCTTTAGAGTTTTCTCTGAGTTTCTTATAAGCAATGTCAAACCCATATCCCTTGATATCAAGCATTCTCTCGTAGCCTTGAGTAGCTTTTACTTCTGTGTTTTTCCACATACCTAATCCATTAAATTGCAAAACAGAAGGTGCTCTAAATAGTGTACTACTAGCTGAAATATTCTGCCTGTTTATCAAGTAATTTATCTTAAAACTAATCAAGTGATTGTTAAATGATCTAGCCACACCTAGGTCAACTTTAAACCACGAATCATAAACCGATAATCGGGGATCTGTCAGCTTAGACATAGCTATTCCTTGATAGCTCAAACCTATACCATAATACATCTCTTTATGCTCAAAACTATAGCCTCCTTGTACATTGTAAACCTCATACTTTTGATCTGATTTACTTAAAGTATCCGAAACTAAATAAGGATAATAATACTCTGGATTCACAACATAGTTTAACAATGTATTTTTCTTATCCTCTAGACTATACCCACCAGAACCATATAGGGTTCCTTCCTTTTCAAAATCCATCGTTCCACTTGCAAATACAGCATTTTTCTGAGCTTGGTCTCCTTGATAGAAAAGGTAATCTCCTTTAGTTTTTACTCCCAAGGAATTCACACTGACAATGTTTTTATCCTCTATATCTTTAAAGTCATAGGTATTGTTTTTGTGTTTTGTAAAGTAGTGGCGAAACGCTGGATTATTTCTCAAAAAAAACCAATTTTGATAAGATGTCTCTAGCACAGTTTTTTGTGCATGATCTGTTTCAAAAGCGTTATTATACTTACCAAGTTGTACAGCGTTACTGTGCTGAGCTATTACACAATACGGCAAAATCGCCAATAAGATTATCAAATACTTTTTTAATATCATATCTGGGGATTAAAAAAGATTAATAGTTAATTCAGTTCCGAAAAATGCAGACAAGGTTTGTCTTTGTGTCCTCATAAATCTAGTCTCATAAGAAGGTGTTATTTGCAGTAAATTATTTGCAAAAAAAGACAGTTTAATATGTTTGTTAAACTCTTTAGTCACCTTTAGATTCCAAAGCATAGATACAGGTCTACTCTCTTTATTATAAATAGCTGATGAAAAATCCCTTATCAAAGGGCTATAAGAAGATTGCTCTAAAATCTCTTGAGCCGTTATAGGCGTTACATTACCTTGTAGATCTAGAATCTCAAAAGGATATACTTGAGTATTATTACCTAACTTAAAGGTCTCTATCCATGAGACTTGAACAAAGTTTGAAATTATCAACTTCCAAAAAGGTAGGTGGGTATTAATCCAAATATTGGTATTAAAACTTTCAAAATATTGCTCGTCTATTCCCTTATAATATCCTACATAAGAATAAGGTTTATTGTTATGGGTAATTGAAGGCCTATACATCACAGGAATACCACTGCTGTATAAAGTATGATAATACGCACCATTGAGCTCTATCTCGGAATAAATATCATCAATCTTAGCTAAAGCAATTCGATATTCTATCCCCTTTTTTACCACTTTAGCACTATTTCTAGGAGTACTATTTGTGATAAAATCCCGTTTTAAATAAGGTTCTAAATCTTCCCTTGTTGGTCTAGTACTAATAGTTGTGTTCTTTAAGTTATAAGCTGTATAAGATTGTGGTAAGAACTCGTTATAATACTCTATCCCCCCTTTCATAGTCTCTTTAAAAGCAGTTAGAGAAATAGAGAGTTTATTATATTTAAAATCCCAACCTAACTCTATCTTTTTATTTTTATTTTCTCTTATTTGCGTATTTAGTGGATCTAGAATCTTGGTATTAACTAAAACAAAACGCTTATTTGGATCTGTAAAATATCCATTAAAAGCCACAAAATCCTTATAAATTTTATCCGGATATAGATAATCTACAGATGGTAATTTATTTTCTTCTCCATATCCTATACGCAAACTATTACTTAATACTCCAAAATTATTTGTCTCTTTTGAGTGGGTGTAGCCTAATTGCAAACGAGGCTCTATAAGTAACTTATTATTTAGGTAATAAGACTTAGGTAGATTTAACATTTTAGTTGTTCTTACTCCTGCTGCGAGATTTACCTCATTAATATCATCTTTGTATTTTAGCTTTGCCTCGAAATAAGAAGCATTATTTACCAAAGCAGGTATATCAGAATTTGCACGGGGGCGAATAAAACTATTTGATGGAAAAGGAGGTTTATCTGGATCAACCTTTACTCCATGTCCAAAATTTTTAGTATAACTTATACTACTACCAATTAAACCTGTGAGTCTAATTTTATCATCTAATTGCATTGTCTTTGTAGCACTTAGATTACTATAGAAATTTAAAGGCTTATTTTCTATCTGGTAGAATGAGTAATATTGCTGAGGCAAATAAATTCCTTCGCTCTCACCCTCAACAGTAGAAGACTGACTAATTTGAACAGAGACATTTTCTACTTTTTTCTTGTGTTGTAATAAATCTTGGGTGTAGTCTAACGAAGTAGCAAGTTCTAGATGATCAATGAGTTTTGCATTGGTATGCCAAACAAATTTAGAGGCTAGTGTATAACGCGAGTAAGTTGTTTTATACAGCTCTTGTTTTAATCGAATAACCTCGTCATTCTTTCTATCGTTAAGTGAAGTCACATAACTCCCTCTAACATTAAAGTCTAGTTGTCTGTCAAGAAAATCAAACTGATTATCATAGTTTAATTGAGAAGTGATTCTCTTATAAGCTGACTTCACATTTCTAAGGTCATTACTAGACTCTATATAATCAATCCCTGCGTGCAAAGTACCGAGTTTCTCTGAAAGTAAAATCCCTTTACCTAAATAAACTAACTTGTTTAAAGGGTCAAATTTTATACGAGAGCGAAGTGGTGTTTTTCCCTTTTTAGATACTATTTTAATTGCTCCGCTACTAAGGTTTCCTTCCTTTACAGAACTAATTCCCTTAGTAACAGTAATACTCTCGATGTGATCTGTGGAAATTGTTCTAAGATCCACTCCTGAATTAACCTGTAGATTACCCTGTGATCCAGTATATCCTTCCATTTGCAAACGATAACCATCATTATTGATAGGAATCCCATCTACCATAACTCCCATTCCAAAAGAAGTACTCTGATCACTACCAGCTTGCCTAGATGAAATTAAGCTTCTAGAATGTATATTATTAGCTCCTACTTTACCACCGGGTAACAGAACAAATATGTCCTGAATAGAAATAGGGTTGATATGCTCTAAGGCTTGTTGATCAATTCTTGCATCGCTACCTAATTCATCATTATACTTAGCCGAAATAACAAATTCATTTAAACCAATACTCTGTAAATCTAAAGCAACAACAACATTGGACTGCTGCTTTTCTAAGGTTATTTTTTTACTAGCATAACCTAGACTACTAAACTCTAACTCTATAGCTTCATTACAGTGTATTTTAAAGGAAAACTTCCCCTGTATGTCTGTCAAATAAGCTTTGTCAAAGTCTATATAAAAAATGCTTGCAAAGGGAATAGGACTTCCTGATTGAGCATCTACTAGACTACCGTGTATTGTTCTGTAACAGTCTAGTTTTACTCTATCTTGTCCATAAGAATCAATGCTACTTCCTACTGCTATTAGCATAGAAATTATCATGAATTTTAAAAATAATATTGTCCTCATAAAACACACAAAATAATATAGAGATACACGAGGGCATCTCTATATTTACAATTGTTTATAATTTTCTTTTAGAATTCTATTATTTTTTCTTAGGATAACTCTTTTGCCCACCAACATTTAATATAAAGTCTTCTGTACTGTTATTGGTATCCTGGATAGTTTGCTTTCCATCTTTATCAATCACAGTTTTTCTTTGAACAAACTGTTCTAAAAATCCTTCATAAGTAGATCCAGCAACAAGAATAGAACCGCGATCAATTGAATTAGGTAAAACTTTGTGGTAAAACTCTTGTTTTAATCCTGTCTCAACAGCATCTACTACATAATCACTAGGCAACTTTACATAGTCTTGAATCATACTTCCCATAGATAAAGGGTTAGCCAATTTAATTTTATTTTTAGCTAAAAATGTATCAGCATCTTCTGGCAAACGGAATAAGATCATTGGTGTAGCTCCTGAATACTGCCAGTGGAAAGCTTCAAAAATTGAATGATTAACTATCACATTAGGAACCTCCGGATTATCTACTGTCATACCCCCTTCTACATAAATCTCCAAATCAGCACCCGAAAGATCTAAGCTATTTGGTTGATTTCCAGATTCATTATGGTTAATTGCTGAAAAAGCTATTACTAGGCTAGCGTTAGGCTCTACTCTAAAGGTTTTACCATCTCCAGGTATTGTGTAAAACTGACTAATGATAATATCATCAGGTAAAAATTTAGCCATTTCATCTCCTACATTTAAGCTATTAAAATCTCCTGCGACACCAAAAGAAAGTCCATCGGCATATATAGCTTTATCTGTAATATTTCTAATTGTAAAATACTGTTCATAATAAGTATAAGCATACTGATTCTTAGCCCCATTAAAGTAAAGTTCATCTATTACAAAACTTGTATTATTAGGGCTCACTACTAATTCAACTGGTAATTCTATGGTTGTTTTTTGCTCACTAACAATGAAGTTTAACACCTCTCCACTCATAGTTACAGCATTATCTACAAGATCCTCTGTTACTACCTTAAAAGTTCCATTAGGTACTTTAAAAATAGCTCTCCCTTCTTTATTGGCTTTACCAGTGGAGGTTTGTCCAGATTGCAATTCAGTAAGTGTTACTTGAAAGTTACTGTAATCTTCTAGGTTTTGTTTACTAGTAATTTGAATTGTCAACTCGCTTAAAGAAGTTGAACTATTATCATCAGAGTTACAAGAGGTAAATAAGATAATAGACAACAATAAAAAGCTAATAATTTTTTTCATTTTAACTGTGTTTTTAAATTAATTGTTTTAATAAGATTGTTATATATCTAAAATGGCCAATAGTTACCGCACTGTTCTTTCCATACTTGGTATGGAATTACTGCTTAATTAGATTTATTTAGACCAACTTTAAATTATAGGCAAATATACTCAGTTTACCTTAAGACAAGCTATTTATTTATAATAAGTTTAAATAAAATATTATATATACAATAAAAACACAATTAAATTAACTTCAATTATTTCACAAACTATAACAATAAAAAATCTATAATTATAGACATATAAAATATTTTACATCAAAAATAAACCTAAAAAAGAACTTGAAGTAAAATGATAAAATAGATTAAAAAATAGCTTTTTACTTCATTTTTAAGAGCTGAAAAAAGTATTTTTAGGCTAAAAGTAGAAGGAGTGTCAGCTCAAATCATTGTTAATAAAACAAAAAAAAGCTAATAATAGCTTTTTTATATAACGATAATAAGACAATTATCAGCTCTGAAAATGACTAATTTCATATAGTATCCCCTGTTTTTAGGTTTAAAAAGTCGTACAATAATAAAATCACCTCATATAACAATTTATGCTTAAAAAACACTATAAACAGTTCAAACCACATGTTGTCTATAGTTAAACAGCTTATTAATATGAAATGATATGCTATTTCAAGATTAAATTAAAGATTGATCAAATTTTCTAAAAAATAACATTTAATGTTATCAGTGCATTGAATAAATTCACATAATGCAAATTAATCCACTTGTAAGTCTTATAGAAGTAATAATATATTACATTGATAACAATAACTAAACACCATATCTACAGTTGTTTCACCAGGACCATCAACTGCTGAGTATCGCTTTTAAGAACTAATTTATTCGCATTTAACTCGTATTGTGTCGCGTGAAATAATGCCTTTAGAAAAGCACCAGAGGGCACTGCTTCACAAAACATACGCGTAGACTTTAATCGCTTATCTATCTCTATTTGACTATCTCTCTGGATAGAGAAGCTACCAGAAAACGTATTACATCCATCGAAACCCTGCACTTTTAAATCTTCTAAATTAAAAGTTATTACTGGTATTTCATCTCCAAAAGTTTTAGAGGATATTAATTGTCCCCCTTCCCCATCAACAACGGACTCCAGTGTCCAAGACGAGGTAGTTAATTTATTCGACATATTCTCTTTTATCTTGTTATCACTCTGCATTGGCAATTGACCTTTACAAGCCATTAACCCTAATGTACACAAAAATACTGCAAAAAATAAACTAAATTTTCCTCCCATATCAAGCCAAGATTTATTTTGTTTTCAAATCAAGTGTAATATCACTCTTGGTTAAAGATATAAAAAACAAAACAAACAGTCACTTTGTTTCTGATTATTAAAAGGTTACCCCCTTTTTTTATCCAAATTAATACTGTAAAAAATCGAACAATTACTTGTAAAAATACAGAGGTTAATCATAGTGTATCAAAACTTAATTTTTAACGTCATTTTATGCAACAAATCCACTTAAAAAGCTAAAAATTTGAATCAAAAGGCATTTTTTATTAAATTTGTAGAAATACACTGTTTTAATAACCGGCTTACAACTACAAAATACATTGAATAATCAAACATATTTTGCAGCTTAAGGTGTATGGAGTAAGCAAAAAATAATTTATATGCTAAGCATTAAAAAAATTGACAAACAAAACAAGATTAACAATGACGAAATTAACCTGTATGCTGATTTTCTAAATCTGCATTTAGAGCAATATGGCGACAAAAAGCAAGACATTTTAAAGGCTATAGACTACGCTCTTGAAAAAGATAACAAACCTGGAGGATTCTTATTGGTAGCTACCAATCAACAAGACAAAATTGTCGGTATTACTGTTGTTTTAAATACGCTAATGGAAGGTTTTATACCCGAACATATATTAGTTTATATTGCAACTGACTCCAAGGAAAGAGGCCAAGGAATAGGCTCCCAATTGATCCAACGCATAAAACAAGAGGCCAAAGGATCTATTGCATTGCATGTTGATGCTGATAATCCAGCACAAAACTTGTATGAAAGACAAGGATTTGAAAAAAAATACATTGAAATGCGCTTAACAAAGTAATCATGGCTTTTATAACTTTAGACAAAAACAAGTTAAAGCACAATTTTAAACAACTTGACCAACTTTTTGATAATAATAATATCCAATGGGCTGTTGTTGGAAAATTACTTTGTGGAAACGAAATCTTTTTAAGAGAGGTTCTCTCTTTAGATATAAAGCAAATTTGCGACTCAAGAGTATCAAATTTAAAGGCAATCAAAGCTATCAATGATCAGGTAGAAACCATTTACATCAAGCCCGCTCCAAATGGCAGCATTGATGAAATTGTTGAGTTTGCCGACATAAGCTTTAACACAGAACTTGAAACTATTAAACTTCTCTCTCAAGAAGCAGTTAAACAGAACAAACACCACAAAGTGGTAATTATGGTTGAACTCGGTGAGTTAAGGGAAGGTGTTTTAAGGGAAGATCTCATCGATTTTTACCAGCAAGTATTCAACTTGCCAAATATCCAAATCATTGGATTAGGTGCAAATCTTACTTGTATGTATGGAATATTACCCAATAATGACAAACTCATTCAACTCACCCTCTACAAGGAAGTGCTTGAGCTGCGATTTAACAAGACAATTCCCTATATCTCTGGAGGAGCCTCTGTGACAATTCCTCTGATTATGAATAGCAGTATCCCAAAGGCTATTAACCATTTTAGAATCGGAGAGAGTCTATTTATGGGAACCAATGCTTATGACGGGTCTTGCTATGAGAACTTAAAGCAGAACGTCTTTAAGCTTCACACGGAAATCATTGAACTACATGAAAAACCAATGATGCCTGAAGGAGAAGTAGGTCTAAATATGACTGGCGAGAAAGTTAGTTTTAATCCCGAATGGGAAGATAGCACCAATTACAGAGCTATTATCGATTTAGGACTACTTGACATCGACATTGAACACATCACTCCTCTATGGCCTGATATCGAGATTGTCGGGGCAAGTTCAGATATGATTGTCATTGATTTGGGACAAAATCCAAAGAAATTAAAAGTTGGAGATACCATTCCCTTTCACATGGATTACATGGGAATTCTAAGAATCATGAATTCTGACTACGTAGAAAAAGAAATAATTTAATATACCTTCTTTTACAGCTCACACGAATAAATTATTGGTGTGAGCTTTTTTTATGCACTAAAATCAGTAAAGACCTTAACAAGCAATCTGTAAATAAGCACAATTCCCCCATAAAGAATTTGCACTACTTACAAGAGTATTAATTAGGTACCAAAAGGAACAACTATCTAAAACTTAGGTTAAAAAAAATCAAGCAAAGCCCAATGTCTTTTACTTTTGTTAACCTCAATCAAAAAAATTTTTTACAATGATTCAAACAATTATCCCTTTAGGAGGAGTAGCGCCTTCTGAGCTTATAGTTGTTGTTGCAATCGCTTTGCTTTTGTTTGGCGGAAAGAAAATCCCCGAATTAATGAAAGGACTTGGAACAGGAATTAAAGAGTTTAAACAAGCTACTCGCGAATCAAATGCTACTACTGCACAGAATCAACACAGTGATTCAAATCAAGAGCAGAAAGCAAAACAAGACTAAAAAGGCTGCCTAATAAGGCAACCTTTTGTTTTATAAAATAAGATATCTTAATAAATCCCTCTGAATAAAACACTTATAATACACTATAAACTTTTACTATCACAACTACTGTTTCGCAGCAGATAAAGGCTTATTTTTGTAAGGCAATAAAAAAAACAAATATGTCTACACAGAAAAACAACTTTCTGTTTCTTGTCTATTTAGCAGGGCTTAGTATCATCGGCTTTTTAGCCACAGATATGTATTTACCTGCATTTGACACAATGAAGCAAGATTTGAATACATCTAAGAGTACTATTGGTGCGAGTTTAACGCTTTTTTTGGGAGGATATTCTATCGCACAATTGCTTTGGGGGCCAATAGCAGATAAATATGGAAAACCCAAAGCCATACTAACAGGTCTAAGTATTTTTGCGATATCCTCTTTGTTTATATACTTTACTTCTAATGTAAATGTATTATTGGCCTTAAGATTAGTACAAGCCATTGGAGTATGCGCTGCAGCTGTATGCTGGCAAGCTTTAGTGATTGAACGCTATCCAAGCGATCAGACCAACAAAGTATTCGCAAGCATTATGCCTTTAGTAGCTCTATCTCCTGCCCTTGCTCCACTACTTGGGGTCTACTTATTACAACACTTTGGTTGGAGATCAATATTCATTTCTTTGGCCATTATAGCAGCGCTGTTAATGCTATACACCTTAAGGCTAAAATCACCCAAAAAACAAGCCAATACAGACGACGCTACAGAACAAGAGCCCGTGAGTTACCTTAGTATATTAAAATCACAGAAATACTTGGGTAATGTCATGATTTATGCTTTCTGTTCAGGTGCTTTCTTTGCATGGCTAACTGGATCTCCTTTCTTTTTAAAAGAATTAGGATATAATGAAAGTCAAATTGGCTTTAGTTTCGTTCCTCAGACTATTGCCTTTTTAATTGGAGGTTATGGTTACAGAGTATTATCCAGCAAAATGGACGGAAGAAAACTAATACCAGGATTAATGATCACCTTTACACTTTGTGTTGTTGCTCTACTGTTATTAGCAGTATTCACCACACCAACCTTAGTTATATTATTGATCCCATTTTGCTTAATGGCTTTAGTTAATGGAGCGTGCTATCCCATAGTAGTTGCCGAAGCTTTAAAACCATTTGCTGCTAATTCAGGTAAGGCTGCAGCTTTACAAAACACGCTTCAACTGGGGGTATGTTTTCTTACCAGCGCAGCTGTATCACTATTCTCTCACAAAGCATTATTAGCAACCACAATTGTAATGGCCAGTACCATTGTATTCGTATTTATTGGGTATAAGCTATCTTTAAAAAGCAAATAACATCCTACATTATATCAATTAAAAAGGCTTCCTCTAGGAAGCCTTTTTTGTTTTTTAATTATTAAGCTACAGAGCAAAATTCTAATATCACACCAATATACTCAAAAAAAAAGGACAGCTTTAAAAGCCATCCTTTTTACCCATTTTATCTATACTCCAGTTAAGATACATCTACTGTTGTAGCTTCAGCAATTTTCTTATAAGTTCCGTTTTCTAATTTCTCACGGATTGCTTCATAAGCTGCTAATGTCTCATCAATATCTTCTTGTGTATGAGTAGCAGTAGGAATCATTCTCAATAAAATGATACCTTTTGGAATCACTGGGTAAACTACAATTGACAAGAAAATACTGTAATTTTCTCTTAAGTCATTTACCATTACCATTGCCTCAGGAATACTTCCTTCTAAGTAAACAGGAGTTACACAAGTGTTAGTATCACCAATGTTAAATCCTCTTTCTTTCAGTCCATTTTGAAGCAGGTTTACATTCTCCCACAATTTAGCTTTTAATGAAGGGTTAGTTCTTAAAAGCTCTAAACGTTTCAATGCTCCTTTAGTGAAAATCATTGGAAGTGATTTTGCAAACATTTGAGAACGCAAGTTATATTTTAAATAATCAATTACATCTTGATCAGCTGCAACGAAAGCACCTATTGAAGCCATTG
Source organism: Myroides albus (assembly GCF_009711045.1). Lineage (GTDB taxonomy): Bacteria > Bacteroidota > Bacteroidia > Flavobacteriales > Flavobacteriaceae > Flavobacterium > Flavobacterium album_A. The sequence goes on along the minus strand of NZ_WMJX01000008.1, from coordinate 23,980 downwards.
ACTTTGCAAATGTAGAGAAGTAAACATCAATTCCATCTTGACATCCTTGCTCTTCTCCAGCTCCAGCTCCAGTTTCTCCTAAAGTACCAAATCCGTGAGCATCATCTACTAATAAACGGAAATTAAATTGCTCTTTCAAAGCAACGATTTCTTTCAATTTACCTTGTTGACCACGCATACCGAAAACACCTTCAGTGATCACTAAAATACCTCCACCTGTTGTTTCAGCCATTTTAGTAGCGCGCTCTAAGTTTTTAACTAAGCTATCAATATCATTATGTTGGTAAGTAAAACGTTTTCCCATGTGAAGACGTACACCATCGATAATACAAGCATGAGAATCAACATCATAAACAATTACGTCATTTTTAGTTACTAATGCGTCAATGATAGACACCATTCCTTGGTAACCAAAATTCAATAAATAAGCTGCCTCTTTCTTCACAAATGAAGCTAACTCATTTTGTAATTGCTCGTGTACTGAAGTATGTCCTGACATCATACGTGCCCCCATAGGGTAAGCTGCTCCATATTCTGCTGCTGCTTCAGCGTCAACTTTTCTTACTTCTGGATGATTTGATAACCCTAAATAGTCATTTATACTCCAGTTAATAACCTCTTTTCCATGAAACATCATACGATTTGACAAAGGTCCTTCTAATTTAGGAAAAACATAATATCCTTCTGCTTGTGATGCCCATTTTCCTAAAGGTCCCTTATTTTTCTGTATTCTGTCAAATAAATCGTTTACCATAATATAACTATGTTTTAAAAAACAAATGCAAAATTAATGATATTTTGTATGCTTTCATAATAAATTGCCGACAAATTAATTCAATTCAATAGGCAAATCGCTGTTAATAAATTCTTTTTAAGTATATTAACACAATCGTGTTTTGCGACTTAAAGCATACTTTCTATCTCTTTAATGCAACAAATCTAAATAAAAAAATAAAACCTTTCGCGTAAGAAAGGTTTTAATATACTATTTTAATACAAACTTGGATATAAACCTGGATTTGCTTCATGCATGATTTGATAAACTTTTTCAAATACATCTTCCACTTGAGGTTTACTAAAGTAGTCCCCATCAGTACCATAAGCTGGACGATGTGCATGAGAAGTCAAAGTTTGTGGCTCACTATCTAAGTGGCGATATCCTCCTTGTTCTTCTAATACTTTTTGCAATATATAAGCTGATGCTCCACCTGGTACATCTTCATCTACTACCAACAATCTATTTGTCTTAGCAAGACTCTTAACGATATCGTGCTGGATATCGAATGGCAACAATGACTGCGCATCGATAATCTCAACTTCTATCCCTACTTCTAACAACTCTTTTGCTGCTTGTTCTACAATACGCAAAGTAGAACCATAGGATACAATAGTAATATCTTTACCCTTAGCTATTGTCTCCACTACTCCAATAGGAGTGCGTATATCAGCTAAGTTTGTCGGCATTTTCTCTTTCAGGCGGTATCCGTTAAGACACTCAATAAGCAAAGCTGGCTCATCTGACTGCATTAAAGTATTGTAGAATCCAGCTGCTTTAGTCATGTTTCTCGGTACCAACACGTGCATCCCGCGAATTGCGTTTATAATCATCCCCATAGGTGAGCCAGAATGCCAAATACCCTCTAAGCGATGTCCACGTGTTCTAACAATCAATGGCGCTTTTTGACGGCCCACTGTTCGGTATTGCAACGTTGCTAAATCATCACTCATGATTTGAATAGCATATAGCAAATAATCCAGGTATTGAATTTCAGCAATTGGCCTAAGTCCTCTCATAGCCATACCGATTCCTTGACCTAAGATAGTTGCCTCGCGAATCCCCGTATCCGAAACTCTGTTGATGCCATGTTTTTCCTGAAGTCCTTCTAACCCTTGGTTAACATCACCAATATTACCAGAATCCTCACCAAAAACCATGACGTTTTTATAACGGGTTAACAACTGATCAAAATTATCTCTAACAATAATACGAGCATCTACCTCCTCAGCTGTCTCATCATAAGTTGGTTTTACCTCAGCAATAGCATCTGCCTTCAATCCAGATTCACTCATCAAATGTGAGCTGTACTTGGGCTGTATCTTTGCATAATAATTTTCAATAAACGCAATCAAAGTTGCTTTGATTGGCTCTGAAATCACCATGCGCATTGCTTTTCGAGCAACTGTGATAATATCTTTGCGAATCGGCTCTTTTATACCTGCCAGATCATTGGCATACTTTTGCAAGAAAACTTTATTTGAACTTGATTCGGCAACTGTATTCAAAACAGCCACTAACTCATTTCGCTCAGCTACAATTGGATCCAAATAAGCTTTCCACGCTGCTTTCTTACCATCCAATACTTGTTTCTTCAAGTCTTTATCCAATAGATCTAATTCTTCTGTTGTTGCAATATTAGATTCAATCATCCAATTTCTCATTTGCAACACACAGTCTTTTTCTGCTTCCCAAGCAAGGCGTTCTTTACTTTTGTAACGCTCATGCGAACCAGAAGTAGAGTGCCCTTGTGGCTGAGTCAATTCTTGAACGTGAATAAGCACAGGAACGTGTTCCTCACGCGCAATCTTAGACGCCTTGGCATAAGCTTCAATCAGTGCAGGATAATCCCACCCCAATACGCGAATAATCTCATACCCGTTTGCTTTCTCATCTCTTTGAAATCCTTTTAAGATTTCTGATATGTTCTCTTTTGTAGTTTGATACTTTGCGTGAACTGAAATACCATATTGATCATCCCACACACTCATCACCATTGGTACTTGTAATACCCCAGCGGCGTTAATTGTTTCAAAGAACAACCCTTCCGAACTTGATGCATTTCCAATAGTACCCCACGCCACTTCATTTCCATTTACTGAAAAAGTATTTGACTCATCTGCTTGTGGAAATTCTCTATAGTATTTTGAAGCCTGTGCTAATCCTAATAAACGAGGCATCTGCCCGGCTGTAGGAGATATGTCAGCACTTGAATTCTTTTGTTGTGTCAATTTATTCCAGTTGCCATTCTCATCAATACTGTGAGTTGCAAAGTGCCCCCCCATTTGACGACCTCCTGACATAGGATCGTGCTCTATATCTGCATGACCAAACAATCCTGCGAAAAACTGTTCTATCGTCAACTGACCTATTGCCATCATAAAAGTCTGATCGCGGTAGTATCCAGATCTAAAGTCTCCATTTTGAAATGCTTTAGCTAGCGCTAATTGTGGCACTTCTTTTCCATCACCAAAGATTCCGAACTTCGCTTTACCTGTTAGCACTTCACGTCTACCAAGCAAACTACATTCTCTACTGATTTTGGCAATTGTATAATCTTGAATTACCTCTTTCTTGAAATCTTCAAAAGAAAGAGCTTTATTTTTTCCGTTTTGACTCATTGTAAAAAACACTAATTTACTGGTTACGAATATAAAATTTTATCAAGAAAAAAGCTAATTTAGAATACCTCTTTATCACAAATTAATACGCACATACATTAAACTATTGACAAAAAAAAGCACAAAAAATTATACATACCAAAAATCTGTCTTAAATTAAAGCATCTCATTAAATATTTAACAATACCTTAAAACAAAAAAGCACCCTGAGTAGGGTGCTTTTACTATTAAATTATAGTCAATACTGATTCTAAATCAAATCTTACTTTTTTCATTGGAGCTAACCAATCATTTTGATGATCTCGCTCGCCTAATGCTAATATAGTAACACTCTTTAGACCTCGCTTGTCAAGTCCCAAAATCTCATCTAATTGATCGTTGAAAAAACCTTCCATAGGCGAAGAATCAATCTTTAACTCCGCAGCTGCCGCAATAGCTATACCCAATGCAATATAAGCTTGTCTTGCCGCATGCTCGAATTGCTGTTGCTTTGTCAAACTTCCAAAGTGAGCCTTTAGCCCATCTCTATACTGGTTCATCTCCCCTGACTTCATCTCGCGAACAAGCTCCATATTTTTAAACACATTATCCATGCGCTGATCAGTATAAGAATCCCATGCTGCAAAAACCAATAAATGAGAACACTCCTTTACTTGTGGTTGATTCATAGCAATAGGCACTAACTTTTCTTTTAACTCTTGATTTTTAATTAAAATCATTTCAACTGGCTGTAAACCGCTTGAAGTAGGAGCTAATCGAGCTGCTTCTACAATTTGCATCACTTTCTCATCAGCCAATTTGACTTGATTATTGTAACGCTTAGTAGCATAACGCCACTTTAAGTTTTCTAATAAATTCATAATCTAACTATTAACTACTACTTAGCTAAAAAAGCTAATACATTTTTTTCAATTCGCGTGTGGATATCAGTGACATCTGCTTTTACAAAAGGCTCACCGATAATTTGCTCATAGAGCTCAATATAACGCTCAGAAACTGAATTGACATATTCCTGAGTCATATCAGGAACTACCTGCCCTTGTTTACCTTGAAAGTCATTAGCTATCAACCACTGTCTTACAAACTCCTTAGAAAGTTGTTTTTGAGGCTCTTGTTTTTCTTGGCGCTCTTCATAGCCCTCAGCATAAAAATAACGCGAAGAATCTGGTGTGTGAATCTCATCAATTAATACAATCTCACCTTGCTTTGTCTTGCCAAATTCATATTTTGTATCTACTAAGATTAACCCTCGTTGCTCAGCTATTTCACTTCCTCTTGCATACAAAGCACGGGTATATTGTTCTAAAACTAAATAATCTTGTTCCGACACAATTCCCTTTGAGATGATATCTTCTCTGGAGATATCCACATCGTGCAACCCTAACTCCTCTTTTGTTGAAGGTGTAATAATTGGCTGTGGCAATTTGTCGTTTTCCTTTAAGCCTTCTGGTAAAGTTACACCACATAAAACTCTTTTTCCTTGCTTGTACTCACGAGCTGCATGTCCTGCTAAGTATCCGCGGATAACCATTTCTACTTTAAAAGGTTCACACACATGCCCCACCGCAACATTGGGATCTGGGGTAGCCACCAACCAATTGGGAACGATATCCCTTGTCATCTGCATAAATTTAGTGGCAATTTGATTCAAAATTTGTCCTTTGTAAGGAATACCCTTAGGCATAATCACATCAAAAGCAGAAAGTCTATCTGTAGCTATCATAACCAATAGGTCATCATTGATATTGTAAACCTCTCTTACTTTTCCGCGATAAACAGACTTTTGATTTGGAAACTCAAAGTTTGTTTTTGTGATTGTATTATTCATATAAATTTAGTTGTGTAGTTCTTTTGTTTAGTACGCCAATAAATCTTTTAGCGCTTGTTCAAATCTACCTTTAGGCAGATATTGTTCTTCTAAAGCTTTCACAAATGGAATGGCTGTTTCAATACTGGCTACTCGTTTAACTGGAGCATCTAAGTACTCAAAACAGTTTTCCATTATCATTGCCGATAGATCACTTGCAATACCTCCAAACATGGAATCTTCTTGCAAAATTATAACTTTATTCGTTTTCTTGACAGAATTAAATACAGTTTCTGTATCCAAAGGCTGCAAAGTACGCAAATCTATTAAATCTGCTTTTATTTGCGGATTTGCATCTAATATTTCTAAAGCCCAATGAACACCTGCCCCGAAAGTAACAATGCTCACCTGCTCTCCTTCTCGCAATAATGATGCCTTTCCAAAAGCAAGGGTATAATAATCTTTTGGTACATCTTGATATATACTTCTATACAAGAGCTTGTGTTCAAAGAATATAACGGGATTCGGATCGTTAATAGCTGTATTCATCAATCCTTTCGCATCAAAAGGAAAAGCGGGATATACAACCTTTAGCCCTGGTGTTTTGGTAAACCAAGCCTCATTGGTCTGAGAGTGAAATGGTCCTGCTTGTGTTCCACCACCACAAGGCATACGCACTACCACATCTGCCTTCTCATTCCATCTATAGTGTATTTTAGCCAAATAATTGACAATCGGATTAAAGCCTGTTGACACAAAATCTCCAAATTGCATCTCCATAATTGCTTTACCTCCATTGATAGAATATCCCATCGCCGCTGACACTACAGCACTCTCGCAAATTGGAGTGTTTCGAATACGCGCTTTGCCAAACTTATCGACAAATCCGTCAGTTACTTTAAAAGCCCCTCCATACTCTGCTATATCTTGGCCCATGATAATTAAATTATCATGACGCTCAAATGATTGCATCAATCCCTGCGAAATAGCATCTATTAATCGAATATTAGCTACCTCTCCCCCTGGTTTTACTTCTTCATACTGGTAAGGCGCATACATATCAGCTAACTCTGTGGTTAAATCTGCCACAATTTCAGGCTCTTGCTGTACTACTTGCCAATCTTTATCAATCTCTTTTTTAAACTCCTCTCTCAACTGCTGGTCCATTGCTTCTGATAAGACCCCTATTTGTTTTAGATACAATCTGTAATTCTCCAATGGATCTTTCTTTTCCCACATATCCATGAGCTCTTGTGGTACATACTTGGTCCCACTGGCTTCTTCATGTCCTCGCATTCTGAAAGTTAAAAACTCTATCAATACTGGTCTTGGATTCTCACGCATTGATTGAGCAATAGCCTGAACTTGCGTGTAAACATCCAAGATATTATTTCCATCGATAATGTGACTTTCCATACCATATCCCTTAGCTCTATCGGCTAAATGCTCACAGCGATATTGTTCATTGGTAGGTGTAGATAACCCATATCCGTTATTCTCTATCACAAATAAAACGGGAAGCTCCCATACTGAAGCAATATTTAATGCTTCGTGAAAATCGCCCTCTGAAGTTCCTCCCTCACCTGTAAATACAGCAGTGATTTTCTTTTCCTGACGCAGTTTATGTGCCAAAGCTATTCCATCAGCCACTCCCATTTGTGGTCCTAAATGAGAAATCATGCCCACAATATGATATTCTTGAGTTCCAAAGTGAAAAGAGCGCTCACGCCCTTTGGTAAAACCATTTGCTTTACCTTGCCACTGAGAAAATAAGCGATGTAGTGGAATATCTCTGGAGGTAAACACTGCTAAATTGCGATGCATCGGTAAAACGTATTCATCGGGTTGTAAAGCAGAGACAATTCCCACAGAAATAGCTTCTTGCCCAATACCAGAGAACCATTTAGACACTTTGCCTTGTCGGATTAAAATCAGCATTTTTTCCTCTACCATTCTTGGTTTGAGCAGTCTTTTATAAAGTTCAAGTAACACTTGATCTGATAAGTTTTTACGGTCGTAATGTAATTGTTTCATAATTGGTTTAATAGACTCTAAAAATAAGCAATTGCCTTTAGTAAACAAATTTATTATTCGCATCTATCAAAGAAAAAAACATCCTACTTTTGCGTTTCCCTTGGTGTTGCTATTTCGGCCTGTAACAATAGCTAAAGTACTACTTGGGAAGATTAACCCTTAGAATAACGAAGTAGAATAACACATAATTCTACTTCAATAGTTGCATAATTATTAATACTTTCGCTGGAGTTTAATCAACCCAGGCAATACGCCCTTTGTCTTTAATTCCCCAGCACACAATGAAACAGTTTCTACACAAAAAAGATATCCAAATTTCAGGCAAACGCTACTTTGTAGATGCCATGGGAGCAATGGCTTACGGGTTATTTGCAACTTTACTTGTAGGGACAATACTAAAAACCATTGGTGAGGAACTTCACATTAGCTTCTTAAAGCAAGTGGTTTGGCCTTTTGCCAATCAAGCTACAGGTCCTGTAATTGCATTGGCTATTGCTTATAGCTTAAGAGCTCCACAATTAGTTTTATTCTCCTCTGCAGTAGTTGGAGTAGCTGCTTATCAACTTGGTGGCCCACTCGGGGTTTTTATAGCTACTATCATTGCTGTGGAAATTGGGAAGGCAATTGCTGGTGAAACAAGAATTGATATAGTTATCACTCCAATTGTTACCGTTTTAACAGGTGTTGGTTTTGCCCAATTCACAGGTCCTACTGTCAACCAACTCATGCAGTGGATCGGACAAATCATTATACTCTCGACAGAATCTAATCCTTTAATCATGGGAATGGTTATAGCTGTGGTAGTAGGAATGGTTTTAACACTGCCTATTTCTTCAGCAGCTTTGTGCTTAATGTTGCAATTAGATGGTTTAGCCGCAGGTGCAGCTACAATCGGATGCTGTGCACAGATGATTGGCTTTGCTACAATTAGCTTTAAAGATAATGGCTTTAAAGGAGTGTTGGCTCAGGGAATCGGCACAAGTATGTTACAAGTACCAAACATTTATAAAAACTGGAAGATATGGATCCCACCTACTCTTTCTGCTGCTATTATAGGGCCGATAGCCATTTTGTTTTTTGATATGCAAAATACCGCTTTAGAATCTGGAATGGGTAGTTGTGGTTTAGTTGGTCAAATAGGAACCTTTAACGCCATGAAAGGCACGCATACTACCTCTTATATACTTTTGAGTATTCTGTGCTTACAGGTACTTTTACCTATGATATTGTCTTACTTAATTTACTTTATCATGAAAAAGAAACAGTGGATTAAAGAAGGAGATATGAAACTGTTCTAACAGTACAATGACAAGTAACTCTCGCTTTATCAAAGACACAAACTATTATTCAAGCAATCAGTTAATATAAAAAACAATTCTACAGCAGTAGCTTTTTTACTACATACAAATACTAATCAACTTATATAGTACACACTTTGATTCATAGCAGATAAATCGGAGTAAAATAAAATCTCTTTTAAATTCAGTTTAATAATATAATAGTAAGCTGTAAACAGGTGTAAAAAAATAGGGAATGCTTGATTTGATAAACCTTACAGAAAGTAGTCGAGAAAATAAATTTGGTTATGCTTTATTGTTTTTCTAAATTGAAACCTCAATCAAACACAGAAAATCTTCTGTATTGTATAAAATACAAACTCACTTATAAAGTGCTTTTTAATAAGAGCAGAATCTTTATAACCTATTTTTTTAATACATAAAACATAAAGTATGAATACCATAAAAGTCTTAAACTCTGAAGACATAAAGCAATTAGTTTCTATTGAAGAAGCAATAGAAACTGTTGTAGATGCCTATGTTGAACTATCCAATAATACAGCTGAAATGCCTGATCGAGTAATAACTGGTCTTGGTAAAGACTATCTTGATATCTTTTTTAAGCCGTCATTAATTGCTAATATTAATACCGCAGGTGTTAAACTCTTAAGTATACGCAAACAAGGTGGTGTGAACGGCCATCCTGCTATACAAGGGCTGGTGATACTAATAGACTCAGAAAATAATCTTACTCAAGCGATAATTGATGGTTCCCATCTTACTGCCTTAAGAACAGGGGGCGCCTCTGGGGTAGCAACGCGTTATTTAGCCAGAAAAGACTCATCTATAATGGCTCTATTTGGAGCTGGAGCACAAGCTTACACACAATTTGAAGCTGTATGTGCAGAAAGACCTATTAAAAAAGCCTATCTATTTGGTAGCTCTAAGACAAGTAAGTCCGTTGAAACATTCATTGAATACTACAAAGACAAATCTGATGTAGAGATTATAGCTGCAGATGACCCAGAGGTACTTGCTCATGTAGATATTATTTGTACAGTTACTCCTTCTGCAACGCCTTTATTTAAAACGTCCCATCTCAAAAAAGGAGTACATATCAACGCAGCTGGGTCCTATAGCCCAACTATGCATGAGCTGCCTGAAGATATTTTTATGAATAGTTCTTTGTTTGTAGATCACAAAGACTCTTGTTTTTCATCAACTGCAGATATTCTTGTTCCCCTTGAAAAAGAATTGTTACCTCAGGAGAATTATAAAGGAGAAATTGGAGATCTTATCCTGGGTAAAATTAAGGGAAGAACAAATGACACTGAGATAACGGTCTTTAAAAATGTTGGTATCGCAATCCAAGATCTAATTACTGCTAAATATGCCTATGACAAGGCTTGTAGAGAAAACTTAGGTACTTCGATAAGAATGTAAAAAATAGCGTTTGGATTATATAATCACAAAAGCACTTCGTTTTTATACTTTAATAGATTATCAACCCGTGCTTAAATTAAAAGACGTCTCTCAATATTGACGTCTTTTTTTTACTAGTTTCATTACTTTTTCTCTTTTACATTAGTTTAATAACCTTTCTATGTTTTTCATGAAAATTTTCTTGGATTTTTTGCGCTATAACGAACAATCCCAATCTTGGGAAGGCACTGTTGATAAAGTGTTGAATGGCCATTAGTAGGAAATTATCGTGTATAGAAATGGAAAAATACAATCTACAAAGATTATTGATAAATTCAGTGAGCTTAGGATCGCATATACATCCCCTGCTAATAACAAATAGACAATGAATATGTGTATGGTAAGCCCAAAATAAGAAGCTTATTGCTATGGATTTATACAGCCATGTTCATTAAAGGTATATTCAACCTCCCCGGTTTCATCTGAAATCACATAAAAAAACTCATGCATATCCCCAAATAGTTCAAATACACCAATTGCAATCCATGCTTTTTCTCCAACGACATTAAACTTTGGATTAAATTGTGCCCGAACAATGGTATTTATAAGCGAAGGATATCGCTGTTGATACTGTTTTGCTATTTGAATGGCTTCTTCCTGTGTTAATCTCATGTTATGCCAACTTATATTGTTTATTTCTAGTCACTTATTATACTGATTCTTAAAATTTTTAATGATGCAAGTATTTGCTCACCTAACTTCCGACCTTGATAAAGATAATTACAAAAATGCTCATCGACAACAAGTCTTGATAAGCTAAACAGTATTTGCCAGCACACCTTCTGTTTTCGGTTTTCGGTTCTCCCTCGCTAGCCCCTTGGCTAAAAATGTCCACCATACATTTTCTTAACGCTTGGTCCACTCTGTTTGCTAGTTTCCTTTGCTGATTCTTAGGGGTATTCTCACAGTTTACTGCCCTAGAGAGGCCTTTTCTCGAACAAAGATGCAAGCATACCCCAAAAATCCTCCTACCAAATGCAAGAGAATGATGTAGAAAACTATCCTATTAGGATTAAGTAGAAAGACTTCACATATTTAATCACCTATGTTTAGGTATAAACTCTTGTCAATACATCAATCTACTTTCATTGTAAAATGAAGTATTTAAGCTATTTATGATAAACAATGAGATTAATCAAACAAAAAAAAGATTAGATAATCTAAAAACTACCTAATCCTCTTTTTTATTTACTTCATCCTCATAGGTCTATAAATAGCCTTTTTAGAAGATAGATTGACACTTTGTTCACATCAATCTCCCCCCTTTTTTTCTCTGGAAGTACACCTAATGGTAAAGCAGCAATTATTTTACTTTAATCTCCATTGCGCCATTTTCTCCTTCTACCCCATACTTCTCTACTGCCTCTTGTTTTTTCAATATCGAAACAGATTTAATATCAACTGGTTTTACTTGCATCATTTGCTCATAACTAACAGGAGTTCCATCTAAAACATAAAGACCTACAAAAGAGGACTCACGAAGTTTGTTTTTGCGCATCTTCTCTTTGTACTCTCTTGTGATTTGACGTATCTGTTTTTCATTTTCAACATCCTCATCAGTTTTCAAGGAATACTCAAATACTTTTTTATTTCCGGTATAATTAAATACTTTTTTTGCATCTTCTGCATTGTAAATCTTCATGTTTTTTGTCCCATTAGTTGTTTCAAGAAAAGCAACAACCTCATCGAAGGTATAAAATTTTCCATCTACAACGTGAACTGTTGTTTCGTTCAACTTTTTGGTATCTCGGATTCTACTGGTCTTATTTTTCTGGTCTTGTACTTGCGTTTTATTCATTTGGTGAAGTTCTTGGCGGGCAGCTATTTCAGCTTTTCGTTTTTCGATTCGCTCTTTAACAGCATCATCACGCATCTCTTTACTTACTGCCACTTCTAATTTCCTTGCCTGACGTTCCTTTTTAAGTTCTACTTTTCTTTTTTGTAGTTCCTTTCGCAATTCAATTTTTCGCAAGTTTTTCTCTTGGTCATTATTGTCTATTGTCAAAATAAAGACCACACCATTTTTACCTTCCTCTCCATATTTTTCAATTCCTTGCTTAGTTTCAAAGACATAGACAGACTCAATATCTTCTGGTAAAATAGCTTTGACTTGTTGTGAATCAGCATTCTCTCCATCCACGATATACATAGGAGAATGTTTACCTATTTCCGCCAATTTGTCCAATCCACGACCTTTCAGTTGTTCTGACTTCTTTGTCTGCTTTTTACCACGCTCCACCCTATATACTTGCACAGTAGAGTCAGTAGATTTAACTGATTGGTCTTTACTAATTTCACTCACTAGGCCAAGAGTATCTTGCGCGAGTATGGGAGCAAGTTGCTTCTGATCAAAATCGGATAATATCACAGGTAATGACTGACTTTGCAATTGATCTACAAAGTTTGATAAACTTTCACTATCTGGCTTACTATTGTTTATCTTCGCTTTTACTTGTACTTGAAAAAAGCCAAAAAAAGCCAGTAAAAATGGCATAAGTAACAACAATTTCATTTTTTTCATGATTGGTGATTTTTGAGTGTTAAGCATTATGATTCTGCGTTTGAAATCCGAAGACTTGAAAGAATTAACAATAGATGTATGTTCTAATCTTGCATATTGGTACTCCAATAAAGCTTTTTGATAATCAAACGTATTAATATCGCGACTTACTTGCTGATCTACAAGGAATTCTAAATTCAAATTAATCGCTCGTTGCAGTAAGTACACAAAGGGATTTATCCAACATACTGCTTTTGTCACTCCTATAATCAATAGGTCAACAGAGTGTTTTTGCTTGATGTGAATACTCTCGTGTAATAAAACAAGATCTATTCGCTCTATCTGCTTATAATTTGCAGGTAGAACAATACTGTTCCAGAAAGAATAAGCATCTTTAGTACGATGATCTACAAGGACATTACCTGCAATCTCACAACTGTGCAATGAGCCGATACGATACAAGACACGCAGATATTGCACTAAGAGTGAAAGTAAAAACAAAGCGCCTATTCCCGCATAAAGGGATATTGCATAGTCCTGCCAATTCACGGTAGTTTCTATTACTTGCATTGTATGATCTGTTGGTAGATCTACTTGCTTACTATCAACTAACCACTGATCAAGTAAAATAGGAGTGTCCTCAAGAATTATTTCCCTTGTCCAAAAAACACTTGGCAGAATAAAACTACCTGCGATAGCCAATAGAAAGTACCACCTTATTGTGCGTACAAAAGTTTCTCTTCGCAAAAACACGTAGTAAAATGCAAAGGTAAAACTCAACAACAAGTTGACTTTTAGAAAATAAATAAAAATGGTCGTCATAAGTCAGTCGATTGGTTCTTACTTTCTATTCTTCTCAATTAATGCGCTAATTTCATCGAGTTCTTCTTTGCTTATATTCTTGTCCTTGACAAAGAAGTTTACCAGATTTGCAAAAGAATTATCAAAGTACTTCTGCATGGTATCTTCCATAAACTGTTTCTTATAAGATGAAATATCAACTAAGGGATAATATTGATGCGACTTCCCAAAAGTATGATGTGCTACCACTCCTTTGTCCTCTAATATTCGCACCAAAGTCGAAAGTGTATTGTAATGTGGTTTTGGTTCATCCATCTGTTGCAAAATATCATTTATAAATCCCTTTTCAATTTTCCACAAAATGCGCATGATCTCCTCCTCTTTGTTTGTAAGCTTCTCCATTGTCTAATTTTTATTAGTTAATCAAACATACAACTAACTTTTTAGTTATACAACTAATTCTTTAGTTATCGACATAAAAACTTAATTAACAATGAAATACACTATAATAAAAAAACTTTTTTCTCTCGCTAACAATTAATAAACTCTTATATTATTATATGATTTCATAGCAAAAAGTAAAACTTGAGAAAACAAAGAGTTTATAAAATACTTTGTCAATAATAACATATAGAAACACCAATTGACAAGACAAATCAATTGCTCCTACTATCAATCTAAAACACTATGAGAAGCTAAGAGTCATAGACTATTATTTCACAAAGGCCACTTATAAACCATTTATACTTCGTATATTTGCCCTTGTATAGAACACAAAAGTGTAAGTTTGTTCTTAGTACTAAGACAAGTGGGGAATCGTGTGAAATTCACGAGCTGTCGCGCAACTGTAAATAATCAGCCGAGCTGATTATAAGTCAGATTACCACACTTACTCAGCTATACGAACCATAAACCATGCTTTCGCGATTTGAAGCTTAGTCGAAATTAGAGCTATTTCCCTTATGACATTTTGAAATGCTCTACAATGATTAAACCAAACCATAAGCTATACCAATTTAAAAGGTAAAAAGTAAACTAAGTAATAACAATCATTACATCAATATGGAAGGTCAATTAACAAACAGAGAATTACGTATCCAAAAGAAAATTAAAGATTCCGAAACTCACGTATTCAGAACAGTATTCCCTGGGCAAACAAATCACCACAATACAATGTTTGGTGGGGCAGTATTATACATTATGGATGAAATTGCCTTTATGACAGCTACGCGTTTTTGTCGTAAACCTATTGTAACTGTATCGAGTGATAAAGTTGACTTTAATCACCCAATTCCCGCTGGAACATTAGTAGAACTAATTGGAACTGTTACTCGTGTAGGACGCACAAGTTTGGATGTACGTGTAGATGTATTTGTAGAGAGCATGTATAGAGATGGACGTGAAAAGGCAATCACAGGATCTTTTACCCTTGTTGCTATTAACGAAAGCAAAAGACCAGTACCTGTTCTGGATGAAATAGATGAATAAGATTCACCTTAAATAACAAAAGCTCTCTGTAATAGAGAGCTTTTTTTTGTTATCCATACACGAAATAGGAATTAAGCTCAAGTGTTTTAGCACTTAATATAAAAGTTTAATACATCCGTGTTTTGGCCTATATCTTTATTTTTTCTATACGCATTATGCCAATCTAATCACAATTAGCTAAGAGCTACTAAAAAACGCATAAGTGTCATGGCTAAAAGATAAAATATTCTACATCTTCATCTTGTAGTTTTCCCCTACTCTACTAACACTTAGGATAATATTTGGTCAATCCAAACTTAAAAACCGAGTACTATATAAAAACAAAAGGGCTATACTTGCGTATAACCCTTTTATTCATTTAAAATTAAATTTACTCAGCGATTGCATTTTCGACCTCTGTGATCATCATTTTGATAGATTTTAATCCACCTCCTGATAAATACCATACTTCAGGGTTTAAGAATACAATTTTATCGTTTTTATAAGCATTTGTCTGTTGAATTAAAGCATTAGCAAATGCCTCTTTAGTCATTGTCGCTCTTTTAATAGCAGCACCACGGTCAATAACAAAGATATAGTCAGGGTTCATTTCCTTGATAAACTCATTAGAAATAGATTGTCCATGGGTAGCAACTTCAATCTTGTTATCTGCTGGTTTTACACCAAACACATCGTGAATGATACCAAAACGAGAACCTGGTCCATAAGCACTCATACGACCTTCATTTGTCAATACAATTAAAGCTTTCTTGTCGGACTTCGCTGCAGCTTCGTTAATCTTAGCGATACGTGCATCAATATCTTTTAACTCTTTTTCTACTTGCTCCTCTTTGCCAAACATCTTACCGATAGCGATTTGATTGTTTTTAAAAGAAGTCATATAATCTTTTGCATCTACATCTAAATTTACAGCAGGTGCAATTTTGTTAAACTCGTCTACCATAGCAGCAGTACGCGCTCCAATCACAATTAATTCAGGATCAGCAGCATTCACTTTTTCTAAGTTTGGCTCCTTAATACCCCCAATATCAACAATAGACTCGTCTTTTGCATACTTGTCTAAGTAAGATGGAAGATTTGTTTTAGGCGCTCCTTTTACAGGAATACCAAGCTCATCAAAAGAATCTAAAGCACCATATGCAATCACAACAACATTTTTAGGGTTCTTTAAAACCTCAGTTGTTCCAGAGATATGCTCTACAGTTACTTTTTCTCTTTCTGTATTCTCCTCTTGTTTTTTCGTGTCCTTGCACGAAACAAAAAGCATAGCTGAAGCAGCTAAACAGCTTATAAATAATTTACTCATAATTTTAGTTAACAATTTAATAATCTACTTAAAATAAATACAGACTTTATTGTTACAGTTATCGACTATAGTCATATCTATGTCGAACACTTCCTTCATGATATCTTCGCGAATAATATCATCTGTTGGTCCAAAATGGATAATCTTGTGATCTTTAACCGCGGCAATATAATCTGCATAAGAAGACGCATAATTAATGTCGTGCACTACAATAATGATTGTCTTCCCGTAATCATCTGCTAAGACACGAAGAATCTTCATAATCTCAACAGAGTGTTTCATATCTAAATTATTTAGTGGTTCGTCCAGCAAAATATAATCTGTATCTTGTGCCAGAACCATCGCTAAGAATGTGCGCTGTCTCTGTCCTCCACTAAGTTCATCAATATATTGATCTTGAATATCAATCAAGCCCATAAAATCAAGACTCTCATCTATCTTCTCATGGTCAAGGTGATTTAATCTTCCTTGCGAATGTGGAAAGCGCCCGAAAGACACTAATTCCTTCACAGTTAATCGTACATTAGGATGATTTGCCTGTTTTAAAATAGATAAACGCTTAGCAAAATCTCTATTGGTAAAATTGACAATTTCTTGATTAACTAAGTTAATCTCTCCTGAATCGCGCGCCACAAGTCTACTGATGATAGACAATAGCGTACTCTTTCCAGTCCCATTACCTCCAACTAAACAAGTAATTTTACCTTTTGGGAAACTAACTGAAACGTTGTCAAGTATGCTCTTTTCCCCATATTTCTTGGTTACATTTTTTACCTCAATCATCCTCTGTTACTTCTTAATAATAAATAAATGAAATATATACCTCCTACAAAATTAATGATAATACTTATTGTTGTTGACATATTAAATAAATGTTCAACAAGGTATTGTCCGCCAATTACTGTTACAGCTGTCAATAAACAACAAGCTGTTACCATATAGATATGTTTGCTTGATTTAACCAACTCATAAGTTAGGTTTGCTACCAATATTCCCAAAAAGGTAATAGGCCCTACAAGAGCTGTTGATATAGCAACCATCACTGAGATAATCATCAAGTTCACTTTAATCACCTTGTGATAATCAACCCCTAAGCTTATTGCATTCTCTCTACCCAAACTCATTACATCTAACTGTCTAAAATATCTTGCTCCCCAAATCATACTAACAATTAATATGATAGAAGAAATACCTAAGAGATTCAGATTTATCTTGTCAAAAGAGGCAAACATTGCCGCTTGAACAATCATAAACTCATTGGGATCAATAAGCATGACTATAAAAGATGAAAAACTCCTAAAAAGCGTCCCCATCAAAAGCCCTACAAGCAATAATAAATACATACTCTTACTCTCTCGTCTAAATACCAAATAGTACATCGCGATAGAAAACAAAAGCATCAGTCCTACTGATATTGCAAAATTTGATTCTGCATTCAAAACTTGAAAAGTCTTGTCTCCATAGATAAACACCAAAGTGGATTGAATCAATAAAAAGAAAGAATCAAACCCCATGATAGACGGCGTTAAAATACGATTGGCAGATATCGTTTGAAAAACAATCGACGAGTAGGCAATAGCAAAGGAAACAAGAACCATTGCTATAATCTTATAGCCTCTACGTGGCAATACATAATCGAGTTTAGTACCTGTGAAGGTGAACATATAGATAGCGATGCATAACAACAAAGCTACTAACAAGATAGAAATAACTTTATTTTTAAACATTCTTAGCTCTCTTTAAAATTAATACTAAAAAGATCACTCCTCCAATAATACTCACTGTAAGGCCAATCGGAATTTCATATGGCGCAATAAGCATTCGACTAATAATATCGCAAATCAACAAGAATATCGCACCTATTAAAGCCGTATAGCTGATAGTCTTCTTTAAATTATCTCCAAACATTAAACTCA
The DNA here is from genome assembly GCF_009711045.1 of Myroides albus. Classification (GTDB taxonomy): domain Bacteria; phylum Bacteroidota; class Bacteroidia; order Flavobacteriales; family Flavobacteriaceae; genus Flavobacterium; species Flavobacterium album_A. Next base: position 5,973 of record NZ_WMJX01000008.1, on the reverse strand, counting down.
CTATATTCGGGATAATAAGCCCTAAAAAAGGAATTACTCCTGCTGTAAGCACAACAACAGTAGAGGTTATAGCTACAAAAGTAAGTCCAAGGTAGGTGATCTTTTTGTGATCTAACCCAAGACTTGTGGCAGTTTCCTCTCCAAGTCCAACTATAGTGAATTTATTTGCATATAAATAAGAAAGAATCACAACAGGTATACCCAAATACAGTACTTCGTAATTCCCTTGGATAATAGAAGAAAAATCTCCAATTAGCCAACCTTCCATATTCTGCACTAAATTATACTTGTAAGCAAAGAACGTAGATATCGCATTTAATATATTTCCAAAAACAATCCCTACTAACGGTATGAAAATAATGCTACGCATTTTTATCTTACTTGATATTTTCAAGAAAATCACACTCGCTAATAATGCAATGGTAAACGATAATACCATCTTGTACATCATCCCTCCACTTGGGAACAAAATCATACTAAATAAAATTCCCATCTTACAAGCGTCTAATGTCCCCATTGTTGTAGGAGATACAAACTTGTTTAAAGAAATCTGTTGCACAATAAGTCCCGAAATACTCATACCAATTCCAGCAATCAACACCGATATCATTCTTGGTAATCTACTTACGACCATAACTAGTAATTCATCATTGTCTAAGCGATGTAAATCCAATATTGAAATATCTTTTACTCCTATAAAAAGGGAAATAAATGATACTATTATGAGTATAAGAACTAAAATAATTCTTATCATATATTTACTTAATATTTATTTAGAATCCGTTTAAATAAAAGCAAATATATAAAAGTAAGCCCGCTAAGAAAAACAAAAATTCAAGCAATCTTAGAATTAGCAAGGATTACAATTATTATAAACCTAAAATCAAGGGCACTTTATTTAGACTTAACCAATACAATTATTTGATTATTTAATTTATTTAAAAATAATAACGGATAATATAAAGGAATAATAATTCGACTCTAAAACGTTAAAAAGCAAGAAATGACTATTTTTTTACAAGAAAATACAAGATTACAACTGCTTGTAAGGTTGCTTATCCTCTGTTAAAAGTAAATCGACAAAAAGTTTGACAGACCGCTTTTGATAACTCTCCTTGAGTGTGATAATAACAGCCTCTCTACTCATATCACAATCCGTAATGGGGATTGCGCAGATGTTGGTTTCACCATGCACGGTAGCAAAAGTCAAAATAGTCTTAAAGGCATTGACTCTCACCAGGTCAATAACTGTAGAAGTATGGTTGACCTCTACAGCAATATTAGCAGAAATATTGTGCATTTCAAATTGCCTATCCAGGAAATTGCGAGTACTAAATCCCTTAACAGGTAAGGCTAACTTTAAACTTGCGATTTCGGCAAAGCTTATGGCCTTGCGATTAGACAAAGAGGAATCAGTAGATACTATTAACGCCATTTCAGAAGTCAATAGCGGTTGGTACAATAAGTTCTCTTGGTGTTCTCCTTCAAAAAAAGTCAAAGCAAAGTCAATCAATTGATAATTTAAAGCATCAATAAGCTCATTGGTTGTCCCAAAGGTAATCTCAATCTTTACATTGGGATACGCAGTGGTAAACTCTTTTAAAGAAGTTAAGACAAGTGACTTTAATCCCCAGGTTAACCCTATTTTTAGAACTCCCGTCTTAAGTTCATTAAGATCCTTGAGCATTAACTCCCCATCTAAAGCTGCGTCCAGACTTTTTCTTGCATAAACAGCAAAGCGCTCCCCGGCTTCTGTTAGACTGATTCGCTTGCCTATTCGATCAAACAAGGGCTGCCCGAGTTCTTCTTCCAATTGCTTAATCTGCTGTGACAAGGTACTTTGAGTAATATATAAATGCTTGGCTGCTTCTGTAAAGTTGAGTAACTCCTTTGCCTTTAAAAAATACTTTAATTGTCTTAACTCCATTTGTAAATCGGTTTTATCGATTGATATGATAGAAAAATAACGTTTTACTAATTTAGAACATAGCTTTAACTTTACCAAAAAAAGAAGGCAATGGCTACAACTACCTATACAGAAATAAGAGAAAGTGAAAAAGCAATCAGGGGTAGTTCCCGTTACAAGAAGATAAAATGGGGAATCTTTTTAGTAGGAGTATCTGTATTTGCACAGTTGTATAATTACCAACCACTGCTATCGGAAATTACCTCATATTTTCACATCACACCTGCCGAGAGTAGCTATTTGGTATCGGCTTCTACTTTTGGTATGGCTGTAGGACTTTTGCTATTTGCCTTTATTGCCGACCGCTTTCACAGGAAGGATGTTATGTTATTTGCCCTTATTACCTCAAGTGTACTAACACTCGCTTCTGTATGGCTGAATAATTTTGCGGTGCTCATCAATATAAACTTCATCAAAGGAATGTGTATTTCAGGAGTATCAGCAGTTACCCTGGCTTATTTAGCAGAAGAAATTGACCACAAAAATATTGGATTAGCGATAAGCTTTTACTTGGCAGGAAACACATTTGGTGGTATGTTTGGAAGAATTGTAGCTGCTTTAATTAGCGGTTGGTTCGGATGGCAAACAGCAGTATTATCAATAGGTATTATCGCATTAATTATTAGCATCATTGTTTACTTTTACTTTCCCGCCTCAAACTTTTTTCAGCCTGAAAAACTAAATTTACATGACAAACTACTGCAAATGAAAAGTATTTTCAAAAACAAGAAAATACTGGCGATGTATGTAGTGGCTATCTGCTTGATGGGGAGCTTTGTCAGTGTGTATAACTTCCTTGGCTTCAAACTTGAAGCTGCTCCTTATAATCTTCCGCATTACATCATAGCCATGATATTCCTAATGTACGCCTTTGGCATATTCAGTAATATGATCTCAGGAGCACTCTCTGATCGATTCTCTCCTCGTAAGATTCTACTCACGGCATTAATCTTACTTATACTAGGAACAATAATGATGTATCTAAATAGTCTTTTTTTAATACTAATAGGTTTGGTTATATTCACCATGGCCTTCTTCAGTGGCCACACCATAGCAAGTCGAGTAGTAACAACCTTAGCTAAAGATGCAAAAACTTCAGCTACAGCATTATACTGGTTTTTCTATTACTTAGGTTCGAGTATTATTGGAAGTTCAACGGGCGTATTTGTCAATCAAAACAATTGGATTGGCTTTTTTGGATGTTTGACAATCTTAGGAATATTTGCACTTCTAACAACCTATTTCACAACCAAAAGAGCTTAAAGGCAGAATTGCGAACACCCCGTAATATAGACAATGATTCTCCAAGTATCTACAAGACTGTAGAACAAATAAGAGCAGATTAATAAACTGACCCAACACAAATAAATATAAATGAAAAAAGGATATCTTAAGCCAGACATCCTTTTTTACCCTAACTCTATATATTTCGACCACCTACTCAAAAGATACAAGCTCTATCGAGAGAATATTTTTATCGTCGATTGCCTCTACAACGGCATCTCTTTGATTTAATTCCACTATTTTATATATGAATGTATTTCCTCTATCAGATTTCATAGTCAATCTATTTCCTTCTAAGACATATACCCCTTTTGATTGCTTTAAACTATATTGATCCACTGCAGTAAAAGTACCATTTTTCAAACTAATTTCAATAGATGATTTTTGATATGCTTCTTTTGATACTCTATCACACTCTGGTGTAAAATTAAAGTGTGCTGCAATCCATTTCTTCTCAATATTTACACTTTTAACTTCCTTGGCAGGGTTTGTATCTACCATATTGTTATCCTCTGCTGAACAACTTTGAAGAGTCATTCCTACTAAAACCAAACAAACACTTGCGAATATATTTATAAAACGTCCCATACTAATAAAATTTAAAAAATTTCCACAACTACCCTTCTTAACAAAACATTAAGGGATTTATTCTAACAATCTAAGTACTTACTTTGTTATTCTAAAGTTAACAAAAAATATTTGAATACTTAAATATTAGGTTAATTTTTTAAAGTATTTTCTGAAACACAGAAAGAATTAACATATATTCAAAAACAAAACAGTTAATACATAAATATATTATCAAAAACTGTATAATCTTGTCATTATTACTTTTTATTTCCTTTGACAAGACGAAATTACACCAAGAAAGTTATCTCACAACTGATATTTATCAGTGATTTTAGCCTCACAACACTACTTAACACACCTTTGAATATTTAACAACTAACCAATAATTTGACTATCAATCCCTTTGCTACATTTTTTTTGACTAATTTAAAATAAGTTGTTAAAGGTTAAAAAAAAGTTAAAAATATAACCTTAAAAAACATCATGCTTTTTCATAAAATACTATTTTTAAAAACACACTAACTCCAGTGAATATCACCAATAACAAGACATCAACCTATATAACTAATTATCAAAACAATAGTCATACAACTAAGCATGGACCACAGACTTTGTAAAAAATTAGATAAATCATTTCAAATCCCTTAATTATAATCAAATAGCCTTTAAAAACTTCCTTAAAGCGCACAGTCTTAAAGAGGTTCATATAAAAAAAACTAAATAGAAATTGGCTCTATTTAGTTTTAATGAAATACTTACAACTAATCAATTGCAAAGTGAATAATATATAATTACAATTTAACTAAACCTCTATCTAAGATTGACAAAATGATTCTTGGTTTTGTTTAATCATAGGTTTTAAACCTAAGTTCTCCAACATGACCATATCTTTATTCAACGCTGGGTTAGCAGTTACTAAAAGCGTTTGGTTCTCACCTGCAAAAATAGAGTTTGCCCCTGCCATAAAACACCAAGCTTGTTCTACTTCGCTCATCTCAATTCTTCCTGCACTTAAGCGTACCATTGTCTCTGGCAAAACAATACGCGCTGTGGCAATCATACGCACCATATCCCATACCTCTACTTTAGGTAAATCCTCAAGAGGAGTTCCCTTTATACGAGCCAAAGCATTAATTGGCACAGATTCTGGATGCTTGTCCATCGTTGCCAATGTAAGTAACATCGAGACTCTGTCACTTGTTGATTCTCCAAGGCCAATAATTCCCCCCGAACAAACAGTAATTCCGGCTTTTCGCACATTATTAATTGTATTGATACGGTTGTCAAACTTCCTTGTAGAAATAATCTCGTCGTAGAATTCCTCTGAAGTATCAAGGTTGTGATTATATGCATACAACCCAGCTTGTTGAAGTCGCAAAGCTTGTGATTCTGTCAACATCCCTAAAGTACAGCAAACCTCCAAGCCTAATTCGTTTACCCCTTTAACCATATCAATTACCCTATCAAAATCTTTGTTATCCCTTACTTCTCTCCAAGCTGCCGCCATACAAAAACGAGAAGATCCTGCTTGTTTTGCTTTTTTAGCATGGGCTAAAACAGTTTCAGTAGGCAAGAGTCTTTGAACTTTAATATCAGTATGGTAACGAGCCGCTTGACCACAATAAGAACAATCCTCAGGACACCCTCCTGTTTTAATTGACAAAAGTGTACTTATCTGTACTTCATTTTTGGGATGGTACGCTCGGTGTACACTTGCCGCAGTATAAACAAGTTCAAGTAGCGGCATATTGTATATCTGTTCAATTTGTTGTTTTGTCCAATCATGGCGCACCTTTACCGTTTCTAATATAGCATTCATAATAAGTTTATTTCGTTATGGGTCAAAACTAAAGATAGCAGCACAACAACAAATAGTCCACTTTCAAAAAAACACATAGTCCGGGTAAGCCTGTGGGCTTTGAATAATAGATATATAAACAAAATGGGATAGCATCTATAACAAGACCTCTATCCCATTTTTATAAGCACTCTAACATTTTTAAAAATTTGGAAAACACTATACAGATACAACAAGCTGCCAAAAAAAGACAGTTATTACAACTTATTGAATAAAGCTGATTACAAAAAAGAAAACACAGTAACAGCCACTAAATCGGATCAATCTCAAAAGTTGTGTGTGAATTAAAAACTAC
>NZ_WMJX01000079.1 GCF_009711045.1 Myroides albus | reverse complement strand
GGGGTTTTGTTTTTTAGGCTTTTTAGACAGCCTCTTTTAGTTTATATAAATCAGTATTTGAACAATTAGGTATAATAGTGTAACCGTAAATATCGGCGCTATTCGCTTTTGAATAGCTTGTCGAAAGGGAACTTTGTAAAATAGTATATCCCGAAGTAATCGGTAAGTAATTATACAGAATACGATTGCAAAAGATATATTCAAGACAAGCTTAATGTCAGTTAATGTTGCAATGCCTGCTATCTCTAATGGCATCGGTGTAAATAAAGATGTTTGTGTTGTTATCAGTGTCATACTTCTTTATTTTAAGAATTGTTTTTCTTAAAGGTAAGTAAATGACTCGGTTAAATAATCTTTCTGTTCTAATTTTTTCTTTTTGCTTATTGAAACAATTGAAATGTACAATTACATATAGACCATCTACATCTTTGATTTGTATAGTGATTTGAGCTGTTTTATAAATTTTAAAGTAGAACTTTTTAACGAAAATAAGGATGTCTCGTAATTCTTCTTTTCAATTTTGAAAAATGGTTAATAAAAAGCTTGGTGTGATAGAATACCTGCAATTTATTATTATGTTTCCCTTTTTATGTTTGATTATTATATAAATTGGCTTAAATTTGAAATAGATGTTAATTGAATTAACGTTTTAGTAGTAGTTATTTTGTTTTTTTATAAAGACATAGGTTTTTCTTAAGACCTGAAATCAAATAGTTTTAATTGTAATAGTAATTGTAATATGAAGAGATTTTTTACTGTAATTGTTTTACTGTGCTCCCTCTGGAGTATGGGACAAACTCCCGGTGGTATTAACGGAGTTACGGTTGAGTATTGGTTAAAAGCAGGTGAGCTGTTACCAACTTTACCAGAAGATGAAGAAGATGTAACAAATTGGAATGACGTTTCTGGGAATAATAGACACTTTGTCTCTCCAACAGCATTTCACCCTCGATTCGTTAAGTCTGCCATGAATTACCAACCTGCTGTTGACTTTTATTTTTTGGATGAGGAAGATGGAGGGAATGAAAAGAATAATAAACAAAGAAAGCTGGAGAGTATAAGTGACTTTGTTGTAGATTCTGATAGATCTTATTTTGTAATCTGGATATCGCGATTAGATGAGGAACATATCAGTAAGGATGCTTCAGTATTTGCTTTTACCGCTGGTATTAATGATTTTTTTGGATGGAATAGGAAGAAAGAACTCTTGTCTAATGTAAGAGGAGCGTTATATGCTTTTTCTGGGACTGACACTCGTAAATATGGAATAGGGATGTCTTTAATTCCCAATAAAACTGGTAGCACTGCTTTAGAGCACACTTTTTACCTCAATGGAGAAATGAGTAGCACAGGTGCTAAAAAAACGCTTTATAATAGAACAGGTAAGAGTGTCTTAGGTAAGCAAGATGGTGGAAATAGTGATAGTAATCCTTTTTTTGGTGAGGTAATGGAGGTTATTGTGATGTCCAAGCCTGCAGGTAGTAATGGTGTCACTCTAACTGCTGATGAAATTAAAAAGATTAATTCTTACTTATCTTTAAAGTATGGTTTAACTTTAAATAGCAATTCACAAAAGGATTATATACTATCAGATGGAACATTAATATACAATAGCATTTTGCCTGGATATAATGAGTTTGGATTTGATATTTTTGGACTTGTTAGAGATGACAATAGTGGACTGTATCAAAAGCAATCCATGAGTACTGAGCATCCAATTATGGGTGCGTTTCTAGGGGAATTGGCTGAGACTAATGACGAGAATACTTCGACTTTAGATAATAACGTCGCTCTTGTTTTTGGAGGAAATGGAAAAGAAGGAAACAGCTCCTATAGCTATAAAGCCGGAACAGCATTTATGAATTATACATTAAAGATAAATACTGATCCTGAAACAGGCGTAGTACAAGAAGAGCGTTTGTCATCTCTTGAAAACTATGTTTACCGTGCCAAATTAACGGGTAAGAGCTCACTGACTGTTAATTTTACTCCTAATAAAGGACAATGGATACTTGTAAGTGAAGATCCGTCTTTTAATCCGTCTACGACAAAGATATATAAGATAAAAGGAGGAGTTGTTAAAGATGTAGAAATCAAAGATGGCGATTATATTGGCTTTACTTATTATCTTCAAGCTCCAGGAGGAGTAACTAATGGCCTTCGTATGTGGTTGAATGCATCGGAAGAATCAACAATAGTTACCAATGAAAAGGGAGAAGTATTAATTTGGGAAGATTATGCAGGTTTAGGTACATCTTATAAGAGAAGGACTGCAAATAAAGCTTCAGCTGTTTACTTAAAAGCAGAAGAAAGAACAAATTATCACCCAACATTGCGATTTGATAAAGAGAATGATTATTTAATCACTGATAAGGCCCCAATGTCTGTTGCAGCACCAAGTAAAGTCTCTTTTTATACTGTTGTCAACCATGACTTCGCCTCAACAAGATCATATTTTATTGGTTTTGGTAGACAAACTTATGGAACGGATGGTAGAAGACCTGCTTTTGGTGTGTATAGAGATGGCTCTGAAGGAAAAGGACGTATAGGGTCTACAGGTCTTAGTAATACTAAAGGAAAACTATTTAACCCCGGTGCAACAACTATTGCAGGGTATATTTGGAATGTAGGAAGTGATGTTACCTTTGAATTTGATGCTCACGCAGAGAATGTAAAACATACTTATGATAATATTTTGATGAATGGACCAGGTATGCTTGGTATGGGAAGTTCTTCTAAAACATATTACTTGCAAGGAGTTATGCCTGAAGTTGTTGCCTATGAGACTATATTAACACAAAATGAAAGAGATAGAATTAATTCTTATTTAGGTTTAAAATATGGAATTACTTTAAAGATTGACAAAGCTTCTGTAGGTAATAATTACGAATATTTATTCTCTGATGGAACATCTATTTGGGAAGGGAATGATGCTGTTCACAATCAATATCACCATAACGTTGCTGCTGTTTTACGCGATGACGATGCTAATTTGAATAACCGTCAATCAAGATCAACTGACGTTGGTGCAATTGTACATATGGGAGTTGGAACAAAATTGGGTATTGATCCTGAATTAGATAATATCAAGCAGAATAAAACTTCAATAAGTTGGGGACACAATGATGGGTCTTTTGCATTGCATTCTTTTGCTGGGAATGATGATGTTTGTGGAGAGATGGACAGTCGATTAGAAGGTAGAATATGGCTTGTGGATAACGAGAGTTTTGATCAATCTATCATGGTTGCAGCTCACGGTCCCACGTTTCCATTCAACGGTGCTAATTACAAAGTTTACTTACTTATAGCTGATAGTGCAGAAAAGTTGATAGACAATAAGTGGGATCGCATAGTTCCGATGTTCTATAATAATGAAATGCACGTAGCCAATTATAAATTCACTGATGAATACACATATTTTACTTTTGGTGCTAAACAAGTTGGTACATGTGAAGGATGTGAATTCGAAGGTGTTAAAAAATTAGACTTTACTAAAGCTAATTGGAAAACTAAAGGCGATAAAGGACCTAAAGTGTTTGATTTAGGCGATGGGTTTAAAGTGAATATGAATATTATTGATTCAAGCAATAACTTGAATCGAGGTTATCCAAGAACATCTTCTTTAAAAACACTAAGAGAGAGTAGAAGAGGTGGGGCTGAGGTTACAACTGAAATTACATTTACTAACCCAGATGGAAATGAAGCGGCTGCTTCTGCTTCTTTTGAATTGTTTGATATTGATCGTACAGGTAGAGTTGTAGATATTGTTCAAGTGATAGGTTACTGTAATGGATCACCAGTTTATCCAAAGTTAAATTACACTTATAATAAACCAGATCGAAGTCGTTATAAAACTGATAATTCAGGAAATGCTAATGCGAAAAGACAAGGAGAAGGTTATAGTGGAAACTCCTCATATACTAATAAACGAGGTCGTGTATTTGTGGAGTTTGAGAATCCTGTACAGAAGATTGACATTGTTTATAAATCGCAAAGTAGTTCAACGACTTATCCAACTAGTTATATAGGTATTGGACCAATGGAGTTTTATTGTCCTGCACCTCTTCCTGAGCCTAATGAGGATGGTTTAATATTTGTTAAACAAGGTACTGCTGAAGTTTTACTATGTGAAGTAGTAGATTATACTTTTAGGTCAGTTAATACGAATTGTGCTCCTAAAGAAGTTAATTTTACTGATACTTTGCCAGAAGGTATGGTTTGGGTGAATAATTCTTTCTCTGCAGGAGGTGTTGATTTGGATGATGCAAATATTACTGGTTATGGTACAAGAACTTTAACTGTAAACGGTTTAATGGTACCTGGTGGAGGTAGTCTTTATACTTTTAGAGCTAATGCTATTTTTGAAGAAGATGCTTTAGCTGGTACATATGAGAATAGAGCAACTATCGATTATGATCGATTAGGAACTCCTGTCACCCTTCAGAGTACTGATAGATTAACAGGAAAAGATATGACGGAAACCATAGCTTTAGATTCAGACAGACCTAAACAAATATTGACAAGTTTTACTACTAATAAAGGTTGCTTTACTTTGGATAAGGAGAACGAAGTTTTATTAAATATTGATAATCCAAATGATTTTGATTTAGCAGATATGTTCTTGTCAATTGACTATGATATAGATGCCTTTAGTTTTGTAAATGGTAGTTTGGCTACCTCTACAGGTTTGAACATTGGTACTAATCAAAGTGATGAAGGTGGTTTCGAGTTCGAAGGGTTTAAAGTGCCAAAAGGAACAAGTTGGGTTAAGTTTAAAGTTAAGGCTTCAAATAATTTAGCTGATTATGATGTTGATCCAGCTACGGGTGATCCTCGTTCGATTACATTTAGTTTTGATTTAATTAGTGAATCTGAAGATGTGTGTATTGATGGTGCTTTAGCAAATGCAAATGGTGAAATAGAATTGCCATACTGTAGTATATGTTATTATCCTTCAGTTGTGGGGGATAAAGGTGATATTCTAAATTCGGATGGTTTTATGACTGTAAGTACACTTAATAGACCTGATAGTCAATGGGTATCTGAGCGTGGTAATGCTTTTGTTGTATTGGAGTCATATAATAAAGGGTTGGTAGTAACGCGTCTAACTACAGCTCAGATTTCGGCATTGAACCCTGTAGAGGGAATGATTGTATATGATTCTACTGAGAATTGTTTGAAATTATACAACGGAAGTGAGTGGGGATGTATCGCACAGGGATGTGTTGATGAATAATTAATAAGGTTTGATGTAAAAATAGATACTATGAAAAATATTATAGACAAATCAACATTTCTTTCATTGTTTATTTTGCTTATTTGTACGCATTTATCTTTTGGGCAAAGTGCAATTGGAAAGTTTGAAGTTGAGGGAGAAGATGTATTATTAGATTTCAAAGAAGATGATAATCGTGGGATTATTCTATCTTGGGTAACCAAACAAGATGATGTTTTAGATCCTGAGGGAGGAACTCTTATATATGATGCTAACGACAAGAAAGTGAAATATTATATGGGAGGAACAGTTAAGAAATGGGAGGATCTTTCTGTGAATACGGGATTAGTTGATACAAGTATTCAAGCAGGGCTGGTAGATGAAAGAGATCCTACCATAATAGGAAGTCAAGCTTCTACAGCTAAGGGAGCGCTTATTTTGGAAGCCAATGATAAAGCAATGGTTCTTCCAAAGATGAATAGTCCTCACTTAAATATCAAAAGTCCTGCAGCTGGTACAATTGTATATGATAAGGTTTCAAAAATGCTTTGTGTATTCAATGGTAAGGAATGGGCTTTTTGGAAGGTTGATAATTAAAAATATTATTTTCAAATTGTATTAGGGTTTATAGTTATGCCTCATGAGTTTTCTCATGAGGCTTTTTTATTACATAAAGTTTTACTACTTATCTGAAAGGTATAGAAGTTACAATTGAAGGTTATTTAGATAGTAAACATGCTTATCGCACTGACTCGATATGTACCTACATGACTCGATAAATAAAAAAAGGACATAATCTCGTGATTATGTCCTT
>NZ_WMJX01000078.1 GCF_009711045.1 Myroides albus | reverse complement strand
GTAGTTTTTAATTCACACACAACTTTTGAGATTGATCCCCTATATCACCCAAACCATACAAACAGGCGTACTCCTAAACACAGAAAGAAAAAGTAATCTTGACAAAGAATTAGTCAATGTGAATCTTTTAAGCAATACACTCTTTATACAAAACAAAAAAACACCTCTATAAGGTGTTTTTTATGCTGTTAACGATTAATTAAAGAATACACAGCTGTATCCATAAACCTACCATTGAAATATTCGTTCTCTGTAAAATGAGCCTCTTTGACAAACCCACACTTCTCAAGCACGCGCATAGAGGCAACATTCTCTACCTGAATAATAGCCTCTAAAGAGTGAAATCCCAATTGCTTGAAACCATATTCGATCAAGCAACGAACTGCTTCTGGGACATATCCTTTACCGTGATACGAAGGGTGTAACATATAGCCAATCTCCGTTCGATAATGATTGAGCTTCATGCGATAAAAACCGATTGTTCCTATCATTTTTGAACTGCCTTTTTCAGTTATTGCCCAATTAATACACTCTTTATCTTCCATGCGCTTTGCTAAGGACTCAATATAAGTCACTGCCTCGTCTTGTTGCTGCGCTAAGGCAACAGGTATGTATTTCATCACATCTGCATTGGAACGCATTTCAAACATTTCTACTGCATCGTTTAGGTCAACACAACGCAACGTCAAACGCTCTGTTTCCAAAATAGGAAAGGGAACAATATTTATATCTAACATCTTTTATCTTCTTTTAAGTATCAAAGTAAAAATAAGAATTATTAGGTTTGATAAAGGATAAAATCAATTTCAATTGCACAATTCCTACCACTATGGAGAAAACGCATGAAGAAGATGAAAACTTACCCCTTAATACACAATTACTTACAACAATCAGTAATTAGCACAACCAATGCCCTCATTACCTAAACTTGCTGTCTAGAAAGCACCTTATCTTTGTAAAGAACCGTTACAAAAGGGCAACTCCTTTTTTAGCAAAAGTATTAAACACTAAAATTATTGACCATGAAAAAGATTGTTTCGGCATTAGCTATAGCTGTACTATTTAGCTTTAGTTTATCAGCTCAAGATGTAAAGTCTAACACCAAAGAACAAAAGCAAATCTGTACACATGTGTGCACCCAAGATTGCAATCAAGATTGTGAACACATCAAAAATCACTACAATAGACATCTCAATTGTGACGAGAACTGCAAAGCAACATACGATTGTGCAGCATTCTCAAGAGAATACAAACAGAATCACAAGAAACATTGCAATGAACAACAGCATAATCACAGAAGATGCAGTGATCAGAGAAACGCCTAATTTAGTTACATACGAATACAATTATTAAAGCTTCTTAGTTTTCTACTAAGGAGCTTTTTTACGCTTAAAACGTAAATCTAAAAGCATCCTACAGCTGTTTTTAGCCCATTTAAGAGCTTATCTAATATTTTACTGCATTACCTCTTTATAGAAATTAGATCGTTTGTGTCAAGGCTAATTTAATCAATGGATTAGCTTTGATTATATGCGTTATAGCACAATACAGCTTGACAGATTTATTATCAGAATATCCACTCCATTTTACTGCTCCTTATACAACTTCTTAATCGGCCTTTCTCTCACTTTTCTTGGGGTATTCTTGCACCTTTCTTCGAGAAAACAGCACTTTTAGCTAAGAAACCCCCAGCAAACCCCTAACATACCCCAAGAAAGTGCAAGAAAAATAGCACTGATTTAAAAAACAACACGCTGAAAAGTTGATGATAGCAGGAAAAAAAATTCGGTGAGAAGTTGTATAATAATAACACAAGAAAAAGTCTAACATAAATACAGCTCATTACTCTTACCAATAGACATAAGACAAAGTGCAACTCTTCTTTTTTGTAAGGCCGTCCCAATTTGCCTACAGAGTCAGGATATAGCATTTAGAGCCAACAGCAAAACAACCGATTCCAATCGAAATATTGAATCATAGCATGTAGCTAATTACGCCTACTTAATAAAGTGAGTATTCCTCGTTATAAAACAGACAGAAGTAAAGAGGTTCCCTTTTCTTGCCTAAAAAGAAAATCGATAACATTCGCTATCTTATTGAAGAAAAAAGAAGTACGAACTCCCTCCACAAATTCAACAACTAAGCTTGGCAGAATATCTTGAAACTGATTCTTACTATCTATTGGGTACAATAAACTTTTACAATATGAAGATTTCCAATACTTGAGTATTGATAGGCGATCGCAATAATTTTTGCCCACTGTGCGACAATGTATATGGACTTCAAGACAATCTTTTCGCTTTTGAACCTGATTTAGATTAAAAACTTCCTTTAGCAAATCTATTTATGCACTACCTTTGCCCTATGGATAAAGCACGAATACTAAAGAATTTGGATATATCTGCTCTGAATACAATGCAAGAGCAAACGTATCTTACTGCACAGAAAAATCAAAATATCGTTTTACTTTCACCGACAGGTTCTGGAAAGACATTAGCTTTCTTATTTTCTATTTTGGATCGCTTGAATGCCAATGCAAAAGGCGTACAAGCAGTTATCTTAGTACCTACAAGAGAACTGGCATTGCAAATAGAAACTGTCTTCAAAAAAATGGGAACAGGCTTTAAAATTAATGCCTGTTATGGAGGTCATTCAACACGTGTAGAAATGAATAACTTTAGTACTCCACCTGCTGTTCTTGTCGGAACTCCTGGGAGAATTGCTTTTCACATCAAGGAGAGTTCATTTGAAACAGATAGCGTAAAGAGCTATGTAATAGACGAATTTGACAAGGCTTTAGAATTGGGGTTCCAAGAGGATATGGACTTTATCATTAACTCCTTTGCCCATACGTCTTTTAGAATGCTTACTTCTGCTACAAAACTCGACAAAATTCCTGTTTTCACAGGTATACAAAAGCCTGCTGTAATTGAATTTTTAAGTACTGAAGAAGTTAAACCTGACTTGACATTCAGCAAGGTAATTGCTCCAGCAGAAGAAAAACTGGAAACTACAATTAAACTATTGGCCAAAATTGGCAGAGATACTACGCTGATTTTCTGTAATCACAGAGATGCTGTAGATCGAATTAGCGAGACCTTAACCAATAAAGGTGTTAGCAATAGCGCATTTCACGGTGGTATGACACAAGAGGATAGAGAACGCGCTATCCTAAAGTTTCGAAACAAAAGCTGTCATATTTTGATCTCTACGGACTTGGCTTCACGTGGATTAGATATTCCCGAAATTGGCCATGTCATCCACTATCAAATACCTGACAAAGAGGAAACCTTTACACATCGAAACGGGCGTACTGCGCGAATGAAAAACAAGGGAAAGGTGTATATCATCACAACCAAAGAAGAAGAAATAGACTTCATAGACCCCAATTTGCCAATCGAAGTACTGAAGGGAAATCACAAGATAGATAATCGCACAGACTTTTTGACTGTTTATATCAGTGCTGGAAAGAAAGACAAAGTAAATAAAGTGGATATCGTTGGTTTCTTTATCAAAACCGGAGGTTTACAGAAAGAAGATATTGGGCTCATTGAAGTAAAAGATACACAATCGTTTGTGGCTATCAATGCCGTCAAAGTCAAAGCGATTTTAAAAAAACTCGAACAAGCAAAAATTAAGAATAAAAAAGTTAAAATTGCTATTGCCAAGAGTTAATCAAATTGAGTATTGCAAGAACAACATATAGAAATATCGCATCAACCAAATCTGTGGTAGATGCGATATCTTTTTTAATAATCTCTATAAGTATCAAACCATAAATTAGCTTGTTCATCTGTGACGATCCTTTTAGAAGCTTTGGCTAATAAAGCAACAGCCTCTCCTATATCTTCTCGTTCAATGGTTTCAATATCTTCAAGGGTGTTGAAGAATTGAATAATGTCTTGAAATAGAATTTCAACTTGATTTTCTGTCTGTGCCTTCGCTACCTTCTTTAAAGTTTCCTTGTACTTTTTCGTAGCTACTTTCTCATTCTTTCCCTCCCACCCCTTAAAAGGCAGGGAATATTCGGTTAAGAACCAATTTTGCTTTTTGAGTTTACTCACATTTGAATAACTCATTTCCCTTTTGACTAGTAACTCTTTCAACTCCTTCTGTAATTGTTTACCTCCTTGTTCTTCAACAATCCATCCAATAAAGCTGGTCAATCCACTCCAAGTATGCAAAGAGGGAAAACCTTGCAAATTAGGAGCATTTCGAATGCCAATGGAATTCAAATGCTTTAGATCACTTAGCACCTCAAGGTTTATCAAATTTCCACTTAGATTTAATACTTCTACATTCGGAAACTGAAGAAGACTCTGACAATCAAAAGGTTTTCCAATGGCTGAATTTTCAATATCAATAATCTGCAGCTTTTCAAAAAGTGAATGAGTAGGCAGACAGTGAATCGCATTTACAGTTGAATCACTGTGCAAGCTATAGGTCAGCCTTTGAAGTGCGCATATCCCTGTAAAAATAAAGGCTTCTAAATCACCTGATAAACACAGTTCTCTAACCTTAGTTCCCAATTGCAAGTGAACTTTATTCCCAAAAGAGTGAATGTGCAATCGAGAAATATTGCATTCACTAGCGTCTAATACAACATCTTCATAGGGTCTCCAAGAGAACATTTCAATTCGCCTATCAATAGACCACTGGGCAAAAGAACAATCATTACCTGAATAGTAAAAAAACCTTGGCCAAGCGTAGGTGCTCTCAAATTGACTTTCTTGAAAAACAGGCCAATTAACTTTAGCTCCAGCATCTACTACGGCATCAAATTTCCCTTGGGAGATACCTTTGGTTCCTATAGAAAAACTACCTTGCCCGTTGGGGATCTTTATCTTGTGACTATCTACTCCTGTCAAAGAGATTAAAAAAGGCTTGCCATTATTCATACACTTCTTGGGTTAAAAACATTAAAGTTCAAAGATAATATTATGTCGGTCTTAAAGACTCAACAATAGTAATAATTCAAAAAGGTAAACGGGTATAGAACCAATGGCTTGAGCACAAAAAAAGCTCAGTAAGAATTTACTGAGCTTTATATATTATACATACTCCCAACGAGTACCGAGTACGTTTACAATTAAATCTCGGTATCCCCATGGTACTAATCTCGCGGCGATAGAGGATAAACTATCTTGCTCTTTTCGGTGAGATCTTGAAGCACCAGTCATATTCGGTTTTAAGTTGACGTCAAAAATGAAGTACTTCCCTTCTTTATTAGCGCGACAATCAATGCGTATCGGCGCGTGACCATTAATAATACTTGCCGCTTTCTCACACTGTTTTAAAATATCTACAACTTCCTGCGAAGATTGTAAACTTGCTTGTAAGACTTCACTATTCTCAGTAACAGCAACCACACCATTATAGGGCATCACATTGTTTATGTGATTAAAACGCCTTAAAGCAGGAAAACACCAATAAGTTTTTTGTATGCGTATTTCACCTTGTACTACATAAGTCCCAGGAGGTAATACTGTAATAGTGATTTCCTCACCAGGTAGAAAGTCTTCTGTGTAAATAGTATCGCCAAATCGACCAGAATTAATTAGCTCCTCAGCTGTCTCTACAAACTGTTTTTGATTCTCCACAACCCTTACCCCCTCACTTCCTCTACCTCTTATTGGTTTTAGGACGTTTGGATATGTCGCTATTTTCGATAACTCTTTGTGATTGTCAAGACTTATCATCTTAGATTCCAACACAGGCAAACCTTTGCTTCTTAGCAAATTATTAGTATACACTTTATTGTCAAATAGATCAACTGCTTCGGTTGATTGCCCTACTATTTTTAGCCCCTTGTCTTTATACTTCTCTATCGGATGCCCTTTATACAAAACAGTATTCAGCCAAATTATCTTGGCTCCTTTTGCGATTGCCTTATCAATCCCTTCTTCTGTATCGGGAAACACCCAATCTAAATCATTTGTATCTTTTGGATTGTCAACTGGAGTGACTACCTCTATACCTGATAACTTCAGTGAGAATGTAGGCTTCCCTTTTTTAGGACACCTCTAAATTCGA
>NZ_WMJX01000077.1 GCF_009711045.1 Myroides albus | reverse complement strand
CACACCGGAATAGGCTGTTCACTTTCAGTGGAATATTCACATTCAATATGATAAAGTTTTATTGTATGATGGTGATACTGTAAATTTAGCGAAAACTTATGAGGCTCATTTAATTATTGAGGAATTAAAAAAGCAACAAAAATTATTAACTCCTGCAGAATTTACAGCTAATTTAGGTTCGTATTATAATTCTTTAATATCTATAGTTTTAGGCTTATTTGGATTCTTTTCTTTGATCAGTTTTTTCACTATTAAAAATAGTGCAAAAAATGAAGTTAAAGAGGCTTTGTTAGAAATAGATTTAAAGACTCAAGATTTAAATAGGATTGTAAAAAATGAAGTTAATAAAGTTTTAGATGAAATGCTTAGAGATTCAAAGTTAATGCATGATAAATTAGATCAATCAATTAAAGGATTAATTACTGATGCGCTTGATGAGTCAATTGCTACAGTTCCTTCTATTGATAATTTTAATAAACTTGTTGAAGATATTTCATCTTTAAAAGAAGAGCAAGATACCTACTTTGAAATGTTAGATGAAGCTATTAATGATAGAAAAATTAGTCATAAAAAAGTAACTGTTTAGGAAGATGGATAAATTAGAAAAGCAAAAATCAACAAGAGGAGGACGAAAAATCCATGAACAATTTAATGAACCTAGTTTGTTTAAAGATGTTGAAAGTGTATTACAAACAGCAAGAGATAAAGGTCTTTATGAAGGTAACGTATTAGATATTGAAACTTTGGTTGAAGTTTTACCAGATGTAGAATTAAGTTATTCAGAAATGTCTGGAGGTTTATCAGGGAGCTTGAAAAATGACAATGGAATTTGGCAGATGAAAATTAATTCAAAGCATCATAAAAATAGACAAAGATTTACAATAGCTCACGAGCTAGGACATTATTTTTTACATAAAGAAAAGAATACTTCATTTGAGGATACTACATTTTTTAGAGGAGCTAAAAGTAATCCTATAGAATATGCTGCTAATGAATTTGCTTCTGCAGTTTTAATGCCAGAGGATCTAATACAAGAGTTAATTTCAAATGGAGTAAGAGAGCTAAGTGAATTAGCAGGAGAATTTGGAGTATCTGCTTCAGCTATGAAATACAGATTAGAAAAGTTAGGATATATTTTAAATTAATATGATTTACAATTATACATTGATTATTAGGACTGGTGAGGCAGAAATCAAAGCTGTAGAAAATAGTTCAAGTGACATTTTAGATAAAGTTTTTCCTTTAATAGAAATTACTCGTGGAAGGAAAAAAACTGAAAAAAATGCTAAAATAGAGAATATTACTTATCCATTTGAACCTAGATTGAGAAAGTTAAAAAATATCCTTGAAGGAAGAATAGTTGGAATTACTTTGACGAATGAAAATTTATTAAAATCAGATGAAATAAATGAGTTATATAATCCTGATAATGGGTATGACGCATGGGTTAGTTTTCTTTTGAAAGTTAAGGAGGAAGGTGTCTTTAAAGAAATTGTACCAACAATTATAATTAATCCTGATGATGAATATTATGAGTATAATTTAGTCAAACAATTTCTTGCATTAAAAGATCATTTTAAAAAGATTATTTATCGTAATACTATTATTGATGAGTATGGATATGATGATTTGGATATTTTAAAAAAGTATCAGGATAAAAATATTGAATTTTCTATTTTGGTTGATTGTGGATATATACCTAATGCTACCGTTCCTAATGTAGCCGAAAAAACTATCTCACGTATAAATAATTATAAAGCATTGTTTGATGATTCATCTATTAATTATATTGTAGCAGCGACATCATTTCCTAATAATGTTAATGATATGGGAGGAGAAGATTATGATAATTATAAAATAGCCAGTGTAACATTATATAATACAATTTCTAGCCAAGGACTTGGAGATATTTTTTATGGGGATTATGGTACAATTAATCCTATTAGAAATGACGAAGTGATAATGGCTAGAGGATGGATTCCTAGAATAGATGTACCTCTTTACAACTTAGTGTACTATTATCGGGAAAGAAGACCAAAAGGAGTTTCTGCTTACGCCGATACTTATAGAAGAGTTGCACATAAAGTAGTTGCTGATGATATGTTTCCGATTAATATTAAATCTAATTGGGGAATAACACAAATATTGAATTGTTCTGAAGGTTTAAAACCTGGTGCTACTCCATCATTTTGGATTGCTGTTAGAATGAATATTCATATAGAACAGCAGGTTAGACGGATTAATAAAATAAATTAAATATTAATGATAATATTTAGTTATAATTATATCTAAGATTTTCTTTACTTTTACTAGAATTAAAATATTAAAAATCATCGATTTAAAAGCTCGGCTATTTCATGGCACATAAAAAATTAAAAGCCTGAAAGTCGCTATTTATAAGACATACGGAGTAGGGTGTAAATCCCTCTTTCTCCGCTGATTTATAAAAGATAACTTTTCAAAAGTCATCAAAAAAGTACAAAAACCTATGATTCACAATGAGTTATAGGTTTTTTCTTTTTTAGGGGTATCGCATTCTTTTTAAAAGTGCACCTAAAAATATTCGGGATTCGGTGCACAAAAAAATATCTAAGAGATGTGCACCTTTCAACTTGGCAAACCTTGACGCCAAAGGGAACCAGAGAGTTTTACACTGTGTTTTTGGAACGTTTTAATTCGACATTTATTAATATTTAAAAACAGTTGTCAATTAATTTCTTTCTCAAACCAAGTAGGAAGAAAAGTGATTTAAGAGGTGTTTACCTTCGAATCACAGTAGATGGTATTCGCAAAGAGACTTCACTTAGTCATAAATGGGATATCAAAAGATGGAACCAAAAAGCAGGTCGTGCTAATGGCGCTAAAGAAGACGCTAAAACCTTAAACTACCTATTAGATACAATTGTATCTAAAATTACTAAGTACAAATTAGAGCTATTAAGTAATGAACTACCTATTACTGCTTCAATTCTTATGGATCATATACAAGGTAAAGGAACTAGTAGGGTTAAAGTTTTAGAAGAATTCCAAAAGCACAATGATGAAGTTTTTAAACTTGTACCTAAAGAGTATGCTATTGGAACTCATGAAAGATATGTAACAGCAAGATCACATGTTGGAGAATATATCCGTTATGTATATGGTAAAGAAGACATAGAGTTTAGAGAACTTAATTATAAGTTTGTAATTGGCTATGAACACTATTTAAAAACTGTTAGAGCGTGTTCTAACAATACCGCTATAAAGTATATATCAAACTTCAAGAAGATTGTTTTACGGGCTGTTGCGAAGGGAATAATATCTTCTAATCCTTTTGTACAATACAAACCTAAAAAGACGAAGCTCAATAAGAAACCATTAAGCAAACAAGAGCTATCTATTTTAGAGAACAAAGAGTTTCAAAATGATAGAGTAAGTACTGTAAGAGATGTATTTGTATTTCAGTGTTATACTGGTCTTGCTTATATCAATGTGTTTCAACTAAAGAAAAGCGATATTACTAAAGATGAGGAGGGCAATCTGTGGATTAGAACCAACAGACAAAAAACAGATGCGAATATAACTATCCCTCTACTTCCAAAAGCAATAGAGATAATGGAAAAGTATAAAAATCATCCTGATTGTATTGGTAAAGATATCGTTCTTCCAGTTCGTTCTAATCAAAAGATGAATGAGTACTTAAAAGAAATTGCTTCACTATGTGAGATAAGTGAGTTAAACACCCATAAAGCTAGAAGAACTTTTGGAAGTACTGTAACTCTTGGTAATGGCGTACCTATTCACGTAGTCAAAGAAATGTTAGGACATCACTCTGTTAAACAAACAGAGGAATACGCTCTAACAGAAGAAGAGTCTATTAAAACTGAAATGCAGATATTAAAAGATAAGCTTGACGGAAAAGCAAATAAACAAACTGATAATTACACAGATTTACTAGAGAATTTAAAAAGCCTAACCCCTGATAAATTAACCCAACTAACTAATTTTATTAATCAATTAAATGGATAATAAAAACTCCCTTAAATTCTCTACACTTTCTAACAATTCAACTGTTGTATTTGCAAGCAAGGAATTTAAAGGAGTCAATTTTCAACCTATTTAGTAAGTAGAAGCTATCTTCTACTTACTAAATAGGTTCTCTATCTCTTTTCTGTTGTAGTAATACGAACCAAGTATTTTGCGATACTGCAATTTACCATTGATTCTAAGAGTTTGTAGCGAGGCTGGTGAGATACTTAGTAATTGTCTTGCTACTTTAGCCTTTACCCAATCAAGAGAAGTTTCTTTGTTTTGCTTGACTAATAGATCTTTTAACTCTCCAATGATTGTTTGAGCAAACAATCTTAAATCGTCTTTTGTAATTTGACTTTCCATGATAGTTATTTTTTTGGTTAAACAACTAAACTACAATCAAAACAGATGATACTCTGTTTTTGGCAGTTTCAAGGTCTATTTTGCTATGAATTTCCTATTAAACAACTATAATATTCTCATATTGGGATATCTTACCGATTATTTTATAACTTTACAATTCAATCTTTTTAAATCATTGGCTTTATCTTTGAGCCTTCTTAACTCAGCTATTAATTATGGAACATAAAATACACCAAGGAAGAAATGTAAAGCGTTTTAGAGAAATGCTTGGAATCAAACAAGAGGTTCTTGCTTTTGATTTAGGAGATGATTGGAATCAAAAGAAGATATCTCTACTTGAACAGAAAGAGGTCATTGATAATACTTTATTACAACAGATCTCTAAGGTGCTAAAAATACCTGTAGAAGCAATTGAGAACTTTGATGAAGAGCAAGCGATTAATATAATATCAAGTACATTTCATGGTACACAAGGTTTGATAAATTATAGTCCAGTTTTTAATAACAACCCTATTGATAAAATTGTTCAACTTCATGAAGAAAAGATTGCTTTGTATGAGCGTATGCTTAAAGAGAAAGACGAAATGATGACTCGTTTAGAGAAGTTGATTCAAACGAAGTAAATAGATTATTAATAAATATATGAAAGTTTAACCTATGGTTAGGCTTTTTTTTGTGACTTATAAAGACAAATAGAACCTCATTAAGCCAATACATAATATAGGAGGTTTTCAGGAATACTTTTCTGAAAATTTTTTAATTATGTTATATAAACAAACCGTTATTAATGAGCTTTGGGAATTACTTCAAAGACTTATGAAAGATGAAAAGTTACAAGATTTTATTCTTGTAGGAGGAACAGCATTAAGCCTGCAAATAGGTCATCGAATTAGTATTGATATAGACCTATTTTCGACCAAAGATTTTGATTATAAATCGATATCACAACATTTAAAGCAAAAACTTAATGCCAATGTAAAGGAAATGTTTAATAATACTATTTTAATGGATATCAATCGAGTTAAAGTAGATATTATTGCACATAAATATCCTTTACAAAAAGAAGTATTGCATATAGACAATGTACGATTAGCTTCTTTAGAAGATATTGGAGCAATGAAACTTCATGCTATTTTTCAAAGCGGAACACGTATCAAAGACTTTGTTGATATGTATTTTCTTTTAGAGCACAATCCTTTGCAAACCTATTTAGATGCTTATAAAAACAAGTATAATGGTAATACAGCATTAGCATCCTATGCATTAACTTTTTATGAGAATATCTATCGAGATTTTGAGGTTACCTTGATGCATGGAAAAGAAAGTAATTGGGATAGAATGAAAGAACGTTTAGAAAAAGCTGTTGCAAATCCCTCTTTTAAATTCGATTTAGAACCCGATAAAAAAATAGACCAACATGTTAGAAAAAGAGGAATACGCAGATAAATAGTTGCTTAACCTCCATTAAATCACTATATTTATAATATGAAAAAAGAACAAAAACTAACTGATATTTCAACTTTAGGAACTCAATTATTTTGGGATACTGACATTAATAAGCTTGATTATCAGAAAGCATACATTCCCATTATAGTACGTGTAATTGAACGTGGCGATCAGAGTGAAATAGATGAAATTGTTCGGCTGTATAGCAAAGAAAAAGTGCTTCTTACAATATGTAAGGAGATTAAGTTCTTACCTAATTACGCTATTGAAAGAGCAATTAGATTTTTTCCAGAACTTAGAAAAGAAGATATGCTTTGTTATCAAAACAGAAAAGATAAATCCTATCATTGGATATAAGAAAAAGCTAGAGTACATGTAATTTTGTACTCTAGCTTTTTTGCTTTATATATTCTGGTAATTAATACTTTTTCTCTTTACCCATTTTGCGACCTTGGGGAGAAAAACGAGTGGTCTTTGGTACTGAA
>NZ_WMJX01000076.1 GCF_009711045.1 Myroides albus | reverse complement strand
GCTTTTTTTTGCTTTTTCTTATATCGAACTCACGTTAATTATATCATCTTTGAACGCAGAGCGAATTTCATCAAGGCATTCTCCGTTGTTTCCCTCTGAAAGCAAAGCGAGGTCTTTAGCGCGTTCTTCAAATAGGTTTGTATAATCAAATTCTTGCTCATATGCCTTAATTCCGGCTCCTGCAAGCCCAGCATAGGATAACAAAGTCGCATAAGAACCAACGGAATTTCTTTTGTCTAATGGCACGTTATTTTTAATTTCAAGCTGTTCTATTTGCGCTAATGCTTTAGGGGCAACTTCTAAAATGATTTCTCCAAGACTTGAAGCTGGTGCTCCTGCAACTGCTCCCTTGAAAAAAGGGTCATCATTAGCAAACTCTGCTACTCCCAAAGAAGCTTGTCCTCCCTGTGATTGTCCTGCGGACATCCAACCACCTTGTAATTCGTCTTTGTATTGCTCTTTTATGGCATGGATAGCATAAATAGAGGACAGTGCTTCGCTTTTTAAATTTAGATATGGATGTATTCCTTTTGTACCTAATCCTTCGTAATCTGGGGCTACAATAATATAGCCTTCTTCAAGTAAACTTTTAGCCATTACTTTGAAATTGGCTCCTATCATGTTGTTGCTTGGAGCACACGCATCACCAACTCCTACAGTTCCATGAGCCCATACAACTACTCTCCATCCGTCTTTTGGTTTTTCTGTTTTTGGATAAAAAATTAAAGCAGTTGCCTGCGTTGGTTGACTTAATACATTAGGCATTGTATAAGTCATAATAGTTATCTGTGATGCCTCATCTAATTTATCTATTGCGTAAGCCTCTTCTTTTATGTAAGTTTTTATAACTGGATCAGTTATAATGATTGATTTATTGCTATCATCATTATTACAAGCCGTAAATAGGGGAATGCTCAATGTTGTAAGACAAAACATAGCAATCAAAAGATTCTTTCTTTTCATTTAATTATTGTTTAGGTTAGTTTTCATTATCTCAAATATAGAAATAAAGCGAAGTCTACAAAGTTTTATTGCATAGTATAATACATTTTTAACGTTATATGGAGATTCATTTATATTGATGATTTCTTGTCTGTTCAATTTTTCTGATGTTCTTTTGTAAAAAAAGATAATATGATATTTCCCGCAGAGCAACCGATTGTAACAATTGGAGATTTAAGGTTAAGACCTTTAAAAATAAATGATGATAAAGATTTATACGCGTATTTTTCAAAAGATGAGGTAACTGAGTTTTATGATTTGTTTACTTTTAAATCTACTGATGAAGCTACTCAATTAATCCAAACCTGGATTGAGCGAACTGTTTTAAAGCAAGGAATTCGTTGGGCAATAACGTATAAAGAAGAAGATAAGTTAGTAGGAACTTGTGGGTTTCACAATTTGTCTGAAGAAAATAATAGGGCAGAAATCGGGTATGATTTGCATCCTGATCTCTGGGGAAAAGGTTATATGACACAGATCGTTAGCTTCTTAATCGAATATGGGTTTAAGAATATGAATTTACATCGTGTAGAAGCTTTTATTGACCCAAGTCATCATGCTTCTCGTAAGGTTCTTACTAAGAATGGTATGCAAACAGAAGGAATTTTACGTGATTACTTCTTTGAAAAGGGGAGATTTGTTGACGCTGAGATGATAGCAATATTGAATAAATAAAAAAGCCAGCAATTTTGCTGGCCTTTTTTTTACTGACTATTTTGTAAAACCTGAGTATTTTAATAAAGCATCTATTGAAGGGTCTTTTCCTCTGAAATCTTTGTACATAACTTCAAGTGGCATTGAATTTCCTTTAGAAAATACTTTGTCTCTTAAGATTTGACCATTTTCTCTTGTCATTCCTCCATTTTGCTCTAACCACTGGTAAGCATCATAGTCTAACATTTCAGACCATTTATATGAATAGTAACCAGCTGCATATCCTCCAGCGAATATATGACTAAAGTAAGTTGATCTGTATCTTGGAGGTACAGTAGCTAAGTCTAAACCATATTTTTTAAGAGCTTCTTGTTCAAAAGCTATTGCATCAGTAATTTTGGTATTGCTATCAATGATGTGCCATTCCATATCAATAACTGAAGCACCTAACAATTCTGTTAAGCTATAACCTTTGTTGAAGTTAGAGGCTTTCTTTATTTTATTGACAAGCTCATCAGGAATTACTTCTCCTGTTTGATAGTGTTTTGCATAATTCTTTAAAATAGACGGTTCAAATGCAAAGTGTTCGTGGAACTGAGAAGGAAATTCTACAAAATCACGAGATACGCTTGTTCCTGATAAAGTAGGGTAAGTTTGATCTGCAAAAAATCCGTGTAAGGCATGACCAAATTCATGATACATAGTTATTACATTATCAAGCGATAGAAGTGTAGGTTGTCCTGCTGCTGGTTTTGGAAAGTTACCTACGTTATAAATCACAGGTAATTGATTTAATAACTTAGATTGTCCAACAATATTGCTCATCCAAGCTCCCCCACGTTTACTATTTCTTTGATAGTAATCAGCATAGAATAATCCTACTTGGCTTCCATCTTCATTAAATATTTCATAAACTTTCACGTCTTCTTGCCATACTGGAATATCTGTTCGCTCTTTAAATGACAAACCATAAAGTTGTTTAGCCATATAAAAAACACCGTTTTCCATCACAGAGTTCATTTCGAAATAGGGTTTTAAATCGTTTTGATTCAAAGCGTATTTTTCTTCCCTAATCTTTTCTGCATAATAGTTCCAATCTGCTGCAGTTAGAGTAAATGGATCGGCTTCTTTGTTTATTAAATCTTGGATTTCTTTTGCTTCTTCTTTTGCACTATTAACAGCAAAAGGACTTAAATCTTTTAATATCTTAATAGCATTATCAGGAGTTTGTGCCATCGTTCCTTGTAAGCTCCAAGCAGCATAGTTATCAAAACCTAATAATTTTGCTTTTTCAGCTCTTTTGTGTGCAAGCTCTATAAGAGTAGAACGAGTGTCATTTTCATCTCCTTTTTCAGCTCTAATCCATGCTTGTTCAAATAGTTTTTTACGGGTTTCTTTATTGGTTAACTTATCTAAGTCTGGTTGTTGAGTTGTATTATTTAGGTCTATTAGATAAGTTCCGTTTTCTTGTTTTATTGCGTCTAATTCACTAGTACTTAAGCCCGAAAGCTCTTCTTTTGTAAAAGATACTCCTCCTTGTTTAGTTGCAGCCAATAATTTATCTCCAAATTGATTATTTAATGTTGCAATAGTTTGATTTAGTTCTTTTAGTTTTTCTTTATCTGTTTGGCTTAAGTTTGCTCCAGCTTTTTCAAAGTTTTGATAATAAACCTCCACAAGGCGTTCTTGTTCCGAAGTAAGATTCAAATCTTTTAAATTATCATGTAATTTTTTAATGCGTTGAAATAAAGCATCATTTAAGTATATAGCATCATTATGGGTAGCAAATTTAGGAGCTAATTCATTGCTAACAGCCTTTAATTCATCGTTTGTATGTGCTCCTGTTAATAGATAAAATACAGAACTTACTCTATCCAATAATTCACTTGATTTTTCTAAAGCTACTAATGTATTATCAAAGGTTGCTTCATCAGTAGTGCTTGTGATTTTGTCAATTGCTTCAATTTGACGACGCATTCCTTCAAGTAATGCTGGTTTGAAATCTTTGTTTTTGATTTTGCTGAAATCTGCTGTTTGGTAAGGTAGCGTACTTGGATTATAGAAAGAATTGTTTTCGTTCCAATCTGTTACCTCTGTAGTGCCTTTTTTTGTGTTGTTACATGAGACTGAAAAAACAGAAGCTCCTACAACAACGCTTAAAATAGCTTGTTTTGCGTACATATTATTATAAGTTAATGTTAGTTATTGTCAAATATATTGAAATATTAGGTAAAAACAGGAAAACTGCTATTAAATGAGGTTGATTTGAAATGATAAAGTGAGAATATAGGTATGTATTTGTAATAATTATTGATAATAATTAGTAAAAGAACTGGAAAAAGATGAAATTTACATTTGAATTAGTGTATGACAGGTATGAGAATTGGTATAGGGATTTTATTATTAATGACAAGTAGTGTTTTTGGACAAAATACTGCCTTGAGAAGTGAGATTGGAAATAAGTATGATGGCGAAAAAGTAGATCTTTTTATTTCTACTTTAGATCAACAACATAAAAGTGATTCACTTTCTATTGTTCAATTTGAAGATTTGTATACTGCTGAAAAGAAAACGAATTTTACTCATTCTTTTACTTCTTTGCGCCGAATAGAGCAACAACAATTTCCGATTTATTATAAACTAGGGAATGTTGTAGCCAGACAAGTTAGTGGCGTGAATAGTTTGAATATGGATAGTCGCACAAGTAATTTGTTGGGAAACAATATGATAGTGGCTGTTGTTGATGGAGAAACTGCTTTAGCTAAACATATTGAATTTAAAGGGGATAAAGATGCTTGGCGTGTGGTGTTAGGGGAAGAACAAAATGATATTTATTCATTTGATAAAGCGATTCAAAAGAAAAGGGAATCGGCAAGGCTACACGCTACACATGTGACAGGTACTATATTAGCAAAGGGATTGAATCCTAAAGCAAAAGGTATGGCTCCGATGGCAAATGTGGTTTCTTTTGGTTGGGATAATGATATTCTTAAAATAACTGATTTAGCCAAACAAGGAGTATTGTTGTCTAATCACTCTTATGGTATCGCAGTAATAGATGATGATAAAAGGCCTCTATTACCTGTTAATTACTTTGGAACTTATAATATTGATGCGCATAATTTTGATAGAGTTTGTTATTTGTTTCCCTACTTTCAACCTGTAATTGCAGCTGGTAATGATTTAGGTGTGGCGGATATTGTTAATCCTACAAAGAATGGGGTGAATCTATTAGTTGGTTATTCTACTGCTAAGAATCCGATTGTTGTAGCTGCATTGGATCCTGGGGTTCCTGAACAGAATTTTCAAACAAATTTTAGTAGTACAGGGCCTACAAATGATTTTAGAGTAAAACCTGATATAACAGCTGATGGAGTGAATATTTTCTCTACTGCCTTTGTCAACCCTTTGGTTAAAGGTATTTCAATTCAAGATAATCTATATACTAATTTGAGTGGAACATCTATGGCTACACCTGTTGTTACTGGAGTATTGTCGCTTTGGCAACAATGGGCTATAGAAAAGAAAGGTTTTCCTCTAAAGGCGGCAACTCTAAAGGCTGTAATGATTCAATCCGCTCAAAAAATAGAACTTTACGATGGACCAAGTTACCGATATGGATGGGGATTGTTAAATGCTAAATCTGGAGTAGAATTACTTAATAATTCTCTATCTAAAGAAGCTTTAGTTTTGGAGAGTAATTTATTTCAAAATAGAGAGTTTAGAACTACAGTAAACTTAAATTCAGATAGCGAGAAAATGTTGTTTACATTAGTTTGGACGGATAAAGAAGGTGTTAATAAAATAGGTGTAAATAATGAATATTATGGAAGAGATTTGGTCAATGATTTGGATTTGCGCGTTTTTTATAATGGAGAAGAGTATTTACCTTGGATGTTAAACCAAGATTTTTTAAATCCAAAGGCGGTTAAGGGGGATAATTTAGTCGATAATGTTGAGAAAATAGAGATTGAAAATGCTTCCAAAGGAGAATATGAAATAGTAATTAGACATAAAGGTGCGTTGGTAGGTTCTGTACAAGACTTCTCTCTAGTGGTTAGTAATTCGTCTTTTAATGGGATTTCATATAATCAAAATAGTATCACACTTGATAATAGTATTGCTATTTGGCCTAATCCTGCAGAAGATTACTGCTATATTGAAATTGATCAGGCTTACGTCTTTGATAAACATACTGTAGAGTTGTATAGTATAAATGGACAACTATTAAAAGAACAAGAAATTGTTGGGTCTAATCGTGCTATAATTAACGTTTCTGATTTACCGAAAGGAATTTATCTGGTTTATGTAGAGATTGGTGGAGAACGATATCGTAAGAAATTAATTAAGAAGTAAAACGATTTTGAGTATAGTTAACAAAGGTTCTATTATAATAAATATAGTAGAACCTTTGTTGTTTTTAATATTGTACTTACGAGTAGGTGCTATACTATATATAGTATAAAGAATCTTGTTAAAGGAAGTAAATGCATTATTACTGGTGTAAGTAAGGTAGGAAAGGGGGTATGATATCATTAATCCAAAAAAAAGTTTCACTTGTAAAGTGTACNAGTTTGGAAGTAGCGTAAAAGATACTACTTTTGCATCCGCATTAGAGAAGTAATAACGACTCTAGAGGCAGACGCTCCTAAATATAAAGAAAGCAGCAAAGAAGAATTAATAACTTTGAAAAGCTTTAAAAACTTTAACAAAATAAAGTTTGGATAAGTAAAAGATAAGGTGTTATCTTTGCGGTCCGCTTCAGTAAATACTGTAGTTCGCAAGAAAAAAGAAAAAGAAATTTTTCAAAAAAAGTTTTGGGAGATTAAAAAAATAGTTTTACTTTTGCATTCGCTTTGAAACACAAGTGGAAAAAACAAGAAGAATACG
>NZ_WMJX01000075.1 GCF_009711045.1 Myroides albus | reverse complement strand
CGAATTTAGAGGTGTCCTAAAAAAGGGAAGCCTACAATATATTCATTTTTTTAACGATTAATATTACTATATATGAAATAAAAAGGGAGCTAATATAAGCTCCCTTTTAGTTATTAACTAATTGTAAATTAGAAAACCAATCTAAGTATATTTTAGACACTAATACAGTTGCGTTAAATATTAGATCTAATTACTTTTATTAAAATTTACATATTAGAAATATAACAGTTGTTTATGAATTGCAAATGTAATAAAAAAAACGAATATAATGTGTTTTTTATACCATATTTTTCTAAAAGATTAATATAAAAGTATTTTTTATCAGAATTGTAAAGATTTAAACTAAAAATGGTTATTCAGTCTTTTTTAATAATTTATCTATTGTATCTGTATAGGATTTTTTATCATTACTATGATCTTTTAAAAATAAATACAAAGTTTCTACATGAGAACCCATATCATTGACAGATTTTATATTATTTTCTATACTATATAATTGCACATAATTTGAAATAGTGCTCATAACAACATTTAGTTGTTTTTCATCCTTAAATTTAACTTTCATATTGAATTTTTACACAAAAATAATTATAATCTTTGTAGATGGTTTAAAATTAAATATTTTTAACATTTTTGATGTTTAAAGTGTTAAATAATGTAGGATATTCATTATTAATCTGCTTACTTATCTCTAAAAATAAGCCGTTAATCTGAGACCTGTCGATAGATAGTGTAAGTCAGCCTTATTGGACTCAAATTTATTATTTGAAGAATTAAGCTGAGGATTTCCTGGTGTATATTTAATGGTAGGCTTAGTAGTAGAATAATCTGCGTATAAAGATAATCCTAATTGATCGGTTATATTGTAGGTAAAAGCTGTACCTGTTGACCAACGAAAAGAACTATGAGGTTTATAAGAGCTAATAGTCATGTTATCTAGAATGTTAACTGGTAGAAATATATCTGTGTCATTTTGTTTGGCTTCAATTTTACCAGAGGCCCCAAAAGAATACCCTATTGTAGCTTTTAACATCATATTAAATTTAGAAGAAAAATGAAACGCATAATAGGGACCAATACCAGCATTCATGAAACCAAGTGCAGAATTTACGGTAGAAAGATTATACTGTTCAAAAGTATCAGAAGCTTCCAGTTTGTTTGTATTATTTTGTGCTAAAGGATATCCTGATATGGTAAACTCTCCTCCAATCCCTATTGATTTTGTGAAAAAATAAGCGCCTTCAAAGCCTGCTTCCCAACCAATTTTAGCCTCAGGTCCATCGTTATGAAACTTAAGTATGTTATTACTATTAAAACTAGCTCCTAATCTAACTGCTAAGAAAGAAGGGGTTTCATTGCCTTCAATTTTAGATAAGAAACTCAGATTATCTCCTTTATTACCGTATATTTTATCAATGAAAAAGTAAGCCAAATTAGTGGAAAGAATTCCAAAACCAGCACCTGCTAGAATATCAGGTGACCAGTGTCTATTATTCATGCTACGACCTACCCCTGTCATGATGGCCATTCCGTAACCTGTGATAGAATAAGAAGGATTAACCAATCCATATTCTTTATCTAAAAATGCAGCATTGGCAAAAGCAGTTGCTGCGTGACCAGATGGCCATGAATTAGCAGTACTTCCATCGGGTCTCATTACTTTGGTTGAGTATTTTAAACTGTTTACAAAAATTCCAGTAATTAGCATGCTTCCAGCATAATTGTACACGCTTCGCCTTATATTATTTCTACCTTTAACCCCAGATGCTTTTAAACCAAAAGCTAAAGCTCCAGGAGCATATTGTAGATAATCATCAAAAGTATTGGCAAATTCGGGAATATATTTATTTCTAGTCTCAAGAATATGCTCTCTGCCATTCCAGGTTATAGCTGTCGAGCCAAAAAAAATAGACGGAACGAAAGTTATTTTAACAGATTCACTATTCCAGAATGATTTTGGAAAGATAGAATCAGATACTTTATAGTTAGTATAATTCTTCTTATAGGCAGAACCAAGATCCTCTTGAAAAGCATGGGCTATCGAAGTTGTGAATAGAAGTGATAAAAAATACAAGGCTTTTATTTTTTTCATATCGAATTCATTTTTGTTTGTATAGGATTATAATTATGTTTTTATATGAATATACACTTATAGTCATGTTTAAAGCTTACTCATTTTTTGTCTAGTATTTTTTTGTTAAGGTGTATCCATTGCTATTATTTATTACAAGGAAATGGATATTATAAAAGTATGTGTTTTATAATATCCTTTTAGGATAATAAATGTTAAAAACGAGGTTTTTTTTATTGTAGTAATGTTTTTAGTGTTTATTTTTGGTTCAAATTAATTAAAACATTAATAATAATAAAAGATGAAAAGAAGTTTATTAAAATTTTTAGCAGTAGGTTTTTTGGTATCGTTGTCAATTGCAAGTTTTTCTTGTTCTAGTGATGATTCTAAAAACGAAATTATTACAAAGAAAGAATCAGGGGCTAAAATATTATCAAATCACGTATGGATTACCTCAAAAATAGTGGATAATAAAGGTAACGATATTAGCTTAGATATTATGCCAGGTGCTATGTATGCAGGATATGCTTATTATAACACCAATGGAACTTTTAGAATTGTGGATTTTAACGATGGTCATAAAATGTTTGGTTTATGGAGTTTAACGGATAATGATTCTAAACGCAATTTAAAGGCGTATAACTCAAAAAATGAAATAGCTTTTGAACGTTCCGTAGATATAATAGAATTGAATAATAAAAAGTTTACCTACTCGATTGCAGATGTAAATAGTCCAGATATTATTTATAGTGTTGAACATATTCCTGTTACTAATCACCCTGAACCAAATACTCCAGCTGAAATTTTATCAAGTGTAGAATGGAAAACTACTAAGGTTTTGGATATTACAAACGGGATAGATAAAGCTATAGAGTTAGATAGAACTGTGCCTCCAGCCTCAAATTTTTCTGGCGATGCATATTATATAAATAATAGTGGCAGAGCATATTTTCCGAAAAACAAGGATAATAAGTATGTTAATGGTAGTTTTCTAATAACAGCTTATGGGGATAAATCAGCTGTTCGCTCTCAAGGTGATTGGTATGTTTCATTAGATGGTAAGACTAGAACTTTAATTGGGAGAGCAGCAGATGGATCTATTACATTTGAAAGAACAGTAGATATTTTTGAATTAACAAATGATAAATTCACCTATGATATACAAGTTGAACAAACTTTGTTAAGGGTGGAGCATGAGCCTATCAATTAATTAGTTATTTGTATTTTTTCCAATTAAGCAAAAAGACGTCCTCAACTATTATTAACTTGTTGGGGATGTCTGCTTTTTTTGGCGTATTCGTTTTAAATTGATTCTGCTAAAATAGATAATAATAGCGTTGTTCCTTTATTCGATTCAGATTCAATTTTTAACTTAGCTGATATATTGTCTGCTCTTTCTTTTATATTTTTAAGTCCAATACCATGATTGGAATTATACTTCATGCCTAAACCATTATCTTTAATACTAAAAATAATGTAGTTATTTTCAAAAGCAACATGGAGTTTACATTTACTAGCATTAGCGTGTTTATTCACATTTTGAAAACACTCTTGAATAATTAGATAAATATTAATTTTTTGATGGTTAGTTAAATATTCAAGATTAATATTGCACTCAAAACTATAGTCAGTTTTATTTTCATTATTTTGTTTGTTGACTAATTCATTTAGAAGCTTTTCAAATGATTTGTTTTGCAAAACATCGTGGTATGCGAATGAATGAGATATATTTCGTATAACATGTTCTAGATGTATAAGTTCTTTAATTAAACTATTTTTTAATTCTTCATTAGGAATTTGTAATAGTTGTGTATTAAAGCGAAGAGTAAAAATGCTATTAACCACTCCATCATGTAAATCTCTAGCAATACGATTACGTTCTTTTAAAATAGTCTGATTCTCAATGTTTTCTTTTTCTAGTATTAAATTTAAGATTTGTTCATTTTTTTGTTGTTTATCATTAGCATAAATTAATTCCCTATTTTTAATTCGCAGTCTCACTACAATGAAAATAAAAATAAAACTAATTATAACACTTGTTATGATGAAATACAATAAAATAACGCGTTGTTTTAGTATTGAGTTTTCTTGTTCTAATATAAAAGTGTCAAATTCAATTTTTGTAAAACTTTTTACTATTTTATTCTGTTGCTCTTCCATAAAGTAAGATGTATTAACTAGTTCAGCAATTAATTCCTGTGTTTCATAGGTAGGATGAGCTTCTAACAATTGTTGTATTACTTCTTTTTTTTGTTTGTAAAACTTATTTTTATCTGCTAATTCATAAGCCTTTAGTAACCAGTTCAAGGATTGATAAGTTTGGTTTTGTTCTCTGTATAATTCTGCTATATAAGTGGATAATGATATGGCGTAAAAAGGATGGTTTAATTCTATGTATGTGTTATAAGAGTCTATTAAATCATTTACAATATTTTTCTGCAATCCTTGTTGATATAATATTTTGTGGTAAGACCAGTTTAAATGCGCTTGTATTTGATTTGCTTTTATATTTTTAGCGTTGTCTAATCCTTCTAAACAAAAATCCTTAGCCTTTGATAATTGACCTAAATCAATATAGTTTAAAGCTATGTTTAAACACAAATTAGCAAATGCAAGATTGAATTTTTCTTTTGGTAAAATAGTATATATTCCTTTATCCTTTTTTAATTGATAATAGATTTGTTCTAATACAATTAACCCCTGTATTATATCTTTATCTGTTTCTTTTTTGTAAAATGTTTTTAGCTGATTCGCTTCTATATTTATTGGGTTTTTTGGATCTTTTTTTAAAATATTTAATGCGAAATCAAGCTTCGATTCTGATTCCTGATACAAATCTACTTCATAGAGTAAACGAGCTTGATAATAAATATTTTCAGCTAAGGCTATACTATCTTTACTTTCTTTATATAAATGTT
Source organism: Myroides albus (assembly GCF_009711045.1). Classification (GTDB taxonomy): domain Bacteria; phylum Bacteroidota; class Bacteroidia; order Flavobacteriales; family Flavobacteriaceae; genus Flavobacterium; species Flavobacterium album_A. The sequence goes on along the minus strand of NZ_WMJX01000075.1, from coordinate 1,633 downwards.
CTGCCTTAAGATAATAGGTATAAACACTATCTAATTGTTGTTCATCATGATAATAAACGGCCATATTTTCATAAAGGTGTGCCAATCTAGAAATATCATATTGTTCTTTAGCTTGTTGTTCGGCAGTTTTTACTAGTTTAAAAAAGAGTTCTGTATTACTACTCCAACGTAACTTTGAAATTAAGCTATCTATTTGTTTATTCTTTTTCTTACTTTGGTCTGATTGTAGAATTTCGTAACCTGCTTTACTGTATTTATTGGCAATACTATCTTTTTGAATTTGAGTACGTTTGTATGCATATAGATTATCTAGGTCTGTTTGATGTATAGTTTGTTTACGATTGCATCCAAATAGAAAAAAGAAAATAAATACAATAGGTAATATATATATGAATGATGGTTTCGCTTTATGTATAAACATTAATGTGAAGCTAGAAAGTTTCGAAAATGTACAGTATATAAACGAAAGACTAAAAAAGAAGAATAAATGCTCCATCATTATGTAAATAAATTGGCTAAAATAAAGAAACAAATATAAAGGTTTTCATTTGTATCCTCCTTAGATAAAATTAAAGGATTATGATGATAAAAAAACAGACGCTATCCATTCTATAAAATACAGAACAACTTTCCAACGCAAACATACTTAATCAATACAATAAACAATTTAGTATTTTAAATGTTGAATTAATTGCAAATTCCAATAGTGAATCAATTAAAAAATCAGAAGATGTATTTATCAATCAATTGAATACATTATTAACGAATCACAATTAAATCATAGCCTAGGAATATACTAGTGATCAACTAGAAAGAACTACTTAACTGTTTTTTAGTTGAATCAATGAATACTATTTGTTTTTTATAGAAGAAGGAGAAAATCCAAAATGTTTCTTGAATACCTTGCTAAAGTAAACAGCATCTTCAAAACCAACTGCCCAAGCAACATCAGCAACACTTCCTCCATTTTTCAACAATGCACAAGCCTTTTCAAGGCGAATATTTCGAATGTAATCCGCAGGCGTTTTTCCCGTGATGGTTTTCAGTTTACGAGTGAGTTGACTAACGGATAGAAATATACCTTCTGCTAAAGTATTTACGCTAAATTGCGGATTAGAAATATTGGTTTCTACCATTACAGTTACATCGTCAACGAATTTTCGATCGCGGCTATTCAATTCGGGTGTTTCTTCTGCTGTTGGAAGATTATTTCCATTGAATTTCTTTCGAAGTAATGCTTTAAAAGCTAAAATGTTTTTTACACGGAGTTTGAGTTCCTGGAGTGAAAACGGTTTGGTTAGGTAATCATCTGCTCCAGTTTCTAACCCAATTAGCTTGTCTTTTTGTTCTGCTTTTGCCGTAAGCAACATAATTGGAATATGAGAAGTGGCTATATTGTTTTTGAGTGTTTCACACAATTCAAGTCCATCTGTATCTGGCATCATCACATCACTAATAATTAAATCGGGAAGTAATTCTTTTGCGAGTCTTATTCCATCCGTACCATTTGACGCTTCCTCATAGCGGTATTGGCTACCTAGATTCTGAACGATGAAAGAACGAAGTTCTGGTTGATCTTCTATAATAAGCAATAAGTGTAAATCGTCAGCAAAAAGTGGACAATTAAGATACT
>NZ_WMJX01000074.1 GCF_009711045.1 Myroides albus | reverse complement strand
ATCATAAGAATAACCTACAAACAGATTTTCATTCACTTGCAACCCTACTAGCCCACTTACTGCAGCATCCCAACGGTAAGCTGCTCCTAGAGTAAACTTATCCATGAACAAGAAATTCGCAGTCAAATCTACTTGCAGTGGAGCCCCTTCCACTACTTTTATAAGAGTTGCTGGTTTGAACTTCAAACTTGGGTTGAGTTCAAATACATATCCCCCCATTAAGTAAAAATGTGCTTTTTGACGTAGAGTAGTAAACTCATTGTCATCATAACGGTCTGTTGTTAAAAAGTTTGGAACAGAAATACCAACATAAGATTTATCAGAATAAAGGTAAACCCCTGCTCCAATATTTGGAGTAAACTCATTGTTGACATTGTCATTTACTTTATCACTACCATCAAATATTCTAAGCTTTGTAAAATCTACACTCATTAAATTAGCTGTGGTCTTTAATCCAAAAGCCAATTTATACTCATAGTTGATATCAATTGCATAAGATAAGTCAATCGAAATATTGTTCTCATCCATTGCTCCTAATCTGTCATTGGTAAAATTAACTCCCAAGCCTAGACCTGATTCTCCAATAGGTGTGTTGGCAGATACACTAGCTGTCTTTGGTGCACCATCCATTCCTACCCACTGAGTTCTGTAGTGTCCGAAGATATTCAGTGTCCCTCTACTCCCTGCATAAGCAGGGTTTATCTGTGAGGGATTATACATATATTGTGTAAATTGAGGATCTTGTTGCGCTGTAGCTACCTGTGAGCTACCTACCAAGACAAGTCCCAATAAACTATTCTTTAATAATGCTTTATAATTCATTTTGAATTTTTCTATTAGTTAGTCTCCAAATGCAAGTAACCCGCTTTCTTTATAGTACGAGATCCTTTGTCATCCTTGTATTCATAAGTAATTACGTAGTAATAAGTTCCCGTAGGTAAACTCTCACCTTTACTAATAGTTCCACGTCCATCTGACTTTCCAACAAATACATTCCCTCGAGAGTTATAATTTGTCGTTTCATACACCCTTACTCCCCAACGGTTGAATATCTCAACTGTATTATTGGGAAAACGCTCTATATTGTCAATTCGAAAGAAATCGTTTTTCCCATCTCCATTAGCAGATACAAGATTGTAGATCACCACATCTCCGTCCAACAGCCAATCTTTATTAACTGTAGCCAGTGTAAAAAAACCATAGCCTTTAACAGAAGTTGGAGTAGAAATACTCTTAGTATCTACATCTACTATTCCGCCCTCGTCAACCCAGATCTGAAGCTTTTCATCCCATCTTACTATGTGCAATTCCCTAACTGGATCTTTCAACAGCTCACCTGGCGTGGTGCGCTCATCCCAAGTCAAAGTCAAGATGATATCGTCAGTATTATTACTATTCTTTGATTTCTCAATAACCCAATATTCCTTTTCATTGAGTTTATTAATTACGCCTGAGACATTGTTTCTAATATTAAAAAACTGATTGTCATCAACCTTATATTTACTTTGGAAAATATTTTTATTACTCTCACTAGCACTAATTCTAGCATATCTATAATAATTTCCATTACCTATTGGAAAAGTTATCTCTTGTTGGCCAACTTTTTCAACAAACCCATCTACATATGATACATTACTAACATTTTGAATTTTTGATCCATCATGGAAAGAAACCGCACCACTGTATTCTAACTTATTATCTACAGAAGCTTGCTGAATCTTTAAAATTCCTTCTTGAAAATCAACAAGTCCATATAAGTCTAAACTCGCTTGAATAAAAAAAGCAAAATCAGATGTTGAATTACTAAATATTACATTATTAAGTTCAGTTAAACCAACACCATCGATATTTTGTGGTTTTTTATTAACTTGATTAATATTGCTAAATATTGTTCGAGAATTTTTTAATTCTTTATCAAAGCTATGGATTCCATCATTTCGATAATCATTAAAGAAATACAAATTACCATCGTTTTGGATACTAGCACTTGTATGATTGTAAAAGCTTAGGTAATTGGTAAGTATACCGTGATTTGCAACTTTTAAAATACCATGATTGGAAATTATATTATCTTGAGCCCTACCTTTAAAGCAAATTGAAAAAGCTATCAAGCTGCAAAAAAGTATTTTATTTTTTAAATTATTCATAACCTTCACTTTTACTTATTTAACATCACTTGCCCAAAAAGACCAATCTTTCCCATTATAAATACAAAGCATTTTACTGTTTGTATCATAAGCAATAGTTCCGGCTGTAGGATTTTTAATATTTAAATGTGGACTCTCTACTCTAGGTAACACAAGAGCTTTTGAATCACTCTGTAAAACTAAAACTCCTGGTATAGTCAAATTTGGTTCTAAAGAAATACTACTTTGAACCCCTGAAATTTCCTGTACTCCATTGTAATACTCTAAATTTACTTCACCCGGTGTAACAGATAGATCCATATATTTTTCTTCCCCCAAAAAAAGAAGTACTTTCTTTTGTGTCTCATCCAAGAATAAGGTACCAGCTACTGATTCCTTATCTAAATTATCTTTTGCAAACACAGGTAAAACCATTCCTTTATTTTGCATATCAGCAAATTCAAGTATTGAGCTTTTAAACTCAATACTCTCTTTGCCAATTGTTACTTGTTGAGCATAAGTACTAACACTTGTTAATAATAACATAGAGATAATACCAATACTCCACTTTATATTCATTTTCATCCGTTTCTATTTTTTATTCCACACAAGATTGAATTATACAACCCCATTGCAGACCATTAAAGAGTTTTAAACAATTTTGATCAACATCAAATACAATCATACCCTCAACAGGAGATTCAATTTTAGTTATCTCTAAAGTGTGTAATCTTGTTGGCACAAAACCTTTAGAGAAAGAGTCTAATACTAAAAAAGCATTAGCATTTCGCTGGTCATTTGAAATATGAGTATCAAGTGTTGAGATATTAACGTAATCGGTAGGCGATACGAAATTCTGATCTATTACTCCAGGCATATAGCACACAGAGCAATATTCAACATTTAACTCTGTAAATGAATCATACACAGCTGAGTTTAAACAAACATCCTGATTGTCACTTGATAATTCAATAAATACATTTAAATCAAGAACTTTTTGTGTTAAAGAATCTACTTGTAAATCTATTTTCTTTGGAGCCTTTAAAACAAAAGTAATAGTAGACTCACCAACAGGTAACAAGAAATCCTCTATTGACAAGGAACCTTCCTCTACCTCAATTTCACTCTTTGAGAAATCAATAGAAGTTGATTTTAGAGAATCTTTAATTACCTGAAACTCTTCATTAAAATAAATATCAATATTGGTTTGAGCTAAATTATATGTATTACCATTATTATAAGTGGCTAAAAACGTGTATTGTGAATCCTCTGTAAAGCATTTCTTATCTAACAGCTGTAAGTCTACTAAAATTGGTTCGAACTGAGTCGCAGCTAATGCAGTTGTAATAGTTGGATTACATTGATCTGAAGATAGAAAATCACAACTCTCTAAAGTCACATCTTCATACATATCTGGATCATTCAAATCTTGTTTAGCAAGTCTTCTTTTATATGTAAAACTAGCTTTATTCTCATAATCCTGAACTTGAGCTTGTTTACTAAAATAAGCTCTTGCTCTAAAAGTTAAAGTTTTACCTCCAGGGATTTTTAATCGATCAATTTTTAACTCTTTGCTATCTTGGTAAGCATTTACAAATGCACCTTCAATGAAAACATTATCAATAGATAAACCATCTTTTTTCCACAATAATCCCTCAGGTAATATATTTTCAAATGGTACTACTTTAGTCTCACAATTATTATTGGTAATTCTATAGGTATAAACCACATCCTCACACATACTAACTTGCTGATCTGCTTGCAAACTAAAATATAACCCATCTTCATTTGATACTGGAATACTACTTGGACATCTAAAACTTAAGCTACCTATCCCAATTTTAGTTTTTGCTGAAGAACTACTCTCTCTTCTTACTGTATATTTAACATAAACCTTAGAAACAGCCCTCTCAAATTCAACATGAACAGTTCCAGCTACTCCAGTATAAGAAGAAGACTTCTCATTAGCTACAGCTTTAACACTACTAGCTTGATTAACAATTTCATAACTACTTTTATCTTGACTTGTTGAATAACTCAAAACAGGTTTTATAACAGTAGTACCACATAAACCATAAACTTCAACTTCATCATAATGTTTTCCTTTTTTATCTACATTGTAAATATCAAATTCCAATAAAGCAGAAGATGATAATTCCAAAAGAGTTGTTACAGATTCAGTATCGTTTTTAAGTTTTGCTTTTCTTAAAATCTCTAAAGAAGTTTTCCCACTAGCCTTAGGGTAACCTTTTTTAATAACTGTTGGATTATTTTGCATGGTAGTATTCTCATCAATCACTTTTACATCTACTGTAAAATTATCACCTAAATTATAAAAATGTTGAAGGTTACCTTTTTGCCAATCTGTCTCTAAAAAGCTTATTTGCTTAACTTTATCAAATTCACAAGTTTCACATTTTCCTTGAACTTCTACAGCTCCAAAACTAATGTAGGTATACTTATCTTGTAAAGGAAGTTCAAATGTATGTTCTCCATCCTTACCACCAATGTAGTTACCAACAATAGCACGATCCCATTGTCCACTCAAAGCTCGTTGCTCATCATTACTCAAAAGAAGATAAACCTGATATCCATCACCATTAAAAGCAAAATCAGCTCCACCAGCATTTACATTTAAAGTAATCTGATCAATATTAGTTTTATCTATTAACCATATTCTATCAATACCAAAATCATAATCTAAACACATACCTTGCTTGTCCTCCACATAAGTGGCTTGACTAACACTCTTGCCATTATCACCGAAAAAAACGGCTGATAAATCTTGATCAAACTCTTTTGAAATATTACTATATAACTCAGTTCCTTGGGTATATAAAGTTAAAATAGAACCAAGACCTGTTGAACGAGTTTTGTATATTCTAGATTCCGAAGCGTCATCTCTTACAAGACCTGCGACATTATTATGATACTTCCAGTTAACAACATCTTGTAGATACTCATTATAATTTCCTGGCCAAACTTTAGTTTCATCGGACAATACGTAATCATAGTTTAAGTAAGGATCGTTTCTATCAACATCCATTGTAATTCCGTACTTAACAGCTAAGTAAGACTGTACTTTCTCTTGCTGGTATTTATCCAATTCTTTTTCAAAGAAAATAACCTCTGAAATATTTCCTAAAAACTGTGCTTTTGTACGGCTTGCACCTCCAATAGTTGCACCTTGGGCTAACTTAAATCCCTCAGCAAAATCTTTCCCTTTATTTGTTGTAATTACGTCTTGCCAACCACCAAAATCATGAGTTATGGTAGCAAATCTGTTCTTATCATTGCTAGCAAAATCCGTTCGTTCATTTCGAACTTTAATCATTTGCATAGCTGTGGCACCTAAATTAAATCCTACTATATTACCATCTTGAATATGATTATTACCTATTGATGTAGCTCCATCATTTCTAAGCCTTCCAACTCCTTCCTCTGGTGCGAAACCCATAGCAGGATATCTAGTTCCGCTATCATTTGTGGGATCTGTTCCACCAAACCCATGAGTATAAAGTCTTTTATCTGATTTATTATCCTCCGCATAATAAATAACAAAAGTTGTTACTCCCAATGGAGAATTCTCAGTCATGGGCCTAGGGTCATGATTGGCTTTGTTAGGTGCATAATTACCATCTATGGCTAAGAATTGTCTATCTCCAAAGTGAACAGTATTATTAAAGTTCATTGATCTTTCATGATAAACAATAGTAGGACTGCCATCCTTTTTAGAACTAGATAAATCTTTAAAACTAAAATTGTTAAAATTACCAGAGTTATCTTTCCATACATCAACATTTTTTCCTTTCTCTAGTACAATATCTCCCTCATCATCTACTTTTAACCAAACTCTTAAGTCTTCAAAAACACCACCTGGACCAATTCTTTCAGATTGCGTTTGAGACCACATTACTGTATTTAGTAAAGCGATTAATATTATAAAACTTATTTTTCTCATCAAATTAATAGATTTAAACTCCTCTTTAGAAGAGGAGTTATTTTTCAAAAAAACTTTTTTACTTGATATACTCCAAGATTAATGTATATCCACCTGCTTGGTAATTAGTTATAATACTTCCTGGTATACCCAATAACAAGGTTGTCTTCTGACCTATTATTTGTTTTTTCACGACTCCTCTAACAATAGCATTAGTATCATCACTAATAAATTTAGCTTCTAATATTTTATTTGCAATAACTTGATTCACCTCAATTGTAGCTGAAGCTGAAGTTAAATTAATTGTATATACTTTTCGAACAATATCTTTACCATCAATCCATTTACCAATAACTGTTTCTTGTGATTCACTATACTGAGTTGTTTCATTCAATGTATTAGCTAGCTTTTGCTTATTATTTTTAAGAATTAGATCAAAATCATTGTTAACGTCTTCAGAAACTGTAATATTTCTCACCTCACCTTCTTCATTAGTAAACTGATAATATGTAAACTCATTATTTGGCGTGATTACAGGTTGAGTACCTTTACGTTCAAGACTAGTTATGGTTTCATTAAAAGTCCTCTCTGCATCTGTGGAATTATCTTTAGGATTTCCACTTTTAAAAATAAACCCTTTAGATTTTCCTGTTTCATTTAAAAGTTGAATAGAAGCGTAATTTTGAGAAGAAATAAACGTATCGTTTTGAGATAGTTCTGTAATAAACGTATC
>NZ_WMJX01000073.1 GCF_009711045.1 Myroides albus | reverse complement strand
TAGTATCTTAATTGTCCACTTTTTGCTGACGATTTACACATGTTTCGAGTTAGGCAAAAAACTCACCATACCCATCGACAAAGGCTCTTCTGACTTTTTTGAGGCATCTACTTTAATAATTCCATTTTTGAAAGAAGCTAGTCCTTGGATATCTATATTATTCTTCAAATCGAAAGCAATACCATCTAATTTACTATCAAATACAATGTTATAAAAAGATGACAGACCTTTACCTTTAATCAGCTTAGCATTTGTTTCATCATTTAAAACAAAATAAGCAGAAGATGTCTTATGTATAGATGACATACCATAAATTCCGTCGTTGGTAAAGTCTTTATAAAAATAAATATCCCCATCGTTGGTAAATTTTCCTTTAGACGTATTAATAAAGTCAAACTCTGTAGCAACAATAGTTCCTGGAGAAACAGAAAATACACCTGTATTTACTAATTCAATTTTATCTGCTTCTACTTGAGCATGAGATACATAATAAACATTGCAAAATAGCAGCAAAATTATTTTTAAACAGTTCTGATTCATACACGATTTTATTTTTTTGATTACTTACTATTTTTCTTAGATGTATTTTTACAAAAAACCTAAATAATTCCATCCTAATTTAAACAAATAAAAAAACAAACACAAATATTTTCTTATAAATTATCGATATTTTTACAACTTTTTATCATAAATATCATGATAAAAAACAATGAATTCATTTTCATCTCCAATAGTCAAACTGTTGATCTAGTATTAACATTAGAGAATATTTAATTTACATATATTGCTTTTTACTAATGAAATTGAAGAACACCTTAATATATTACTACATTTCATTCTGACAATAAAAAAAGTGTTTTATAGCTCTAAAAAACCTTTATTTTTTTGCTATTTTATCAAATAAAAATCAAAAATAGAGACTTAATTTACATTATAAAAGACAAATTAATAGTTTTAACTTTTTTTATCCAAAAAGGATACTTTAATTTATTAATCATTTCAGTAGCTGAAATACTCGCAATCTTTTTATAATTTGAAAACTTCAGATTATAATATTAGAAGTCCTCTAAAATTGATTAACAGAAAGCTTACCCATAAAAAAAGGTGGTTTAGTTAAAATAACTAAACCACCTTTTTTTATGGGTAAGGCAACAATAAGTTCTAAACGAATATCAATCACTATATCACTAAAAAACATTCTCAACTTTAATCATTCCTTTTGTAATAATTAAGATTGTTCAATTTATTTGATAATTGTAATTTGTCAGTTCTTACTCAATATGTCGAAATTATCTTTTCATATATAATCCCATTAAAGACGCCTATTCCTAATGATTCTATTTCACCATTTGCATTACCAAAATAAACCTCTTTATCAATATTATCATAACGTCCTTTTTCAACATAACCATACAATTTATATTTTACTACCTTATTCACTGTTTCAGTATTACTTATTTGGTCTATTGCTTTACCTGTTATCGATACTCCCAAAAAAACATCTCCTTCCGAGTTTATTTTACTTTCATAGTTGGTTAGTTTTCTTGATCCTTGATCTAATTCTACTAATGTAGTATCTTCCTCAACTTTAGTTAAAGTAACTCCAACATAACCAACAACTATAAGATTATTTTCTTTATTATTATATATATAAATAGGCACGTCATACTCTAAAAAAAGGATATTATCTGTATTGGGAGATAAAGTAACTTCTAAATCCATTTCTAAAGTAATTTGATCTTTAGAAGGATCCATTACATTAGCACTTTTACCTGTATGAACGGTCCTTTTACTCTTAACATATTTAATAGTTTTCAAATTAAAATTATCTGAACTATAGTCCATTGTAGCAAGATCTCCATCTTGATTTAATACTATTTTACGCAAATACTCAGGTTTACGTTCTAATCCCTCTAAACGAATATATCTATCCTCAGGATTTTCAACTTGAATCCCCTTAGGATTTATATCAAAATTTACCACTGGATTTTCAACTCCAATCCCAACCTGTCCAATCATTTTAATGCTGAACAAAATAAAAAACAATATGTTAACTCTCTGCTTCATTTCTATTCTACTAACTCATTAATTGTTATAACAAAAACACCTCTTCCCCAGTTATAATTCTGATAACTGGTCCTATCATCATATGAACCAAATGTAATAGTATAATTACGCAGATTAATATGATCTGTAAAACCGTATACATCATATACAATCTCCAACGGAACATCTGTATCATTTTTTACTATATCTACATAAGTGCAAGAAATTGCTCTACCTATGGCCGTTACAGCATTAGCATTGGATAGACTTGGAGAAAAAACACGCACAGAAGTATTTATTTTCTCAAATTCTCCATCTCCTTGTTTCTTTTTCAAGAAAACACCAAAATCTCCTTTAGGATTTCCTGTTGCTCCATACAATGCAGGGATACTATAAGCTATTTCTAATACATAAGTTTCATTGGGAGGTACCACAATTTTGCTATTCAAGTTTAGTGACTCCTCTTCATAAGTAACATTCCTATCTGGTGTGCTGTCATTTGGAATGTAAATATTTTTATTCATCTTAGCTGTCAAAACATTTTTAAACATTAAATTAGTTGGTAATCCGGTAAATACAGCTAAATTTCCTTTTGCATCAGAAATTAAATGTTTGGGGTAATCCATCATAGATTCCTCCACATGAATAACATCTTTTAATTTTACATCTTTACCAATATGTATGGCAGCCTTAGGACTCTCTATACCAATTCCAACTTGAGCCATACAAATGACACTTTGAAACAGTAAAATTGCACTTATAATTTGTTTCATTTTCTTACTCGCTAATTGTTTCTCCATAATAAGGTTTGTGATAAACTTTAATTAGTAGCATACCTACATTTCCTCTGTTATCAGACATCTGTGAACCATATTGAACTATTCCATGATTATCCTTAGTGTAACTCATTAATTTATAGGTTATTTTTTTGCTATAAACATCATTATTAAGTACTTCTTGAATATTCATTCCTTCAACAAATGAACGTCTAACCTCTAAATTTGGTGCCGTTTTTTCATATTCACTAGGTATTGATAATGATCGATTACCTTCCGCTACATTGCTATAATCACTATCTTGATCTTCTTTTTTCATTAATCTAACACCAATTTCACTAACTAAAGGTGTATCGCTAAAAGCTGAATAGTCCTCTGTTTCGAAAGAGACAGGTACATTATAGTGAATTTCAAAAATTGAAATTGTACGCGGTAGTAATTCTAGTTCTATCTCTAAAAATAAATCCTTACTTTGATCTGTTTGATTTAAAACTACTTTATCCTCCATTTCATCAGAAATCATCTTAACAAAATAAGATCGCTCACTTTCAATTTCTAAATATCCTAACCTTCCTTGATTATCCATCAAAACCTCTCTATTAAACTGTTGTAAATCCCCCTCTTGTAAATTTCGAAATCGTATACTACCTTCTATTTCAATACCACTCGATGGGTTTTCTGTACCTATTCCAATCTGTGCCACCATTATACAAGAGTAGAGTAATCCTATTATTGTAAAAACTAGTTGTTTCATTATGTTCTCATGTTAATTATTTGATATTAATAAGTAATATACTATCGAAAATTATTTCTTTACATACTCTAAAATAAGGTAATACTTGCCTTTAGGATGTTTTACAGTTACTGTACCTGGTGTTCCAAGTGTTAAGACCGTTTTCCCATTAACAACTTCCTTTTTTATTAAATCACGAGTAGAAGAATTAGTTGCTTGATTGATCAATCTAGCATCTAGAATAATTGACGCAAAATCACCATCTAGTGTTATTTTATTGTCTGGTTGAGTTAATTCTATTTCGAAAACTTTCTGAGCTACTTTTTTATCTGTATCTAACCATTTTATATCTTTAATTTGCTCATCTTGACTATAGTCAACTCCATTAAAAGTAACCTGTCTAAAAGCAGCTCCTCCATCACCATCAGCTACCAATAACTCTCCTTCAATTGCTTGCTGAGACGATATTTTTGCAGCTGTCACTCCTTTATCTTTTACTACTGTCCCATATACTGAAGCAGCTCTTAACTTCGCATAGGTTACTGCATCATTTGCAATCTTTTCTGTAATTACTGCATTGTTTTTTAAATGTTTACTATCAATTGATAAGTTATTTACTTCTAATACAACCTCTCTTAAAACTGATCCTATTGATCCTGAAGTAGCAGAAATTGTTTCTCCTCCAGCGATATTAGCCTTAGTTATTACCTGATCAACTTTTCCAAAACTATATCCTCCTTCTCCATCAGTTAACAAAATTTGATTAGATGTAGCACTTTGACCACCTTCTACGGATGAAAGTTTATTTATCGTCACTGTTTTTTCTCCCAAATGCTCTGTTGTAATACCTGCATCACTAACTTTAATAGACGCAGGTGCTAATAAAACACCTTCCCTACTAGACACTGTAATAGAACTATCACTATTTAATTGCTTACCATAACTATTCAAAGATAAAAACTTTGCCTCTCCATCTCCTAAAGAAGTTAAAACAGTTCCCTGATCTGCTTGATCTGCATCTATTTTTATTGCCTGAATTGTTTTGTCTGCTATTTTTCCATTTCTAATACCTTTATCCTTAACACTAATACTCACATCCTTTAAAAGTGCTTGATTTCCTCCTGTAACCTCGATAGCATCACCAGCATACAAAGTTTTACCCGCATCAGCTATAGCTGCTGTAACTGTTTCAAAACTCGCTCCACCTTCACCATCTGTAAGTAGCACTAATCCTTTAGTTTCACCATCTGCATTAATTTTCTGAGGAGTGACAGATTTATCACTTAAATGTTGTTCTTGAATTCCTGATGGAGCTATTTGAATAGTTGCCTGTTTTAAAAGTGCATGATCTCCTCCAACAACAGAGATTGAAGTATCTGCTTTTAATTCCTTTCCACTTTTTGAGGCAATTTCATCCATAAAAGAAAAGGTTGTACTTCCTTGACCATTCGTTACTAAAAATGCTCCCTCACCTATTAACTCATCTCCTATTTTGGAACTAATTTTAGTTGTGGTAACAGCAGTATCTTTTATATGTTTTGTATCCACTCCTTGCTCAGCAACTGCGATACTTGTTTGCTGTAGAAGAGCTTTATTTTCAGCGGTAACACTAATTGAGGTATCAGATAATAAGCTTTCTCCTTTACCAGAAAAAATATTTTCGTTTATTTCTTGATAATTTACAGCTCCATAACCATCTGCTGTTAGTACTGCATTTAAAACTGCTCCTTCTGAAGATATTTTAGCTGCTGTTACAGCCTTATCTTGTAATTTTGCTGTAACAATACCTTGATCTTGTATTCCTACTGTTGTATTAGCTAAAACAGCAGATATTCCATTACCATTAACAAAGTGCAAACCATCTTCTAGCTGTAAATCTTTCGCTTCTTGTACAATACTCGCTCTATCCACATAATTAAATCCACCATCACTATTTGTTACCATTACCATTCCTTCATCCGAACCTGTACTACTTAATTTATTAATCTGAATTGTTTGTTCAGCTATTTGTTGATTAGTAATACTTTGCTCTTTAATACCTAATCTAATATCCTTTAACAAGGCCTTATCTCCTGTGACAGTTGCACCGTGTTGGTCAGGCATGATGGTAATAATATTATCTGTTAATAAATTACCAGCTACAGAGTCATAAATTTTATCCATTTCTCCCCAAACTGTTCTTCCTTGATCATCACTTAGCAATACCCTACCTTTCCCTACATTACCAGAAGTAATCTTATCATTAGTTACTGCTAATTCTGATATTTGAGCTGTTTTAACCGCATTGTCAGCCAATTGTTCGGTGTTTATACTCTTTTCTCTAATACTTAAATTCACATCTTCTAACACTTTATTTACTCCATTATCAGATGCTATAATAATGTCATCAGTAGTTATTGCTCCTTTATTCTGTAAAACACTTGAAGTTAAAGGTTGATAATTAACTATTCCTTGGTCTCCAACTATAGCTACATATCCTTGTTCCTCTTCTCTAGCAATAAGCTTAGAGGCAGTAATAGATTTATCATTGACCTCTAAAATTACGTTTTGAAGTACTGCCCCATCTGCGCCTTGTATTGCGGTGATTGTTTCTCCTGGTATAATAGATCCTTTTTCTGTCAGCATATCAGATGTTAAAGGTTGATAACTTACAGTACCTCCTGTACCAACTATAGCTACCGATCCTTCATTAGCATTTTCTGCGTTTAATTTAGACGCCGTAACAGCTCTATTGGCGATATGTTTTTCTTTGACTCCAGAAACATTAAGTTCAATCTCCACTTCTTTACCTTGTTCTCCAATTAATACATTCTCACCTCCTTTAACCAAAATAGTCTGTTCTACATCTCCTACAATATCTCCATTGACAGCATATATTAAAGCTTCTTTCAAGGGCGTAAATAGAGCTCCTCCAATTCCATTAGCTATTAAAACCGCACCATTCGGCATATTTTCAGAGCCTATCTTTTCAGAAGTAACACTTTTATCTTCTATATGTTTAGTTACAATTCCACTGGTTGCAACCTGGACTTTAACCCCCTTAAGAAGAGATGCCGAGGCATCACCTTCTATCTCTAAAGAATTATCAACAGATAAGGCCTCTCCTTGTAATACTGTATCTAACTCTTGGTATTTTACAGTACCATCGTTTTGGGCTATAGCAACAAAATTGTTCTTTCCTTGACCTGCCCATAACTTACTCTCACTTACAGCTCCATCTTTTATTTTAGAAGTAAGTATTGCATTATCTTTTAAGTGTTCTGCATCGACTCCTTTTTTAGCTATTTCAATACTTGTTTCATTTAGCAATGCCTTTTCTCCATATGTTACTTTAATAGAAGTATCTGATAATAATGCTTTTCCTTTTGTTTCTATTATTTCATATATATTATTTTGAACATCTTCATTATTAATAATGTCTTCAAAGTTATTTGTTACATCTCCGATAACATCTATAGTGACTTCA
>NZ_WMJX01000072.1 GCF_009711045.1 Myroides albus | reverse complement strand
AACAGTATAGAACTTGTCGCCTTCAAAGATGACATTTCCAAACTTACCTTTTAGTTTATTTACAATATTTTGAACTACCTGATCATTATTAATAATATCTCCAAAATGATTTATTACATCAGCCAAAACATCAATAACAAATTCATGCCCATGTTCGTTAGTATAAACATAAGCTGCTTTATTAGTTTTAGATTTTTCTAATGTTGCTACTAATTGTAAATCAATAAGAGGCACATCAATAGTATGACCATGAGCATCAGTAATTGAGAAAACTTTTTGCCCAGCAGCATTATCTTCTATACCATAACTCATCATTTTATTATTTACTTTATCAGATAAGTTATCTCCAATTTTAACCCACTGAGGTCGATTTGGATTTTCTTTATCATTATAGTCAATTCCCCAAAAATAATAACCAGGAAGTAATGCGTCTCCATTGTTGGTAGTATTATAAACTAACAAGCCTTCTTTGGGGTTATTACCATAGATTGATTGAGTATCAAATAAACCTGTTAATGCAATTTTTGGTATTAAAAGACCTTTGTCTTTTGCTTGTAATTCTAAGATTGCTGATTTATCTGGTTCCTTAACTCCTATCCCAACTTGAGCATAAGAAACCATACCACTAAGCAAGAATGCGATAGGTATAATTCTTTTTTTCATAACTTTTACTTTTACACTTAATTCAAATTTAACGAAAATTACGATATAAATCACAATAAAAGTTCAAAAATCAAATTATTACAAACATAATTTATACAAAAAAAACCACAACTAATTAAAACCACAACTATTTACAACATAAAACTATTGTTAAAAAACAATCACAAATAGTACTAAAACGTGTAGTGTAATAATAGAAAATCACTGACTTTACTTATGCAAAAAGGAAAATAAAAAAAGGGATAGCTCTTTAAAAAGCTATCCCTTTCCTAAGTATAATTCAATCAAATAAAAAACTTATTCATTACCCCAAAAAGCCCATTCTTTTCCATTAAATATGCAAATCATATTTGATTTTGTATCATAAACAATAGTACCTGAACTTGGAGAAATCATTTTTAAGTGAGGGCTCTCTACTCGTGGTAACACAAGTGCTTGATTTGTACTATCTAAAACCAGTACACCTTCAGTACTAATATTGGCGTCATTACCAATAAGGGTACGAGCACCACTTACCTCACTTAATCCATCTTGCATAGCCGTGTCAACAACCCCTTCGTTGATAGACAAATCTTCCCACATACCATTACCCGTACAATATTTTACTTTTTTATCTAAAACATCAAATATTAAAGTCCCTTCGACTGCACCTACAACTACACTACTATCTACCTTAGGCAAGACCACACCTCTCGTATCATTATCTGGAAATTCTAAAATAGAACTCGAAGAAATATAATTTGCTTTAGTACCAATAATAGCCTGTTGACTAAAAGTCTTTTGTGAAGTCATAAATAAACTAAACAAAAAAACAAATAGTAATAAAATCTTTCTCATAATAATCCCTTTTTAATTATCTGGACAAGACTGTAAAATACATGCCCATTTTGTTCCATCATAAAACTTCAAACACTTGTTTGTTGTATCATAAACCAACATACCTGCCACAGGATCAACAATAGCTCCAATCTGTGCTTCACTCAAACGAGTAGGAACGAAACCTTTCGTTTTAGATTCTAAGTATAACCATGCATTAATATCACTGGTAGATATTGATTCCCCTTTACTGCGATCTAAAGTAGTCATCATGACAAAATCACTGTTCTTTTTAGTAATTTGTCCTGAAACAGGAGGATAGTAACATGATAGATCCCTACCACAAAATGGAATTGTTGGATCCAAATTAACATACGCATCCTCTAAACTAGCATTGATACATTCATCTTCAGAATTACCAACTAACTCGAGTTGTGCACCAAATTCTACTACCTTTGCAATATCCTCATCTGGTACATCGCGTGGTTTGGTATATTTGTTACCTGTTGCCACTTCAATTAGTGCCAGAAAATCTAGAGCTTGTACTTCATAAGTCAACTCAAGTGTTTTTCCTCCATTAATACTTAATCCTTCCACAATATGAATTCCGTCCTCTTTGACTTCTGTTCCATTTCCGAAATTTGAACTAAATGACTTAAAGATAAAATCATCATTATAAGTAAATGTAAAGTTCAAATCTGTAAAGTCTATAGATGGATTTGGATTTTCAATGGAAGCTTTAACAGTAATTATCCCTTTGTCTTTATAACATCTTCTCGATACTGGAATAAGTTTAATTTTAGGAGACAAAACCCTATCTTGATGAATCATTTCAACTTTAGTTGATACACATTCCGTAAAATTATTATAGTCACAACTCTCTATCGTAATCTCCTTACCTTCATTAAGACTTTCATAAGTTAGTTTACCTCTATTCTCATAAATTTTCGGTACCGCATTATCGTCAAACCTAACCCTTGCTGTAATCGTAGTAAAAGTACCAGGTGATAGTCTAACTTTATCTATACTCAAAACTCTTGTACCGCCGTAATTATTGAACTTGGCTTCATTAAAAGCAAACTGAGAAGAAGTTACTCCTTCATTAACCCATGTCATGCCTTCTGGTAATTCATCATCAATTTTTACATAACGAGCCTCACAAGCATAATTCCAAACTTTGAATGTGTAAAGAAAATCTGTACAAGACACCACCTTTGCAGGTGCTTGTAATGTATACTCTATACCATCAGGGTTCGGATTAGCAGGACGAGGACAATTGAATTCAAAATCGCCAATAGCTATATTCTGATATCCTCTTGAGCTTGTACGATAATGTAAGTTATGTTTTATTACAATTCTATTTACCTCATGAGGAAACTCCACTATTGCAGCTGCATTTTTATTAGTAATACTTGATCGTTTAGTACCATTTGCTTTTCTACCTCCAATCGTAAAAGTTTGCTTACTTGGATCTTTTGTATTGAATGAAAGTATAGCATTGTAAGCAATATCACCACAATAACCAATTACTTCAACTTCATCTGCTATAAGAGTGGTTTTATCTATTCCATAGATATTAAATTTAGCAAAAGTAGCTCCATCTTTAAATCTAATTGTTGTTACGGCTGAATTATCATCACTTCCTTTAACCCCTTTGAATCTAGACTCAAGTAATGTTCCATTTGATACTCTTGGATATCCACTCATTTGCATTGATCCATTTTCAGTCCCGTTACTAAAAGTCTTAAAATCTACATCAAAACGAATACCATTTGTTGCTTTTAAATTTGTAACTGATTTACTTCCACTTTTCCAAGTTTGGGAACTAAACTTATAATTTCCTGCTATATTAGTGGAACATCCAACACAAAATCCAGGTGAAGGTTTTGCCCCAAAAGTAATATAGAGTTCATCTTGATCTAAAGGCAGATTAAACAAATGCTCTTCAAGTTCACCTCCTACATAAGTTCCTGGAATCACAGCCAACCATCTTCCAGCATAAGCATCTGCTTCTGTTTTAGCTACAAGCATTCTGACTTCATATCCTGGTCCTTGATAGGCAAAGGATTCACCACCGGCACGTACTTCAACAGTTGTTTTAGGAAGTCCTGTTTTTTTAAATTTCCAAAACTTATCTTTCAAGGCAAAGTTAAAATCACAACCTGGTTCATTAATAGGAACTGAAACACCACCATCATCTTGGTTACTTCCCCAATAAATAGCTGTATTATCATCAGGAAGTTCTACTTCATGAATAACACCAACTCCCGCTTCAAACTCTGTTCCTATAGTATTTACAGTCAATACAGCTCCAGCCGCAGTAGACCTTGAAACACTTATACTTGTATTATTATCATCCCTAAAAATACCTGCCACGTTATTGTGATAACCAATTCCTGTTCTACCAAAAGGCCAAAATACATTACCTGTAGAGGAAGTATATGCAACCCCATCTAGTGTAATACCATATTTTGTTCCTAAGTAACTCTCAATCTTATTTATTTCACTTGCAGTAAGAATTCTATTATAAACAATTAACTCTCCTAATTGTCCTCCCATAGGTCCACCACCACTATCGTGAATACTGGCTCCACCAAGAGTCATACCTCCATCAGTTTTAAAATACGTACTAGTAGGTCCAGGCAAACTTTTTCCTTTTTTATCTTCTGAAAAATCTGCACCATTGAATCTAAACTTCGTATAGTCTTTCTCTTTCAATAATGAAGTTTGTAATGCTGTGGTATTTTTAACATATCCTCCTTCACCATCAATATATCCAGGCCCAAAAGTTCTTCCTCCACCTTTAGCATCTTTCTTCTCTGGACTAAATCCTAATGGAGGTTTTCTTGTAGAAGAACCTCTTGGATCAGTTCCTCCAAAACCGACATAATACATCCTTGTACTACCTGCTTCTTTTAGAGCAATGTATACAGCAAAAACGGTTAACTCACCTGTTGTAGGCACACCTGTATTGGATGCTAAGAAATGAGCTCCATCGAAGACTAATGCACTATTAAAATTCATCTTATAACTCCCTTTAACAAAAGAAGGTCTTTTCTGAGGTTTACTATTACTATTTGTTCCGGTTAGATTACTAAAACTAAAATTAGCATTTCTCTGCAGTGCAACAGAAGCATTAGCCCAACCATCAACTTGTGTGGTTTGACCATACATTTTAATAGAATGATCAGGTTTCAACCAAACTTGAACACCATAAACCCCTCCGGGGTAATCCACCTGAGCCAACAGCTCAGATGGATTAAAAAAGATCAATAGAAGAACTAAAAATCTATATATATATTTAAACATATCCAATAATTTAAATTGTTATTATAATATTTCGACTTTTTGTCTCTATTTTTTCACATATTCAATAACTACACAATACTCTCCTGCTGGATTACTTGTTATTATTGTACCAACAGTACCTATTGCTATAGTTGTTTTACCAGCAACTACTTGTTTACCAATCACACCTCGCACAATTGCATTAGTACCTTTATTAATCAAAGTAGCCTCTATAACCATACCTTCAATTGCTTTTGGCAATTCTAATGAAGTAAAAGACGTTGCTTGAGTTAATTCAACAACATATCTCATGATATCCTTATCATTGTATTTCCCCACTATTGTCTCTTTGGCAGTTGAGTATAAGTTTCCACCTTTTGATATATTTTCAATAAATGTTTTATTGTTCCCTTGATTAATAATAGTTTCAAAATCATTACTTACGTCTTGTGAAACTGTAATGTTTTTAGCAGTACCTGTTTCATCTTTATATACGTAATAAGTTAAATCCCCATTTGGTGTAGTAATTGGTGTACTACCTGCAGGTGCTATACGTTCTATTGGAGTTAATGTCTCAGAGAAGGTAACCTCTTGAGGGTTTTTACCATCTTTAAAGACAAAACCTGCTTTAACATCTGAAAGATTTCCAGTTGTTTTTAAAGTTAAAGATGCTAAGTATGCACTATTTTTAATCTCTTGAGATAAATTAATTTCTTGTCTATCTGTACCATTAACAACAATCAAAAATACCTCTGTACCTCTTTTTTCAACAGTAACTTTACTACCTTGACTAATTACTACTTTCTTAACAATGTCTTCAAGGTAAGTTTTATTATCACCTTGATTAATAATTGTCTTAAAGGTATCTGCAACATCTTGTGTAAGTGTTATTGTATGAACGTTTCCTGATTCATCTTTATAATCATAAGAGATAGATTTACCTTTTGTAGCATCAGGTAGATTAACTTCAACTGTTTTTTTAAGTAAATCAGTTACCGTTTCACTATAATCACCTGCTGCCAATTTACCGTTGTTATATGTAAATCCTGCTCCTTTTTTAGAAGCCATATCAGCTGGTGTACTAGTTACTCTTCCATAGTTTTGAACGCGTTTTACTTCATTAGTTAAATCTAAAGATTCTGGATTCTCACCATTTTTATAAGAGATTGTAATATTACCTGTCGCGCTATCCTTACTTACTGATACACTACCTGTTGCGTTTGTAATGAATTTGTTCAATTCTTTTTTAACGTTGTCAGATTTTATAATCTCGTCAAAATTATTAATTACATCACTAGACACAGTGATTTGAGTCGAAGCAATATTACCTGTTTCATCAACATAATTATATGCAATCAATTTATTGTTTGCATTGTCTGTACCACGGTTTAATGCTGTTAGAGTCTCTGCAAATAATACAGCTGCATTGTTTTCTTTACCATTATTAAACTTCTTAGCTAACTTAACTTTAGATACATTTTCTGTAGAAGTTTGATCAATAAGTTCTCCATAAGCCTGTAAGCTTTTAATATTGGTAATAAACTTAGGATTATTAGTAATTTCATCAATAAATGTTTGACTTGCTGCTATATCTTTTACACTTAATTTTACTGTTCCACCTTTGCTGTCTGTGATCACTAAATAATCAACATCGTTCTCTGGAACTAAAGTAAAACTGGCATTGGTTGTATCTAAATCACTCCAGTCTATTGGTGTTTTGTCACCTGTGGTTGGGTCAACACTATAGAATTTTTTATTCTCATAGATAACATTCCCATATTTACCTTTTAACTTATTGATGATTTGATCAATAAACTCGTTGTTATTGGTAATCTTATCGATGAATTTTTTATTTTCGGAAAGCTCAGTGATGAACTTATCACTCTTAGCGATTTCTACAACGTCTAATTTTACTGTGCCTCCCTTACTGTCTGTGATTACTAAATAATCAACATCGTTCTCTGGAACTAAAGTAAAGCTCTCATTGGTTGTATCTAAATCACTCCAGTCTATTGGTGTTTTGTTACCTGTGGTTGGGTCAACACTATAGAATTTCTTATTCTCATAGATAACATTCCCGTATTTACCTTTTAACTTATTGATGATTTGATCAACAAACTCATTGTTATTGGTAATCTTATCGATGAAGTTTTTATTTTCGGAAAGCTCAGTGATGAACTTATCACTCTTAGCGATTTCTACAACGTCTAATTTTACTGTGCCTCCCTTACTGTCTGTGATTACTAAATAATCAACATCGTTCTCTGGAACTAAAGTAAAGCTCTCATTGGTTGTAT
>NZ_WMJX01000071.1 GCF_009711045.1 Myroides albus | reverse complement strand
CAGAACGCCTTATACCATAAGATAGAATCAAGCAGACTATAGTCTGCTTTTTTTATTGGTATTATTTTAACCCAGAATAAGCGTTAGCCAAGTATTACAAAGCAATTCTACTTCATATCTCTTTCATTAGCTCTACAACCATACTATAGTATACTTGTATCACTAATTCAGAGTTGTTTTGTATAATTACTTTTCGTTTATCTATCTATCACTTATTCTGGGTTTAATTAATTTTCTTTAAACTGGACTATGTCGCTTGCTGATTATAGTTGTATTTTTGCAAGAAATAATTTAAGAAGTACAGTTGTATATTCTCCTTGTCTTATAGAAGTAAATAAGCAAGAGTATAGAATTGTTTTCTCATTTCATTATCATGACAAATAATACAATAGAACCTCATATTATATCCATACAGAGTACTGTATCTACAGGGTATGTGGGGAATAACTCAGCCAGTTTTGCTATACAGCTTCACGGAATTAATTGCGTAGCGATGCCTACCATTCTTTTATCAAGTCACACAGACAAGCCTGTTTATTATGGAGAAGCAGTGCCAAAAGAATTATTCGATAAACTGGCACGTGGAGTATTAGAAATTAACACTGCACAGCTTACACAGTATGTTGTAAGTGGATACTTAAAGAGCAAAGAGATAATAGATGCTACGGCAAAGTTCATAAAGCAGCTAAAAGCACAGCATAGTATTACTTATATCTATGATCCTGTATTTGGTGATACACGTACAGATGGGCTGTATATCCCCAAAGAACAGGCAGATTATTCAAAAGAACGATTATTATCGCTAAGTGATATCTTGACACCTAATCACTTTGAATTAGAATACCTTTTAGGAAAGCGTATAACGAATGAGCAAGAACTGATAACAGCTGTACAGGCGGATGAGGTATTATCTTCTAAAATCATTGTTTTGACTACAGCCGAAATGAAAGAGAATGTAAATCACCAAGTAGAAGTCATCTTGATTAATCAAGGTAAGTTGTCTCATTTTTATGCTGATAATATACCTGTAGAAGTAGTGGGAACAGGCGATTTGTTTACGGGAACACTCTCTGCACAGCTAACGAAGGGGCGTACGATAGAAGAAGCTATACAGACAAGCATGAACTTCTTATCAGAAGTATTGCGATATGTTCACCTTCATGGATTGAAAGAGATGAATGCGATGGCTATCTTACAAGCACAAGATGTTCTTGCAGTAAAGTATAAATAAAACAGAAAGGCAGTAAGATAAGTTTTCGTACTGCCTTTTTTATTGAACTCTGAATATTCAGCATTTATGTATGGGATAGTGAAGCTACCATAGTCTTCTGATCAGAGAATAAGTCTATTAGCTCTTTTGTCACCATGAGTGTAATATCGTCATCTTCTTTATATAAGCTATAAGTAGCTTGTTCTGCCTCAGGGCTAAATGCAAAATTGATAGTCTGCGTCTCTGCTGTACAGCATGCATCTATTATTGCATCGAGTTGTTTGACATGGTGATCTCTTTGATAAATAGAATAGATTGTCAGTTCACTTTCTTCTTGTTCATAGATGATGATGGTATCCAATGCTTTGCTGTAATGAATAGCGTTTTTAAAACTGAAGTCGTAGTCTGCATAACAATAAAAGAAAGCTAAGTCTACATTTTTAGTATTCAATCTATTATAGGTATAGCCACTTTTGACATATTCTTTAAATAAAGCAAGCGATGCAGGGTTGTCTAAATCTAATTTCTCTATACTCGATAGAAGAGAATATTTGGTATTCACCTTTAGTGTAGCTTGATACTCTTCAACAGGCACATAACCAAATTTTGGATAGAAGTCCAGTACTGTATCATTTGCAAACAAGAAGTAGCCTGTTACGATATCTCTATATTCTGCTTCTATATATTCTAATAAGAACCTTGACAACCCTTTGTTTTGATAGGTAGAGTCTGTCATCACAGTGCCTAATTGTCCTGCCTTGTACGTTTTATTTTCTTTCGTTATTTCGAATAGGCTTAAAGTTATATGTGCAACTATCTTATCTTCTTGGAATAAAGAAAATAGTATGCACTCCTCTCCCCAGTATCCCGATTGGTAAAAGGCTTCAAAATCAAACTCCCATACTTCCTGACACATTCGATTAAACTCTTTTCGTTTTTGTTTATCATCTTGATAGTTGATATATAGGGTATAAGGAGTTCCTTTTATACTTACTGATTTACTGATCATAATTCTTATTTATTTGGAGCAAAGTTCTGAATAAGACCTTGTTTATCTATTGACAGTATTGTTTTATAAATGTGCAAGAAGTTGTTTTTATTGTTAACTTTGACTTATTAACTACAGCGTGATGAGTCAGCACTTTCCTATTCAGATTATCACATCGGATCGTATTATTCCTTCTTTATTCTCTACTACTACATATAGAGAGAAAGGAATACTGTTGTCTTATTGTATGGAGGGAACTAATGAGCTTAAAGTAAACAATCGAATAGAAGATTTCTCTGCAGGTTCTCTATTGACTGTGTTTCCACAGCGTTTATTCTCTATTCCTACTACAGAAAGCAAGGGGAAGTATCTATGTGTGCTATTTGATCTGGATAGTATAAAGGATCTTATTCTACCAACTAATTATCAGTTTTTAAACGAATTGGTGAGACACCCTATTATTCATCTGGATGCAGGTGATCAGGGCGTGTTCATCGATTACTATCAGTTGTTATTGACTAATTGCAATACAGATACATCTGTGTTTTATCCTGATGCGATGAAGTATTTATTGTATTCTTTAATTGCTCATATCAACCGATTCTATGAACAAGATGAGGTGAATCTGAAGCCAAGTTCTAAGAAAGAAACAACTGTTTTTAGGCTGTATAATTTGGTTCATCAGCATTATTTAGCTGAGCGCACAGTACAGTTTTATGCTGATCAATTAAAGCTCACTCCTAAGTACTTAACGACTTTGGTACGCAGGCAGACGGGTAAGACAGTGTCTGCGATTATAAATGAGTTAGTACTCACTCAAGCCCAGTCT
Source organism: Myroides albus (assembly GCF_009711045.1). Taxonomy (GTDB): domain Bacteria; phylum Bacteroidota; class Bacteroidia; order Flavobacteriales; family Flavobacteriaceae; genus Flavobacterium; species Flavobacterium album_A. The sequence goes on along the minus strand of NZ_WMJX01000071.1, from coordinate 4,602 downwards.
TACCTTATTGCAACGGATAAACCTATCTACACCATAGCGGAAGAGCTTCATTTCTTAGATGCGACAAGCTTCTGTCGTTATTTTAAAAAATCTACAGGTCTATCTCCCTTAGCGTATAGACAAGCACATCTGTAATGTCACATTTTATTTATGTGGTTAGAATTGTAAGGTGTTGTTTATTTGGGTTTTGGTTTATTGGTAGCTCAGTTTATATTGTGTAGATCTACTGCGTATTGATGGCGAAATGATCGGGTATTGATAGGATAGTGGTCGCATAAAAAATGCCCCAAAACATGTGACCACTATGCGACCATTATGCGATCACTATGCGACCACTCCCATTGAGGTTTGTCTCGTCCTAATATAGCTGTACAGTTATTGTTTATAATCCTGCTTTTGACTATACACTTGTTTTATAATCTTATGATGTGTTTTGTGGTTGGCGATTTTAGTTTCGACAATCTGAATTTATTAAATGAAAAACACCTATTATGATCTTGTAACTGTGTTGGTTATTGGGAATTGTTAGAAATTATAGCAAATCATTAACCTAAGCTAACGATCTCTATTCTATTGCAATAAAATATAATATCTTTGAGATATGGGGAGAGAAAAAAGAATACATTCTTTTAAACCTGTTGTTTTTGATGAAGCTAAAGTATTGATATTGGGTACGATGCCGAGTATTAAATCATTGGACTTTCAGGAGTATTACGGCAATAAGCAGAATGTGTTTTGGAAGATGTTATTTAGTGTTTTTAGAGAAGAGTATAGCGATGTGTATAAGGATAAGCTCGATTTGCTTCAGCGAAACAGAATAGTCTTATGGGATGTCTTGCAGTCTTGTGAACGCAAGAGTAGCTTAGACAGTGATATTATCGCAGAAAAAGCTAATGATATCAAAGGGTTATTAATAGAATATCCCCATATCGATACAATCGTATTCTCCAGTCAAAAGGCAAGACAATATTTCGATAAATACATAGGGCAGATAGAGGGAGTATCTTTACTAACTTTACCTTCGCCGAGTGGGGCAAATGCACGGATGAGTTTTGAAGAAAAATTAGCTCATTGGCAAGAATTAAAAAATAAAGTATGAAACAGTTAAAAAAAGAACATATAGACTTCTTAGTGACGTTAAGTCAGAATAATAATAAACCTTGGTTTGCAGATCATAAGCCAGAGTTCGATAAGCTATTCGCTGAGGTGAAGGCTTTCTTTAAAGTAGTGCACGATGAGATGTTACAGCATGATAGTATAGACCTATTACACGTACACCGCATCTATAGAGATGTACGCTTCTCTAAGGACAAGACACCTTATAAGACTTATTTTGGACTGCACTTAGGACGTACCAAGCCAATGCTGAGAGGAGGATATTACGTAAATATAGAGCCAGGACGTAGTTTTGTAGGGGGAGGCTTTTGGGAACCTAATAAAGAAGATTTATTGCGCATCCGCAAGGAGATCGCTATGGATGATAGTGAACTTCGTGAGATTATCGCCGAAGAACAATTTCAGAAGTACTTCGGAGCACTACAAGGGGAGGAGCTAAAGACTGCTCCTAAGGGATTTGACAAGGAGCATCCTGCTATCGACTTATTGCGCAAGAAGCAGTATCTCGTGATGCGTTCTTTTACAGATAAAGAGGTATTAGCGCCTAACTTTAAAGAGGAGGTGATCAAGACATTTCTTGCCATGCGACCACTATTTGACTATATGTCAGATGTACTGACTACTGATGTGAATGGGGTGAGTCTGTATGAGTAGAGGATTTTTGTGAAGGTGTTTTTTTGTGAAACCGTTTAGTCTATCATATTAATCAATAGCATATGACATCTTCTAAGTATATTATATCCGGTGGGTAAGATTGTAAACTGTTAACCAAATAGTGATCTAGAAAGTTATGAATAAAGAGTTTGAACAAGCAGTAAGCTATTGTATAGAAGCTTTGAATATCAAAGATGACAAGAAGCGTGATAAGGAGTGTAATAGTTTATTTGTGGTTTCGGCTTTGAATAAGGCTTTAGAGGCACCTTATCGTGGTAGAGGCTTAGGGATAGGTAGTATTGGTTATAATGCACATAGAGATACTATTGATAATAAGGAAAGAAGTTTTCGTAATAAAGAACTTTATCATGTATTAGATTGGTTAAATGCTCTTTTAACGTTGTTTGATTTGGCGAATTATGAGGATGAAGAGATTCTTAAGTTTGCTAACTGTATTGTGAATGACAATATTGTTTTTAATCATGTTTTAAAGCATATTATTAGTAATTGTATTGTAAAGGGAGATGTAGAACAAGCAGAGCAGTATATTTCGAATTTTAAAACGACTGTTGTTTTTAAAGAGGAAGATAATTTTGATCAGGGATATCTTATTATTCTTCAGTATTATGCCATGCTAGGTGATGAGGTGAATTTCTTTAAATATTTCAAACAGAGTAAACCTGCTATAAATAGATATGAAGTAAATGAAGCAAAAGAATTCTTGGTAACAAACTATTGTTTAAAAAATGGAGTAGAAGCAGGACTTACTTTGTGTAAACATAAGAATTTAGGAGTTAAATTTCATCATAATGCATTAATGGCATTTGCTGAGCAAGGTAAATATCAAGAGTTAAAACAGATGTTTACAGAATATCCTGATTTAAAACAACCTGAAGTACAAAGAGAATTGCATGTATTGACACATGCTTATTGGAAGGCAAAGGAATTTGGGTTAGCTGTTGATGATGACTTTGAAGTGATGTTTGATAGAGCGACGCAGGTAGATAGAAAACTTAAGTGGGGAGCGGCTAAATTACAGGATGTCTTTTTTGTAAATCTCTTTTATGGCAGTCGAGATAATAAAGAACGTGCTGTAAGGTGTAGAAAAGCCGTTAAAAATAGTTCTTTAAAAAGAGAGTTAGAAATTCCGAAGTAAAGAAATAGATAGTATCATAGTACAATAAAAAAATGCTGACCACGGTCAGCATTTTTTGTTATCAGTTTCCAGTTCTCAGTTCCCTAAATTGCCACCACGCCTCCTGGCCCCTTCGCTAAAAATGTCCACTGGACATTTTCTTCACGCTCGGTCCTCCCGTTCCCAGTTCCCAGTTCCCAGTTCTCCGTTCCCTGTTTTCTGTTTCCAGTTTCCCTAAATTATTTAATAATCTGTACTTCGAACATTTTATCCCAGTTTTTACCCGTTAAGAAGAAGGTCTTTGTTTCAGGATTATAAGCAATACCGTTCATAACATCTCTATCCGCATGGTATGTGGTCATATTAAGTAGGTCATTGAAGTTAACCATTCCTTCTATTGCTCCTGTTTGAGGGTCTATAATTACAATGCTGTTATACCCGTATACATTAGCGTATATTTTTCCATTTACCCACTCTAATTCATTGATATGAGGAAGGGCACCTTTAGGACTATAAACGCTTATTGAACTCAATAATTCAAAAGTATCAGGATTTACTTTATATATTTTTTCAGTTCCATCAGACATATAAAGGTGAGTACCGTCATTTGTCAGTCCCCATCCTTCTATATCAGCAAAGTACTTTAATGATTTTTCTCTTTCTAAAGTTTCGATGTTATAGATATAGGCTTCTTTGTTTAAATAAGTCAATTGGTATAGTTTATTATTTAAAATCGTACAACCTTCTCCAAAGATAATATCATCTAACTCATTTATTTGAGTCACTTTTCCGGTTTTGTAATCAACTTTTCGCACACTTGACTTACCTTTTTTTCCCGTACCGCGACCGTCAGTTGTCGTAAATCCACCTTCACCATTTCCCGTACTTTCAAATAGTACACCTTTATAAAACTCCAAGCCTTGTGTGTAAGCCTCTTGATCATGGGAGTAGGTTTTTATTATTTTGTAGTCGTATTCAATAGGATTTATACTTGATATAATCTCTATTTTATAGGTAAACTCTCTTGATTTGTTATCAGCATAAGCAATTGCTTTTACTTCTTTTTTACCTAAGTTTTCTTTTTTAAGGGAATGCGTTAGAATCTCATTGTGTTTACTTGTTCCTATTTTTACATTGTCAAGGAAGTAAGCAACAGAGTCGATTTCTGCATTTTCTACTGTTTTTAAAGTGAATTTTGCATCTTCATTTGCCGAATATACCTGCTTTAGCTGAGTAGTATCAATCGAAATTACATTTTTTTCTAAATTTTTTTTATTAGAACAGCTAATAAAAGAGATTCCTAAGCTTAACGTTATTAGAAAGTTATATCTTTTCATTGGTTGTATTTATTTTTTAGCAAGATACAAATCTAATTAGAATAGTGGAAAAGACTTGGAAAAATAAAAAACCGTTGTATATTTGCAGTGGCAAGTCCTACACGACCAGCTCCCTCTTAATCCTCCAGGGTGGGAACGCAGCAAAGGTATGAGGTTGTAGCGGTGCGATGTAGGTAGCTTGCCATTTTTTTATTACTTCTATTGATCTCCTCCAAGGGGATTTTTTTATTTTAAGCAGTTTGGAAATTCACGTGCTTATTTTAGGGTGATTTGGTTTTGGGGTGCGAAACAGGTATTTGACAAAAACGGATCAATCTCAAAAGGGATCAATCTCAAAAGTTGTGTTTAGGCATAAAGCTT
>NZ_WMJX01000070.1 GCF_009711045.1 Myroides albus | reverse complement strand
TTATACCTCACAAGATGTACTTGCTAGGGTGGATACATTCAGATGAATAAAAATGCATTCTTTTTTTAGAATATTCACGAGCAAATTTTTTAGATTCATTTATAACATTTACCATTACTTCATCGAATTCTTGTACATCGATTTTGTTATCTCGATGCAATGATTCAATATAAATTGATTGAATAAATATTGAGATTGGAATTGACGAACGAATTCCAAGATTAGTTTCTCTAAATGGAATTCCTTGTTTATTACATAAATATGTTTTTTTCTTTATGTCAAAATTCCATTCAATTACTTTAATTTTAAATCTGTGAGTTAAATTTTCGGTATGAACTAAGTGTTCTGTTTCATCACTATTTTTAATTAGTGATTCAAATTCTAACTTTTTATTATTAATATAAATATTAAAATCACGATAATTTATCCAATATGATGCAAACTTTTGTGATAATTCTTTCCTGTTTTTTTCATCATAAATTTGATGAACAATTTCCGAGTTAGTATTTTCAATTAAGACACTGACTCCAGAGTTTTTATCATTACTTGTAACAGTTTTTGGTTCACTAAATTTAGAATGTGATAAATTATTTCTATCTAAAACAATTGTAAATTCTTTTGAGTTGTTAGAATTTTTATAAGTACTAGTATAAGTTACTAAATCTCCAATTGCTAAAGATTTATACCTTCCTTTGCCTTCTTTTCCGTGATAAGATCTTCCTTTAGGACTTTGATTCTTTGTCTTTTTTTCTGAACCTCCAAGTTTACCAAAAATCTCTTGACCTTTTGAATATTCTAATCCGTGTCCATTATCAATTATTTCTAATGATTCATAACCACCAAGATGATTTGGTTTTATTTCAATATTTATTTTTGATGCATCTGCATCAAGTGCATTCCAAATAAGTTCTGAAATAGCTGTTAAACCATTAGCTTTAGTTAATGATTCAATATGGTCTTTTTCTACTCCTAAATCTATTATTTTTGACATGTTATTTATTTAGTACGGTGGTTTATGGTTTACGCGAAACAATCTCTTTAATAAACAATACTACTATCCGTTTTGTGAAAAACCTTTATAATGATATTTCGTCAAATCGGCATATACTAACTTGTTATCAAACTTAATACATTTTAAAATATTCAGTTAGCATCTTAATAGTTCATATTCAAACATATTATTTTTTTTTCAAATATTCTTGTGAATTTAAGTAAATCACTCAGTATTTTGAGTCTATCTACGATTTAAACAAAAAAATAGCGACTTCGGAGTAGTTTTCCAGCCCTCTGCAAGAGCAAGTAGTTTTGAAAGCTCAAATCTCAATTTCGAGTGCCTCAAAACATAACTTGCTCTAATCCTTCGATTAGTAAATCTACCAATTTTACTGCGTAAAATCTAAAGTGATTTTATAGTAATAAATCACAAACTATTTGACACTAAAGTGCCAAGAGCAACCCTAAAATTCCATTTAAAGTTTTCAAAGCATACATATACTTTCTTTGTTGTAAGATAGTAAAGTAAGTTTTGCAATTGTCTTTAAAATAAAGCTTTAAAACTGTTTATAAATAGCTTTTTAGTAAAAACTTAAAAGTACAAAGTTTGAAAACGATAAAACAATTTTTACAGTTTACGTTTTGCAAAAGCACCTGTTTACAAGGTTGTGCAAAAACAAAGAAGAAAAAGCTTAACGTAAGCATTGTTTTTGTAAAGAAAGAAATATTGTTGTGCTCAAGCTCAGTAAAATGGTAAAAAGTACCTAATTAAAACAAAATAAAAAGTTTAGCATCAGTTAAACAGTAAAGTAAACATTACCTACTTAAAACAGTGAGTAGCATTTTAAACAAACTAAAACTTACAACTATCCATAATGTAAAATGTAAACTTTTAAAAATGAACAATATGGAAACAGTAAAACAACCGTTGAAAATTAGCTTTTATACACAAAAAGGCGGAGTGGGGAAATCTACTTTAACAACACTCTTAGCAAGTCAGTTGCATTATCGATTAGGCTATAATGTTTTGGTGATGGATTGTGATTTTCCTCAAAACAGTTTAATCAATATGAGAGAGCGTGATAAGGATAGTATCATGCATAATGAATATTACAAACAAGCTGCAATTAGACAGTTTCAGACCTTAAAGAAGAAAGCCTATTCCATTGTAAAATGCAAGGCGGAAGATGCTTTAGAAATAGCCATAGACACAATGAAAGAATTAGATCAGACTTTTGATGTTGTGTTCTTTGATTTACCAGGAACTGCCAATACCAAAGGAGTATTATCAACTTTAAACCAAATGGATTTCATCTTTAGTCCAATTATCGCCGATCGACTAGTTGTGGAAAGTACCTTAGGCTTTACTAAAGCTTTTGAGAATTTACCTAAAGATACAGACAAGCAAGCAAAACAAGAATTATGGCTGTTTTGGAATCAAGTAGATGGAAGAGAAAAAACTGATTTATACAATAGCTATGAGAAGGTTATTCAGCAGCTGGATATTGCTATTATGCGAACAAGGATTAAAGACAGTAAACGCTTTCGAAAAGAAATAGAAGCAACAGGTAAATACGTGTTTCGATCAAGTTTATTGCCTGCTGACACTAGTCTCATGAAAACGACCAATTTATCGGCATTTGTAGAGGAGTTTTTAACGATAACCAACCTTTAAATTTTTACCCAATGAAAGAGCAAAAGAAGTCAAAACAAGAATCTCAGAAAGAGTTAGTAGACGAGGATTATTTAATGAACATTATGAGTGGAGATATAGAGGTCAAACCTATAAAACACTTTCAATCCACAAAAGAAACAGAACCTGTAATACAAAAACAAGCATCACAAACAAAAGAGAAAAAAACAAAGAAAGAGACCTTAATTACTAAATACCAAGAACTCTTTTTGATTAATGACTTCCCATCAACAAGAGCAGGCAAGGTGGTTTATATAAGACCTGAGTATCACGAAGTACTACTTCGTATAACGCAATTAGCTAAAGAAGAAAAAACAACACTTTACTCTTACTTAGACAATATTCTAAGACAGCATTTAAAAGAGTACAACCAAGAAATTACCCAATACTTTAATGATAAATTTAAACCTATTTTATAATGAGAAAATTCAAACACTTTAGAAAAGCAGCTCCAGTACAAATTACTAAAAGCAAAGAAAGTTATGTAGATACTTTTTTTAAAGAAGTAGCGACAAAGGCCAGAGACGGTAAAACAGTTTATATGCGTCAAGAATTTCACGAGAAACTAACCCGAATTGTTCAGGTAATAGGAGAAGACAAGATTTCTATTTATGCCTATTTGGACAACTTATTGATGAATCACTTTGAAGAATTCAAAGAGATTATTCTTGAGGAGTTTGATCAAAAGTACAAACCTCTGTTTTAGGCCTATGGAAGTCTTAATTATAATTTGTCTTCTAGTCGTTATTGTGCTTCTTCTATTGGATAAAATTCAAAAGAAAACAGATCTCAAAGAAAAAGAAGCATCATCTTTTAATCAGAGTGTTTCAACTGTACTAGGAGAAGCTAAACCGATAGTTTTAAAAACTGTTGTTGAAAAAACAACTAAAGATGATGAAATTGATTTACTAGAAGAAGCAAGAGAATTTGATACCACTTACTTACTAGAAGATACTGTGTTTTCCAAAAGTGTTAATTATAAGGAAATAACAACGTTGGTGAATGCTTTAGAACAGCATACTATAGACTTGAATTTAGAGCAAAAATCTTTAAAAGAAATCGTTCAAAAAATATCAGGAAGTGATCTGTTGGATTTATTAGAAGAGAATATAAAAGGATCAGCTACACAAATTGCAGTGTTATTAAATCAATCTTCTACATCAGTTTTAGATAAAAACCAAGATTTCAATCTAACAGATTTTTTATGAAATTCAACTCTTTTGTTGTCCTTTTAAAGGTATTAATAACCAGTATATTGTAAATGGTATACTGGTTATTCTTTTATTTTAAGGAGATTTAACCTAGCGCGACATCCAAGGTCATCATCACAATAAACCCACCAATAAACCCAAGTGTCGCAATATCTGTATTATTGTTTTGTTGAGATTCTGGAATTACCTCTTCAACAACAACAAAAATCATCGCTCCTGCCGCAAAAGCAAGTGTATAGGGTAAGATAGGAGTGAAGGTTGTAACGGCAACAGCTCCTAAAACACCAGCAATGGGTTCGACAATGGCGGATAATTGTCCATAAAAAAAACTTTTGCGTCTACTTAATCCCATACGTCTTAAAGGCATAGAAACCGCAATCCCCTCAGGAAAGTTTTGCAAGCCTATTCCTATGGCTAGTGTTACTGCACCAGCGATGGTCGCTTGAGGTATGTCAGCCGCAACACCGCCAAATAAAACACCTACAGCTAATCCCTCCGGGATATTGTGTAAGGTTATCGCCAAAATAAGCAAAGTTGTTTTTTGCCAAGGCGATTTAATCCCTTCAATCTGTTTAAAATTAGCGTGGAAATGGGGTAGAATCTTGTCTAACATAAATAGAAAAGCAGCTCCTCCTAAAAATCCCAATACTGCTGGTGTTACCTTGGTAAACCCCTCTCCATCACTCATATCAATTGCTGGAATCAACAGACTCCATATACTAGCAGCAACCATAACCCCTCCCGTAAAACCAAGCATGCCATCCATTACTTTTTTATTTTCCTTTTTGAAGAAAAATACTAAGGCTGCTCCTAAAGCTGTGACTAACCACGTAAAAAGTGTAGCATATAAAGCTGCTAAAATAGGGTCAATAGATTCAAAATAAGAAAGTATCGATTCAAACATTTTTGTGTATTTAGTTATATTATTTGGTTTATGAAACTATAATTGAGTAATGTATTTCTAATCAATTTGACTTTGTAAGTAAACGTTTCAAATTATTTTGAGCAAAAATAATAAAAATTAAATTAATCTAATTTTATTTTTAGCTAAGACTAATTTTACTTAATCCCAACCAGATTTTTTATTGAATTATATGGTTTGTAATCAGATAATTGAATTAATATTTTCTAAATATGATTATTTTTCAAAAGATGCTATTGGAGATAGCAATAAGATGTACTTAGGATAAAATTTTAATTAGATTTTTTAAAAGTATTAGTAGTATTAATTCAAGGTAAATCAGTGTAAAGTATTAGATTTTAGGTTCTTCAAAAGCCATCTACAACCTCAAAATTCCATAATCAATTCATCAAATCGTTTTTCAAAGACATTTATCCAAGTATCATGCAAAGGGCATGATAATAACTTATTAAATGTCATTCTTATGAAAACAAAAACAATCAAACAAAGGCTATTCTTACTACTTGTTGTATTAAGTAGTTTGCCACTCTTAGCTCAAGGAAACGGAGCAGCAGGTATCACAGAAGCTACTCAGATGGTCACTTCTTATTTTGATCCAGCCACTAAACTAATTTATGCTATTGGAGCAGTGGTAGGTCTTATTGGAGGAGTAAAGGTGTACAACAAATTCTCAAGTGGTGATCCCGATACAAGTAAAACAGCTGCAAGCTGGTTTGGGGCTTGTATCTTTTTAATTGTAGCAGCTACAATCTTACGTTCATTTTTCCTTTAAACGATGCGCTTATGAAAAAGTATAGTATCAATAAGGGAATAGGAGCAAGCGTTGAGTTTAAAGGACTCAAGGCGCAATACCTGTTTTATTTTGCAGGTGGACTATTAGGAAATCTTATTCTTGTTATGGTTATGTATATGGCAGGGGTAAATAATCTTATTTGTTTAAGCTTTGGTCTTGGATTTTCGGGTTATCTGATCTACAAAGTGTTTGCAATGAATAAGAAATACGGTCAGTATGGACTTATGAAGCTTCAAGCTAGAAAATACTTTCCAAGGTATATCATCTCAAGGAAAGATGTCAAAGGGTATTTCAATAGGAACTTAAAATTAAAGACCTATGAGAAATACAGCTAAGACAAACACCCTTGAGCGGATGTTTCCGATTTTGTCGGTGGAGAACAACTGTATGGTCTCAAAACAAGGAGACATCACGGTTTGCTATAAAGTGATTTTACCCGAGATATTTACTATCTCAGATAAAGAATATGAAACTATTCACAGCGTGTGGCATAAGGCTATTAAAACGCTCCCTGAGTTTACAGTGATTCACAAACAAGATTGGTTTGTAAAACAGAGCTATGAGGCTGATTTTATAAATGAAGAACAAAGCTATCTAAGTAGAAGTTTTGAAAGGCATTTTAACGAGCGTCCTTATCTTAATCACAGCTGTTATTTGTTTATTACTAAGACTACCAAGGAGCGAATCAAAAGTCAAAGCAACTTTTCATCACTCACAAGAGGAGAACTCATTCCAAAAGAAATAAGAGATAAAGATGCAATTCAAAGTTTTTTAGAAGCCACGACTCAATTGGAAAAGATTGTAAATGATAGTGGACTAATTCATTTAACTAAACTATCAGAAGAAGACATCATTGGCTCAGAGGAAAAAAGTGGACTCTTGGAGCAGTACTTAACGCTAAGTCCTATTAAAAGAGGAAGTTTACAGGATATTGCAATTAGCGCGGATAAGGTTAGAGTAGGAGATAATAGGCTTTCTGTCCATACCCTTTCAAGTACAGATGATTTACCTACTGAGGTATCGTATCTGTCTTACTATGAAAAGCTATCAACCGATAAAAGCAGTATGGCTTTATCGTTTGCTGCCCCAGTTGGACTCTTACTTAATTGCAATCACATTTACAATCAGTATTTGTTTGTAGAAGACAGTGAATACAATCTAAAGCAATTTGAAAAGTCAGCTAAGAATATGCATTCCCTTGCCAGATACAGTCGGGCAAATCAAATAAACAAGCAGTGGATCGAAGAATACCTAAATGAAGCGCATAGTAAAGGGCTTACTTCTATCAAAGCTCATTTTAATGTAATGGCTTGGTCAGATAATCAAAATGAACTTAAACAGCTTAAAAACGATGCAGGGAGCGCAATCGCGTCTATGGAATGCGTACCAAGACACAACACCGTAGATGCACCCACACTTTACTGGGCAGGTATGCCAGGCAATAGTGGGGACTTTCCAAGTGAAGAGAGCTTTTACACGTTCATAGAGCCTGCCTTATGCTTGTTTACAGGAGAGACGAACTATCAAAACTCGCTATCTCCCTTTGGAATTAAAATGGCAGATAGACTCACTGGTAAACCAATTCACTTAGATATCTCGGACTTGCCGATGAAAAAAGGAATTATCACTAACCGCAACAAGTTTATCTTGGGACCTTCGGGAAGTGGTAAGAGCTTTTTTACCAATCATATGGTAAGGCAGTACTATGAGCAAAACGCTCATGTGCTTTTAGTAGATACAGGGAATTCATATCAAGGGTTGTGCGAACTGATTAAAGGAAAAACAAAAGGGGAGGACGGGGTATATTTCACCTATACTGAAGAAAATCCAATTGCCTTTAATCCATTTTATACTGATGATGGGGTATTTGATATTGAAAAACGAGAGAGTATTAAAACCCTCATCTTAACTCTTTGGAAGCGCGATGACCAGCCGCCCTCGCGAGCAGAGGAAGTGGCGCTTTCAAATGCAGTTAGCGGCTATATTCAAAAACTTCAAAACAGCAACATAAAACCAAGCTTCAATACTTTCTATGAGTATATCAAAATCGATTATAAAGAGGAGTTAGAACAGAAACAAGTTCGAGAGAAAGACTTTGATCTAGCTAACTTTTTAAATGTACTAGAGCCTTACTTTAAAGGAGGGGAATATGACTATCTATTAAACTCAGAAAGCGAATTAGACCTTTTAAACAAACGCTTTATCGTCTTTGAAATTGACGCGATCAAGGGTGCGCCCGTCAAGGTTGCATAAGAAATGTCCTTT
>NZ_WMJX01000007.1 GCF_009711045.1 Myroides albus | reverse complement strand
ATCTCATATGAGGTTGGGGATTTTTTTGTTTATATACTTTAGATGATTGTAAAGTATTATTACGAATTTTTTTTATTGGCTTTATGTAATAGTGAGTTATATTTTGAGTTTAGAAAGACAGAATAGATATCTATTATGATCCAATTTTACTTTCTTTGTGAATTTTTTTGATATCTCACAGGTAATGATCAAAGAAAAAGATATATTTTATTTAGATAGCTCCTTTATCTTATCGTAAATAATATCAGATTCGTATCCTTTACGATAGAGGTAAGCATGTAATTTGGCTTTTTTCTTTTCAATATCTGTATCTTTCAAGGACTCCCATTTTAGGTTGCTTATACGTTCGAAAGTCTCATAGTATAAATCATCAGTTATTTCTTTTAAAGCAAGCTTGATTAAAGTGGAGGATATTTTTCTGAGTTTAAGTTCCGAAATTATTCTATTTTTACCCCAAGCACTTATTCTGTGTTTTCCTCTTGCAAAATTTCTTGCGAAGCGTTCTTCATTTAGAAATTTGTTTTCAATTAGGTAGACAATAATCTCGTCATGTTCATTGCTGGGAATATTTAAGTTATATAGCTTCGTTATAACTTCATTGTGACAACGATCTTGATAGGCACAATAGTTTTCCAATTTTTTTATAGCTTCTTTTGTTGAAATGTATTTGTTTGGTTCTGTCATGGAATAATAGTTTATCGTTAAGGGATAAATAGTTTGTTGATAGATTAGATTATTTGTCCTAATTGTTGCTAAATTAAAGAAATTAGAAGGAAGGTGTTCTATTTAATTGAATCCTTACTTAGTATTAATTGTAGTTATGTCTTACGTTTTCTTTTTTATTACATTTAAGTAAAATTTTGAACAATGAGTATTAGTAAAAGTTTTCTATTAGAGTTGCAACATGAAGTTGCAAGTAGTAAAAAGATTATTAGTTGTGTGCCAACAGAGAAATGGGATTGGAAGCCTCATACTAAATCTATGTCTCTTGGAGAATTGTCGAAACACATAGTGGAGTTGACAATTTGGACAGAGTATGTACTACTGTTAGAATCATTAGATTTTCAAAGTAATTACGAGCCTTTTAAGGCAGCTTCTACAGATGAGTTAATATCTTACCTTGATAAGTATGAAAAAGCTGTTATATCTGCTATAAATATGTTTGATGAAGAAAAGTGGATGGATGAGTGGCAACTGAAATCAGGTGAGCATGTTATTGTAGCAATGCCTAAAGTTGCTGCTAATAGATTTATTGTAAACAACCACATTTATCATCATCGAGGGCAACTTTCTGTTTATTTAAGATTATTGGATATCGCTATACCTGGAATGTATGGTCCGTCTGCAGATGATATGAATAAGTAATGGCACATAATGAAAATAAGAAAGCCTAACTCATTGAGTTAGGCTTTTTTTGTGCCCGGAGTGGGAATCGAACCCACACTCCGAAGAACACGAGTTTGAGTCGTGCGCGTCTACCAATTCCGCCATCCGGGCTGATGACTTATTGTTTGTGAGTGCAAATGTAGATAAAAAAAATTAGTTACAAAGAAATTTTTTAAAAAAAATCGTGTAGTCAATATATATTTTATAAATTTGCAACGCCTAAAAAAACAACTTAGGCTCTAACTAGCAACATAACAACTAATTATACAAATGTCATATTTCGAACCAGAAGCAAAGATTTTCGCCTGTTCTCAAAGCGTTGAGCTTGCTGAGAAAATTGCGAAAGAGTATGGGTGTGAACTTGGAAAAGTTTCTTTATCACATTATAGTGATGGGGAGTTTCAACCATCTTTTGAAGAATCAATAAGAGGAAGAAGAGTTTTTCTAGTATGTTCTACTTTTCCTTCATCGGATAATCTGATGGAGTTGTTACTTATGTGTGATGCAGCAAAAAGAGCATCAGCAAGACATATAACTGCTGTTATACCTTATTTCGGTTGGGCAAGACAGGATAGAAAAGACAAACCAAGGGTTCCGATTGGCGCTAAATTAGTTGCGAAATTGCTTGAATCAGCTGGAGCAACGCGTATCATGACAATGGATTTGCATGCGGATCAAATCCAGGGATTCTTTGAGAAACCTGTAGATCATTTATATGCTTCTACAATCTTTTTACCCTATGTAAAAAGTTTAGGGTTAGAGAATCTTACTATTGCATCTCCTGATATGGGTGGTTCAAAAAGAGCATATGCTTACTCTAAGTTTTTATCATCAGATGTTGTTATCTGTTATAAACAGCGTAAACAAGCAAATGTCATTGATAAAATGGAGTTGATAGGTGATGTAACAGGGCGTAATGTTATTTTGGTTGACGACATGATTGATACAGGAGGAACATTAGCTAAGGCAGCAGATATGATGATGGAGAAAGGAGCTTTAAGTGTGCGTGCAATCTGTACACATGCAATTCTATCTGGAAGTGCATATGAAAAGATTGAGCAATCTGCAATTAAGGAACTAATTGTTACGGATTCAATCCCTTTGAAAAAGCCATGTGAGAAGATTAGAGTGCTTAGTTGTGCACCGTTATTTGCAGAAGTGATGCACAATGTTCACGCTAATGAGTCAATTAGCAAAACATTTGTAGTCTAAGAAATTTATTAATTTTTTAAATATATATTTTAAATGAAATCAATTACAATTAAAGGATCAGAAAGAGAAAGCGTAGGTAAAGTTTCTACTAAAACCTTACGTAATGCTGGAATGGTACCTTGCGTAGTATACGGAGGAACTGAACCAGCTGTGCATTTTGCAGCAGAAGAAAAAGCATTTAAAAACTTGGTTTATACTCCAAACGTACACACTGTTGTAATTGAGTTGGAAGGTAAAACAATCAATGCTATTTTACAAGATATCCAATTTCACCCAGTAACTGATGAAATCTTACACATCGATTTTTATAAATTACACGATGATAAAGAAATCACATTAGATGTTCCTGTGAAAATCACTGGAAAATCTAAAGGTGTTATGGCTGGAGGTGTTTTAAACTTAAACTTACGTAAGTTGAAAGTTAAAGCTTTACCTGCTAATTTACCTGACTTCGTAGAGGTTAATATCTCTAACTTAGACATGGGTAACAAATTATACGTTACTGATGTAGCTACTGAGAACTATAAATTATTACACGCTGATAACACTGTTATCTGTCAAGTAAGAATTTCTCGTGCAGCAATGAAAGCAGCTCAAGAAGCAGCAAAAGCAGCAAAAGCTACTCCAAAGAAAAAATAATTTCTTTCGAGAGAAACATATTGATAAGCGCTTGTATTTATACAAGCGCTTTTTTTGTGATTGTAATTTATGATTTGTGTGAAATAAGTGTTTGATGTATTTTTGTGACATTCTATTATTTAAGAAAGATTAATCAAATGAAAAAGTTTTTGATTGTTGGGTTAGGCAATATTGGTGTAGAGTATATACACACCAGACATAATATAGGGTTTAAAGTAGTTGATGAAATTGCTAATGAACTTGATGGAGAATGGAAAACCGTTAAACTTGGCAGCCTTGCAGAAGTCAAAATTAAGGGGAGAACCCTTTTGTTACTGAAACCGAATACTTATATGAATCTCAGTGGTAAAGCTGTTCAGTATTGGTTAGAGAAGGAAAAGATTCCAATCGAAAACTTAATGGTTGTAACAGATGACTTGAATTTGGCATTTGGAACTATTCGAATCAAACCTAAGGGATCTGATGGAGGCCACAATGGATTAAAGAGTATTCAAGGTATTTTAAACTCTGCTGCTTATCCTCGTTTTAGATTTGGAATAAGCGATGAATTTAAGAAGGGACAGCAAGTAGATTATGTTTTAGGTACTTGGAGTGATGAGGAGAAAGAACTTCTTCCAGAGAGGCTTAAAATGGCTTCTAAAGCGATACAAGAGTTTGCTTTAGGAGGATTAGGCAATGCTATGAATAATTACAATGGAAAATAGTTATTTTGATTATATAATAAAAGGGAGTTACTTTTTGAGTAATTCCCTTTTGTATTTATTCTTGTGGTTGTACCACAGTGATGTGTAATTCTTCTAATTGTTCTGGCGTAATCGTCGCTGGTGCGTCTATCATTACGTCCCTACCTGAATTATTTTTTGGGAAAGCGATAAAATCTCTAATCGTTTCTTGCCCTCCTAAGATAGCCACTAATCTATCTAAACCAAAAGCTAAACCTCCATGAGGTGGTGCTCCATATTGGAATGCATTCATTAAGAATCCGAATTGTTTTTCAGCTTCTTCTTTCGTGAATCCAAGGTGTTTAAACATTAATTCTTGAGTAGCTTTATCGTGGATACGAATAGAACCACCTCCAATTTCGTTACCGTTTAATACCATGTCATAAGCATTAGCACGTACTTTACCTGGGTCAGTATCTAATAATGGAATATCTTCTACTTTTGGTGAAGTAAATGGGTGGTGCATTGCAAAATAGCGACCAGCTTCTTCATCGTACTCAAATAATGGGAAGTCGATAACCCATAAAGGAGCAAACTCATCAGATTTTCTCAATCCCATGCGGTTTCCTAATTCCATGCGCAGAGCACTTAATTGAGCTCTTGTTTTGTTAGCAGGTCCAGAAAGCACTAAAATCAAATCACCAGCTTTAGCACCAGTAACTTCAGCCCAATTTTTCAGGTCTTCTTGATCGTAGAATTTATCTACTGAAGACTTAAATGAACCATCTGCTTCACATTTACAGTACACCATACCAGAAGCACCTACTTGTGGGCGTTTTACCCAATCAATAAGAGCATCTATTTCTTTACGAGTATACGAAGCTGCACCTGGTACAGCTATACCAACTACTAATTCAGCACTGTTAAATACTCCAAATTCTTTATGTTGAGCTACAGCATTTAACTCACCAAATTCCATCCCAAAACGGATATCTGGTTTGTCGTTACCATATTTTCGCATTGCTTCTTCAAAAGTCATACGAGGAAACTTATCCACTTCAATTCCGTGAATTGATTTCAACAAGTGTCTTGTCATGCCTTCAAATGTATCCATAACGTCTTCTTGGCTTACGAATGCCATCTCACAGTCAATTTGAGTAAACTCAGGTTGTCTATCAGCGCGTAAGTCCTCGTCGCGGAAACACTTCACAATTTGGAAGTATCTATCCATACCACCTACCATTAACAGCTGTTTAAAAGTCTGTGGAGATTGTGGAAGCGCGTAGAATTGCCCTGCGTTCATTCGAGATGGAACTACAAAGTCACGAGCTCCCTCTGGAGTAGAACTAATTAAATATGGAGTTTCTACCTCACAAAAATCTTGAGCAGAAAGATAATTTCTTACCTCTTGAGCAACCTTGTGTCTAAACAATAAATTGTTTTTAACTGGGTTTCTACGGATATCCAAGTAACGGTATTTCATGCGAATATCTTCCCCTCCATCAGTATCATCTTCAATTGTAAATGGTGGTACTGCTGATTCGTTTAATACAGTTAGTGTATTTACTAAAATTTCTATATCTCCAGTTGGAATATTAGGATTTTTAGAAGCACGTTCAATTACTTGTCCTTTAACTTGAATGACAAACTCTCTCCCAAGGTTTTTAGCTGCTTCAAATACTGCTTTATCAGTTCTCTCAGCATCAAAGATTAACTGTGTGATACCATAACGGTCACGTAAGTCAACCCAAATCATAAAACCTTTATCGCGATGCTTGCTTACCCATCCTGACAGGGTAACTTCTGTATTTATATCCGAAGCTCTTAAGGCTCCGCAATTATGCGTTCTGTACATTGCTAAAAATTATTTCTACAAATTTATAAACTTATTGTGAATGAGAGAATAAAAGCTAAGACATTATACATAGATTTTATTAATTTCTAAGATTTTGCTATTTGCTTGTTTTTCATTAGGATAAAGATATAGGCTAATATCGCTCCGCATAAAGCAAGTCCTGCTCCAACCCATTCTGGAGAATTGTATCCTAATCCCATTGTGATTGGTATTCCTCCTAAGGATGCTCCCAAAGCATTTCCTATATTGAAAGAAGCTTGTCCTGCTGAGGCAGCTAACATTTCAGATCCTTTGGCATTGTTTATTAATAGCATTTGCAAAGGAGATCCTATTGTGAAAGCAACTAATCCTGTTATTAATGACATAGCGTAAGCCATCCATTGAATGTGAACTGTGTAATATACGATAATCAAACAAATCGCCATTGCACAGAAGGAAAAGATTACTGCTTTTGCTGGAGGGAAAGTATCTGCTAATTTTCCTCCTACAAAGTTTCCTAAGAACATTCCTAATCCTACTAAAGTCATTACTATAGGTATTTTTGCTTCTGCAATCAGGGCAATGTTGGTCATCATCGGCGCGATATAGCTTATCCACGCGAATAAACCTCCAGTACCAATAGAGATTAAAGCAACTAATACCCACGCTATTGGAGTTTTAAAGAAAGCTGTTTGCTTTTTTAAGTTGGTCTCTTTATCTGCTTCTAATTTCGGAACCCAAGCAGCTATTGTCAACGCTGATATTATACCCAGAGAAGCAATTAACATATAAGCTGTACGCCAAGAGTACTCGTGTCCAATATACGTACTCAATGGTACACCAACTAAATTCGCTGTAGTTAATCCTGCAAACATGATTGCTACAGCTTGTGCTTCCTTCCCTTTCTTTGCCAAGCGCGTAGCCACAACTGATCCAACACCAAAGAATGCTCCATGAGGTAATCCTGACATAAATCTCGATATGATTAATGTTGTATAACTTGGAGAGATTACAAATAATAGGTGAAAAACTGAAAACATGACCATTAAAGACATTAATACTTTATGTGGTGCATACTTATTGGATGACATCACTAAGAGTGGAGCTCCTACCACCACACCTAAAGCGTATGTAGATATGAAGTTACCCGCTTTTGGGATGCTTATCTTTAAGTCATTAGCGATATCAGGTAATAAGCCCATCATTGAGAATTCGGTCATTCCGATGGCTAATCCACCTACTGCTAATGCTATTAAACTTTTGTTCATTTTCTTTTGTTGAGTTTTAATTTTGTATAAATATTATATTGTTTCTTTTCCTCTTTCATATTGGTTTGCCCATTGTAAATCGACACCTAATTCGAGAGCCGCTTTCATTACAAAATGGGGATCTCTTAAAAAGGGTCTTCCTAAGAGAATACAATCTGCTTGATTGTTTGCTAAAATCTCATCGGCTTGTTTACCTGTTTTTATTAGGCCAACAGCCCCAACAAGAATATTAGCTTGTTGTTTGATCGCCTGAGCAAATGGTATTTGGTAATTTGGTTTGATGTCAATGGATTGGTGTTTTACCAATCCTCCCGAACTAACATCAATAAGTTCTACTCCTAATTGAGATACTATTTCTGAAAGCTTAATACTCTCATCCAACGACCAGCCTCCTTCTGCCCAATCTGTAGCTGATATTCTCAACCACAAGCTTTCGGTTGTCAATACTGACTTTACTTCCTTTATAATTTCGACTACTAATCGCGTTCTGTTTTCGAAGCTTCCTCCATATTGATCTGTTCGGTGATTGGTGAGAGGAGATAGAAACTGATGTATTAAATATCCGTGAGCTCCGTGTAATTCAATTATTTTGTAACCTGCTGCTACTGCTCTTATAGCACTTGCTTTAAAATCTGTTACAACTTTCTTTATCTCACTTAAAGACAGGGCTAATGGCGGATTTTCATCTACGTTAAATGGAATTGTTGACGGAGCTACCGTTTGCCAGCCATTTTCTTCATTTGCGCTGATTTGTGCTCTACTTATCCACGGTTTTTCACAGCTTGCCTTTCTTCCTGCATGGGCAAGTTGTATGCCTGGAACTGTTCCTTGTGACTTGATGAAAGTTGTTATTTGTTTGAGTTTATCAATTTGGTGATCTGACCATAAGCCTAAATCTCCATAGGTAATTCTTCCTTCTGGGCAGATAGCTGTTGCTTCTTGGATAATAGCGCCTACTTGCCCTATCGCAAACTGTCCATAGTGTACTAAGTGCCAATCTGTCGCAAAACCATCTATTGCTGAATATTGACACATTGGGGAAACAATTATTTTATTGCGTAAAGTATTGTCCCTTAGTTTTAAAGGAGTAAATAAAGTTTTCATAAGTTGTGTGTTGTTTGGTGGTGCAAAATTATTAATTCATTCTTGGAATAGAAGGTCTTTTGTCCTAAAAAGTGATTTTATTTTACAAAAATCTGTTTTATGTGATTCGTTGTGAAAAAGGTGCCTTATATTTGTTATTTATAATTAATTTAAATTAAAGTATGAGAAATTGTGTTAGGCTACTTGGAAGTGTAGCTTTGATGGCTATTGTTTTGACTAGTTGTAAGCAGACGAATAAGGAATCTCAATCTACAGAGACGTTAACGGTTGAGAATATGGGTAGATCTATTTCATTTGACAAGAAATTGGACAATGTTGTAGTATTTGACGTTGGTGCAATGGAGAATATGGTTGAACTTGGTCTTCCGTTCAAGGGTATGGCTAAAGTTTACAGTCCTAACTACCTTTCTAAGTACGCAGAAGATGACAATATTGTCAATGTAGGCTCTTTTATGCAACCTAATTTTGAAAAAATCAGTTCAGTTGATCCTGATTTAATCATCATGAGTAACTGGTTTGACAAGGATTACAGTGAGTACGCTAAGATCGCTCCTACGATTTCTTTAGGGATTTCTGGAAGTAATTATTTAGCAAGTACAAAAGAGAATATTGCTACGATAGGTCAAGTTTTCCAAGTTGAAGAGAAAGCTGAGCTTTTGATTAAGAATATTGACGACAAAGTTGCGCGTATTCACAACGCTATCAAAGACCGCAGTGAAAAGGCGATGTTGATTTTATACAACAATAAGAATTACAGTGTTTTTGATCCTGAGTCTCGTTACGGTTATATTTTTAAGCACCTTGGTGTAAAGCCTTCAGCAGAAGGAATTGAAGGAGGTAGTGACCACGGTAATGTAGTTTCAAGTGAGTTTATTTTGGAACAAAACCCTGATATCATCTTTATTATCGATCGCGGTGCTGTTATGGATAATCAAATTGCTGAGAAGAAAGAGGTTGAAAACGTTCTTATTCAAAAGACAAATGCATACAAAAATGGCAAGATCGTATACTTAGATCCAAACGCTTGGTATTTAGCAGGAGGGGGTTATATCTCATTGAACATTATGTTAGACGAGATTGAAAATGCCTACAAATAATAAAGAAAAGCCTCTATTTAGAGGCTTTTTTTATTGTTCTTTTACAAATAGATTACTTGCTATTTTCTTTGTTATAGTAATATTGTGATTATCTATTTTGACCGTGTAGGATTGGTCAAATGGTTCGATGTCTGTTATTTCTATTTTTGAACCTAAGGATATTTTTTGTTTATCCAAATATTGCAAAAACTCTGAAGATGAATCTTTTACTCCTACGCAGATAACTATTTTATTCGTTTCTACTTCTGATAATAACTTTTTATCAACTTGTTTTATTTCTCCTTTAGCGTTTGGAATTGGATCTCCATGTGGATCTTGTGTTGGATATTCTAAAAATGCATCGAGTTTATTAATCAGCTTTTCGGACTTTATATGTTCTAACTCCTCAGCGACATCGTGGACTTCATCCCAACTGAAACCAAGTTTATCGACTAAGAAAACCTCCCATAGTCGGTGTTTGCGAACAATCATCTTTGCAGCTAATAATCCTTCTGCAGTGAGTGTTACCCCTTGGTATTTTTGATACTTAATTAACTTTTTTTCATTAAGTTTTTTGATCATATCTGTTACAGAGGACGCTTTAGTTTCGATTTTAGCAGCTATTGCATTAGTTGAAATACCTTGTTGCTGTCCCAAAGACAGGTGGAATATGGTTTTCAAATAATTTTCCTCAGAATATGTAAGCATAATCGCGTGTTTTATTTTAAAAAAACAAAGTTACATTTTTTTTATTTATAAATATATTTTTAGCTTTGCCTAAATTTTAATTAATATAAGTAAAAATATATTTTTATGCGTGTAGCAATATGTTTTTTGTCAACCCTGTTTTTTGTTGGTTCCTCAATAGCACAAAACATTAAAGGAAGAGTAGCTTCTGGGGGGGCGAGTTTGCCTTATGCCACTGTAGCCATTGATGGCACAGCAAGTGGTGTGACAGCAGATGAGAATGGGAACTTTGTTTTGAGTCATCTCAAAGATGGAGCCTATCAAGTTAGTGCTGAATTTGTTGGTTATCAGAAACAGTACAAGCGCGTCAACATTAAGAACGGACAAGATGTAACTGTCAATTTTGAATTGAAAGAAGATTCTAATTTAGATGAGATTGTTATTTCGGGAACTTTAAAGCCTGTTTTAAAATCGGATGCCGTAGTACCAGTAGAGATTTACAATCCCGCTTTTTTTGCTAAGAACCCAACAGCAAGTTTATTTGACGCTGTTCAGATGATTAATGGTGTACAGCCTCAGTTAAACTGTAATGTATGTAATACGGGTGATATCCACATTAACGGGATGGAAGGTCCATATACAATGATTTTGATAGATGGGATGCCGATTGTTTCTTCTTTGTCAACAGTATATGGTTTATTCGGTATTCCGACGAGTTTGATTGAGCGAGTAGAGGTTGTTAAAGGACCTGCTTCTTCGCTTTATGGAACAGAAGCTATGGGTGGTATTATCAATGTAATTACCAAAGATCCTGAGCACGCTGCTAAATTAAGCGTAGATGCCTTTAGTACTACTTGGTTAGAGAACAATGTAGATTTAGGAGCAAGCTATAAGTTAGGAAAGAAAGTAAATGGTTTGTTTGGAGGTAACTACTTTAAGTTCGGAGAGCGAAAAGATAAGAACAACGATGGTTTTACTGATGTTACTCAACAAGAAAGAGTATCTGTATTTAATAAGTTTACGCTTAAGCGTCCAGAGAATAAAGTGGCAAGTTTAGCTTTGCGTTACGTATATGAAGATAGATGGGGAGGAGAGACAAACTGGGATCGCAAGAAACACAGAGGAGGTGAAGAAGTGTATGCTGAAAGCATCTTTACGAACCGATTTGAAGCAATTGGTATGTATCAATTGCCGACAACTGAAAAGATCTATACACAGTTCTCTTATATCTATCACGGACAAAATTCGATGTATGGTCCTGAATCATACGATGCAAAACAACAAGTGGCTTTTGCTCAAGCTTATTGGGATAAAGAGATTGGAAATCACAGTCTATTAGTAGGAGGATCATTTAAGTACACTTATTATGATGACAATACTCGAGCAACTGGAATTTATGATGAAAATGGTTTGGTAAAGAATCAGCCACAAGAGACACCGATACCTGGTATTTTTATTCAGGATGAATGGACTTTAAACAAAAAGAACAAGGTTTTGTTAGGTTATCGTTTTGACTATGATAAAACGCATTATGGCATTCACTCACCAAGGGTTGGATATAAGTATACGCCACATCCACATCATACATTAAGAGGTAGTTTTGGTACAGGTTTTCGCGTTGTAAATGTATTTACTGAAGATCACAGAGCCTTAACAGGGGCAAGAGAAGTTGTCTTTGCTGAAAAGTTAGACCCTGAAAAATCGTATAATGCCAATTTGAACTATACATTCAAGTTGCCTACTAATTTTGGAGTATTCAATTTTGATGTGAATGGTTTCTATACCTATTTTACGAATAAAATTGATGCAGATACTGATACAGATCAAACTAAAATTATATATGCGAATCTCGATGGACATGCAATTTCACAAGGAGTATCTCTAAACGTAGACATGACTTTTGATATACCATTGAAATTAATGGCAGGGGTAACTTATATGGATGTTTACCGCAAGGAAGACGGAGAACGCGAACAAATCTATCACGCGCCAAAATGGTCAGGTAATTTTATAGCAAGCTACAATTTTGGAAATGGATTTAGTGCTGATTTAACTGGGGACTGGAAAGGGCCAATGAGATTGCCAAGAGTTGAAGATGACTATAGACCTGAGTATTCACCTTGGACTGTCTTGACTAATGTTCAGGTAAGTAAGAAGTTTAACAATGGTTTGGAAGTTTATGGAGGTGTAAAGAACTTATTTAACGTATTGCCAAAAGAAGATCCTATTGCAAGATGGTGGGATCCATTTGGAGAGCCTGGTAATGGCGTGACACCGCCAAATGGGCGCAATGATGTCATTTTTGAACCTAATGATTACAGTTATACTCCACTACAGGGAATCAGAGGTTTCTTAGGAGTTCGATATAATATATTTTAGTTAGTTGTAATTTACGATGAGATGTATTCTTTTTTTTATGTTTAGTTATTTCTTTGGGTTAGCAGCTTTTGCTCAACCCAAAGAGATACTAATTTCTCAAGTGGAGGAGGTTCTGAAGAATGATCCAAAGCCTGTGGTCATTTTTTTACACACCAAGTGGTGTAGTTATTGTACTTTGATGGAGAGGAAAACATTTAAGAATGAAGAAGTAGTTAGTAAATTGAATAGCGATTTCTATTTTATTTCATTTGATGCAGAACAGGAAGAGGATATCGTTTTTCACAATCAAACGTATTCGTTTAGAAAGAAAGGTATAAATGGGGGAGTTCACGATTTAGCAAATTTACTAAGTGGAAAAGAGGCTTATCCCGCCCTCATCTTTTTGAATGAAAAACTCGAAAAAGTATATGAGCACAATGCTTATATTCGTCCAGATGATCTGTCTAAGTTACTTGAATTATTATAAATAGCTTTATCGTTATCACAATATGAAATAGCTCAATCTGCTTATTGACAGATTGAGCTATTTCTATTATAGAGGTAAATCTATTACTCCTTACATTAAACCATTTTATTATTTGCCTTTAGCTACAATTGTATGGTTTTTAGATCTCCATTGGGAGTTAAAACTTTTATTTCTTGGGGGTCAAGCTTATTCTTTTTTAGTTCCAAGTCTATGGCCATTGTGATTTCGTAAATTATCTGAATACTTGGTTCTGATAGAGCTTGTCCGATCACAAAGTCAAAGTTAGCATCGCTAAATGAATTATAATATCTCGTGATACTCTTTGTTTGTTGATTCACATTGTTGTTGCTACTCTGTTTAGTTGTTAGACTTGGGCTACTAAAGGCAGAATAAGCATGATAACTATTGCTTGGATAGGTATCTATATAATTACTTTTAATAAATTTTTGTTGGTTATTAAACGTGGTGTTTAATACCGTTTCGTGATGTTTTATTTTATCTAAAAGTACTTGTTCTGCTTTTGATTGAAGTTCTCTCTTTATACTATCTATTTTGCTCGAAAAGTAATTGACTTTTACTAAATCATAGATGTCTTCTTCAGCCAGTTTTCGAACGATATGATCAATGTCGTTTGCATTGCAATATTTAATATGAATGTTCTTGCAAAGTTCAAAACCAATAGGTACTTCGTTATAATCATTTTTCTTAAAGACCTTTTTCTCTATTTCGTATTCGTATAGGGGTACCAAGGAGATCATGTCGATTTGCGTTTCAACTTTTGGTATTTGTGAGAGATTTTGCGTGATAGATTTTAGTTTATTATCCATTAAGGTAACAGTTTCTTCAATGTTTTTACCTGTTTGCTTTAGAGCAAAAATGGCAATAAAGGCATCTGCTTTTACATTTGCTTTTCCACTAACTGTTAGGTTTAGAATCTTGTCGATTTTGGATATTGAAGAGTAATTCGTGTAAGTGTAGTTTGAACTTCCATTCGAGTAAAGTGCGTTTCCTGCTACTTGAGCTTGCACAAATGTTGAACTAAGTAGTAGTAATAAGTAAATTTTCTTCATGTTATTTTATTTGTTAATATGATATTTTTTTGTTGTCTATATCTGTTAGTAATGGTTTGTTTTTAAATTTTTAATAATAATTTATTTATTTCTGTTTTATTTTAAAAATCGAATGGGATTGGTCATTAAATGAGTTTGTGCTAATCAAGGAAGAATTTAACGTATTGAGGTAACACCATTAGGTTTAGCAGTTTGTTCTATTGAATTTAGTTTTACGGCAACTAAGAGAACTTGATACAACTATGGATGATCTGAATAGGTTTGTTTGTGATTAGAATCACAAGTGTCAATAGCAGCTATTGGAGTTGTATATTCGACTGGGGAGTTAGGGTTGTACGAGCGATTTACTGCAGGCAGGTCTACAGCGTGTCATTTTCGTTATGAGAAGGAAGACCTACTATACGAAAAAAACGTACGACAAGAATTTGTATAGTTATAATAGGATTAGNGAAAAAAACGTACGACAAGAATTTGTATAGTTATAATAGGATTAGAAAACCAAATGTACAGTTAAAAGCAGGATTATAAACAATAACTGTACAGCTATATTAGGACGAGACATAGAACGAGACATTGATTTTAGGGGGTGGTCGGCTTGTGGTCGCATAGTGATCGCATAGTGGTCGCATTATTTATAGCCAAAAACATGCGACCACTATGCGAACTTTATGGTATCACTTAGGGATTATGTCATAGAAGGATCCTATCAAGGCTTCTTCTGTAAGTTTGAAGTGTTTATCTTATTGTAAATTTTTTCGCAACATAATATTGCTTATCCTTAGGGGATATTAGGAGTGATTTTATGGGATTGTTGTGTTTACAACTCTTTTAGGATACCATTTTCAAGAATTAAATTTTTCGTCAATATTTCGCTTACTAATTCTGTGTTATGGTCCGTGACGATGATAATCTTATCTCTTGCTTTTTCTTTTATGCGATGAGCTATAAATTCTTGTAGAATAGGTGATAACCCAGCAAAAGGCTCATCTAATAAACAGATCGGCTGGGGTAGATTTAGAATGTAAAGTGTTTGTATTAATTGTTGCTCACCTTTGGATAAGTCTTTTATTTTTGAGTTTATAAAAGGTTGTATGGGAGTTAGATCAGTATCGTTTGATTTTAGAACTTCTTTTACTCTTAAGTGTTTTGGAAAGATATTGAATTGCGGTTTATAACTGAAGTATTGATTGAGATTATATCTATTAGTTATGACTGTATGATCCACTCGGATGTATGAATGATCTGCTTTGAGTATTCCAAACATAATTTTCATCAGCGTGCTTTTGCCAGTTCCATTTCGTCCACTAATACTGACTACATCACCTGTTACAGCAGTGAAGTATATGCCATTTAATATAGTTTTATTGTCAATGGTGTACTGGAGGCTATCAACGTGTAGAGTATGGTTATATGACATTGAACAAGTATTGAATAAAGTAGGTGAAGACTGCACAGCCTAACGTTAGCAGTATTAGACTTTTTAGAATGGGCATTTTATTATTTCGATGGTAGATCAGTTCATTTTTTCTGAATGCTATGAAATATAAACTGTATAGACCTATTGTGATGATAGGAATAAAGAAAAATAAGACATTTCGCATCGCTATACTCAGGGCAATGTTTAAGATTAATATAGAAAACACATCTCTCCATGGAACTGTGATTCTGCTTTTCATAAGTATGTAATTGTTTGGTTTGTAAATAGTAAGTTAACCTTTTTTATCACACCAAGTACAAATTAAGAAAATTTTAGTCAATCTAAAGTCTGATTTAGTAGATTAGAGGTTTGAGTACTTTATGTTTAGCAATAAAGGTTATGTTTTAGTTAGTGGGTAAATTAATAGTAAAACTTCATTGTGTCCGTTGGTATTTGATAGTTTTAAGTATATTTGCCTCTAAACTAATAACATCAATATGGAATTCAGTACAATTATTAAACAGGCACACTCTGGAGTAGCATATTTGGCTATTATATTTTTAGCTATTGCTATTATTAATGCTTTCGCTGGCGCATCAGCTAAAAGACAGTTTACAGATAAGGATAAGAAGTTTGGATTATTTGCTTTAATCTTTACTCATATTCAATTATTGTTAGGATTAATCTTATACTTTGTATCTCCAATGGTTCACACATTGAATGGCAGTATGGGAGAAGTAATGAAGAACTCAGCATTGAGACTTTATGGAATTGAGCACCCAATGATTAATATCTTAGCAATCGTTTTGATTACTATTGGATGGTCTAAACACAAAAAAGCGACTGACGACAACAGTAAGTTTAAGAAATTTACAATTTTCTATACAATCGGATTGATCTTAATTTTATCGAGAATCCCTTGGTCAAATTGGTTGCCAAGTATCTTTGGATAATTAGAAATACAATATATAAAGGAATCTATTTTTAGATTCCTTTTTTTGTTTTTGACCATTCCAAAAATAGTGGAGTACTCGTTTGGGGAGAGATATTTGTACGAGTGAATAAACAAGAGCTTTTTAAACTTTTTTAGTTTTGGTATATAAGTTGCCTATATATCGAAGTTAGAAACTTTACAAACGATGAAAAAGAGTGTTTATTTATTAGTACTTTTTACTTTTATTTTATTCAGCTTTACAAGTGGAGATTATATTTTCAAACCACATACAACAAGAGTAATTTCAGCTTATCCTGTGAGTGACACACTTGCTGTTGATGATGATTCTATAGTTGTAGCTATTGAAGATGAAGATGATTATGAACTAATCAACGAAGAAACAAAAGCATCTTATTATCACGATAAATTTACTGGTAGAAAAACGGCAAGTGGTGCAGTTTTTAATAATCAAGAGTATACAGCTGCTCATAAAACATTGCCTTTTGGTACAAAAGTAAAGGTTACAAATATCAACAATCAGCGCTCTGTTATATTGACTATTACTGATCGAGGTCCTTTTGTTAAGGGGAGGAGTATTGACTTGTCTAAAAAGGCTTTCTTAGATTTAGCTGACAATTTGAATAGTGGTGTTCTCGATGTGAAGATAGAGCGACTTATCGAAGCAGAGGACTAATCACCTGTTCAACTATAAAGAACTTTACAAGAGTAAATTTTCAATTATACATATTGAAGTATCCGTAAAAAAGACAATACTATATCTTGAATATGGAATTGTTTTTATAGGGTAATCGAGGGGGTTTTTGTGTGGAAAAAATCCACAATTTGAGTATATCTACCGCGTATTGGGACTCTTGTTCAGATGCACTCTCTGACAATTCCTATCGATCATTATATGCTGTAATACAAGTTTGACGTGCTACGTCATTTA
Organism: Myroides albus; assembly: GCF_009711045.1. Taxonomy (GTDB): domain Bacteria; phylum Bacteroidota; class Bacteroidia; order Flavobacteriales; family Flavobacteriaceae; genus Flavobacterium; species Flavobacterium album_A. Next base: position 103,691 of record NZ_WMJX01000007.1, on the reverse strand, counting down.
CTCTTTTTTAGGGAAGAATGATTCAGTTAGTTACAGTAGGTTTTATAACACTGTACTTTGAATATTTCTTCTGGTTGTCCTTTTCTTTTCGATTTTATTTCCACTGTTTAAAAGGAGTATTCGAGATATACGAATTGTAGTAACGGATATCACCAGTAACTTCTACACCTAACCAATCTGGTTTTTCAAACTTTTCATTTTCTGTAGTTAATTCTATTTCAGCTATAATGAGTCCTTCATTATTTCCGTGAAAGATATCAACTTCAAATAGATGACCTTCATACTCTACCAAGTATCTCGTTTTGTCAATGATGTAATCCTCACAAAGTTTGAGTAACTGAACTGCTTCTTCATAATTGATTTCTTTTTCCCATTCAAATCTTTTTGTACCAGCTTCATTTGACTTGCCTTTTACAGTTATATAAGCTTGATGATCTTTTAAACGTACCCTAACTGTTCTATTTGAATCTGAATTCAAATATCCTTGAGTTATTTGTGTTTTTTTAAAACTTTTTGAGATAAACTTCTCAGATTTCACTAAAAATTTTCTTTCTATTTCAATCATGATTATTCAGAATAAAATGTAATTTTATGCCAAATTACAATGATTAAATTTAAAAGCTGTTTTAAAACGAAGAAAATTTATTCGAATGAAGTTAAGACACATGTTACAATCTCCTCATGGAGTTGAAGAATTGTTTAATAAATATGTGATAGACGGGAAGGTATACGCTACTGACGACTTACTTTTTATCGTTGATTTAGTTCATATTTTTAGACCTAAAAATGTAAAGAAAATAAAACGTGTATCCATTGATGCATTAGTTTCATATTTAAAAACACACGATACCGAACGTGCTGCTATTTCTGTTTATCTTAAAGAGTTATTGTCTAATCGCTATTTCAGCCGAATGGTTTCGGATGCAGGGATTCTACAAGATTCTGAATTTTTTAGTGAGGTAAAAAAGCGTTTGTGGGCAAAAGTACTTCCATATCAGCCTGAGAAAGGAACTTACGAATATGTGTTGAATCAAGTTTTCTATAAGCATACCGATGCAGAATGGGTAGATATGATTCCCGTAGAACAGTTGTTGGAATTGTTCGGATTACTTGAGTTCAACGATTTATTTGTCAGTAATAAAGAGGGAACAGTCTTAAACGAGTTGCTAAATTCTATTGATATTATTACTCAAAGGATGAGTGGACGTGCTATGGAGAGCTATATAATCAATATGGTGCCGGAGTACTCCCATTTAGAAAGTCCTTTTAGGGCTTTGGAAATCGAGTTTAGCAGTGTATTAGAGGCTTTCCTAAACGACGAGATTAAGGTTCTGCATGAGAGTGACATGAGCTATAAGCAGATTCTGATTTTACATAAACAGTGTCAGGAATTTGTCAATCAGGCATTCAAGAATAGCTCTAAGTACGGTATCTCAATTAAAGTAAATCAAAGCTTGTTGCGTCTTCGTCAGCAATTGCAACGTGTGTATGTATTGATTTCTCTGTTAGTAGTGAAGGAAGATGTTGTGGTAGAAAGACAAACCAATACTATCGAGTTGGCAAGGAGGTTGGTGAAGTATAACTGTTATAAGTACAATGTAACAGGGCTGATAAAAGAGAGTACCCAATTGATTTCTTATGAAATAACGCAGCATACAGCTAAGACAGGAGAGCACTATATTACTAATTCTCCGAGGGAGTATTGGCACATGTTTAGAGGGTCAATGGGAGCCGGAATTGTCGTAGGATTCTTGTGTATTTTCAAAGTATTTGCTCACCATGCAGATGTTAGTAATTTCGGTGAAGCGATGCTATATAGTTTGAATTATGCATTTGGTTTCTGTCTTATTTATTTACTCGGTTTTACTTTAGCTACAAAGCAGCCAGCAATGACTGCCGCAACGATTATTAAGGCTATTGAAGATGGTAGAAAACAACATATCGATAGCGATGACAAACACCTTGGTTTTGCTAAATTATTTGCGCGTTTGTTTCGCTCTCAGTTTATCGCTTTTGTAGGAAACGTAATTTTGGCTTTTCCAGTTGCATTGTTTTTAATATGGGGGATAGACCAATTGTTTGGAGTGAATATTGTGGGTACTCAAGAGGAGTGGACTAAGATGCTTGTCGATACAGATCCGTTTGCTTCGAGAGCCTTATTTCACGCTGGTATTGCTGGTATCTTCTTATTTTTATCGGGTATTATTTCTGGAAATGTTTCCAATAGAAACAAACACAATAAAGTACTTTACCGCATTCAAGAACACCCTTGGTTGAAGAGAAATCTTGGACCAAAACGTACTGCTAAGTTGGCAAACTGGGTAGATACTAAGTGGCCTGGTATGGTATCTAACGTTTGGTTTGGAGTCTTTATGGGTACTTGTGGTACTATTGGTGCTTTTTTAGGACTGGGAATTGACATTCGCCACATTACCTTTGTGAGTGGTAATATTGCTTTAGGTCTTTATGGATCTGGTTTTGCTGCGCCAGTTGAAATGCTTGTATGGGCTTTTATAGGAATGTGGATGATTGGTTTTATGAACTTTATGGTAAGTTTTAGTTTGTCTTTGCTATTGGCCTTCCGTTCGCGTAATATACCCTTTAAGGAGACAAAAGACCTTGCTCGTGTAACCTGGAGACACTTTAAGAGTTTTCCAATGGAGTTTTTCTTGCCGACTTCTTCTGGTGTTGTTGAGAATCCGAACAATTTAACAGGGAAAAGTGATACAGACATACAGAAAGACAAGAAATAGGATATAATTAATATCTATTCGCATATAAAGAAAAAGCAGTGATACTCTTCATAGAGAATATCACTGCTTTTTTTAAGGAGTATTGACAAGAGATCTTCTTTATAAGAGCAAAGTTAGACTCTTGTATGATGGGTGTGTATGTAAATAAAACAGCCCTATCAATCAATAGGGCTGTTTATTCATTATGAATTGTTCTTTGGGTTATTTCTTTTCTCAGATAGTTTCTGTTTTAGAAGTTCTGATTGTTCAGCAAATTCAATTCTCGAGACATTTATATAGTCCTCTAAGTTGTGGATATTCTTTGCTAATTTTCTCAGGGACTTTCTATCGCTATTGATAAATAATTCGCTTTGTTGCCTTGCTTCTTCGTGACTAAAGCCAAGTTTTTCAAGCATTACTGCTCCGACGTATACCGCTGTAAAGAAGGTTTCTCTATATACTTCAGTTAAGCCGTCTTGTAAGTATTCGTATGCATTCTTTCTATTTTTGGCGCGTACGATTATTTCGACATTTGGAAAATTCTTGCGGATGACCTCTACAAGTTGCTGATTAACTTCAGGAGGATCCATAGCGGCAATCACATAATCTGCTTGATCAAGTCCAATAGATTTCAAGATGTTAATGGACGTTGCGTCTCCATAGTAAACATTAAAGCCAAGCTTGCGCAAGTGATCAACTCTTTCAGCATCATTGTCGAGTACTAATGTAGGTATGTCATTTGCTTGTAATAATCGTCCTATTGTATTTCCAAAATCTCCAAATCCAGCAATTACAATTTTCTTTTCTGCACTGATATGTGTTAAGTCATCGTATTCTTGACTTTCTTTAGTTGACGGTGTTAACCCAAGATAAGGGGCAATCCACTTTTCGTTTAAAAGGAGTAAGATTGGTGTAACGACCATTGATAGCGCTGTAGTAGCTAACATATAGTCGTACCACTGTTGATTTACTAAGTTGATTGTTTTGGCCAAAGCCAAAATTACAAAGGCAAATTCTCCTATTTGAGAAAGTAGAATAGCGAATAAGAAGGACTGATCGTTAGGGAATTTTTTCCATTTACCGATTGCGAGTAATACAATCGCTTTGATGGACATCACACTGACTAATAAAGCTAAGATGATTAAAGGCTCATTGACAATGATATCAAAGTTGATTGTCGAACCAACAGCAATAAAGAAAATACCCAGAAGCAGTGCTTTGAAAGGTTCTATGTCACTTTCTAATTGGTGTTTGTAAGGATTATTTGCCAGTACAATACCTGCTATAAAAGCTCCTAAGGCAGGAGAAAGTCCTACCGCTTGCATCAATATTGCAACCCCAATAACTAAAAGTAAAGCAGAGGCTGTGTATATCTCTCTAATTTTGAGTCTACCTACTGATTTGAACAATGGATTAACAATATAATTTCCAACAAGGAAAATAATAGAAATCGCACCTAATATCGCTAAGGTCTTCATAAACACAGGAGCTCCATCTAACCAGCTACCCGTTCCGGTTTCTATTGGCGTTTTGGCTGATACTGCTAATAAGGGAATAATAGCCATCATTGGGATAACAGCTATATCCTGAAACAGTAATACGGCAAAACTCGATTTACCTGCATTGGATTGGTTTAAACCTCGTTCAGATATTGTTTGTAAGATGATCGCGGTAGAAGACATGGTTATAATAAACCCAAGCGTCAGAGAGGTTCCTAAAGTCATATTTAACCCCCAATGTGCTATGGCTGTTACAATTGTTGTGGTTCCAACAAGCTGAGCAGTACCTAAACCAATAATTTCATTTTTTATTTTCCAGAACTCCTTTGGGTCTAATTCTAATCCCACAAGGAATAACATCATAACTACTCCAAACTCAGTTGCATGCATAATATCAGCACCGTCTTTTCCGACAAATTGCAAAACAAAAGGGCCGATTAATACTCCTGCAAATAGGTATCCTAAGACAGACCCCATACCTAATTTCTTTGAGATAAGTACACAGATTACAGCAGCAAATAGAAATATAAAAGCTTGTATTAAAAATTCATTCATTTTTTTCGTTTTTAACTACATATTGTTTGTAAAACAGATTAGTATAAAGAAACTATAAAATAAATAAGATCTTAAGGGGTATAATTTTAATATTTTAACGGTTTTCTTCATAGCTCCTACAAATTTATAAAAATCTTACTCCTATAAGTAAGCATTCGATTAAAAATATTGGCCTTTTTTAGGATAAATTTTAACTTTCATACTCATTTGAATAGTACATTTGTGTTAGATGGATCGAAAGATTATACATATCGACATGGATGCTTTTTACGCATCGGTAGAGCAATTGGATTTTCCTGAACTGAGAGGAAAACCTATTGCTGTGGGTGGTAGTGGTGAGAGAGGAGTAGTTGCAGCAGCGAGTTATGAAGCAAGAAAGTTTGGCGTTAGAAGTGCTATTAGTGGTGCTCAAGCGAAGCGAAATTGCCCAGATTTAATCTTTGTCAAACCGCGATTCGATCGCTATAAGGAGATATCCAAAGAAATTCGAAGTATCTTCTATGAATATACTGATCTCGTGGAACCATTAGCATTAGATGAGGCTTTTCTGGATGTTACTCAAAATAAAATAGGTTGCCCGAGTGCTACTTTAATTGCTTATGAGATTAGACAAAAGATTTTCGAGCGCTTACAGCTAACCGCATCTGCTGGAATTTCTATTAATAAGTTTTTAGCGAAGATTGCAAGTGACTACAATAAACCAAATGGACAAAAGACGATAGAGCCTGAGGAAGTGATTCCTTTCTTAGAGGCCTTAGAGATAAAGAAGTTTTTTGGTATAGGTAAGAAAACTGCTGAGAAGATGTATCATTTAGGAATTTTTACCGGAAGGGATTTAAAAGAGAAAAGTGAAGCCTTTTTAAGTGAACACTTTGGAAAATCAGGGGCTGAGTATTATCACTTAGTTAGGGGAATACAAACTTCGGAAGTTCGTCCAAATCGAGTTATGAAATCTGTGGGAACAGAGCGGACATTTGATGAGAATTTGTCTTCAGAAGTTTTTTTGATGGATAAACTGGAAGTGATAGTGGAAGAACTCGTATTGCGGTTAAAGAAAGTAAATGTCGCTGGTAAGACGATTACCTTGAAGATTAAGTATGCTGATTTTTTGCAGCAGACAAGGAGTAAAACAGTTCCGTATTTTATTGCCGATGCGGCTATTATTCGCGATATAGTAAAAGATTTATTATACCAAGAGAAACTAAAAGACTCTGTTCGCTTGATTGGAGTTACAGTATCCAATCTCAATACAGAGGAGAGAAAAAAGCCAATAGCTATACAGTTGGCTTTTGATTTTTAACAATGATTATTAAAAAGAAAATGATTAAACCTGCATATTTAAAAGAAGGAGATAAAGTTGCAATTGTTTGTACAGCGAGAAAATTCAGCAGAGAAGAAGCACAACCTGCTATTGAGTTACTACAAAGTTGGGGATTGGTACCCGTACTTGGCGATACTATTGGCCTTGATAATTTCCAATTAGGGGGGAGTGATAAAGAGCGAGCTGCGGATTTCAACAAGCAGTTAGCTGACGAATCTGTTAAGGCTATCTGGTGTGCACGAGGTGGATATGGTACTGTCCGCATCGTGGATGCAATCGACTTTGATTTATTAATGGCTAATCCCAAGTGGATTATCGGTTTTAGCGATGTTACTGTTCTGCATTGTCATGTGCACAACCTTGGGGTTCAAACCTTACACGGCATTATGGCTTTTAGCGTTCCCAAAGCAACCCAAGAGTCTAAAGACAGTTTGTATGCTTCTTTGTTTGGCAAGCCAATCCGCTATGTTGTAGGTCATCATAGCGCAAATATTCTCGGTGAGGCAAAAGGTGAGCTTGTTGGCGGTAATCTCTCAATCATCTATAGTCTGTTGGGCTCAAGATCGAGTATTGAAACGAAGGATAAGATATTGTTTATCGAGGATTTAGATGAGTATTTGTACCACGTAGATCGCATGATGCACAATTTAGATAGAAATGGTCTTCTAAAAGGGTTAAAAGGTATGATTGTTGGTGGAATGACAGATATGCATGATAATGCAATTCCATTTGGTTATGATGCCATTCAAATTATTAAAAGTCTTGTCGCTCAGTATGATTTTCCTGTAGTGTTCGATTTTCCATCAGGACATGGTGTTGAAAATAGAGCTTTGAGAATGGGAGCTGTAGTTAGTTTGAATATAAAAGCAAGTGGAGTGGAACTAAATATTTAAAATTATCTGTTATGGCTGAACACAATGAACTTGGCAAGTTAGGTGAGGAACTTGCTGTGGAGTACTTAGAGCGAAATTGGAGATTTCAAGATAAAGAAATTGACATTATCGCTTTATACAACGGTGTATTAGTTTTTATAGAAGTTAAGACTCGAAGTTCGCTCGAGTTTGGGCTCCCTCAAGAATTTGTAAAACGCCATAAGATTAAACGACTTTTAACTGCAGCAGATGCTTATATTGAATTGAACTCTCGAGAGGAGGAAGTTAGATTTGATATTATTGCTATTCACGCAGTGAATAATGAGTTTTCTATCGATCACTTGGAAGATGCTTTCTACTTTTTTTGATGAGTAGGAGATTTCATTCTTGTAATATTTTATGTTTTAATTGAGAATGAATTGAAATTGTCTTTGATGATTTTTACTTTTTATTGTGTTTTTTCTTTTCTTAGAATTTCATTGTTTTTTACAATTATCCTATGTAAATAGTAGGATTAAGTATAGTGTCGTATATGATTTAGTTTGTTATTTTATATTTTATTTAAATAAAGTCTTAATAAGATTTGTTAATTATTTAGAATCAGTTTACTTTTGCATTCAGTTAAATCAGTCTAAATAATACATTTTTAAATGAGAACTATTGCTACAATTATTTTTAGTGCTTGTTGTTCTGTGGTAGGATTGGCACAATCTTCTACCATTAAAGGTAGAGTTGTTGATGAAGTCAATAAACCCTTGCCATTTGCAACAATTTATATCGAGAATACTAATATAACGACGCAAACAGATGCGAATGGAGAATATATTCTAAAAGATGTACCTCAAGGAAAGCAATCTATTAAAGCTTCATTTGTTGGTTTTTCATCATCTGTGAGAGAGTTTAATTTTTCTAAGAAAGATGAGGTTGCTAACTTTTTGTTAGTAAACGATGGGCAGTTAGCTAATATTACTGTTTATGGTCGATCAAATAAAAATGTAAAAAAACTACAGTATTTGACAAGATTACCACTTGGTTTACAAGATCAAGTTCAGTCAATCAGTATTGTTTCTGATCACATTATAAAAGAGCAAGGAGCTTTGTCTATTACAGATGCTGCTCGTAACGTAGCTGGGGTTACTCAGTTTGCAAGTTATGGTGGAGTAAAAGAAAGTATGTCAATTCGCGGTTTCCGTGGTACACCAGTTTTGAGAAATGGTGTAGCTATGGATTCGGACTTTAGAACAGCTTCTGCGATTGCGGATATGCAAGGTGTAGAGAGTCTTGAGGTAATAAAAGGTTCAGCTGCTATTCTACAGGGAATAGGTAATGGATTAGGTGCTGCTGGGGGTGTGATTAACTTAGTAACTAAAACACCAAACTTCCAGAATAAGAGAGAAATTGGTTTCCGTACAGGAAGTTATGGACAAGTTCGTCCAACACTTGATATTGAGCAAGTATTAGATAAGAAAGAAACGTTGTCTTTCCGTTTTAATGGTGCTTATGAGCGCAACGACGGATGGAGAACATTTGTAGATAACGAGCATTTTTACGTTAACCCATCTTTGTCTTGGAAAATTGACGATAAAACGAAGTTAACTTTAGAAATGGATTATCTATATGGTGACTATACACCAGATAGAGGTACTGTTAATTTAGGTCCTGATTATACAGATAAATTATTAGAAATGCCGCATAACCGCTTCTTAGGTTATAAGCAAGATAATATGAATGTACAATCTCTGAACTATGTTGCGCGTTTTGAAAGACAATTGACAGAGAAATTGAGCTTTAGATTTTCTTCTGTTAACTCAATCTATAAAACAGATACTGAAGATTCATCTATTGCATTACACAAAAAACAAGAGGCAATCACTGACTTTAGTGAGTTTGCTAATAGAAAGCGTACTATTGGCCGTTCTGATCGCGATGATAGAAACTCTGTTATTCAAGTTGATTTCATCGGTAAGGATATCTTCACAGGTATGTTGAAACACACTTTCCAAGTTGGTTTTGATTATAGAGAGAATCGCTTAGAAACTCACGGATATGAAGCGTACTTGAATGGTGTTTTATATCAAGATAATATCAATGTCTTAGAAGATATTAACAACCAGAAACCAGAAGGTTTAGAGTATCGTCCTGCTAAGAAAGGACCATACAGTAAATCTGTAACACCAACTTATGGTTTTATGGCACAGGATTATATCCAGATTGGTGATAAATTAAGTGCTTTATTGGGTATTAGATACAGTCGTCTAAATGGAAATGTAACAGAAGGTGCAACTGTAGAAAGATGGAACCCAGCAGTTGGTTTAATCTTCAAACCACAAGAAAACATCAGTACGTTTGCTTCATATACTACAACAAGTAGTTTAAGACAATCAAACTATAAGATGCACGATGGTGGATTCGCAGGACCACAAGATACAGATCAATTTGAGTTTGGATTTAAATCAAACTGGTTTAACGACCACTTAGGGGTAAACTTTAGTTATTACTTCATTACTCAAGATAACTTATTAGCTGAGGTAATTGATGAGAATGGTAAAGGAACAGGCCTTTATGACAAAGTGGGTAGTCTTAAGAGAAACGGTTTTGAATTAGAGATTAACGGTAAGATTACTAATAACCTTGAAGTTATGCTTGGGTATGCTAACCTTGTAGCAAGATACCAAGATAGTCCTAATTACGTAGACGGATCAGCTCCAATGAATGCACCAGAGCACAGTGCGAATGGTTGGATCAATTATAAGTTTAACGACGGTAAACTGAATGGTCTTTCATTAGGATTAGGAGTTTACTATGTTGGAAAACGCCCAGTTAACGAATATGCAAGAACTTCTGATGGTCACGGTTCTTATGTGAATAGACGCCCATTTGATATGCCAGAATATACAACTGTAAATGCACAGATCGGTTATACATATAAGAACGCAAGTATTAAAGTATTTGCAAATAATATGTTTGATCAGATTGGTTATACTTCATATTATAGAGGTGGATATATTAATGAGATTGCTCCAAGAAACTTCGCAGCTCAGTTAACTTATAGATTTTAATCATCTTAGATAAATATAGTTAGTAACATATAACAAACACGATTTTACAATGATAGAATCGTGTTTGTTCTTTTTATAAGTCTTTTTATGAATGTGAAAAAGCATTATACTTTCAGAAAATTTATCAATGATATTCACCTTTGGTTGGGTATAGGTAGCTCTGTGATTTTATTTGTTGTCTGTTTAACAGGGACTATTTATACGTATAAGAGTGAAATACAAACATGGTTAGCCCCTAGTATGTATAAGATTGCGGAAGTAGGTGATACCAAAGTGAGCCTGAATAAGCTGCAAAGTGATATTGAGCAACAATACAATGGGGTAGTTAGTCGTGTTAGTATTTCAGATAACGCCATAAAGCCTTATGTGTTTTCAGTTTCTTTTGCTGATAAAGATAAGCGTGGAGAAACAGTTTATGTTAATCCATATAATGGAGAGGTTCTGGGTGAGGGTAGGGGACCTGCCAGTGAATTCTTTATGACTGTATTTAAGTTGCATAGATGGCTGTTGTTAGATATGAAGATTGGACGACCAATAGTTGGAGTTTCAACTATCATCTTCATCGTTTTATCTATTTCAGGAATGATTCTATGGTTACCCAAAAAAGTTAAAGGTTGGAAAAGTTTTAGACCAGGCTTTCAAGTTAAGTTTAAGGCGAATTGGAAGCGAATTAATCACGATCTACACAATACGCTTGGCTTTTATACTTTTGCTGTTTTATTTGTTTTGTCAATCACTGGATTATGTTGGTCCTTTGAGTGGTACAGAGATGGGTTGAGCAAGGTACTGGGAACAAAAGTATTTGGAGGAAGAAATGAAGTGAAACCATTATCAAATGTTGTCGAAGATGGTAGATCTATTCGCTTGGAAGATGCATTAGCTTTGGCCGATAAAGCTTTGCCTTACCAAGCAAGAACAGTAACTGTAACACTGCCTAAAAACGCAGAAGGTAGTTTTGAGATTAGCAAGAACGAATTGGCTCGATTCAACGAAACAGTGACAGATCGCGTTTTTATAGATCAGTATACAGGTGTGGTAATTCGAAAAGAGTTATTTAGTGAAAAGAGCATAGGAGAGAAGTTGTCAGCCTCAATTCGACCATTGCATTTTGGAGATATTTATGGTGGTTTTTCGAAGTTTATCTATTTCATTGTCTGTCTTATTGCTACGAGTTTGCCTATTACAGGCTTGTTTATTTGGTTAAATAAAATGAAGAAAAAAAGCAAGAAATAAGCTCTAATATAAAGTATAACATTTCTTTATAATTGTGCTATTCCTTTCTTTAAGAAAATGTGTAACTTTGCTTTATAACCTATTTAGATTAAATATTATGTATCCAGAAGAAATAGTAAAACCAATGCGTCAAGAATTAGTTGATGCAGGATTTGAATCACTACATACAGCAGAAGAAGTAGATGCAGTAATTGCAAAGGGCGATACAACTTTAGTAGTTGTTAATTCTGTTTGTGGTTGTGCAGCTCGTAATGCACGTCCAGGGGCTATCATGAGCCTTACAGGAGATAAGAAACCAGCAAACATTATCACTGTATTTGCTGGAGTAGATAAAGATGCTGTAGATGCAGCACGTAAGCATATGTTCCCTTTTCCTCCTTCTTCGCCTTCAATGGCTCTATTTAAAGATGGAGAATTAGTACACATGTTAGAAAGACATCATATCGAAGGGCATCCAGCAGAAGTAATTGCTGAGAATTTAAAAGACGCTTTTCAAGAATATTGCTAAAAAAGTAGACCACCTCTGAGGGTGGTCTTTTTTTTAATGTATATTTGCTTATTAACTATATAAGCAAATGCAAAAGATAATATCAATCCCCTTTTCTATACTCTTTGTAGTATTGTTGCTGGTGGTCTTATATGTTTTTCAAGCTTTTCAATGGATTGCTTTTAATCTATTTGGGTACCAGGCACATAAAAAAGTTGTAGATTCCTTGGTGTGGTGGTTAATGCTCGTTACTGGCGTACTTGGAACTACCTATAAATTTCGAGGTCATAAGGACCTTCCTACAGATAAACCAATAATCTTTGTATCTAATCATCAAAGTATGTTTGATATTCCTATGATTATATGGTTTTTTAGAAAGAATCATCCAAAATTTGTTAGTAAGAAGGAGTTAGGGAAAGGATTTCCCAGTGTTTCGTACAACCTTAAGCATGGTGGTTCTGTGTTGATTGACAGAAAAGATGCTAAACAGGCTCTTGCAGCAATTAGAGATTTAGGGCAATATATCGCTAAGTATAACCGATCTGCTGTAATTTTTCCTGAAGGTACTCGCAGTCGAGATGGCAAGCTAAAACGCTTTTCAGAGAATGGAGTGAAGATGTTGATTAAGTATGCTCCAGAGGCTTATGTTGTACCATTGACGATTAATAACTCTTGGAAGTTATTCCGATTTGGCAAGTTTCCTTTTGGTATGCTTGCTAATATAAGTATATATGCTCATGAACCTATGAAGGTTTCTGACTATACATTTGAAGAAATCTTTGCTAAGTGTGAAGAAAGAATCAAATCAAAATTAGTTTAATAATTACTGCCTATCTGCTCAAACAAACTAAACCAAACCCGCAGCAGTATAGGATATAAATCATTATTTATGTCTATTAAAAACGTACGTCTGGAAGTGATGCACTTCTTAGAAAAGAATATAGATAGTTTTGTTGATAACTATCTTATTCCAGTTGAGAAAATTTGGCAACCTTCGGATTTATTGCCTGACTCTGAGAGTGAGGAATTTATTGATGAGGTCATCGAATTAAGAGAATACGCAAAAGAATTACCTTACGATTTTTGGGTAGTTCTTGTTGGAGATACTATTACTGAAGAAGCACTACCTACTTATGAATCTTGGTTAATGGATGTGGAAGGTGTGAAACAAAAAGAAGGTGAAGGTGGAAATGGTTGGGCAAAGTGGATTCGCCATTGGACTGGTGAAGAAAACCGACACGGGGATTTGCTGAATAAGTACTTATACCTTTCTGGTCGTGTGGACATGAGAGAGGTGGAGATTACTACGCATCATTTATTGAATGATGGCTTTGACCCTGGTACAGATAGAGATCCTTACAAGAACTTTGTGTTTACAAGTTTCCAAGAATTAGCTACTTATGTTTCTCATAATCGCGTAGCTAAATTAGCTAAGCAATATGGAGATCATAAGCTATCTAAGATTTGTAGATTGATTGCTGGAGATGAGATGCGTCATCATCATGCTTATTCAGAGTTTGTCGATAGAATTTTCAAAGTAGATGCAAGTGAGATGTTATTGGCATTCGTGGATATGATGAGAAGAAAGATTACAATGCCTGCAAACCTTATCAGGGAGTCAGGTGGTAAGATGGGTGATGCTTTTGAGCGTTTTTCTGACTCGGCTCAGCGTATTGGCGTGTATACCGCTCATGACTATGTTGATATTATGGAGAAATTAATTCAACGTTGGAAGATTGCTGATTTAACTAATTTAACTGATGAAGCTGAAAAAGCGCGTGACTACTTAATGAAGTTACCTGCAAGAATGACTCGTGTAGCTGAGAGAATGGTAGTAGAGAGTGAGCCGCATGTGTTTAAATGGGTACGTCCAGCGCTGATTAAATAGCAACACAAACCTCAAACAACTCAAACAACACAATAAAATGGACAAACAAATTGATCAAGTAATTCTTTATGTAAAGAAAGAGTTAGAAAACGCTGAGAGTGGACACGATTGGTTTCACATCGAGCGAGTTTATCGGACTGCTTTAACGATTGCTAAAGAAGAAGGTGAAGTTAACCTTACCGTGGTTAAGTTAATTGCTCTTTTGCACGATATAGCTGATAGTAAGTTTCACGATGGTGATGAATCCATTGGACCGCTTAAAGCGCGTAAATTGCTTGAGCAGTTAAAGTTTGAATCCGATGTGATTGATCACGTTGTTTTAGGTATAGAGAATATCTCTTTTAAAGGGGGTAATTTCAATCAAACGTTTCGATCTGATGAATTAGATATAGTTCAAGACGCAGACCGTTTAGATGCTTTAGGAGCTATTGGAATTGCCCGTACATTTAATTATGGTGGATTTAAGAATAATGTAATTTACGATCCGAGTATTGACCCTGTTTTTGGTATGACGAAAGAAGCGTACAAAAACCATAAAGGGACAAGTGTTAATCACTTTTACGAGAAATTACTTAAGTTGAAAGATCTAATGAATACTAAAACAGGTCTGAAACTTGCTGAAGGTCGCCATCGATACATGGAAAACTTTTTAGCTCAGTTTTATACTGAGTGGGAGGGAGAAGCATAAAAAAGGGGAGTCTAATGACTCCCCTTTTTGTTGTAATATAGTTAGATTTTTATTTTACTTCAGAAATTCTTAAAGTATTTACCATACCTTTTTCAACGATTGGCATAGCAGCAAGGTTAATAACCATATCTCCTTTTTTTGCAAAACCTTGTTCCATTACGATATTGTTAATGTCGTCAATTGTTTCGTCTGTACTTACAAACTTGTCGTAATAGAATGCTTGTACTCCCCATAATAAGTTTAACTGCGTAATAATACGTCTGTTAGATGAGAATACTAAGATATTACTATTTGGTCTCCAAGCAGAAATTTGGAATGCTGTATATCCACTGTTTGTCAAAGTACAAATCGCCTTAGCTTCGATATCATTAGCCATTAAAGCTGCGTGATAACAAATGTTTTTAGTGATATAGCGATTTGTTTTGATTGTCGGTGGGCTTTGAGGAACTTTAATCAATGGAGAATTTTCAACACTTTGAATAATTTGTGTCATTTTCTCAATTACTTGTACAGGGTAGCTACCTACTGAAGTTTCTCCAGAAAGCATCACCGCATCAGCACCGTCCATGACAGAGTTTGCTACGTCGTTTACCTCTGCTCTTGTTGGAGTTAAGCTTGAGATCATTGTTTCCATCATTTGAGTAGCAATAATCACAGGAATACGCGCATTTTTTGCAGCTTGTACTAATTCTTTTTGGATTAGTGGAACCTCTTGTGCAGGAATTTCTACTCCTAAGTCACCACGTGCAACCATTAGACCATCACAGCTTGTAACAATACTTTTGATATTTTTTACTGCTTCCGGTTTTTCGATTTTTGCAACGATTGGAATTTTGTGATCAGAGTGTTCATTGATTAAGTTTTGCAAATCAAGTAAATCCGCTGATGTTCTAACAAAAGATAAAGCCATCCAGTCTACTTGTGCTTTGATAGCAAAAATAGCATCTCTAATGTCTTTTTCCGTTAGAGCAGGCAAAGATACTTTTGTCATTGGAAGGTTTACCCCTTTCTTAGATTTCAAAGGACCTCCTTGAATAACTTTCGCTTTTACTTCGTCTTTTCTATTTGTTTCTAAAACTTCGAAAATCAATTTTCCGTCGTCTAATAAAATTCTTTCCCCAGGATTTACATCTTGTGGAAATTGTTGATAGTTCATGTAAACGCGTTGAGCGTCACCTTTGAACTCTTCTTTCGTAGAAAAAGTAATAGTATCACCAGGATTAACTATTACATCTTCAGCCATAACACCGACACGTAGCTTAGGACCTTGTAAGTCTCCTAAGATAGAAGTTGTATATCCGTACTCTTTGTTAAGCTCACGGATTATATCAATTTTTTCTTGTACGTCAGAATAATCTGCGTGCGAGAAGTTTATTCTAAATACGTTTACACCTGCCTTAATCATGTTGTGCAACACTTCTTTCGAACTTGAAGCAGGTCCTAATGTTGCAACGATTTTTGTCTTTTTTTGTGCTACCATATTTTAAAAAATTAGGTTTTTTCTATTTTTAATTGTTTCCTGTCTAACTTCGTAGGCAGTAGAGAAGATTTTGATTGAGTTTAACTTTTCAAGGACTATACCAATGTCAAAATATTCATCAGTATCTTCTATTTTTATTAAGTAATCAACGTTTTTCAGTTCGGGCACAAGGTAACCTTGCTTTGTAATAGCGTGTTTTTTATCACTAAATAGAGGAGATTCAATATCTGTATCAGGTTTAATGAATGCCTTGTTTGCTACAACTTTCCACAAGATATGATGGTCGTGATCTTCATATTCAAAGTGTGGGAAATTGGCGAAGCCCTCATCAGTAGTAATTGTTATATCTTTTTCTTCTTTAACTAAGAATAATTCTAATGTAGTATTAATCGAGTATACGACTTTATAATCTTCTTTTTTAGAAGAGTGTATCGCTATTAGTTTGTAATCTTCAATATCAAAATCATCTAATGTTAGTTTGATAACTTTCGTAGAATCTTTCATACGATACAAATATACAACAATTATAATTTTTTAAACGTTTATTAGTTAAACTTGTTATTATCAAATTGTTAATATAGAAGAATTACTAATTATTTATGAATTTTTTCTTGAAGTGCGAAATAAGCCCTTTGCGCGGCTTTTTCTTCTGCTTTCTTCTTAGAAGTTGCCCTTGCTCTTGCGATTACTTTATTGTCGATATATAATTTTACACCAAAATACTTTGTGTCTTCTGCAGTGTCTTCTTCGAAAGTGTCAAATTTGAAAGTGTGTTTGTTTTTTTGACACCATTCTATCAGTAGACTCTTATAGCTTGTTATTTTTGTTTCTAATTGCTCTATATCAGCTACTTTCGACAATAGTTTTTCGTGGATGAAGCGTTCACATGCTGGGTATCCTAAGTCGAGGTATATTGCGCCAATTAGTGCTTCTAAAAGGTTGCCATAAATATTCTCACCAAATTGTTGGTTACCCATTTTGCTTTCTACATGTGAGATCAAGTCAAGTTCTTTGCCTAAACTATTTAAGTTTTCGCGACTGACTATTTTAGAACGCATTTTAGTCAAGTATCCTTCATCTCCATAAGGCACCTGTAAATAAAGATAAGAAGCGATAATAGAGCCCAACATAGCATCGCCCAGAAACTCCAATCTTTCGTAGTTTACCGGATTGCCATGTGTATCTATTATGTTCATAGAACGGTGAGTGAAGGCTAATTTGTAGTATTGTGGATCAGCAGGTTTTATTCCTGTAATCTTAAATATTGTACGACAAAAATTCCCGTCTTCATTAGAGGAACGGGAATTTTTATATATCTTATTTATTAGCTTACTCAACATAAGAGTATTCTTAGTTTTCTAATTTTTTCACTAAGACACAAGCGTTGTGTCCTCCGAATCCAAATGTATTACTCATACCTACTTTTACATCTCTTTTCTGAGCTTTGTTGAAAGTGAAGTTTAGTTTAGGATCGATACTTTCATCATCAGTGAAATGGTTGATAGTTGGAGGTACGATACCGTGTTCTATAGAAAGAATAACTGAGATTGCTTCAATTACTCCTGCTGCACCTAATAAGTGACCTGTCATCGATTTTGTCGAGTTTAGGTTCATGTCATAGGCGTGTTCTCCAAATACGTTTAAGATTGCTTTAGATTCAGCGATATCTCCTAATGGAGTAGAAGTACCATGCATATTTAATACATCAACATCTTTAGCTTCTAATCCAGCATCTTTTAAACAGTTGATCATTACATTTGTCGCTCCAAGTCCTTCTGGATGAGGTGCAGTTAAATGGTGTGCATCTGCAGACATTCCACCACCACCGATTTCGCAGTAGATTTTTGCTCCACGTGCAACAGCGTGTTCATATTCTTCAATTACTAATGCTCCAGCTCCTTCTCCTAAAACGAAACCGTCACGCTCATTATCCATTGGACGTGACGCTGTTTGTGGGTCGTCGTTTCTCGTTGATAATGCGTGCATTGCATTGAATCCTCCTATACCTGCAATTGTTACAGCAGCTTCTGATCCTCCTGTTACGAAGATATCTGCCATACCTAAGCGAATGTAGTTAAACGCATCGATTATTGCATTTGTAGAAGATGCACATGCAGAAACAGTCGTAAAGTTTGGCCCTCTAAGTCCATACTTCATTGATATATGACCTCCTGCTAAATCTGCTATCATTTTAGGGATAAAGAAAGGGTTGAATTTCGGAATTCCATTTCCTTGTACGAAATTAGTTACTTCATTTTGAAAAGTCTCTAATCCTCCAATACCAGAACCCCAAATAACTCCTGCTCTATCTAAATCAATAGTTTCTAAATTTAATCCTGAATCTTTGATCGCTTCATCTGCACTTACCATAGCATATTGTGCATAACGGTCCATTTTTCGTGCTTCTTTTCTCTCAATAAAATCCTCTACGTTAAAATTCTTTATCTCGCACGCAAACTGAGTTTTGAAATTGGTAGCGTCAAAATATGTAATGGGTGCAGCTCCGCTAACTCCATTAATCAGGTTGTTCCAATATTCTTGAATATTGTTTCCAATTGGCGTAAGAGCACCTAAACCTGTTACAACAACTCGCTTTAATTTCATAAAACTTAAATTTATGGTTTGTAAAAAAAAAATCCCAACTTTCACTTTTCAAAAAGGAAACATTGGGGTAGTTTGTTTGATGTATTTTTTAGATTGTTTCCAATCTGTCCTTTTTTGTACTTAAAAATTATCTGACATTTTAAAAATAATAACGCCCACGTGTTTATTAAATAGACACGTGGGGTATTAAGTTATTATTTTTTAGCTTCTTCAATATAAGAGATAGCTTGACCAACTGTAGAGATATTTTCAGCTTGATCGTCTGGAATTTGAATGTCGAATTCTTTTTCGAACTCCATGATAAGCTCAACAGTATCTAAAGAATCAGCTCCTAAATCATTATTGAAGCTTGCTTCTGCTACAACTTCGTTCTCGTCAACACCTAATTTGTCAACGATAATCGCTTTTACTCTTGATGCAATGTCTGACATAATCTTTAATTTTAAATTTAATTTCTTTCGGCAAAAATAAAAAACTTTATTTTAAAACCTTATTTTCTATGTTAATTGTCGGTGCGAAATTATGAAAATAATTAATACTTCTAACTATTTTTCTATTTATTGTCACATATTATTCTTTTTTTTGTACTCGATTCTAATATGTATAATTGACTATTAACGCATTATTTATGAGAAAAATAGCTCTATTCGCTTCCGGTTCAGGAACTAATGTTGAAAACATTATTAAATATTTTGACGAAAAATTAATTCCGAACCAATACCTTGTACTGGTAAATAACCGAAATGCTAAGGTAATAGAAAAAGCGGAAAAAAGAAATGTACCAGTAGTGATTTTTGATAAAGAAATGTTGAATGGGGAAGAGATACAACGTGTTTTACTTGATTTTTCTCCTGATTTGATAGTATTAGCTGGTTTTTTATGGAAATTTCCCGAGGCTCTTGTCCAGTTATATCCTAACAAAGTTATCAATATCCACCCTGCTTTGTTGCCTAAATATGGCGGTAAAGGGATGTATGGTCACCACGTACACGAGGCTGTTTTAGCTAATAAGGAGAAAGAAACGGGAATTACAATACACTATGTGAACGAGCATTACGATGAAGGAGGTATAATTTTTCAGGAAAAGTCTTCCGTTGAACACTGCACTACATGGGAGGATATTGCCAAGGTAGTACAGGTTTTAGAGCATAAACATTTCCCGATTGTTATTGATAAATTGCTGTTCGATGAGTAATTTTCAAGTAATCCTGTATACTGATGGTTCCTCTCGTGGAAATCCTGGCCCTGGTGGCTATGGGCTAATTCTCGAGTGGGCTGGTCGAAATGTATATAAAGAGATGTCACAAGGTTTTCGCTTGACTACAAATAATCGAATGGAGTTAATGGCAGTTATTGTTGGCTTAGAGATGCTTAAAAATGAAGGGACTTCAGTTCTTGTTGTTTCCGACTCAAAGTATGTGATCGATGCCGTAACGAAAGGATGGGTGTTTGGTTGGGAAAAGAAAGGGTATAAGGACAAAAAGAACCCTGACCTTTGGAGTAGATTCTTGGAGATTTACAGAAAACACCGCGTTTCTTTTCAATGGGTAAAAGGACACAACGATCATCCAATGAATGAAAGATGTGATGTTTTAGCAGTCAAAGCCGCTACATCTTCTGATCTTTTGATTGATGAATATTACGAAACTCTTGAAAACTAGAAAAGGAGTGCATCCTACACAAAGGTGCACTCCTTTTTTGTTTTTAGGCGTGCAAATTCACTACAGCTCTAAGAATGTGTCACCATAATATTTGCTTGGTTTGATCCAAGCCATTGTTCTATCCGCATTTATTATCCAGTTAAATCGCTTGAGCATATCAGCTCCAAATAAGCTAAAAGGTTGATTTTTTAGTTCACCAGTGAAGTAGCCTACTTTAGCGTTCTTTATTTCATAATTTGCTATTTCAAGTTTGTCAATTAATGCAGTATTAGTGATGATGCTTTGACCATACGAGTTTTTTAGTTCTTTTTGATTGATGGTAGTGAGTTTGTTATGTAAGGTATTTTGCTCGGAGAAATTATCATCGTAAAGCAATGCTCCAGAATAGCCCGATTGTAAGTAAAACGGATGAGTGTAAGTGTGTTTATCTATTTCAGTAGTTATATCGATGAATAGAGCTCCATTTCTATAGCTTACGGGAATTTCGCTGTAACCTGTCGTGTCAGGTATATGATCATGAGCAATTAATGTTGAATTGTCATAGTCGATTTCTAACACCTTTCCTTTAAACAAGGTCATGCCAATCTTGCCGTCAGACTCTTTGCCACTGTATTGATTATTTGCAAATGGAATATTAAACCAAGAGCAATTGCCAATTTGTACTTGATTTGAAGGGCTAAAATCGTTAGAGTCAAACGCTATGCTTTCTATAACATGTGTTTTAATTGGAGATATGGCACCGTCGTCCATAGCTAATTGAAACATTAGATCTAAACTATCTCTTTGATTGACAAGCGTCTTTAGAATAATGTTATTACTACTGGTTAATCGAAACGGAATGTGAACTTGTGCTTGTAGTGTAGTACACACAATAAGCAAATAGAATAAAGCTAAGTGGTTTCGCATGAAATTGTATTGTTTTTTAGTGTTTAATCTTTTAAAATTAATTAAAGTTAACTTCAGTTGTATGTGATATTCTTTATTTCCTTTTAAAAATGATGTGATTTGAAATAATCTATCAGTTTTAAGTCTTGATATTAACTTGCTAATCTGTATCTTTAAGGAGAGAAATATATTTTATTGCTATTGTTAGATGAGATAATCTCATCGGTTATGGTGTGATTTTGTTGTGGAAAGTAAAAAAGATAACTTCATTTTATTCAAGAGAATGAGGTTGTTTAACAAAAAATAGATAGTTCTTTTGTGAAATGTTAAAGCGCATGAAATGAAATTTATCATGTCTCTTTATAAAGAATTAATTGTCTATTTAATTTTGTAGTCAAAAAAGTATTGCCCTATATTTGCAGCTTTATTTCTTAGCAAAAAATATGAACAAATTACTGATCGTGGGGACGGTAGCCTTTGACGCGATTGAAACTCCATTTGGGAAAACGGATAAAGTTCTTGGTGGAGCCGGTACGTATATAGGTTTGTCTGCCTCACACTTTAATGTGAAATCGGCAATTGTTTCTGTCGTAGGAGATGATTTTCCACAAGAATACCTTGACTTATTAAAGAGCAAGAATATTGAAACATGTGGAATAGAAGTTGTAAAGGGAGGGAAGACATTTTTTTGGAGTGGACGTTATCACAATGATCTAAATTCAAGAGATACATTAGATACTCAATTAAATGTATTAGCTGATTTTAAACCAGTAGTTCCTGAAGAATTTAAAGATTCTGATGTAGTGATGTTGGGTAATTTGCACCCTAATATACAGATCAGTGTCTTAGATCAATTGAAGTCGAAACCAAAATTAGTTGTTTTAGATACAATGAATTTTTGGATGAATTGTGCTCTTGATGAGTTGAAGGTATTGTTGAAACGCATTGACGTTATCACTATTAATGATGAAGAGGCGCGTCAGTTGTCAGGGGAGTATTCCCTGGTAAGAGCAGCTGAAGTTATTCAAGAGATGGGACCAAAGTATGTGGTCATTAAGAAAGGAGAGCACGGAGCTTTACTGTTTTCGGGAAGTGAAGTGTTTTTTGCACCAGCTTTGCCATTAAAGGAGGTATTTGATCCTACTGGAGCTGGAGATACTTTTGCTGGTGGATTCACAGGCTATTTGACACAAACGCACAATGTGTCATTCAATAATATGAAGAATGCAATTATCTATGGTTCAAATCTGGCATCATTTTGTGTAGAGAAATTTGGAACGGAGAGAATGGAGTGTTTGACTGAAGGTGATGTGCAACGAAGATTACAAGAATTTAAAATGCTAACTCAATTTAATATTGAGCTAACTAAATAATAAAATAGCCTCTTTATGGGGCTTTTTTTAATCAAAAAAACACAATACACACAACTAATTTTATGAGTGACGCACTAAAACACGAATGTGGGATAGCCTTATTAAGGTTGAAGAAACCGCTATCTTACTACAAGGAAAAGTACGGAAGTACTTTCTATCCAATTCAGAAGATGTACTTACTAATGGAGAAACAGCACAACAGAGGTCAAGATGGTGCTGGATTGGCAAGTATTAAATTGGATATGAATGCTGGTGAAAGGTATATTAGCCGTGTTCGTTCGAATAAAGCACAACCGATACAGGATATATTCTCTCAAATAAATGGGCGTATTAATCAAGAAATGATTGATCACCCTGAGTATGCCAATGATGTTGACCTACAGAAAAAGCAAATTCCATATTTAGGAGAAGTGTTTTTAGGGCATGTTCGCTATGGTACGTTTGGGAAGAATAACATTGAAAGTGTTCACCCTTTTTTACGTCAGAATAACTGGGTACACAGAAACCTAATTGTAGCAGGGAACTTTAACCTTACAAATGTAAGAGAGCTTTTCAATGACCTTGTAAACTTGGGACAACATCCCAAAGAGATGTCAGATACCATTACAGTAATGGAAAAGATTGGACATTTCTTAGATGATGAAATTGACGATTTATACTACAAAATAAAAGGAGAAGGATTCTCTAAGAAAGCTGCATCACCTTTGATTGGAGAGCGCTTGAATTTAGCTCGTATATTGAGAAGAGCTTCTAAGAATTGGGATGGAGGTTTCGCTATGGCTGGGATGATTGGTCATGGTGACTCGTTTGTATTGCGCGATCCTGCGGGAATACGCCCTGCTTTTTATTACGAGAATGACGAAATTGTCGTGGTGGCAAGTGAGCGACCTGTGATTCAAACTGCTTTTAATGTTCCTTTTGAAGATATTAAAGAGCTTGATCCTGGAAAGGCGATTATCATCCGCAAAGATGCAACGGTTCAGTTTGAGCAGATTTTAGATCCGTTGCCTTTAAAAGCTTGTTCTTTTGAACGCGTATATTTTTCTCGTGGAAATGATGCTGATATTTACCAAGAGCGAAAAGATCTTGGTAAGTTAATCTTACCTGATGTATTGAAAGTAATAGAAGACGATACCGATAACTCTGTTTTTTCATATATCCCAAATACTTCAGAAACTTCTTTTTTCGGTATGGTAGAAGGAGCTCAAGACTTCTTGAATCAGAGAAAGATTTCGGATATCTTGAATAATAAAGAGAATTTATCTGCTGAGAAACTACAGGAAATTCTTTCTGTGAAGTTGAGAACAGAGAAAATCGCAGTGAAAGATGCTAAGTTGCGTACGTTTATTACTGATGATAGCAGTCGTGATGATTTAGTTGCTCACGTGTATGACGTTACTTATGGAGTGATTAAACCTACGGATAACCTTGTTATTATCGATGATAGTATCGTAAGAGGAACTACTCTGAAAAAGAGTATTATTCGCATGTTAGATAGATTAAATCCAAAACGCATTGTTGTTGTTTCAGCTGCTCCTCAGGTGAGATACCCAGACTGTTATGGAATTGACATGGCTAAATTAGAAGGATTAATCGCATTTCAAGCCGCTATTGAATTATTGAAGGATAGAGGATTGAGTCATGTAATTGACGATGTTTATAAGAAATCTAAAGCTCAGATTGATCTTAACGATAGTGAGGTGATTAATTATGTTAAGGAAATCTATGCACCTTTTACAGATGAAGATATTTCTACGAAGATTGCCGAAATGGTTAAAGACGAAGGGGTGAAATCAGAAGTGAAGATCGTTTTTCAATCAGTGGAGAATTTACATAAAGCTTGTCCAAAGAATTTAGGAGACTGGTATTTTACAGGAGAATATCCTACAGTAGGTGGTAATAGAGTGGTTAATCGCGCTTTTATTAACTACTACGAAGGTAGAGATGAGAAACCATATTAATAGATATCAAATGATTTTATATAAAGCACTAATCTTAGATTAGTGCTTTTTTTTGCTATCAATGGGTGTTTTTTACTTTTTTTCCGAGGTGGTCGGCTTGTGGTCGGCTTTTGGTCGGCATGTGATCGGCTAAAAAGTACTATAAATAAGCCGATCACCTACCGATCACCAATGTATCATAAGCCTATCATCTACTTGCTATATCGAATAGACACTACAGTAGATGGGTTAGATACTAAAATGTTGGATGAAGATATGATTTGCTTAGCAACAAGGTTGCTGCTGCTCAAAGTCAAAAAGACTTTGAGCAAATTAACCTACGACAATCGCTACGCAAAGTCTATTTGACTTTGAGCGAATAATGTTCGTTTGAACTCTATTTCTTTAGCTATTCTGTTTTATAACCAAAAGTAGTAAGCTACAACAGAAATGATAACTGCACAGATAATGTTTAGAAAGAATCCTGCTTTCATCATTTCTTTTTGTTTTATATCTCCTGTACCAAACACAAGAGCGTTTGGCGGAGTGGCAACAGGTAACATAAAAGCACATGAAGCCCCTAATCCAATAATCATTGATAAGCCTAATGGAGGCATTCCAAGTTCTGTTGATATCGATATAAATATAGGAACTAATAAGGCAGCACTTGCCGTATTAGAGGTAAACTCTGTCAAGAACACAATAAAGAAAGCGACAACTAACCCAATGATAAAGAATGAACTTCCTTTAATCATCGATACAAGTAGGTCAGCCATTACTTTACTCGCACCAGAGTCTTTGAGTACCATACTTAAGGTAAGTCCACCACCGAATAGCAAGAGTACGCCCCAATCTACATTGTGTTGTAATTCTTTCCACCTTGAAACCTGACTTATGCAAATGAGAATAAAGGCTCCAAGGGATATGAAGGTGTCAAAATTGGTAAATTCTGGTTTGCCATAGCCTACGAGATTAGCGAAAATTGGATTGAGTTGTTTACTAAATATCCAGCAAATTGCAGTTAAAAAGAATATGCCCAATGTAATCCACCTGTCGCTATTCATATCAATTTTTTCGGTTGTGTGCTTGAATGTAAAGTTAAGCTGAGGTTTGAATACAAGGAAAATAATCCCTATCATAATTGGCAATAAGATAACGACCATAGGTAGTCCCATTTTCATCCAATCGACAAAGCTTATATCTAACTGTGATGCCACGATTGCGTTAGGCGGACTTCCTACTACTGTTCCCATACCTCCTATACTGGCACTATAAGCAATACCCAATAGTACAAATACATAGGTATTGTGGAACTTTTCTTTATCTAATTGTCCCAATACCCCGACAACCAATGGTAACATCATAGCAACAGTTGCTGTATTGCTAATCCACATTGAAAGGACTGCAGTAGCGATAAATAAGTAGAACACTGCAAGGGATAATTTGCCCTTTGCCAAAAACATGATCTTGTTGGCAATGATAGTGTCCAGTTTTTGTACGTGTAATGCCCCAGCCAGAACAAATCCTCCTAAGAATAGAAAAATAGTGGGATCAGCGAATGAGGATAGTGCTGGTTTGGTATCTGTTAGGCCTAATGCTATGGCTAATACAGGCACAAAAACGGCTGTTGTAGTCACGTGAATTGCTTCGGTTAACCATAGTACTGCAACGAAAATAAGTAAGGCAAGTCCTTTGTTTACTTGAGGTTCGTATGGCAAGTAGTTGATGAATACAAATAAGAATATTATATTAAATAGGATAATAAGGTAGTTTCTTATTGACTTTGTAGGTCTTCTTTCAGGTTCATAATCCAAGTGCATTCCGTATAATTTTAGAAAATGTTAATTGTTGTTAAAGTTAAGTATTTTGACTTTAATGAGCGATACGAGAGAAAGAAAATTTTGTATTCAACTTAGTCGTGTAGGGATATAAAAAAAGCGTCAAGAGAATATCTTGACGCTTTTGTAGAATTTATGCTTGATTATTTTGCTTCAGCATATCTTTTAGAAACCTCTGCCCAGTTAATCACATTGAAAAAAGCAGTGATATAGTCAGGACGACGGTTTTGGTAGTTTAAGTAGTAAGCGTGTTCCCAAACGTCCATTCCTAAGATTGGAGTTCCCCCACATCCAACACCTGGCATAAGTGGGTTATCTTGGTTAGGAGTACCACATACTTCTAACTTACCATTTTTTACACATAACCATGCCCATCCAGAACCAAATTGAGAAGCACCTGCTTTTGAGAAAGCATCTTTAAAGTTAGCAAAAGAACCGAAATCTTTGTTGATTGCGTCAGCTAACTCTCCAGTTGGTTCTCCACCACCGTTTGGAGTCATTACAGTCCAAAATAAATTGTGATTGTAGAATCCACCACCGTTATTACGTACAGCAGCTTTAGTCATGTCAAGATTTTTAAGGATTTCCTCAATTGTCTTTCCTTCTAAATCTGTACCAGCAATAGCAGCATTTAAGTTTGTAGTATAAGCATTGTGGTGTTTTGTATGATGTATCTCCATTGTGCGAGCATCAATATGTGGTTCCAATGCATCGTATGCATATGGTAACTTTGGTAATTCGAAAGCCATAATTCGTATTATTTAAAGATTAGTATTATTTTTATTTCAAATTTAGACATTTTATGCTTAATATAAAAAGTTAGAGTGTTTAATAAAAGTTAACTTATAGTACAATTTCAATGTCTGTAAACCATTCGTTTTCAATATATAATGCCTCAGCAGGTGCAGGTAAAACCCATACCCTTGTCAAAGAATATCTTAAAATTCTATTGCGGGATAGTCAAGTAGACGCTTATAAAAAGATATTGGCGATTACTTTTACGAATAAAGCAGTTGCCGAGATGAAGAATCGTGTTGTTTCGTGTCTTAACGCTTTTTCAAAAGAGGATATTCCCTTGAAATACAAGGGAATGTTCGATCAAATTATTGAGGAAACGGGCCTTACAGAAGATTTTGTGAGAAGTCGTTCAAGTCGTTTAATCAAGAGTATTATTCACAATTTCGCTGCTTTTGATATTTCGACTATCGATAGATTTACTCATAAAGTTATTCGTTCATTTGCATTCGATCTGGGCTTACCTGTCACTTTTGAAGTTTCTTTAGAGTCCGATGAGTTGCTACAAGAGTCAGTTGACGCTGTGATTGCCAAAGCTGGAACGGATAGAGAATTGACAGATTTGTTGATAGATTTTTCTTTAGACAAAGCAGATAATGATAAGAGTTGGGATGTAACAAGGGAGTTAAAAGAGGTTGGGAGCTTGTTGTTAAATGAAAATAACAGGGACGAGATTCGCCTATTCGAAAAGAACACGATAGAAGATTTCGTAAAAGTTCGCGACTATCTAAGACAAGAGATTAAGCATGTGGAAGCTCGCACCAAGGAGATTGGTCAAGAATTGCAGTCAATCATTGAGCAAAAGGGAATAGATGTAAAATCTTTTTCAAGAGGTACTTTTCCAAATCACATTGCGTGTATTGCAAAAGACGAGGTTAAGGCTACACAAAAGAGATATTTTGAATTTGACGATATTGCTATCAATAAGACCGCTAAGGACAAGGAGTTGATTGAAGCACTCATTCCTGATTTTTTAAGGCATTTAGATGAGGTATATAAACTCTATAATCGCAGGGCATTTTGTCAAGCTTTTTTGAAGAACCTTACCCCTTTGTCGCTATTGAATACGCTTAGTATTGAAATGGACAATATCCAAAGTGAGAAGAATATTTTGTCTATTTCACAGTTTAATGCCATTATTCATGAAGAAATTCAGGGGCAACCAGCTCCTTTTATCTACGAAAGATTAGGAGAGCGTTATACTCATTTCTTTATTGATGAATTTCAAGATACTTCCGAAATGCAATGGAAAAACTTAGTTCCACTGATTGATAATGCCTTGGCGGGCGAAGATCATGCAGGAGTAAAAGGAAGCTTGATGATTGTAGGTGATCCCAAACAGTCTATTTATAGATGGAGAGGCGGAAAGGCTGAGCAGTTTATTGCGTTGAGTAAAGATGTGAACCCTTTTTCGAACCCGAGTAAGGCGACTATTCACTTGGATACAAATTACAGAAGTTATGAGGAAGTGATTACTTTTAACAATCACTTTTTTAAATATGTATCACAGTATTTTACAGATGTTGATTACAAAGATTTGTACGAGAATAAGAGTTATCAACATCCCAATAAGAAAAAAGGAGGATACGTTGAAGTTTCGTTCTTGGCAAAGGAAGCTGTGACAGAGGAAGAAGAAACAGTTGAAAAGAACGAACAGTTTGCAAAAGCTACTTTGGAAGCGATTCACAAGGTTTTAGAACAAGGTTTTGAGTTAAAGGATATTGTTATCCTTACGAGAAAGCGCGACCATGGAGTTGTACTTGCCAATTACCTAACGGAGAATGACATTGAGATTTTATCTTCTGATTCTCTATTGATTAATAATGCCAGTGAGGTGAGATTGATTATCAATGTCCTTAAGTACTTGAGGAATTTTAAAGATATTGAATCTAAGACTTTATTGCTGTACTATATTGCAAGTAGGGATCAGTTAGGGGAGAATAAGCACGATTTTATTA
Source organism: Myroides albus (assembly GCF_009711045.1). Lineage (GTDB taxonomy): Bacteria > Bacteroidota > Bacteroidia > Flavobacteriales > Flavobacteriaceae > Flavobacterium > Flavobacterium album_A. The sequence goes on along the minus strand of NZ_WMJX01000007.1, from coordinate 74,823 downwards.
CTGAAGGGTTAGGTGTTGAAAGCGAAGATCATTTTGAGTTATGGTTAAAGGATCACCAAGTGCCTATATCTTTTCAGTCGTGTAGAGCGAAGTCATTGTACGATGCAGTAGAAGAAATAGTGTATGCTTTTATGCCAGATAAGAGTGCTAATTCATACGTCTTGTATTTTTTGGATTTAGTTTTAGAAAAGAGTTTAAAGAATCAATTCGGTATTAGTGACTTTCTGGATTACTGGGAATCTAATTACCACAAGTTTAGTATTCCGACACCAGAAGGGAAGAACGCTGTACAGATAATGACTATTCACAAGTCGAAAGGGCTGGAATTCCCCGTTGTTATCTTTCCTTTTGCCGAAGAAGACTACAGTAGACCAGGTAGAGATAAATTGTGGGTGGATATTGAGTCCGGATTAGAGGGAGATGTCAATTTTCCCAAAGCTTTAGTGGATTCCAAGAAAGAGGTTGTCGAATATGGAGAGAAAGCTCAGAAACTCTATGAACAAAAAGAGCAGGAGATGTTGTTGGACAATATTAACGTGCTTTATGTTGCATTGACTCGTGCGGAGGAGCAATTATATGTCATTAGTTATAAGCACGTGAACTCTAAGGGTGAGTTTAAGAACAACCTATCTAAGTTCTTTCTGGATTTTCTGGTGCAAGAGGGGATGTATAACGATGCGCAGTTAGTGTATTCATTTGGTGAATGCAAGCGCGTTTCTCAACATGAGCCTAATGAGGTAGATCAATTAAATAGATTGATCCAACCCGTAAAACAAGTTATTAATTTTGACAATACGATAAAGATTGCTCAAAGAGAGGCGTTGATGTGGAACTCTCACAACCAGAAAGCAATTGAATACGGGAATGTCGTGCATGAGATAATGTCTTTCGTAGGAAATGTAACAGAGATAGATAAAGCAATTCAAACAGCATTGGAACAAGGGCTTATATTCGATAGCCAAAAAGATGATTTTAAGAGAATTGTCTCTTTAATTGTTAATCACGAGGAGTTAAAAGATTTTTTTGCGATAGAGAATCAAGTGTTCAATGAAAGAGCTATTATTAGTAACCTTCGTCGAAATATTATACCTGATAGAGTTGTTATTCGCGAGAATAAGGCAATGGTTTTAGATTACAAAACGGGTAAAGAAGTAGAAAAATACAAGCAACAGGTTTTGCAATACGCTACAGCGCTAAGTGAGATTGGGTATGAAGTAGTTAAAAAAGTATTGTTATACACAGGAGATGATTTAAATATAATACATTTGTAGTTAAAGGAAAAGTCATTAAAAACAAACAACACTAATTAAATAATTTTAGTATGTACGGAAAGATTAAAGAATATTTACAAAAGGAGTTGTCTTCAATTGAAGAAAATGGTCTGTTTAAAAAAGAGCGCATAATAACATCTCCTCAAGGAGCAGAAATCACAGTTTCAAGTGGTGATAGAGTTTTGAATTTTTGTGCGAATAATTATTTAGGATTATCATCTCATCCAGAAGTAGTGCAGGCTGCTAAGGATACTTTGGATACACACGGCTTTGGGATGTCTTCTGTTCGCTTTATTTGTGGAACGCAAGATATACACAAGAAGTTAGAAGCAACTATTGCTGATTTCTATGGTACAGAAGATACTATTTTATACGCTGCTGCATTTGATGCTAATGGCGGAGTGTTTGAACCATTATTAGGAGCAGAAGATGCAATTATATCAGATAGTTTGAATCACGCTTCAATTATTGATGGTGTGCGTCTATGTAAAGCAGCGAGATACCGCTATGAGAATAATAATATGGAAGCATTAGAAGCTGAGTTAATAAAAGCAAACGAGGCAGGTCACCGCTTTAAGATTATTGTTACGGATGGTGTGTTTTCAATGGATGGATTAGTTGCACCATTAGATAAAATATGTGATTTAGCTGATAAGTATGACGCTTTGGTTATGGTAGATGAGTGTCATGCTGCTGGATTTATTGGAGCGACAGGAAAAGGTACATTAGAAGCTAAGAATGTAATGGGTAGAGTTGATATCATCACGGGTACTTTAGGTAAAGCATTAGGAGGTGCGATGGGTGGATATACAACAGGTAAGAAAGAAATAATTGAATTGTTGAGACAACGTTCTCGTCCTTATTTATTCTCAAACTCTTTGGCTCCTATGATTGTAGGTGCATCGATTAAAGTGTTTGAATTATTGAAGAAAGACACTAAGTTAAGAGATCAATTAGAGTGGAATACGAATTATTTTAAAGATGGAATGAAAAAAGCAGGGTTTGATATTATCGACGGAGATTCTGCAATTGTTCCAGTTATGCTGTATGATGCTAAGTTGTCTCAAGACATGGCAGATCGCCTATTGGAGAAGGGAGTATATGTTACAGGATTCTTCTATCCAGTGGTGCCACAGGGGAAAGCGAGAATTAGAGTTCAGTTGTCTGCTGCACACACAAAAGAGCATTTAGATAAAGCAATTCAGGCTTTTACAGAGGTAGGAAAGGAATTGAAAGTAATTTAGTTTGTAAAATTTAAGGCTTTCAAAGTGTGATTATTAACTAAATTTTTTGAAATATTCAATAATAGTCTTATTTTTGGAGCTTATTACGATAAAAGTAAAAATAAAAAGTTATGAAACATCTCAACAAATTGTTTGCAGCTGCTATACTTTGTGCGGGTATTTCTGCTCAAGCTCAAGATGCTGACCATCCTTGGTCTGTAGCTGTTGGAGCTAACGCGGTTAATACTAAAGTTAGTGCTGCTAAAGGTTTCTCTCACAGAATGGGGGGTTATTTCCAAACAGGAGATTACAATATCCTACCTTCAGTATCGTACTTAAATGTATCTAGATACTTAGGTGATGGATTCTCTTTTGGAGTTGTTGGATCTGTAAACAAGATCGACAAATTCATTAGTGATGAAGCAGAAGGGTATTTCAAATACAATCCTGGTGATTTAACTTACTACGGAATTGATGCAGAAATCAAATATAGCTTCAAAGAGCTATTGAAAACTAAAGTAGTTGACCCATTCATCTTAGTTGGTGGAGGTTATACTTTTATGGGTGACGCAAGTGCTGGTACAGTGAACGGAGGTTTAGGATTTAACTTCTGGTTTACTAAAAACATCGCTTTAACAGTACAGTCTACTTATAAGCATTCATTTGACGATACAAGAATCCCAGATGTTGATGTGGCTTCTCACATGCAACACTTTGCAGGTATCCGTTTCCAATTTGGAGGAAAAGATACTGACGGAGATGGAATCTTAGACAAGTATGATGAGTGTCCAGATGTTCCAGGATTACCAGAATTCAACGGATGTCCTGATACAGACGGAGATGGTATTCCAGATCATTTAGATGAGTGTCCAGATGTTCCAGGATTACCAGAATTCAACGGATGTCCTGATACAGACGGAGATGGAATCCCTGATCCAAAAGATGAGTGTCCAGAAGTTCCTGGTTTACCAGAATTCAACGGATGTCCTGATACTGACGGAGACGGAGTGCCAGATCATTTAGATGAGTGTCCAGAAGTTCCTGGTCCAAAAGAAAACAAAGGTTGTCCATGGCCAGATAGAGACGGAGACGGAGTGCCAGATCACTTAGATCAATGTCCTGATGTTCCTGGAACAGTAGAAAACAACGGATGTCCAGAAATCAAAGAAGAGCAAGTTAAACAACTTAACGAGTACGGAAAAACTATCTTGTTCAACACAGGTAAGTATACTTTCCAACAACCTTCTTACGCTGTTCTTGACAACATCGTTAAAATCATGAAAGAGTACCCAACAGCTAAATTCCACATTGCTGGATATACTGATAGTACAGGATCTGATAGAGTTAACGTTCCATTATCTGACAACAGAGCAAACGCTGTTAAAGTTTATTTAATTGAGCAAGGAGTTGATTCAGCTCGTTTAACTTCTAAAGGATACGGATCTGCTGACCCAATCGCTTCTAACAAAACTGTTAAAGGTCGTGAGTTAAACAGACGTGTTGAAATCCAATTAGTAAAATAATTGTATTTACATATATAAAAGAAAACGCTTCGAGTAATCGAAGCGTTTTTTTTATACCTTTATTTTTATGAATTCGAATACTTTCTTACATAAACTAAGTGCACAGATTAAACAGGATTTTCCTGATAATATGAATGATTTAGTGGTTGTGTTGCCCAATCGCCGTGCTAAGATTTTTTTGTTAGAGTCCTTAAAGGGCTTTTATTCTCAAACTGTTTTTGCTCCTGAAATAATTAGTGTAGAGGAGTTAATTCAAGATATTTCTGGCATACGTGCCATTGATTCAATTGAATTGGTCTTTGAATTTTTTGCTGTTTATAAGGAGTTACATCCTAACGACGCTCAAGAGTATGATTACTTTGCAAACTGGGCGAATATGTTGTTGCAGGATTTCAATGAGATTGATCGTTATCTATTGAATCCCGATCACGTTTTTTCATACTTGAAGGATATTGAGGATATCAAGCACTGGTCTTTGGATCCAGAGAAACGCACTCCGTTGATTGAAAAGTACTTGGAGTTTTGGCGTGTGATGCCTTTGTATTATAAGGAACTTTATCAGCGTTTGTTGAGTAAGAAGATTGGTTATCAAGGATTGGTATATCGGGAAGCAGTTGCACATAAGGAGCTCTTTTTGAAGGATTTAAATAAGACTTTCTTTTTTGCTGGATTTAATGCGTTGAACGCAGCAGAGGAGATAATCTTTCAGTATTTTTTAGGTGAGGGAAAAGCAAAAGTCTTCTGGGATTTAGATCAGCAGTTCTTACACGATCCTTATCACGATGCTGGTCTGTTTTTGAGAAAGATCAAGTCGAAGTGGAAATATTATCAAATGCATCCCTTTGAGTGGATTGTAGATGAGTTTGGTAAAGAGAAGAATATTACCGTGATACAGACTCCTAAGAGTGTGGGTCAGGCAAAGATTACTGGACAGATTATCGATTCTTTATTGGAGCAGAATAGTGGAACGCGATTAGATAGAGTTGCGGTTGTATTGGGAGAAGAGAACCTACTCTTGCCTGTGTTGCACAGTTTACCCGATGCTGTATCAAGTTTGAATATCACGATGGGGTATAGCGGTAATAGCAATCCCGTTCAAATACTGTTAAATAAGATTTTTAAAATGCATCTAGCAGCAATTAAACGCAGTGAGAAGCGATATACCTTGTATTATAAAGAAATGTTAGATGTGCTTAGTAATCCTGTAGTTACGCAAATAATTATGGGAGACTCTATCGCAAAGGAGATTAGCAGTAGAAACCTTACTTTCTTTAATATGGATCGCTTTCAAAGTTGGATTGATGAGATAGATTTTCCGTTGAGAAAACTCCTTTTTTCACCTTGGAGAGGTCTTACTGCTGTAGAGGTTCTTCAGCGACTAATCGAGGTGGTTTTGGAGATTAAAGCTAACCTAAATGACGAGGAGAAAAGCGAGCGTTTAAGCAAGACATTCTTGTATGCTGCTTATCAGATGTTAATGCGTTTAGTTTCATATTGTGAGAAGTATAGTTTTATTCAGAGTTTTGACACACTTTACGCCTTGTATAAGCAAATAATGGATATGGCTGAAGTTTCTTTTGAGGGAGAGCCACTTGAAGGATTGCAAATAATGGGAGTTTTGGAAAGCCGTGTTTTGGATTTTGATACGGTGATTGTGACTTCAGTGAATGAAGGTAAGTTTCCTGCCGGAAAATCTCAGAACTCCTTTATTCCTTATGATGTTAAGTATGAACTTGGATTACCAACATATAAAGAGAAAGATGCTATTTATAGTTATCACTTTTACCATTTGCTGCTTAGAGCTAAAAATGTTTACCTGCTTTATAATTCTCAATCAGAAGGAATGGATGCAGGAGAAAAGAGTAGATTCTTAACTCAGTTGGAAATTGAGCATTGTGCAAATCACCATGTAGAGTATATTACTTATTCTGCAGATTTACCAGATAAAGCTTATGAGCCTATTGAGATTCCAAAGTCTGTCTTGCTTCAAGAAAGACTAAGGGAAATTGCTGTAGGTAAGGGGTTTTCACCTTCTGCTTTAGCTAATTATTTGCGCAACCCAATCCAGTTCTATATGCAAAGGGTTTTGGGTATTCGCGAAGTAGAAGAAGTAGAGGAAAGCGTTGCGTTAAATACTTTGGGAACTATTATTCACAATTCATTGGAGAACTTATACAAGCCTTACAGAGGGGAGTTGTTGTCTGTTGATATCATTAAAAAGTTGCTGAGTATTGCTGATCAGGAGGTACAGGACCAATTTGAAAAAGAGTATAATGAAGAAAAAGAAAAGAAAGGAAAGAACCTACTTGCATTCGAGGTAGCAAAACGCAATGTGTATCACTTCTTGAATCAGGAGATTGAGAGTTTGAAAAAAGGTGATGAGATTAGGCTACTTGAGTTGGAGACCAAGCTTGAGGCAACTATAGAAGATGACCGATTGCCTTACCCGGTTAATCTTTTTGGCTATGTGGATCGCATTGAACAGCGCAATGGGGTTGTTCGCGTCATTGACTATAAGAGTGGGAAGGTTGAGTCGACTAATGTAAGATTAAGTCAATGGGATGGTTTCGCATTAGAGCTAAAGAACGATAAGATTATCCAATTGTTGAGTTATGCTTTAATGTATGGTAAGAATGGAATTACTGAGCCGTTTGAGGCGGGTATATACTCTTTCAAGAACAGAAGAGAAGGTTTCTTGTTTTTCGGATTTAAAGAGGGGAGAGAGGTGGATTGTCGAATTACGCAAGAAACGTTGGATTATTTTAAAGAAGAATTAGTTGGTTTGTTGCTTGAGATATTAAGTGTAGACAAGAACTTTATTGAAGAGTTGAAATAGAAAAAGCAGAGTATTTACTCTGCTTTTTTGTTTATGAAAGTATCTAAACTCTGTAGTAATAGTTCTTTACTGTCTATGTGTAACATGTGACCGCCTTTAATTATGCTGTGCTCTATGGTGGTTCCTTGTAGTTGTTGTAATGTATTTTCAAGGGGCATGACGGTATCATATTCTCCAAAGATCATATTGATGGTATAAGGAGCAAAATGCAAGAGAACTTCTCTGTCAGTTCTCTCTTTCATACCTTCTAAGGCTGCAATGACTCCTTGGACCGGTAGTTGTAGTGCTTGTATTATAGCATTGTCAATTTCAGTGTGGTGGTTTATTCTGTTTTCGTCTGTGAAAAGATTGCTTAAAGCCATTTTAATAAAAGTTGCACTGTTTTTTTTGATAATGCTTATGGAGCGATCTCTGTTAGCTTTTCTTTCTGCACTATCAGCAGCTGAAGTAGAAGCGACTAAGATTATTTTGTTTACAATATCAGGATAAAGCTCACCAAAGGCGAGAGCCACGTATCCGCCCATGCTATGCCCTACTATTGTTAAGTTTTCTAATTGATTTTCTTGAACAATTGCGTACACCGCGTCTGCCATATCTTCCATGGAATGGATGTATCCAAGGCATTCAGATTGACCATGTCCCAGTAAATCTACAGAAAATACCTGGTGTGTTCTTGAAAAGTGTTTTGTAAAGTATTCCCACATATTCGCTGTGGCAAGAAATCCATGTAAGAAGATTATCGGTTCGCCTTGTCCTTGTTCGCAATAGGAAAGTGCAATGTTTTTATATGTTAGTGATTTGTGGATCATTCTTGTTCTTTTAGCGTTGCAAAAGTAGGAAGTCTATCTGTATATTGAAATAGTATGGCCTTTTATAGGTTGTTAATTGTTTTAATTTAATTATCTATATTGAGTCTAAATTACTCTAAAGCATATATATTTGTTATTCACAATTTAATAGAATTACAATGAAGAGATTATTGGGGTTAATTGTTTTGATTTGCAATATTAGTTTTGCGCAATCAGGACAGCCATATCAGATCTATAACGCAAAAGGAAAAAAAGTAACTTATAAGAAGATGATTAGAACACTGGCAAAACAAGATGTTGTTTTGTTTGGTGAGTTTCACAACAACTCTTTAGGGCATTGGCTTCAACTGAAAGTAACAGAGGATTTAGGTAGCAAGCGTCAACTAGTCTTAGGTGCAGAAATGTTTGAGGCAGATAATCAAGTTGGTGTGAGTAATTATGTTTCAGGAAAGATTGATGAGAGTAAGTTTAAAGAAGATGTGCGATTGTGGAATAATTATGTGACTGATTACAAGCCTTTGATTGAGTATGCAAAAGCGAATCAATTAAACTTTGTCGCCACTAATGTACCTCGTAGGTATGCGAGTATTGTATTTAAGCAAGGAGTTGAGGCATTAGATACATTAAGTTTGGTGGATAAATCTTGGATAGCCCCTTTGCCATTTCCTTACGATAGTGAGTTACCTGGGTATAAAAAGATGATGAGTATGTTTGACGATAAAGACCATGCAAACGATAACTTCCCAAAAGCACAAGCGATTAAAGATGCTACCATGGGGTACTTTATCAGTCAGAATTTGTTGGACTCTAAGTTGTTTGTGCATTATAATGGTTCTTTCCACAGCGACTATTTTGACGGTATTTATTGGTATATCAATAAATATTCACCAGGTAAGAGAATAAATACAATCACGATGGTAGAAAGTGATAATGTGGGGGATTTTGAAAATGATAATTTAGACAGGGCTAACTTTATCATTGTTATCGATACGAATATTTTAAAGTCATTTTAACTATTCTGCTAATAAAATAATTTAATATCTTAAAATCATTTTAGTTTGGTTTGAATTTGCCAAATTAGAGTGATTTTTTGTTTGTTTAAACTCAGTATAAATAGAGTGTTGCTCATTGTGCATAACGTTAATAAGCTGTATTTTTGAGAGATTTTTTCAAGAAAAACAATTAAAATTACATTATGGCAAAATCTGCACTTTTAAAGTCGTCCTTAGCTAAGAAATATTGGATGGCTCTTACAGGGTTATTTTTATGCTTGTTTTTGGTTGGTCACTTGGCGGGAAACCTTCAATTGATATTTGGTGATGCTTCTGCATTTAACGAGTATGCATTATTCATGACAACTAATCCAGCAGTAAAAGTATTATCTTACGTTACTTATATATCAATCCTATTCCACGCGATTGATGGTATTGTTTTAACTATTCAAAACAAAAAAGCACGTCCAATTGGATATGCAAAAAACAACGCTGCTGCTAATAGCTCATTTTCTTCAAGAAACATGGCTGTATTAGGAACTTTATTGTTAGTGTTTATTGTTACTCACATGGTTAACTTCTGGGCTAAAATGCATTTCACTCAAATGCCTTTGCAAACTATAGAAGTGAAAATGGAAGGACAAAAGCCTTTAATTGTTTATAAAACAGTGCAAGAACAATATATTCCTGTAGAAGCTGTAGATAGAGGGCAAGTTGAATTGAAGGGAACGAAGTTCTATCAATTTGGTACTGATTTGAAAGTAGCTGATGGATACAAAGATTTACATAAGATAACTATTGAGTTCTTTAAAGATCCAAGTTATGGAATATTCTATACGATAGGATATGTATTAGCAATGATTGTTCTTGGATTCCACTTATCACATGGTTTTGCAAGTGCATTCCAGTCTTTAGGAATCAACAATCCAAGATACAACGGAGTAGTTAAGGGAATCGGGTATTTATTTGCTTATTTAGTACCTGCATTATTTGCTATCATTCCTTTGTATATATATTTTATTAAATAGTCCTAAAGAAATTGATTATGAAATTAGATTCTAAAATACCTAATGGACCACTTGATAAAAAATGGTCTGATTATAAAAATCATATTAAATTAGTTAACCCAGCAAACAAACGTAATATTGATGTTATCGTTGTTGGAACTGGATTAGCTGGTGGTTCAGCTGCTGCTACATTAGCTGAATTAGGTTATAATGTAAAAGCTTTTTGTTACCAAGATTCACCTCGTCGTGCGCACTCTATTGCTGCTCAAGGGGGGATTAACGCATCAAAAAACTACCAAGGAGATGGTGACTCAGTTTACAGATTATTCTATGATACTGTAAAAGGTGGAGATTACCGTGCTCGTGAAGCAAACGTTTACCGTTTAGCTGAAGTTTCAGAAAATATTATTGACCAATGTGTTGCTCAAGGTGTACCTTTTGCACGTGAGTACGGAGGTCTTTTAGATAATCGTTCTTTTGGTGGGGTACAAGTATCACGTACTTTCTACGCTAAAGGACAAACAGGACAACAGTTGTTGTTAGGAGCATACTCTGCAATGAACCGTCAAATTGGACGTGGAAAAATCAAAATGTACAATCGTCATGAAATGTTAGATATTGTACTTGTTGATGGTAAAGCAAGAGGAATTATTGCTCGTAATTTAATCAACGGAGAGATTGAACGTCATTCTGCACACGCTGTAGTAATTTGTACAGGTGGATATGGAAACGTTTTCTTCTTGTCTACAAACGCAATGGGTTCTAACGTTACTGCTGCTTGGAAAGCACACAAACGTGGAGCATATTTTGCTAACCCATGTTATACGCAAATTCACCCAACTTGTATTCCTGTTACTGGTGACCACCAATCAAAACTAACTTTGATGTCTGAGTCATTGCGTAATGATGGACGTATTTGGGTTCCTAAGAAAATGGAAGATGCGATTGCGATTAGAGAAGGTAAATTAAAACCAACTCAGATTGCTGAAGAAGATAGAGATTACTACTTAGAAAGAAGATATCCATCATTCGGTAACTTAGTACCTCGTGACGTTGCGTCTCGTGCTGCTAAGGAAAGATGTGATGCTGGGTATGGTGTAAACTCAACTGGTGAAGCTGTTTATTTAGATTTCGCTTCTGCTATTGAGCGTTATGGTAAAGAGCAAGCTCGTATCCAACACTTAGATGAAAATGATGCTAAGTTAGTTTACAAATTAGGTAAAGACGTTGTAGAGAATAAATATGGTAACTTATTCCAAATGTATGAGAAGATCGTAGATGAGGATCCATATACTACTCCAATGATGATTTATCCTGCTGTTCACTATACAATGGGTGGATTATGGGTGGATTACAACTTAATGTCTACTATTGAAGGATGTTATATCTTAGGTGAGGCAAACTTCTCTGACCACGGAGCAAACCGTTTAGGAGCTTCTGCATTAATGCAAGGTTTGGCTGACGGTTACTTTGTACTTCCTTATACTATCGGAGATTATTTAGCTAATGACATCCGTACAGGAGCTATTCCAACAGATTTACCAGAATTTGCTGCTGCTGAAAAGAATGTACGCGACATTATTGATCATTTAATGAACAATAAAGGAACGCATTCAGTAGACCACTTCCACAAGAAATTAGGTAAGATTATGTGGGATAAAGTTGGTATGGCTCGTAATGCTAAAGGTTTAACTGAAGCAATGGACGAGATCGCTGAATTGAGAGAAGATTTCTACAAAAATGTGAAAGTTTCAGGTACTGCAGAAAGTTTTAACCAAGAGTTAGAGAAAGCTTTAAGAGTAGCTGACTTCTTAGAATTAGGTGAATTATTCGCTAAAGATGCTTTACACCGTGAAGAGTCTTGTGGAGGTCACTTCCGTGAAGAACACCAAACTGAGGATGGAGAAGCAAAACGTGATGATGAAAACTTTGCGTATGTTGCTGCTTGGGAATACAAAGGTAACCCAAGAGAAGCTGTTCTTCATAAAGAAGACTTAGTTTATGAAAACATTAAATTGGTAACTCGTAGTTATAAATAATATTGAGATTAAGATCTTCGGATCTTATCTTATTGTAAAAATTCGATGCAAATGAATCTTACACTAAAAATATGGCGTCAAAAAAACGCTAAAGAAAAAGGACAAATGGTTGATTACAAAATCAGCAATGTTTCTCCTGATATGTCTTTCTTAGAAATGCTTGATGTATTAAACAACGAGTTAATCGAGAAAGGTGATGATCCTGTAGCTTTCGACCATGACTGTCGTGAAGGTATTTGTGGTATGTGTTCTTTATTTATTAATGGTGAAGCACATGGACCAGATAGAGGAATCACTACTTGTCAGTTACACATGAGAATGTTCAAAGATGGTGATACTATTTATATCGAGCCATTTAGAGCTAAAGCTTTCCCTGTGATTAAAGACTTAGTAGTTGACCGTACTGCTTTTGATAAAATTCAACACGCAGGTGGTTTCGTATCTGTAAATACATCAGGTAATACACAAGATGCAAATGCTATACCTATTCCTAAACACGATGCAGACCGTGCATTTGATGCTGCTACTTGTATTGGGTGTGGGGCATGTGTAGCTACTTGTAAAAACTCATCAGCTATGTTATTCGTATCTGCAAAAGTTTCTCAGTTTGCTTTGTTACCACAAGGTAAAGTAGAGGCTGCTGAACGCGTGTTAAACATGGTGAATGAAATGGATGCTCTTGGATTTGGTAACTGTACGAATACAGGTGCTTGTGAAGTAGAATGTCCTAAGGGAATCTCTTTAGAGAACATCGCTCGTATGAACAGAGAGTACTTAAAAGCAAGTTTGAAATAACATTGTTTTTCCAAACATAAATTGAAAGCAGATATAGAAATATATCTGCTTTTTTTATGTTTTTATTTTAATTGTAAAAAATGAGATGATTTATTTTTGCATTTTATTTTTTACAATTTAATTTATGAAAGCTACAAAGTACATGGCTTTTAAGTATAAGGTATATGATGTATTAAACAATGATTCTACGACAATAGGTAGTAAGGTTGTTCAAGGTGCTATCATTATTTTAATCTTGATCAATGCTCTTTCTTTAATATTTGAATCTATACCTGAAGTGAAAGAGGATTATGCCAGTTTTTTTTATTACTTCAATTTATTCTCTGTTATATTTTTTTCTGTTGAATATTTCTTGAGAATGTGGTCGATAACTTGCGATCCTCGTTTTAATAAGCCTTTGTTGGGTAGGGTTAAGTATGCGTTCACTTCGATGCAATTAATAGATTTGTTGGCTATACTTCCTTTTTATTTATCCTTCGTGCATTTTGACCTACGTGTAATTCGTTTGATGCGGGTTTTTAGACTCCTAAGGGTGTTTAAAATTACAAAGTATGTTTCTGCCTTATCTATCGTGGTAAATGTCTTTAAACGCAAAGCAAGTGAGTTAGCGATAGCTGCTTTCATGCTTGTCTTTTTGTTGTTGATAGCTTCTACAGCTATTTATTATGCTGAGAACCCTTTCCAGCCAAACGCATTTTCGAGTATTCCTGATTCTATGTGGTGGTCTGTTATTACTATTTGTACGGTGGGATATGGCGATATATATCCCATTACAATCTTTGGAAAGTTGATTGGTGGTGTGTTAGCTGTGATCGGTATTGGTTTTTTCGCCCTGCCGACAGGTATTATATCTTCTGGTTTTGCAGAGGAACTTGCCGAGCGTAAAGAGAAGAAGAGAAAGGATGAGTTTAATACGCATGGCTGTGATCCTGAAGTAACTTGCCCTTGTTGTGGAAACAGCATGAAAGCGAAGTAAGATTTATTATGCTTATTTTTGGAGTTCTAATAGGTATTTTATGAAAGTAGCAGTGTTACAATCTCCATTGGCTTGGGAAAATGTAGAGGAGAATAAAAAACAATTTATTAAGCAGTTAAATGAGATTCAGCAAGACGTTGACTTAGTTGTTTTACCTGAGATGTTTACATCAGGTTTTACTATGCAGCCAGAACGCGTGTATATGACAATGGAGGATGAGTTCTTAGCTCATCTAACAGAGATTGCCAATCAAAAGAATATGGCAATCATTGGAAGTGTAGTCATAAAGGAGAATCAGCAATTCTTCAATCGATTGCTTTTCATTGAACCAAGTAAAGAGTTACATTATTACGACAAACGACACTTGTTTTCACTGGCAGGTGAGGAGAAGGTTTACACAGCAGGACAGAATCGCATTATTGTTAACTACAAAGGTTGGAGAATTTGTCCTTTAGTATGTTATGATTTGAGATTCCCTGTATTCGCTCGAAATAGTAAAGCAGAATACGATTTGTTGATTTATGTGGCAAGTTGGCCTGATCAACGCATTTATGCATGGGATACTATTATCAAGGCAAGAGCAATTGAGAATATGAGTTATGTAATAGGTGTTAACCGTTGTGGCAGTGATGAGAATAACAACGTTTATTCAGGGCATTCACAGGTGATTGATTATATGGGTAAGTATTTAATCGAGCCTCTTGTTGGTCAACAAGTAGCAACTGTTAGTTTAGACTTAGGTTTACAGAACAAAGCAAGAGATCGGTTTGGGTTTCTTAGAGATGCTGATCAATTTACAATAGACCTAAAGTGATTTTAGAACATTCATAATGTAATTTATAGAAAAAAAATAGCCTCAATCTAATTGAGGCTATTTTTTTATTGAAAATTGATATCTTGTTGTATATCCCAATTGGCTCTTACATCAATAGCCTCAGGGAAGTAGATTGTTTCTTCGGGTTGTCTTTTGTCCCAATAGTATCCTGAATCCCACTTGCCATTTTTATTATCATCGTATATTACTCGGATATAGTATTTTTTCGGTTGTAGTAAAAGGAACTCAATATCGGTCTTTTCTTCGCTATATTGACTTGCTACAAGTTGCTCTCTCTCATCCAATAACTCTATTATGATTGGGAATCTCTTTATCCCTGTAAAGTTTAAGAATAGATTACCGTAATCTGTATGAGGATTTGTTTTTACGGTGTAATTTAATGTATCATTAGATGTCCCAAAAAAGTCAGTAAGGGCTTTTGGCATTAAATTAATATAGTAATTGCCATTTTCCTCTTTCTCAAACTTAAGTAAGATATCATGTTGCATTTTCTTATTCTCAATAGAGAAGGGAATTGCTACAGAATCTTTGTTTAAAACGGTGATCAACTCCTTGTTAATTGACTCCACAGGTGTAGAGGTATTTAATTTGAAGTCATTGATGTAATGCAAGACACTATTTGTCCCAGTGATAGCTAAAGAGTCTATTTCTTTTACCTTTGCTCTTGGTTTGACTGTAAAGGTTTTGTCATAATCTCCTTTTACAACTTTTACGTGTAGAGAATCCGCAATGACTTGAGGGAACCACACTTGTAGAGAATCTTTTTGCGGTAATTGAGTATAGGTACTCTTGATGATACTATCGTTTTTTGATACGGTTAGTTCCGCATCTTTTATATCTCCAAAATAGGGTAGATACCACTTGTTTTGCGATATTTGAGAAGGTCTATTAACCTCTAAATTTTCCTGTGATTTAAATAAGACAAGATTATAAGTCTGATCGGTTGGTATAGTAATCGAATCTTTGACAAAAGCGATTTTATCTTGTTTTGGGTCAAATTTATAATTGTTGTTCTTGTCTTTTAACGCTATAAGATAGTACGTTCCTTCTTTGATATTCTCAATTGTAAAATCAGTTAAACTATCTAAAGTATTAGTGACATAAAGTGGTTTTTGCTTGTAAACAGTAGAGTCTGTAAAAGTTCGTGCATCATAAAGCATGACATTGACAAAATTGTCTGCTTTTAATTGATTAGCACTTGATATTTTTCCACTTAGTTTTAAAGAATCGATAAAATCTCCTGTAGAGAATATATACTTAAATTGTTTTAAGATATTGCCTTCGTTATTATCTACAATAGCATCGCCAAAGTTAAAACTGTATGTCGTATTTTCCTTTAGAGTGTCTCGCAATTTAATCGTGATCACTCGTTTGGCATTTCCCATAGGTGTTACCTCTGGATCATTTTCCATAGGTGGTGAAATAATCAAGTTTTGATTTAACTTATTTACTTTGATAAACTCATCAAAATCAATAGTTATTAGATCTCCTTTGAAGTTTGTAGTAAAGTTCTTAGGAGTACTTTTTAGTACTACTGGAGGAATGGTATCTTGAGGACCACCAGTTATATAACCGCGCTTCGCACAGTTAGTCAAACTAACTACGCATAGTACAAGTAAACATGTGATAAAATATATTCGAAACTTCGACATAACTCTATTTTAAAAAGCAAATTAACGATTATATTTTTTACTTCGAAAGTATCTGTAATTAAAAACTTTTTGTAGACATTGCTAAACAGAGTATTGTTACTTTTGAATGCGGTATATTGAGCAGTTGTTTAGCGCATTTTTCTAATGTGCTGCCTGTTGTTAGGATATCATCTAATAGCAAGAAGTGTTTTGCTTGTTTGTCTGCTTTCGGACAGAGCACAAATTCTGCCTCTTTTGTTTTTAACCGATCAAATAGCCCTTTTTTGGCTTGAGATTTACCTCTCTTACTTTTGATTAATAATTTCTCATTGATAGGGATGTGAAAATTATCGGCCAGTGCTTTGGCAAATCCCTCTACTTGGTTGTACCCCCTCTTTCTTTGTTTAGATTTGTGGAGAGGTACAGCGATTATTTCATCGACTGTATCTAATATTGTGGTTTCCTTCAATTGCTGTGCATATAGATTACCAAGGAAGTAACTAATTTCAGGGTGGTTGTTATACTTCAGATTGTGAAGTATATTTTGAGTAGCTGTTCCTTTTTTATAGTATAGAAAACTACAAGCCATTTCTATTTTTACCCGACCATAGAATTTTCCCATAGACTGATTGTTTGCTATTTTGTGCTGGTTGGTTATGGGTAAGGCACATCTACAGATTGTACACAAGATTATCTCATTTTTTAGCAAAAGTGTATTGCAGGCCATACAACACTTAGGAAATAGTAAGTTGATTAAGTTCTCAATTAGGTTTATCTGTCTGAATATTAATGATCTATGAAAATAATAAAATAGAATTTCTCAAATGAGTTTTTAGCGAATATCTTTGTCCTTTAAAGAATATTCAATGACAAAGCAAGAGAGAATACAACGTGAAATAATCGTATTGATGAAAGTGGCGAAAGAGAACGATAAGCTTGATTTATCCGAGAAGATAGAAGAATTAGTTTTCAGTATAAAACAAGGGATAGATGAAGCACAAACAGATGATGAAGTTGTCTTATATGCTAAGTATCTAAAGATTGTTAACAGCATTAAGAAGTAAAGAATATGACAGAGAGTAAATTGTGCTATTGCGGCAGTGAGATGACTTATGAGAATTGTTGTGGGCGATTTTTATCTGCCAAAGAGAAGCCGACTACAGCAATTGAGTTAATGCGCTCAAGATACAGTGCATACGTGCTGGCTAATGCCAAGTACATTATTGATACTACTCATCCTAAGGTTAGGTATCAGCACAGTAAAAAGGCTATTCTACAATGGGCTAAAGATAACGTTTGGTTAAAGTTAGAAATCGTTTCCAGTGGGGAAAGTCAAGTTGTATTTAAAGCTTTTTTCATGGATCAGCAAGGGGTAGAGCACGAACACTATGAAAATTCTTTGTTTGAGAAGTTGGGTGATCAGTGGTATTATGTCTCAGGTACATTTAAAGATGAAAACTAAGTGAATAATTATAAATTATTTGATTTATACTTTGTAAATTAGTGATTAATTAAAAATTATTTAACTATGGGTTTAACGAGAGTAGAGAGTGATTTGTTAGGAGAATTACAAGTTCCTCAAGAAGCATATTATGGTGTTCAGTCACAACGTGCAATAAATAATTTTAAAATATCTAATAGTAAATTGTCTCACTACCCTGAGTTTGTAAAAGGGTTAGCACAAGTTAAATGGGCTGCAGCGAAGACTAATTTTGAGTTAGATGTATTAGATGAGAAAATTTATAAAGCTATCGCTGAGGCATGTCAAGAGATTTTAAGTGGAAAGTTTTTAGAGGAGTTTCCTATTGATATGATTCAGGGAGGAGCAGGAACTTCAGTAAACATGAATGCCAATGAAGTAATTGCCAATCGCGCTTTAGAAATTTTAGGACATCAAAAAGGAGAATATCAGTTTTGCTCTCCTAACGACCATGTCAACTTATCTCAGTCTACCAATGATGCTTATCCAACTGCACTTAAGGTTGCTGTTTTTGAGATGAATAAAACTGTCGTACATAGCTTAGAGAAATTAGTTAAAGGTTTTGAAAGTAAGGCAAAAGAATTTGAAAATATAATCAAGATGGGACGTACACAACTTCAAGACGCTGTACCTATGACTTTAGGTCAGGAGTTTGGAGGTTTTGCGTTTACCTTGAAGAAAGAAATACAAGCGCTAAATTTTGCAAGTAAGTCCTTTTTAGAGATAAATATGGGAGCTACAGCAATCGGAACAGGTTTGAATGCTGTACCAGGATATGCTGAGTTATGCGCTAAGAATTTAGGTGAATTGATGAAACAAGAGGTTGTATCGGCAGAGAATCTTGTTGAGGCTACTTCTGATACGAGTGGTTTTGTCGCTTACTCAGGATCATTGAAGAAGTTAGCTATCAAGCTATCTAAGATTTGTAATGATTTGCGTTTGTTATCGTCAGGACCTCGTACAGGATTAAACGAAATACAATTGCCTCCAATGCAGCCGGGGTCTTCAATCATGCCTGGTAAAGTGAACCCTGTTATCCCTGAAGTAGTGAATCAAGTTTGCTTTAAAGTGATAGGTAATGATATGACTATTACGATGGCTTCAGAGGCGGCACAGTTGCAGTTAAATGTAATGGAACCCGTATTAGCTCATACCATAATGGAGTCTATGATGTGGTTGGAGAATGCTATGGACACACTATTGGACAAATGTGTTGTTGGAATTAAGGCTAACGTTGAGCACAACAAAGAATTGGTGATGGGAAGTATAGGTATTGTAACTGCTTTGAATCCTTATATTGGATATAAAGCGAGTACAAAGATTGCAAAAGAGGCATTGGAATCTGGCAGAGGAGTCTATGAGTTAGTATTAGAGCACAATCTATTGAGCAAAGAGAAATTAGATGAGATCTTAGATCCAAAACACATGTTAGCACCACATAAAAGTAAATAGTTTATACTATTAAATAATATTTAAAGCCAATTTGTATTTCTGTATAAATTGGCTTTCTTTTGTGTTTATATTTGAATTATGACAATTGTTAAGGTTAAAATATTTGTTTGTATTGTGTAATATTGTGATTATATTGAATATATTTAATAGTATATTAGATTCGTTTAATTACTTTTGAACAATTGAAATAAATAGATAACATGAAGGCTTTAGTTATTGGTGCGACTGGAGCAGTCGGCAAAGTATTAGTTAGACAGCTACTCTGTGATGATTATTTCACGGAGGTAGATATTTTTATACGCAGTGAGTGGGATATTCAACATCCCAAATTGGTTACGCATATTGTCGATTTTGAAGAAATAGATCAGTGGGCTCACCTGATAACTGGTGATATAGCCTATAGCTGTTTAGGAACAACACGCAAGCAAGCAGGTAGTAAGGAAAGGCAAAAGCATATCGATTATGACTATGTGATGCAGTTTGCTCAGTATTGCAAGGGAAATGGCGTTAAAACGTTTGCAATGGTATCCTCTATCGGGGCAAATGACAAGAGTACTAATTTCTATACCCGAGTAAAAGGGCAATTGGAAAGGGTAATCTTTACTTTGCGTTTTAATTCAACAGTTATTGTTCGTCCCAGTTTGTTAATTCGTCCACATTCAGATCGATGGGTAGAGAGGGCATCTATTCGCTTGCTCAAATGGTTGAACGCATTAGGGATTATGAAGCGATTTAAACCTGTTTCGCTAACCCAAGTATCCAATTGTATAAGAGAAGAGAGTAAACGACAGAATTGCAAGATTATTATTGTTGAAAACGTATATATTTAGTGGCAGTTTGTCTTTATACAGAATAGTTTGCTTGTACTGTAAAATATGAAAAGAGGCTATGGAGAAATTTGCTCCACAGCCTCTTTGTTTAGTTTGGTATATCAAGAAGGATTATTTTACTTGAGTAAACTCTAAGTTTACATTGATTTTTACATCTTTAGCAATCGCTTGTCCTGATGGATCGTACGCTACTCCGAAATCAAAGCGATTAATCGTAGTAGAAGCTTGGAATCCCAATTTCGTATTTCCTTGTCCATCATCTTTTAATAGACCACCATAAGTAAGGTCAAAGGTTACTTTTTTTGTGACATCTCTGATAGTAAGGTTTCCTTCCAATTTGTATTGATCTTTTCCCGCTTTTTTGATTGATGTACTTTCAAAAGTCATTGTAGGGAACTTTTCTGCGTTGAAGAAGTCATCCGTTTTTAAGTGGTTGTCACGCATCTCGATAGATGTGTTCACACTATTCATCTCTACAGAGAACTTGAATGCTCCCTTCGTTAAATCTTCAGGTGTTCCTTCAAAAGTTCCTGAATATTTGTCAAAACGACCATCTACAAAAGAAATTCCTAAGTGTTTTACTGAGAAGTTTAAAAATGAGTGGTAGTTATCTACATTCCATTTAGTCTGCGCAAATGAAGCTACCGAAAATAATGTTGCTACAAATAATAATGCTATTTTTTTCATGGTAATAATTTTTATTGTTTTGTTATCTATTACAAAGGTAGTACCAAACTTATGTTGTCTTGCTTAATCTACATTAAGAACGCTTTTTGTGTTTTTTAGCATATTCTAACTTATTAAATATAAGTAATTTATATTGTATTCTTCTCTTTTTTTTACTTATTGAATGTTTTGGCTCCGTCTTATTATTGTGTTTGTTGTAAAGGTATTTTGATGCGTAAAGGCGTATTTCGAAAACTACTTTTAAAGGTACTTTTTACAGCCTGAATAGGAGTGGTCGGCTTGTGATGGGCATTTGGTCGGCTAATAAATACCATTTTTAGCCTATCACTATGGGAACATTAGGATATCATATCACAATCATTTCGAAGCGTGTTTATCTCAGGATCTATATTGAACTTAGCCAATGTGGTTTTCAATATCTTTTGATGTGAAAAGGCTGATGTGCGTTTAATTGTACTTTTAGACAAGAACGAATAGTATTCTTAGTTAACTGCTCATACTGTATGAGATTTGTTTTTTAAGAAAACGCCTATTAATAATTTGCGTTTAACAAGTATAGGTCAGATCGGTTTATTGACTATTTGACGTACAGATTAATTATCGAATCAGGAGTAGTTAGCAAGAATTTTTGTCTATCTACTTAGTGTAGGATTGTAAATATGCACCTTGAACGTATTTCTATTCAGCTTGAGAAGATTGACTGAGTATAGCTGTTTTACTTCGGTGAAGGTATTGCGTATCTATCTTTCTCACTTGATGAGGACTTTGCTTTTTGCTTACCTGGACTTTCAGGTAATTATGATTAAGGATAAAGAATTTGCATATACATTGTTTACACAACTATTTGTACTAATGTATGCTTTTTGTGTAGGGCTGATACCTGTTGTAGTTTTGATGTGTATTGTGATTTGAAGGTTTAGAAGTAAGATCCTGTATGCGTCTTGGCATTCGTTGATGCTATTCATAGGCATCGTAATTTTTGGTTTGGGAAAAGTAATGGTAGTGTGATGTGTTATACCAACTCTATGGACTGGAGATTTAATGACCTTGATTTTTGGAAAGGCAGGTGAGAGATTGAATGAGGAGAGCGAAGGCATGAATACAGTAAACTAGAAATGTATACCTAAGAGAAATAAAAAAAAGCTGCTCCGGTGAGGAACAGCTTTCGTATGTTTAATAATTATCTGATTACTTCATTTTCTTTAACCAGTTTTTCATAGATACTTCGTTTTCTATGATGTTTTTAAGGTCAGCGATTGCTACACGATCTTGTTTCATCGTGTCACGATGACGGATAGTAACCGTTTTGTCTTCTAATGACTGGTGATCTACCGTAATACAGAAAGGTGTACCTAATGCATCAGCACGGCGGTAACGACGACCTACTGCGTCTTTTTCGTCATAAGCTACATTAAAGTCCCATTTCAGTTCTTCGATAATTTCTTGAGCTAACTCAGGAAGACCATCTTTTTTTACTAAAGGCAAGATTGCTGCTTTAGTAGGAGCAAGTACTGAAGGTAATCTCAATACAGTACGTGTACTACCATCTTCTAAGGTTTCTTCTACTAATGATTTAGAGAATACAGATAAGAACATACGGTCTAAACCTACTGATGTCTCAACTACATAAGGTACATAAGACGTATTTGTTTCGTTATCGAAGAATTGTAGTTTCTTTCCAGAGAACTTCTCATGTGCTTTAAGGTCAAAGTCAGTACGCGAGTGAATACCTTCTAACTCTTTAAATCCAAATGGGAAGTTAAACTCAATATCAGTAGCAGCATTAGCATAATGTGCTAATTTCTCATGGTCGTGGAAGCGATAGTTCTCTGCTCCCATACCCAATGATAAGTGCCATTTGTGACGAGTTTCTTTCCAGTACTCGTAGTACTTCATTTCTTCACCTGGTTTTACAAAGAATTGCATCTCCATCTGTTCGAACTCACGCATACGGAAGATGAACTGACGAGCTACGATTTCGTTACGGAAAGCTTTACCTGTCTGAGCGATACCGAATGGAATCTTCATACGTCCAGTTTTCTGTACGTTTAGGAAGTTAACAAAGATTCCTTGAGCAGTCTCAGGACGCAAGTATAAGTCCATAGCAGAGTCTGCAGAAGCTCCAAGTTTAGTTCCGAACATCAAGTTGAATTGACGCACTTCCGTCCAGTTTTTAGAACCTGTATCAGGATCAGCAATCTCAAGTTCTTCAATAAGTGCTTTTACGTCTGCTAAATCTCCTGAATCAAGACCACGAGCCATACGCTCTAAAATCTCTTTTTTCTTCGCTAAATATTCTACTACACGAGGGTTAGTAGCTACGAATTGTTCTTCGTCAAAAGCTTCTCCAAAGCGCTTCTTCGCTTTTTCGATTTCCTTTTGAGCCTTTTGGTATAATTTTTCACAGTAGTCTTCGATAAGAACGTCAGCTCTGTATCTCTTTTTACTGTCTTTATTATCAATTAATGGGTCGTTGAATGCATCGACGTGGCCTGAGGCTTTCCAAGTGGTAGGATGCATAAAAATTGAGGCATCAATTCCTACAATATTCTCGTGCATTTGTACCATAGATTTCCACCAGTACTCTCGAATGTTTTTCTTTAACTCCACACCGTTTTGAGCGTAGTCATATACTGCGCTTAAACCATCGTAAATTTCGCTTGAAGGAAATATGTACCCATACTCTTTCGCGTGCGAAACAACGTTCTTAAAAATATCCTCTTGTTTTGCCATGATGCAAAAGTAATAAAAGACTTTAAGATTAGAAACTATGCTATAGGCATTTTGTTGTTAATAACCTTAAGTTTATTGATTTACTATACTTATTAATTGTTTTTATTTAAATTATCTCGATGGTATTCCTCTAAGATACGTTCGGTATTCTCTATATGTCCTGACATATTCCATTGATCATGTCCTGGGATGATAGATTTCACCTTTTTAAATTTGCGTTTTACCGCTTTAACGGTTTTAGGCCAGGCATTTACATTTGCATTCGCTATATTTCCAATACTTGTAGCTTCAGCACTCTTAATCAGACAGCCTCCATACAGTATTTTTTCTTGTGGAAACCACACGACAGTATTGTCTTTTGTGTGACCTTCACCTAAGAAATAAACCGTTAGTTTCTCATTGCCGAAGGTAAAGTGTCTTTCTTTATCAAAAGTGTGTTGTGCTTGAGGTTCATTGCGCTCCTTTAGCATCTCATTAGTTTGTACAAAGGTATACGTTTGAGCTCCAGCTTTATTAAAGTAATCTAACCCTCCCGATCGATCTTCGTGAAAGTGGGTAGTGATTACCCATTTAATCTCTTTGTTGTGTGCTTGCTTGATGTGATTTACTAAAGGTTCATATTGCTCTTTATCCCAAGGGGTGTCGATGAGCAATACTCCATCGTCAGTTACTACATATAAGGCGTTAGAGGAGTATTGTACACCATTAAACTCTTGATAGGTAGTGTAGACATACATTTTGTCATTTAACTTTTCGATCTTTAGTTTTTCGGATTGGGCATGTGCAATAAATGAGCATGTTAGCAAGGCGATAGTGTAAAGAAATTGACGCATAATTTAACGTATTGATTGAGGGATTATACCCATCCTTTTTTCTTGAATTTTTTAATCACTGATAAGAATTTGTTCATTTCTTCCGTTGTACCAAGGGTAACTCTACTCCAATAAGTCAATGGAGGAAAGGGACGACCCACGATAATGCCTTCTTTTTTCATCTCAGCAGTATACAACTCAGGTTCACATTTTATTTGATGAAAAAGGAAATTCCCATGACTTTCTAAGTACTTAATGTCTATTTGATCAAATAACTCAGTCGTTATCTTTAGTGAATGAGTATTCATCGCCTTACTTTCGTTGATATAAGCTTTGTCTAGTAAAGATGCTGTACCTGCCACAGCAGTAGTTGAACTAATGTTTTCAATTGCCATAAATGGACTTAGTGCTTTCGCTGTTGCTTCAGTTGAAATACTGAACCCCAATCTCATTCCCGCCATAGCGAATAGCTTTGAGAATGTGCGTAACACTATAACATTATTTCTGTTTTCTCTGATAAATGAAGTTCCACTGACAAATGCAGGATCTGTAATATATTCTGCGTAAGCTTCATCCACCATAAAGAAGTTCTTTGTAGCATCGGCTTGCGTGATCCAATCTGCAATTGTCTGCGTAGAGGTAAGTGTTCCTGTAGGGTTATTTGGGTTGCACAAATAGCATATTGATAGACCGTCAAATGCATCGGCTATGTTTTTCATAGTCGCGATATCCATACAAAAGTTTTTGTCTAAAGGAACATTAACTACTTTTATTCCCATAGCAGAGGCGTGCTCTGCTGCCAACGAAAAAGAAGGTTCTGGTGAGATAAGTTGGATTTTTTTTCCAGCTTGTGCCGCTAAATAACCTTGCATATTGATTAAACCTCTAATGATATCAGAGGATCCTGATCCAATGGTAATTTGTTGCTTTTCAACTTTAAAAGTATCAGCTATAGTCGCGAGCAGTTCATTTATGTGACTTTCAGGATATCGGTTAACGTTTGATAGTACATCTACAATAGCTTTTTTTGCTTTTGGTGATAGACCAAGGCTATTTTCGTTAAAATGTAGATAAAGTGGATTGTCAACATTTGTTGGTAAATCTAATCCCGCAATTGTTTCTAAAGTTTTAGTTGTTGCATATCCTTGTGTAAGAATGCTCCCTGCAAAGAGGGTACCTGATAGTTTTAATAGACTGCGTCTGTCCATAGTGAGTAGTAATTTCTGAATTGTTTTAAAATAGAAAAAGCCTTAATCACATGAATAAGGCGTTGAGAGAATAAAGTTAGTGTTTATATCAGAATTACACTATACACAAGCTGTGTTTTTACAAAAAAATATTTAAAAGATATGTTTGATATATCTTAGTCGTTTTTGCTTTATGGATTTAGTGTTGACGCTAAGTCTTGAAGTTATTCGAGTTTAGGTAGGAGTCTATAGTTTTGTATGGTCAACCATTTTAAGAGTGTGGCGAAACAGACTTTTTCTTTACATTTGTTATTCATAATTATAATTTAAAGCGCGCTATAAAAGATGAAGAAATATAACCACTCTATTTTTTTGACCAAAAACAGTAAACTGTTGTTAATGGTAGGACTGTGTATATTGACTTTTAGTTCTTGTAAGAAGAATAAAGAAACAGAATCAAAACAGGAGAAGACAGAAGAGGTCGTAAAAGTTAATCCTATTGATGCGTTTTTAAACAAGTTCGAAACGGCAGTAAATAAGCAAACAGATTTGTATGTAAAGCTTTCTAAAGGGGAGGAGGAACACTCTAAAGCATTCAATGCTGTAAGTGAAGAAGTGACAAGGTTAGTTAGCGAAGGATACGGTTTGGATTTAGGTGATTTTACGGATGAACAAAAAGCAAGGTTAAAAGAGATTCAAGCAAGGTACAGTCAAATAGTAGGAGAAGGCGAGTAGTGTATAGCCTTTTACTCATAATGTCTTTGAAAAGTATTTCTTTGGTTTGAAATATAGATGTAAAGCATTAAAAATCTTCGTTTTATACTTCTATTGATTTGGTCATATATAGTATTTTTGAAGGAAAAAGCTGCATGACTATTCCTCATTTTTTATCGAAGATATATTTGTATTTCGCTGTTGTTATCGTTATACCTTTTTTTTGTGCTTGTGAAGATTCAGATTTTATTCCTCCAAGAGATTGCCCTAAGGTGGTCACACTTAGTAAAACTTCTTTGACCTTTGAAGTGCAGGGCGGCGAGCAAGTTGTGACAGTTAGTCCAAGTTCGTTTACACTAAGTCCAAGTTTTGGCTTTTTTGATTCTAATTCATCTGGGAACCAAATACTAACAGATGAGATTAAGACCAAAAATATCTGGGTGAAAAAAGTAAGTGGCACTCACCAAATAAATATTGTTGTTTACCCTACTTATAAAGAGGATAATAAAGACTTTACGGTTGAGGTTATAGCTGAAGGCTATTGTTCAGCAAGTTTTGATATCAAGATTAAAGAATAAATATAAAGTCATAGTTGATAAAATCAAAAAAGGAGTAGGTAATCGATTACCTACTCCTTTTTTTGATTTTGCTATTCCTCTTCTTCTGTGTTTTTTAGTTTCATTAGCAGTGTATAAGCTCCCTTAGTTACTATTTTCTTATTCGATAGTTCTGTAGGATTGTTTATTTGTATATAGCCATCTTCTTTTGGCCCAATCTGCACGGGTGTCATTTCATAAGTTTGTCTCTCCGTTTGGACAAATACGTAGTTCTGCTTTTCGAAGTAAACGACACTTTCCTCTGGTAGCGCCTGCGATACTTGGGCATGTGTGTCGATATCGGCATTCATATACATACCTGGAACCAGTTTTTTGTCAAATTCTTCAAAGTGGCAATGCACTTCTGATACACCGTCTGCATTGACATCCATACTGATTAAAATAATTTTTCCTTCATATCTTTTGTCTGGGTTGGCATTCGTATAACTTACGACGCGCTGTCCTATCTCCAACTTATCTAAATCTTTTTCATACACTTTCAGATTCAAGTGAATATCTAAAGGATTGATCAGTTCAAACATCACGTCAGAAGGAGTGACATACTTGCCTACATTGACATAAGCCTTACTGACAAATCCGTTTATAGGGCTATATATGCTGATTGTACGACTAATATTGTCATGGGTTAAGGAACTCGGATTGATATTGATTAAGGCTAATTGTTGAGCCAAAGCATTCATTGTGATGCGTTGATTGTTCATTTCTGCTTGAGCTATCTGCATTACCTTGTCACTGCTGGCTTGACTCGCATTCAAGTCTTTCTGGCGATTGTAGTCCAATTTGGCAAACTCATATTTGTCTTTGGCGATGAGGTAATTTTGTTGTAATTGAATATACTGCGGATCCTCCATCATCGCGATGAGTTCACCTTTTTTGATATGCATACCAGGTAGTAACTTCGTGCTCTTTAGATATCCTCCTAACGGGTTGGTAACTGAAACTAAGTTTTGTGGAGGGACATCTATTTTCCCTGTGAGTTTTAGTGTTGTTGCAATTTTACGCTCAGATAGAGTTCCTGTTTCAATCACTGTGTTTTTCATCTGTGCATCTGTTAAATGTACAGTTGTTTCATTTTCTGCTACTGTAGTTGTGGTTTCTTCAGTAGGTTGTTCTTTTTTACATTGCGTAAAGAATATCGCGCTTCCTAAAGCAAGGATTAGTACAAAACTGCGCGTTTGAATATAGTTAGATTTCATGATGATTACTTGTTAGAGGTTAAATAGTTGATTTGAATAACATTGTCATTGTACATTTTTAATGTATCGAGGTATCTATTGACAGTCTCTATTGACTGATTAATCAACATTACATATTCGAGGTAATTGATATCCCCGTTAATGAATTGCAATTGTGCCGTTTTTGCAATTGTATCCGCATTTGCAAATGAGAAGTTTTCATAATGAGTTAGAACCTCCGCATTGCTTTGATGAGATACTAACAATTGTTGATAACGAGAATTCATGAGTTCCTTAGCAGTTGTGTATTCAGCTGCTG
The DNA here is from genome assembly GCF_009711045.1 of Myroides albus. GTDB lineage: Bacteria > Bacteroidota > Bacteroidia > Flavobacteriales > Flavobacteriaceae > Flavobacterium > Flavobacterium album_A. The sequence goes on along the minus strand of NZ_WMJX01000007.1, from coordinate 46,880 downwards.
CTACTTCTTCTGCTTTTTGTGCACTTTTAATTCGCCCTCTCTGTCCGCTTGTAAACAGAGGTAAACTAATCCCTACTTGAAAGGCGTGAAAGCGATTGTTTCTATCATAGTAGACATCATTGGCAGCCAGCCCCATAAAACTACTGTTATTATAAGTCGCTTGTATATTCGGTAATTGTTTCGAGCGCTCAAGTTTAGTTTGTCCTTCGGCTATTGCCTTTTGATTTTCAATGGCTTGTAAAACAGGGTTGTTTTCTAAATCATTCTCGATAGTATTTAAGACTGCGCGTTGCTCTTGTACAACTGGCTTAATGTCTTCTGCAGTATTCAGCAAATATCGGAGTTCTACTAAGATAAGTTTCTTTGTTTTTTGGACTTCACTTAGCTGCGCTTGAATGCTCATTTGTTGATTTTGGGCTGTTGTTTTTTCCAGAATATTACTTTCACCTTTCTGTAGTCGTAAAGCCGCTTTATTGTAAAAGTTAGCGTATAAACTATCTGCCTTGAGTAATAGATTCTCTTTTTCTTGCCAATACATAAAGTCATAGAAACCTTGAGTTACCGCTTTTTTTAGCTCAAAGGTTTTTAGTTCAAGGTCGTATATGCTTTGTTGGTACTCGGCTTTGAATACCTTTTTTTGTCTATTGTACACCGTAGGAAATGCTATTTCTTGTGTAACAGTAAATTTGTTATCTGTATAAGGACCATTGATTTGCCCAAATTCTCCCGTAAGGGTAGTTTGGGGTATATCTGTAGAGGTTTTTATAAAAGCCTTAGCATACTCTGTTTTTAGTTTTTCTGTGCGTATACTACTGTTATGCTCGATAGCTTGACTTATTGCATTCTCTATAGTGATAGGTGTTTGTGCATTAACAGTGAGTCCTAATCCAAGGAAAACGACTACTGCGGTAATGGCCTTTTTCTTTTTCATAAAGCTAAAGTTTAGTTTTTGTTCAAAAGTGATATACAGCAATGGCAATACAAAAAGGGTTAAGAATGTTGCTAACATCAATCCTCCGATTACCACCGTTGCCAGAGGTCGTTGTACTTCTGCACCTGCTCCATTGCTCAATGCCATAGGTAGAAATCCAAATGAGGCTACACATGCAGTCATTAGTACGGGGCGTAGTCGCGAGGTAGCACCTCTAACTACTACGTAAACTATATTTTTTACACCTGATTTTTGGAGTCTGTTAAACTCTGCAATAAGCACGATACCATTCAGTACTGCTACTCCAAATAAGGCTATGAATCCCACACCTGCACTGATGCTAAAAGGCATTCCTCTCAACGCTAACAAAAATACCCCTCCAATGATGGATAAGGGAATGGCTGTGAATATCATCAGACATTCTCTGATATCTCTAAAGGCAAAGAACAACAATAAGAAAATTAGCACTAACGCTAAAGGTACTGCGATAGCCAAACGCGCTTTTGCCTCGTTTAAGTTTTCAAATTGACCTCCATAAGTGATTTGATAACCAGTGGGAAGTTTGATTTGCGCTTCTACTTTTTGTTGCAATTCTTCTACTATACTCTGTACATCTCTATCCTTTACATTAAAACCGACAAATATTCTGCGTTGTGCGTTTTCGCGTTGAATTTGGTTAGGTCCTTCTTTTATTTCTACTGTTGCCAACTGATTTAAAGGTACTTGATTGCCAAGTGGAGTAGGGATGAGTAGATTTTGAATGTCTGAGAGGTTTTTGCGATTGGCCTCATCCATGCGTACTACCATATCGAAGCGCTTTTCACCTTCATACACCATACCGGTACTTTGGCCTGCAAGAGCGGTATTGACAATTCGGTTGATTTCAGCAATAGAAAGTCTATAGCGTGCAATCGCTGGACGGTTATACTCTATCAATAACTGCGGCATGCCAGTCACTGGTTCTACATATAAGTTAGTTGCCCCTTTAACTGTGCTGGCAATATGGCCGATTTTTCCTGCTATTTCTGCTAATTGATCTAGGTCCTCACCAAAGACTTTTACGACTACATCTTGTCGGGCACCTGTCATTAATTCGTTAAATCTCATTTGTACTGGGAATTGGAATCCCACAGTTACTCCAGGAACTTCTTCTAAGGCTTTCGTCATTTTTTCTGCAAGTTCTGGAAAGCTCTCTGCTGAGATCCACTCGCTTTTATCTTTTAAGATGACCATCATATCACTGGCATCCATAGGCATTGGATCAGTAGGTACTTCAGCACTACCGATTTTGGTTACTACTTTCTCTACTTCAGGGAAGCGTGTCTTTAAGATATGTGCTGTTTTCTGTGTACTTTCGATAGTTGTCGTTAAGGTACTTCCTGTTAAAACTTTCGTATCTACGGCAAAGTCACCTTCTTCTAAGGAAGGAATAAACTCGCCTCCAAGGGTAGACAAGATATACAAGGCAATTGCAAATAATACCCCAACTACTGCGTATATCGTTTTCGGTAGTTCTAAAACTTTAACAAGGCATTTTTGATAGAACTTTTCGAGTTTTGCCATAACGCGTTCAGAGAAGTTTGGCTTATGAGTCACTTTACGACTCATGATCAGTGAACTCATCATTGGTACATAGGTCAGCGATAAAAGGAATGCTCCTAATAAGGCGAAAGCTACAGTTTGTGCCATTGGTTTAAACATCTTACCTTCAATGCCTTCTAATGTTAGGATTGGTATATACACAATTAGGATAATGATCTGACCAAAAACAGCACTGTTCATCATCTTAGAAGCTGAGTGTATGACGGTTTTGTTCATATCATCTTGTGAAAGTTTATTCATTGACTTATACCGTGCATTATGTGAGAATTGATGAAGGACAGCCTCGACGATAATAACGGCACCATCAATGATCAGTCCGAAATCGAGTGCCCCTAAGCTCATTAAGTTTCCACTTACCCCAAAGAGGTTCATCATGCAGATCGCAAACAGCATGGCTAAGGGAATAATAGAAGCGACTAATAGTCCTGCTCTCATATTTCCCAAGAATAGTACTAATACAAAGACTACGATAAGAGCTCCTTCAGTAAGGTTTGTTTCTACTGTACCTATGGCGTTGTTTACCATTTTAGTACGATCAAGGAAAGCTTCTATCACCACTCCTTCAGGTAGTGTTTTTTGTATTTCAGCTACTTTGTCTTTTACATTTTTGATAACTTCATTGCTGTTCTCTCCTTTAAGCATCATTACTACAGCTCCAGAAACTTCTCCCCTGTCATTATAGGTCATGGCACCATATCGGGTAGCATGTCCTATCTGTACTTTTGCTACATCTCTAATTAAAATTGGATGCTCAGAATGCTTAGAAGTAATGGCGATGCTTTCGATATCTTTAATGTTACCTACCAATCCTTCTGTTCGGATATATAATACGGTGGGACCTTTTTCGATATAGGCTCCACCTGTATTCTCATTGTTGTTTTCTAAAGCGGTAAATACATCATTAATGGTAATGCCAAAAGCATCCAATTTATTTGAGTTTACAGCTATTTCATACTGTTTTAGTTTTCCTCCAAAACTACTTACTTCAGCTACTCCTTTGACAGATAGTAGTTGGCGACGCACTACCCAATCTTGGATAGAACGCAGTTCTGTTAGGTCATATTTATCTTCATATCCTTCTAAGGGTCTTACTACATATTGGTAGATTTCTCCTAACCCTGTGGAAATTGGACCTAACTCAGGTTGTCCTATGTCTTGTGGGATGTCTGCTTTTACTTGATTTAAGCGTTCGCTCACTTGTTGTCTTGCCCAATAAACATCGACATCTTCCTCGAAAACAATAGTTACCAGTGATAACCCAAAACGAGAGAAGCTACGCATATTCTTAATGCCGGGAATATTGCTATTGGCTTGCTCGATAGGGAAGGTAACTAAACGCTCTATATCTGTTGCTCCATACGACGGAGCTACGGTAATTACTTGTACTTGATTATCCGTAATATCTGGTACTGCATCAATTGGCAGTTTGGATGTTTGGTAAATACCAACACCGATTAGAGCTAATACAAATAGCCCTATGATGAGTTTATTCTTTACAGAAAACTCAATTATTTTATTTAACATGATTTGTGTCTGTTAATACGTTAAAATTGCTTGATTGTAATAGACAATTTCTCCATGCAATATTGCATAGATTGTTGACTTAAATTTGGCGATAAGGTATTAACAGTATTTCGGCGGTTGCCAAATAGAAGATAAGTAGCTACTCTCGACTTCATCTTCGTCGAAAGCGTGTATCTTGTCGTGGATGGTATTGAATCTAATGCGTTCTATCTTGAGAACAGGAGTAGGAGTAACGATACCTATTATACTCACAAAGTGATGCGTGACAAAAGGTAGCTTTTCGTCTACAGGATCTCCTTCTTCCTTGTGACTTTCACTATAGTGTATCTGTAAAAAGCCCCACATGGTTAGATTGGGGTTATTAGTCTTGTGCTCTACGTAATGTTCAATCAATAGTGGTACTTTCAACAACTGACCAAACTCAGTTGTCGAGACCAAAAAGATTAACATAAACAGTAGTGCAACTTTTCTTTTCACAAGAATCCCCTATTGATTATTAATACAAAGTTATAAACTTATTAACGAATGAAAGAGCTAAAGTACTAATTTGTATTAATTCAAAGTTACTAAAGTATTAAGTTCTAATTCAATTCTAATAAAAATGGAATGTTTCGGAGATAGTGCCTATATTCCGATCTTCTTTTATATATCTTCGTTGATAGGTTCGAAATCTCTTTCTGTAAAAGCTTCTGTAAGTATATTGCTACTGCATAACCACTCGATTGCTTCGGTAAGCGTATTCCCCAAAGGGTATATTAAATCTTCATTTCGCGGAAGGACAAAGTATTGCTTGTTATAGTAGATGATTTCATCACCGTCCAAAGTGTCTCCTAAACAAATTGAATTTAGTACTTCTTCTTTTGTCAATACATTTTTCCCATCATCCCAGAAGTAATATTCTGTTATGCGTTCTATCCATTCCTCTTGGTTATTTGCAACAAAGCTTGGCATGTATATACGAATATATGTACCTCCGAGAATACCTCTCCCATATTGTGAGATAAATTGTGTATAACATTCAGGAAGCTGAATGTTTAATTTGCTTTCACAAGTTGAAAGTTCAGATTCTTCAGGTAAGACAAGTTTGGTTGTATGTGTTTTGTAATTAGGAATGATATTGTAGTTATACATGATCTTAGGGGATATTTTGTATGTTATTTAATCCTGTGCGCAATTCTAAGTTTAAAAAGTATTGTTCTTCTGCAGATATTGGGCGAATAATGCTTTCATTGAGATTCTTTCCTTCAACAGTCCACAGGGGAGGGGAAAAGTTGAAAACATCATCAGGAGAAAGTGATTTCAAGTCTTCTTGTTCAGTTTTCCAGTGAAAGTCTTGATAAAACTGTTCAATATTTCCAGAGAAAAAGAAGTTTATCAATTGAGAATAGTTTACTTCTAACGGTTCGAAGTCTAAACTATCTGGAGCAAAATAGTACATAGAGCCGACATCTTTTCCTAATACACCAGCATTTATACAAAAATATCCTCCAATTGCATCATCTGCAACTAACAGAAAACCAGGTTGATTACTAAAGTCATTGCTTTGCTTGTTTTTGTTCCATTCAGATATAGATCGAGTTAGTTTTTCTGACCCACTACCTAAGATACGTATCCATCCATCGGCAACAAGTATTCCTCCAGTTTCATAGATTATAGCTCCCATAGGTGAGCGGGTGCTCACTTGAGTATCCAGTAGTACTTGTTCAGCCTGTTGTTTTGAAATAACTGGTAAAACTTCTATAGTTCTTGTAGCTTCATTAATCCACTGTTGAACAAGCTCCCACCCAGGTTCTTCTGTGTTGATGAGTTCGCTTATATCTCGCATGATGATTTTCTTTAGTTGTTGTGCTATAAAGGTACTAAAAGGGAATAGGCAACTATAGGTTTTTTAAATAAAAAAAGAGAAATATATTGTATTTCTCTCTTTGGGTGATTACACGATAAAAGTAATTATTTGATATTGGCAATATGTTCTATTGCTTCATCTACTGGAGAATAGATGGTTACAACTGATTTAGTAACCATACTTAACATTATAAATAAGCAGAAGAAACTTAAATAAGCCATTACCTTACTCGATTGTTTTAAACTAACCACACTCAGTACTAACCCAATAAAAAAGAACAATGGACCTATGACTTTTGCATAAGCGATTGTCTCTGGATAAATAAATAACATTATTGATCCTATGGATAAAAGTAAGGCGAAAATACTCAATAGAGGATTTTTTCTTGTTTCGTTATAAATCATAGTTCTGCTATTTTAAATTTTTAAAAGAAAAATATTATGCTCAATAGCGAGCCTTGATATTTTTAAAAAGTTTACAAATATAATATCCTATTTTAATTAATAAGTATAAAAATCATTTATTTTTACTTCTTTATAACTTTTTTTAATAAATTAATTAGTGTAAAATTCTTAAAAATCAAATTAATATTTAATGATAGTTATCATGTGTCTTCTTTTTTTTAAGAAATATGATTTCTTGGCTCTAATGTGTTGAGGAAAAAGAGGTTTTAATCTACGTAAAGTATTGTAGTGATAATTGCTTTTGTAGATAATATGGCAATTGAAGATAGTATAAACAAAAAACATCAGGCTTAACCTGATGTTTTTTGTTTTATTTATAAGGGTATGTTCCCGTGTTTTCTATTGGGTAGCTCTACTTGTTTATTTTCTAACATGGCAAAAGCTTTTAATAGTTTGCGTCGCGATTCATTAGGTAGAATTACTTCATCGATAAAACCACGTTGTGCTGCTCTGTATGGTGTTGCGAATTTGTCAGCATATTCTGCCTCTTTCTCAGCTAATTTAGCTGCAGGATCTGCTGCTTCAGAGATTTCTTTTTTGAAGATTATCTCGCTCGCTCCTTTTGCTCCCATAACTGCGATTTCAGCATTTGGCCATGCAAAGTTCATATCTGCTCCGATGTGTTTTGAGTTCATCACATCATAAGCACCTCCGTAAGCTTTACGCGTAATGAGTGTTACCTTTGGTACGGTAGCTTCGCTTAGTGCATATAGTAGTTTTGCTCCATGTACAATGATACCATTCCACTCTTGATCTGTCCCTGGCAAAAAGCCTGGTACGTCCACTAATACTAATAGAGGAATATTAAAGGAATCACAGAAACGCGTAAATCTCGCTGCTTTAATAGAGCTATTTACATCAAGACATCCAGCTAAGAACATTGGGTTGTTTGCAACTATACCAATACTTTTTCCTCCTAATCTGGCAAAGCCAACCACGATGTTTTCAGAATAATCTTTGTGAATCTCAAAAAACGTATCTTCATCGATGATCTGATGAATGACATCTTTCATGTCATATGGTTTATTAGCACTTTCAGGTACTATATTATCTAAGTCAAATCTATATTCCTCAGTTATTTTATACGGTACGTCGTATGGTTTTTCTTGATTGTTTTGAGGCATATAGGATAAGATCCTTTTGATGTCTTCAAGGCAAGCAATGTCATTAGCTGAGGTTGTATGTGCAACTCCTGATTTTGTTGAGTGTGTACTGGCTCCCCCTAATTCTTCAGAGGTTACTTCTTCATTTGTCACAGTTTTTACTACATTCGGACCTGTGACAAACATATAACTTGATCCCTCAACCATCATGGTAAAATCTGTAATCGCTGGTGAGTATACTGCTCCACCAGCACAAGGTCCCATGATAGCGGATATTTGTGGAATAACTCCAGATGCCTTAACGTTGCGATGAAAAATATCTGCATATCCTCCAAGGGAACGTACACCTTCTTGTATACGCGCTCCTCCTGAATCATTAAGACCAATCATTGGAGCTCCCATTTTGACAGCTAAGTCCATGACTTTACATATCTTTTCGGCATGTGTTTCTGAAAGTGCACCACCGAAGACAGTAAAATCTTGTGCGAAAATGTACACTAAACGACCGTTAATCGTTCCATAGCCTGTAACAACACCATCGCCATAGTAAACTTCTTTATCCATTCCAAAGTCTGTTGTACGGTGCGTTACCAGCATTCCTATTTCTTCAAATGAACCTTCATCTAATAAATACTCAATGCGCTCTCTTGCTGTAAGTTTGCCTTTACTATGCTGTGTGTCTATTCTTTTTTGCCCTCCGCCAAGTTTAGCTTGGGCTTTTATATCTTGTAATTTTAATGTTTTTTGATTCATGGTAGAATTAGTTTGGTAGGCGTAATAGTTTTTGATCTTCCAAGTATTGTTGTAATGCTATATAAGCAGCAACTTCTTCTTCATTTTTATACTGTTGTTGTATAATGTCTGCTTTGTAATATTTCTTTACAAAGTTTGTATCAAAATTCGCAGATCTAAATGCTGGGTGTTCAAATACAAATTGACCAAATGGGAGCGTGGTCTGAATGCCTTTTACTTTAAATTGCTTGATTGCATTTAACATGATCTCAATCGCTTCTTCACGTGTCTTTCCAAAAGTGATTAGCTTGGTAAGCATAGGATCATAGTATATTGGCACTTCCATTCCCTCATCTATTCCATTGTCAACTCGAATACCAGGTCCTATAGGCAATTGATATTGTTCTAAGTGACCTACACTTGGTAAGAAGTCATTTACAGGATCTTCTGCATAGATTCTTAGCTCTAATGCGTGACCTTTAATTTCTAAGTCTTCTTGTGTAAAAGGAAGTACTTCACCTCTCGCAACTCTAATTTGCATTTCTACTAAATCTAATCCTGTAATTAGCTCAGAAACAGGATGCTCAACTTGCAAGCGGGTGTTCATTTCTAAAAAATAGAAATTTAGGTTTTCATCAATTAGGAATTCTACCGTTCCTGCTCCGATGTAATTGCACGATTGAGCAACTTTTATAGCTGCTTCTCCCATTGCTTTACGAACCTCAGGTGTCAGTACAGCAGAAGGTGCTTCTTCAATTACTTTTTGATGGCGTCTTTGGATACTGCATTCTCTTTCATATAAGTGAACAATATTTCCGTGTTTATCTGCAAGTACTTGTATTTCTATATGACGAGGAGATCCGATGTACTTTTCTATGAAAACAGATCCGTCTCCGAAGGCATTTGTTGCTTCAGATATTGCGCGATTCATTTGAGATTCAAATTCGCTTTCATTTTCGACGATGCGCATTCCTTTTCCACCTCCTCCAGCAGAAGCTTTTATTAGGATAGGGAATCCAATTTGTTTAGCAAAAGCTTTTGCTTTATCAAGGTCTGTAATGGCTTCATCTAATCCTGGAACCATTGGGATTCCATATGCTTTTACTGTTTCTTTTGCCGCTAATTTACTTCCCATAAGTTCGATGGAATGTGATTCAGGGCCTATAAATGTTATTCCTGCTTTGTCACAGGCAATAGCAAAGTTAGCGTTTTCACTTAAAAACCCATATCCAGGATGTATTCCATCAACATTTAGTGATTTAGCGACTTCTAAGATTTTATCTCCTAATAGGTAAGATTGGTTTGAAGGAGCTTCCCCTATACATACAGCTTCATCAGCCATTCTAACGTGTGGTGCATTTCTATCTACAGTTGAGTATACAGCTACTGTTTGTATTCCCATCTTCTTTGCTGTCTTCATGATGCGCACAGCTATTTCTCCGCGGTTTGCGACTAAGATTTTATTCATTTCTACTCAAATTCAATTAATACTAATCCCTTATCAACAGTAGCTCCTTTGCTAACGTTAATAGCTTTGATTTTTCCAGCTCTTGGAGAAGTTAGGTTGTTTTCCATTTTCATGGCTTCAAGAATGAGTAAATTGTCATTCTCCTGTACTTCCTGGCCAACCGCTACTACTATGTCTAAGATAAGCCCAGGCATAGGTGCTTTTATTGAATTGACTTGTTTAGTCGAATTCAATGCGAAACCAAGCTTGTTGATTAGATTGTCTAAATCGGTTTGAATGTTTACAGTGTATGTATTGCCATTTACTGAAACAATGTAGTTTTTAGTATTAAAATCTTTAGATAGAAGTTTTGCCTCATACGAAGTATTGTCCTTTAAGACATGATATGAGTCTATCCCTGTTTTTGCGGAATTGATGTTTGTATGTAATAAATTCTCACTTTCAAAAACAGCATCACCACCTACTTTTAGTTGATACGTTTTATTCATTGTTATTTTATAGTTTTTGGTATTTGTAAATATAAATAAATGTGCGATATATAAATAATATTTGTTGAAAATTTAATCTTTAGACCTCTTTAGTTTGATATATTGCTTTTTGTTCGCATTTTGACTTATTTATGATGATTAAAAAGACACCGTGAAAGAACTGCATTTGGGTGTAGGTGGGTGGTTTTTGCTTTATTTAGTGAATAGTATGTATGAAAAGAGATTTGTTTTTGCACAAAAGAGTATAAAGGTACTTTGTTAGTGCTTTCAAAGGAGAAGTTTTTGACATTTATTAGGCTAATGAAGTATTGAAGGTCAAAGTGGTGATATGTAAGTTAAAACAGTATTAGTAGGAGAGAGCTCTGTTCTCTGAGTATTGAAAAATATGTTTGTAAAGTCTGCTGCAGTATGGTAATTGGCTCTTGTGGTGTGTCTATATGACGTTTATCGATTTGTTTCCTTTGTCTAAACGTTCAAACTTTTTGTTTGTTTTTTTATAAGGTATTTTAGGTGTATTTGTTACTGTTTCACAATTAGAAAGCAGGTAAGTAATGATATGGAGATTGTTGGTGAAAATGAGCTATGGCTTATCAGGTTGTAAGCCAATTGATGCTTGAGTACTCTAGAATTGAGCAACACGCTTGGTTTAGGGAGATAAGGAAGTTCGAACTGGTGGATATGCAAAGAGGTTACTTTCGCTTTGAAAATAACCTCTTTGTGTTTTATTCTTCTTCATTATTTGCTAAAGGATTCCATCCTCTTGCTTTTAAAGGAATTTTTGTATTTGCTCTTGTGATTAAATGTAACCCTTCGCTCTCTTGCGTTGTGTGTCCAATTATCGTTAGATTTGGATTTGCTTTTACTTTTTCAAAGTCTTCCATTTTGATAGTAAAAAGAAGTTCGTAATCTTCTCCTCCATTTATAGCCATTGTGGTAGAATCAATATTGAATTCTTCACATGTATTTATAAACTGAGGATCAAGAGGTAGCTTATCTTCATATAAATTGCATCCTACTTTGGACTGTGTGCACAGGTGAAAGATCTCAGAAGATAAACCATCTGATATATCAATCATTGAAGTTGGGTGAACGTCTAAGTCTTTTAGTAATTGTCTTATGTCAGTTCTCGCTTCTGGTTTAAGCTGTCTTTCTATGATGTAATCATACATCGATAAATCTGGTTGACTATTTGGGTTGACTAAGAATACTTGTTTTTCTCGTTCTAAAACTTGCAATCCCATATAGGCCCCTCCGATATCTCCCGATACAACTAACAGGTTGTTATCTCCAGCACCACTTCTATAGATAATCTCGTCTTCATTTGCTTTACCTATTGCCGTAATACTGATTATTAGTCCTGTTTGAGAAGAAGTTGTGTCACCTCCAACTAAATCTACCTTGTAGTAATTACATGCCAGTTTAATTCCTTCGTATAATTCTTCTAACGCTTCTAATGGGAAACGGTTAGATACTGCTATAGAAACCGTTATTTGCGTCGGAACAGCATTCATAGCGCAAATATCTGATATATTTACAACTACAGCTTTGTATCCTAAGTGTTTTAAGGGAGCATAAGCTAAGTCAAAATGTACGCCTTCTATCAATAAGTCTGTAGATACAACTACTTTTTCTTTCTCAAAAGATAAAACAGCAGCATCATCACCTACTGATTTGATCGTGGATTCTTGCTGGATAGGGAAGTCCTTTGTAAGATGTTCTATTAAACCAAACTCGCCTAATTGTTCTAAACTTGTTCGTGATTGATTTTTATTCTCGATCATTGTATACATTTAATTAATTAATGTGCAAAGGTATAAAGAAAAAGGCGATAGTGTATTTACTATCGCCTTTTGTTAACTTATTTACTATAGTCCATGTCTTCTAAACTGCGGAAACTTAGCATTGTATTCATTGAATTCTTCTTTCAATTTGGCATAGAATGAAGGATCTTCTTCTTCTGCTATCAAGACAAGTTGTCTCCAGATCTCTATCTGTTCTACAATCTCTGATTGATAGTAGTTTATTTCGTCTATTTTCAAACTATTGAAATAGTTCAATTGCTCTTTTGATTTCTGTGCGAGTACTGTTGTCATTTCTCTCGCTTTTTCTTTTTCGCCAACTTTGTAATAACCTTCAACAAACGGCTGAACTAACTGGTAATAGCCATAGTATTCTATAGGCATATTATCCATAGCAATATCAATTATTTCTTTTGCTTTGTCTTCTTTGTTTTCAATTAACAGCTGTTCCATTAAACGAGCAAGGTTAATTCTATAACTAAGTGCGTTTCTTCTTGTTTGTGGGTCATGGTATATTTTGTCACTTCCCATATTTCCCCAGTACCAAGACTTGACATTAGTGTACATTCTATCTGCATCGATTCCTCCTAAGTCTAATGGATGACCACTTTCTGTTGAAGTTTTAATTGGGACAAGTTTGTATATTAAACCTTGAAGTTGTAAGTAGTTCTTCATCCAAACGAAATCATCATCATTAAAACTTCCTCCTGAGAAATAAACAGGTCTTTCCCAATTGTTATTTGCAATGATATCAAGCATAATTAATCGGTGCTTGTAGATTGCTTGTTCAGAGATGTTTACTTCTAATGAGTCTACAACTTGATCCATTAAATAAGGTGAAACAATATTGTTTTTCTTGATGATATCTTTATCAACAGGGATACTTATCTTGTTTGTAGGCAATAAGTACAACGTTGTTCCTGCCTCTGATTTAGTCTGTAATCGTTTATCGTCTGATCGGGCGAAGCTCATAAAAAGATTAATATCTAATCTTTCTTGTACCATAGGTTGTATGATTAATGCATCTCTTTTATTACCAACATATTGATCATGGGTAAACTTGATTGGCAATGGCTCAGAGTCATATGCTTTTGCTTTCATTTGGTCAATGTACCAGTCAAGCGGTAGTAAGCTTGTACATACAACGCGCACATCAGTTCTATAACCTTCTATTTCTTGTAAATACCAAAGGGGAAATGTGTCGTTATCACCAATGGTAAATAAGATAGCGTTTTTATCACATGAGTCTAAGTACGCCTTTGCATTTGCCAATGCTGTATATCGGTCTGATCGATCGTGATCATCCCAGTTTTGTGAAGCCATTAGTACTGGTGCGGCTAATAATGATAGTCCTACTATTGCTGGTCCAACAACCTTTGGCGAAGCGTATTTCTTAATTCCCTCGTAGATACTATATACTCCAAAACTTATCCACATTGCAAAAACGTAAAAGGCAGGTACAACTGCGTAATCTCTTTCACGTGGTTCAAAAGGTCTTTCGTTTAGGAATATCTTTAATGCAAAACTTGTAAATAGGAACAACACAAGTAATACCCAAAACATTTTAGGGTCTTTTCGGTAGTGGAATACTATTCCTATTAATGCAAAGATAAACGGCAAGAAAAAGTATGTATTTCTTCCTTTGTTATTTAAGCTATCTGGAGTTAGTTCGTCTTGGTTACCTAATCTCAAAGCATCTAAAGGCTTGATTCCACTAATCCAATTACCGTGAAGAGCTTCTCCTTGACCTTGAATATCATCTTGACGTCCTACGAAATTCCACATCAGGTATCTCCAAAACATATAGCCAAACTGATACTCGAACATATAGGACATATTGCTACCAAAACTCGGAACTTCGATATCAAGATATTGTCCGTATTGATCTAAGAATTTATCTAAACCTTCGATACCGATTTCTCCTTTATCGATTGCTTCTTGTACACTTTTCGAAATTTGAACTACTTGTTGTAATTGTGGGTACTGTGCCATCGCACTGATTACTTCTGGTTTAACCTCAAAGCTCAGTGGTTTAGTGTAACGCATATAATTGATGCGGTGATTTCGATCTGTACTCCACAGTCTTGGTAAAAAGCCTTTGTGTGTGCTATTATAGTTTTGACCAGCATTTTGCCATTCGTTAACTATAATGTATTTACCAGTTTTATAATCTCTTTCGTAGTTCGGATTCTCATCTTTCCACGGATTATTTTCATCTAAGCCAACATATTTCTTTGTAAAATAAGAATCGTAATAGATACTTTCGTCACCATACTGTTCACGTTGGTAATAGGCAAGGAGCTCTGCAGCATCTGATGGCGTGTTTTCATTGATTACCACTTTTGCGTTCGCTCGAATAGGTAACATAATCCATGACGTCAATCCAATACATACAAAAAGAAGTGCTAATATTATAGTGTTCGCTTTTACATAATTGTGCTTTTTGGTATACTTCAATGTGATAACAAAAAATGCGACAATTAGTAAGAAAGCTATAATTGTACCACTGTTAAATGGCAATCCCATTGAATTAACCATGAAGATTTCTGTCTTACCAAAAAGGGCAAGCAGCTTTGGAAATAAGAATGCAAATAAGAAGAATAATATCGCAACTGCAGCTATATTTCCAATTATAAAGTTTTTAATAGTGATTTTTTGATATTGTTTAAAGTAATACAATAACACAATAGATGGAATTGTCAATAAGGCCATTAAGTGTACTCCAAAAGAAGATCCAGCTACTAAGGCAATAAGTAAAAGCCATCGATCACCATTTTCTTTGTCTAAATCATCGTACCATCTCAAACCAAGGTAGAGTAGTAGAGAAATTAAAAACATGGCAGATGCATATACCTCTGCTTCAACGGCACTAAACCAAAAGCTATCTGAAAAGGTAAAAGCAAGTGATCCTACTGCAGCACTCCCAAGTACCACGAATGCATTGCTTGTATTCCATTCAGATGTTTTTTCTACTATTTTCTTAATTAAGTTAGTGCTACTCCAATACATGAATAAGATTGTGAATGCACTTGATAGTACAGCAACCATATTTACCATTAAGGCAACTTTATCTGGTGAAGTTGCAAAAAGGGAAAAGAATGCTCCTAACATTTGATAACCTGGAGCTCCTGGAGGGTGTCCTACTTGTAATTTAGCTGAAGTTGCTATATACTCTCCCGGATCCCAAAAGCTTACTGTAGGTTCGACTGTTAAAGTGTACGTAATTAAAGCGATAAGGAAGCATATCCATCCTCCTATGATATTCCACTTTTTGTAATTGAATGTTAACATAAGTGTAGTTGCTTGAATATTTAAGATATTATACTTACAAAGAAAAGATTTTTTTTGTGTCTTTTACTTGAATTAGAAAAAATTAATTTTTTTGAACTAAAAATTTGGTGAATATAAAAAATGTAGTACATTTGCAACCGCAATACAGAAGCAGTACTGCTTTAGAATGCGAAAATAGGTATTGGCCTATGGTGTAATGGTAACACAGCTGATTTTGGTTCAGTCGTTCTAGGTTCGAGTCCTAGTAGGCCAACGAAGCCCTCTTTTATAGAGGGCTTTTTTTATGTTCCAGAAGTTTTTGTTTACTAAATGTTAAATTTTATTTACATCAGTATTGATAATGAGTTTGTTAGTTTTTATGCTATACAAAACCTCAAAAATATTTTGGAATGTTGTTAAACATATACTACATTTGCAACCGCAATACAGAAGCAGTTCTGCTTTAGAATGCAAAAGGTATTGGCCTATGGTGTAATGGTAACACAGCTGATTTTGGTTCAGTCGTTCTAGGTTCGAGTCCTAGTAGGCCAACAAAACTTTTAGAAGTTTTATCTGTTAGAAATATCCATTTTATATTTATAATTAAAAAGGTCGAAGTTTATTAAGCTTCGACCTTTTTATTTTGTTACATTGTTCCTTTGAATTCGGCTTTTCTCTTTTCTATAAAAGCTGTTGTTCCTTCTGTGAAGTCTTCAGTTTCAAAACACTCACCGAAGTTCTTGATTTCTTCATGGAAACCATTTATGCCGTCTCTGTAGTTTGCATTGATAGATTTGATTGCTCTTCCAATTGCTGTTGCTGAGTTGTTGGCAATTTTGTTTGCGATGTTTTTAGTGAAGTCAAGCAGTTCTGTTTGATCTACTACGTGGTTTACTAATCCATAAGTTAAAGCTTTGTCAGCAGTAATCATTTCTGCAGTCATTATCATTTCCATTGCTCTTCCTTTTCCTATTAACTGTGGCAAACGCTGTGTTCCTCCATATCCTGGTATTAGTCCTAATGTTACTTCAGGTAATCCCATTTTAGCATTTGTTGATGCAATACGGAAATGCGATGCCATTGCCAACTCTAATCCTCCTCCTAATGCAAAACCATTAATAGCTGCAATCACTGGTTTGTTTAGATTTTGTATGAAATCAAAAAGCAACTCTTGTCCTTTAGCTGCCAATTGGGATCCTTCACTCATATTAAAATCTGAGAACTCCTTGATATCTGCTCCTGCAACAAAGGCTTTTTCTCCGCTTCCAGTTAAGATAATAACTCTTACTTCTTTCTCTAATTCCAATGCTTTCAAAGCGCTGTGTAACTCCTCTATTGTTGGTTTGTTTAAGGCATTAAGACTTTTAGGCCTATTTATTGTTATAATGGCTATTTTATTCTCTTTTTCGATTAAAATATTTTCGTAATTCATTCTATATTTATTTTAATTGTTATCATTACTTAAAATTGGTAATCTCACAGTGAAAGTTGTCCCTACATTTGTCTTGGTTGTGAAGGTGATACTACCGTTATAATTTTCTACTATATTTTTTATAATACCAAGGCCAAGTCCCATACCACTTGTTTTTGTTGTAAATTTTGGTTCAAAGACTTTGTTGATATTTTCTTGCGATATTCCAGTTCCATTGTCAGTAACTTTAATAATTACATCGTTTGCTTTTTGTTCAATGCTTACTTCTACACTTGGTTGTACTGTATCTTCTGGAATCGCCTGAATCGCATTTTTGACTAAGTTAGTAATAATTCTGATTAATTGCGTTTGGTCAATTTTCGAAATGATTTCATCTTTAGTAGTTGTAAATGTGATATAAGGTTCGTTAAAGATATCTAATGATAGTTTAACTGTTTTGACTACATTGATTGTTTCGTCTTTTTGTGCGGGCATTGAGGCAAAGCTTGAGAAAGCTGTTGCTACTGATGACATGGTGTCAATCTGCTGAATAAGTACTAAGCTAAATTCTTTTAGTTTAGTGCGTATATCTGGATCTTGTGGATCAAATTTTCTTTCAAAACTCTGAACTGTAAGACGCATTGGAGTTAATGGGTTTTTAATCTCATGCGCTACTTGTTTAGCCATTTCTCTCCAAGCTTGTTCTCTTTCGGTTTGAGCGAGCTTGTGGTAACTGTCCTCAAGTTTGTCGACCATGTCGTTGTAGGCGTTTATTAAAGCCGTGATTTCCTTGCTGGTAGAAGTATTCTCTATTTTCTCATTTTTCTGACCAAGTTCTGTGCTTGTTATTCTAATGCTGATGTCTTTTAAACTCTGTATGATGTAGTTTGAAAGGAAATATGAAATAGCGATTGACATAATAAGCATGATAACATAGACTTGACCAAACTTTACCATGAAATTTTGTATTTCATTTTCGTAAAATTCAGTCTTTTCTTCATAGGGGATCTTTAAAATTCCCAGCGGCTTGAATTTATTGTCCTTTAAAAAGCTATAGGCAATTCTAATACGGCTTTTATCGAGATCTTGTATGTCTACAAATCTTTTGTTATGTGATAGTTGTATCGTTCTTAGGACTATTGGTGATAGCGTATTGGAGATGTTGTCTACAGAAAAACTTCCCCTGGAAGATATGATCATATTCCCACTTAAGTCATGGATGTTAATCTCTGTATCGTGTATTGCTGCGAGTTCGTGTATTTTGTCTTTAAAGATTAGAGCTAAATTCTCCGTTGTTACAGGGTAACTTGTGGTTGTTAGGATATAGTTTATATTTTCATTAATCGCTAATTCCTTTCGCTCTAATCTATATTGGTGATAATTACGAGCTTCCTCTCTGAATTGATAAACTGATACTGCAGATATCAATACAGAAGAAATGATACTCAAGAAAATAAGTGAAAAAAATATTCTATTTCTTAAGGAAAAATTCTTTAAAAGAAACTCATCTTTCATTAGTTGTTTTTGTGTTCTCTTATTCGTTTATAGAGTTTTATGCCCAACATTAAGAGAATTGACAATCCTACAATTCCCACTACTCCAAATATCCAATTTACTGCGCTTTTTAAAATTACTAAAAAAACTACAGAAAATAGAATTATTGTTGCTCCTTCATTCCATATTCTGAAAAAAGAGGAAGTCTTAGTTAAAGTTCTGTCGTTTATCTGTTTGACAAATAGGTGGCAGGTGTAGTGGTATGCAAATAGCAGTGCTACAAATAGTAGTTTGACGTGCATCCAAGGTTGTTGTAGCCAAAATGGTTGTTCGACAAGCATCCAAGCGCCAAAAATGGTTGCTAATATGGCAGCAGGCCATGTAATAATATTCCATAGCCTGTTGGTCATAATTGTATATTGCTCACGTAAGATGCTGGATTGTAGTTCAGGCATATCCTTTGTTTCAGCATAGTATACAAATAAGCGTACGATGTAGAACAAGCCTGCAAACCAACATACAACGAAGATGATGTGTAGTGCTTTTAAGTAAAAGTAAAACATAATTATTTAGATTTCCATTCGTTTATCCAGGTAACCATTGCATCTATCCACATTTCATCGTCATTTAAACAAGGGATTGTTCTAAACTCCTCTCCTCCACGTTGCAAAAACTCATGATGTGCTTCCATGCCTATTTCTTCTAATGTCTCTAAACAGTCTGCTACGAAAGCAGGTGTGACAACTGCAAGCTTTTTGATGCCTTTTTCAGCTAATCCATTTACTGTAGCATCTGTTGGAGGTTGCAACCATTTGTCTGGACCTAATCTCGATTGGAACGAAGAGCTGTGTTTTTCTTGTGGTATTCCAAGTAGTTCCGTTACCTGTCTTGTAGTTTCTAGACATTGGTGTCTGTAGCAAAACTCATGAGCTTTTGACGCAGTAGAACAACATTGTCCGTCCATTTTACAGTGACTTTTGGTAACATCAGATTTTCTAATGTGCCTTTCGGGTACACCGTGATATGAAAATAGAATATGATCATAGTCAAATCCTTCCAAGTGTCCTTTGATTGATGCAGCAAGTGCTTCAGTATACTCTTTTCGTTTGTAGAAAGCAGGGAAACTTGTTAAGTTGATATCAGGGAAGTGTTTCTTTATGATTTCAGCAGCCAATACATCAATAGTCTCGGTTGTGGCCATTGCAAACTGTGGGTATAGTGGGATCATTAAGATATCTTTGACACCTTTGTTTTTGAGTTCTTGTATACCTGTTTTGATAGAAGGTTCTCCGTAGCGCATTGCTAATGCAACTGGAATATCTACTTTTTCTTGTACCTTTTTGTGTTGTCTTTGCGATATTACTATTAAGGGAGATCCTTCAGGCCACCATATTTTTTGATAGGCTTCAGCTGATTTCTTAGGTCTTGTATTAAGTATGATACCTTTCACTAAAAAAGCGCGTAGAATGTATGGCATGTCTATTACGCGTTTGTCCATTAAGAATTCATCTAAGTATGGTTTTACATCTTTAGCTGTTGGGGATTTAGGTGACCCTAAGTTTACTAATAATATACCTTTCATTGTTTAATTGTTTGTGTTGATAGACATTAAGTATTTTTTGGGAGTAGTGCCAAATTTCTTTTTGAAAGCAGAGATAAAGTGACTCGCTGAGCTATAGCCAACTTTCAATCCAACTTCGTTTACATTGTAATTACCGTTCTCTAAAAGTTTTCGAGCATATTCCATTTTGTAGTCAAATAAGAAACTGAAAACAGAGTCTCCGTAGATTTGCTTAAAGCCTAATTTTAGTTTTTTTATGTTTATACCTACTGTGTCTGCAAGTTCTTGCAGTGTAGGTGGTTCAGTCATTCGCGCTATTATTATTTCTTTTGCTTTTCGAATTTTTACTACATCGTCTTCATCTGATAGGAAGGGGCAGTTCTCTAAAGTCTTATCTTCTGTTTGATGAAAGAGTAGACTTAGTAATTCGTACGTTTTACCTGTATAGTAAAGGTTTTTTATAGATTGATTCATATAGTTGTTGAACATCTGGTTCAATACTATGGCCATAGAAGGAGAAGTCTGATCTTCGTGATAATACTTTTTATTGATGTTATCTCCTTTTAAGAATCCTATAAACTCTGCTTCAGAAGAAAACAATGCGTGAAATTTCTTGATTGAAATTAACACGCCAATAAACCAAGTGTTTGGGTTTATCTCTAAGTGTATAGGAAGTTGTTTTTGAGGGTTGTAAAGCAATAGTGATTTATCCTCTGCTAATCCTAAAGCGTATGCGCCTTGATTGAATACAAATTTACCAGATCCTTTTAGGCAAAAGTAAAATTGAATCATATCAGTACCCATTTCTTTCTCAAAACGAATAGTTTCATTATTTGTATTTTCAATTCTTAAAATTGAAAATTGTGAATCAATATTTATTTCTTCAATAGGACTCATAGCGATATTTTTATGACAATCAAAAAAACTTTTAGTTGTATTTTTTATTTAGAATGATTCTACATAGAGGCTTTGTTAAGCCTTGCTATTACTGCAAATGTACTGTATAATAATTAAATATGGTTATTTTTTTTAACTTTTTCCTCGAGCGATATAAATAGTCCCTACAGCGTTACTTTTGTCGATTCTTTAGTTTTAAATTTGTATACTTTTTTGAAATAATAGTGCAATATGGAAAGAATAGATAAGGCTAAGTCGTCTACATTTTATACTGTAGGTTTAAGTTATAAGAAAGCAGATGCCGAAATGAGGGGTAAGTTTAGCTTAAATGACGAAGCCAAAGACAATCTATTAGAGCAGGCGAAAAGAA
This sequence comes from Myroides albus, assembly GCF_009711045.1. Taxonomy (GTDB): domain Bacteria; phylum Bacteroidota; class Bacteroidia; order Flavobacteriales; family Flavobacteriaceae; genus Flavobacterium; species Flavobacterium album_A. Next base: position 25,920 of record NZ_WMJX01000007.1, on the reverse strand, counting down.
GCGGTATTGAGAGTTTAATTGTTATCTCTACTTGTAATAGAACAGAGATTTACGGTTTTGCTCAGCACCCTTTTGAGTTAATACAGTTGTTGTGTGATAATAGTAATGGTACTGTAGACGATTTTCGCAATGTCGCTTATGTTTATAAGAATAGAGAGGCTATAGACCATTTATTTCGCGTAGGTACTGGTTTAGATAGTCAAATATTGGGTGACTTCGAGATTATTGCACAGATTAAGGCAGGGTTCTACTTGTCAAAAGCGAAAGGCTTAACAACTAATTACTTCGAACGTTTAGTTAATGCTGTGATACAAGCAAGTAAGCGCATTAAGAATGAAACAGAATTGAGTTCTGGGGCTACCTCAGTATCATTTGCTTCTGTTCAATATATTATGGATAATGTCCAAGATATTTCTAACAAGAATATACTGTTGTTTGGAACTGGAAAGATTGGGCGTAACACTTGTGAGAACTTAGTAAAGCATACACAGAATGACCATATCACTTTAATCAATAGAACAAAGGAGAAAGCTTTAGAAGTTGCAGGGAAGTTTAATCTAATTGTCAAAGATTACGCAGATTTACAATCTGAAATTCGAAAAGCAGATGTTCTCATTGTTGCTACGGGAGCACAGAATCCCACTGTAGATAAGCAGTTGTTGAGTTTAAACAAACCTTTGGTGATATTGGATCTATCTATTCCAAAAAATGTGAATGAGAATGTAAAGGAATTGGGGAATGTGGAGTTAATCCACCTGGATTACTTATCTCAAATGACTGACATTACACTTGAACGCAGAAGACAGTTTATTCCACAAGCAGAGGAAATCATTGAAGAAATCATGAATGAGTTTATTGCTTGGACGAAAATGAGAAAATTTGCACCTACTATACATGCACTAAAATCTAAGTTAGAGCAAATAAAAGACGGTGAGTTAGATTATCACCGCAAAAAGTATGATGGCTTTGATCAAGAGCAAGCAGAAATTATAAGTATGCGCATCATCCAAAAAATCACTACTCAATTCGCTAATCATCTTCGTCATGAGGACACAGTGGTTGATCAGAGTATTGAATGGATAGAGAAAGTATTTCAATTAGAAACAAATCATAATGAATAGAGTTATTAGAATCGGTACACGCGATAGTGAACTGGCTTTATGGCAAGCAAAAAAAGTTGAAGGTGAACTTCAAAAATTGGGTTATAAAACTAAGTTAGTTCCCGTAAAGTCTACAGGTGATTTAGTTTTAGATAAGCCTTTGTATGAAATGGGAATCACCGGAATCTTTACAAAGACTTTGGATGTAGCGATGATTAATAAAGAAATTGACATTGCAGTTCATTCGATGAAAGATGTGCCGACTATGTTGCCACAAGGTATCGTGCAAGCAGCAGTACTGAAACGTGCTAACTCTGTTGATATTTTACTACACAAAGGCAATACTGATTTCTTAGATCCTGAAAAAGGGGCAACTATTGCTACGGGAAGTTTAAGACGTAAAGCGCAATGGTTACACAAGTTTCCTAAGCATACGATTGTCGACCTAAGAGGAAACGTAAATACCCGTATGCAAAAGCTACAAGATAACGATTGGAACGCTGCTGTTTTCGCTTCAGCTGGTTTAGATCGCATAGCAAAGAAACCTAAGAACTTTATCAATTTAGATTGGATGATTCCTGCTCCAGCTCAAGGAGCAATGCTTGTAGTAGCAATGGCAGATGACAATTTTGTTTTAGATGCTTTGCATCATTTGAATGATTATGAAACAGAGATGACTACACATATTGAGCGCCAGTTCCTTAGAACTCTTGAGGGAGGTTGTACAGCGCCAATTGGGGCTCACGCTATGTATAATGAACACGATGACACAATTCAATTTATTGGTGCATTGTTTTCATTAGATGGCAAAGAGAAGTTTGAAGTTAGTAAGGTAGTTCCTATTCAAGAATGGAAAAAGCTCGGTTTCTTTGCAGCTAAAGAATTGTTAGAAGGGGGAGCCAATAAGCTAATGGAAGAATTACGTCAACAATTAAAAAAATAGAATGTCTTTTATTCCAACCATTTTATCTACTCGTAAAATTCAAGTGACAACACTTGAAGCTTTAGATATACAAGGGGTGAAGTTATTACAAGAGGACTATATCTCAACTGAACACTTAACTTTTGATCTCAGTAAGGTGAATGAGTATGTGCTTTTTACGAGTCAGAATGCAGTAAAGAGTGTGATTAGTCAAGGATATAGAGAAGTTCTGAATAAGAAACCTGCTCTATGTGTGGGGATAAAAACAAAGGAGTTGTTGGAGGAGAACGGTTGGGAAGTTAAGGCTTGGGCACATTATGCCAAGGAATTAGCTCCTATCATTGTTCAGAATTATACAGACAATACGATAACATTCTTTAGTGGAAGTATCAGAAGAGATTTATTGCCTGATGCTTTTAGGGCGAATGGTGTAGTCTTTAATGAGTTTACAGTATATCAGACTGTGCTTAATCCATTAAAGAATGAACATAAAATTGATGGATTGTGCTTTTACAGTCCTTCAGCGATAGAGAGTTATCTTCAGCAGAACAGCATCACGACAGAAGTGTGCTTCTGTATAGGAGATACGACCGCAGAACCATTAAAAGGAGTTACACAGAATATTGTAATCGCGAAGCAACCTACAGTGGAGGCTACATTACAAGCTTGTGTGGATTATTATAAATAGAGTCAGCTAAAAATTGACGTATTAAAATCGAATAGAAATGATTAAAAATGATTTATTCTTAAGAGCGTTAAAAGGTGAAACAGTAGAGAGACCACCTGTATGGATGATGCGTCAAGCAGGTAGATACTTACCAGAGTTTCGCGAATTAAGAGATAAGTATGATTTTTTTACACGTTGTAGAATGCCAGAAATCGCAGCTGAGATTACAGTACAACCGATTCGTATTGTAAAACCAGATGCTGCTATTTTATTCTCAGATATTTTAGTCGTACCACAAGCGATGAACATTGATGTAGAGATGAGACCAGGAGTAGGACCATGGGTACCTAATCCTATCCGTTCTGCTAAAGATGTAGAGCAAGTTATCGTACCTAATATCGAAGAGACATTAGGATATGTAATGGATGCTATTAAAGTAACGAAAGAGATGTTAAACGATGAGGTACCATTGATTGGATTCGCTGGTTCACCTTGGACTATCTTTTGTTATGCAGTAGAAGGAAAGGGTTCTAAGAGCTTTGACTTAGCGAAGGGAATGTGTTTTTCTGACCCAGTAGCTGCTCATACGTTATTACAAAAGATTACTGATACAACTATTTTATACCTTAAAGAAAAGGTAAAAGCAGGTGTTAATGCTGTACAAATATTCGACTCATGGGGAGGAATGTTATCTCCAGTAGATTATCAAGAGTTCTCTTGGCAGTATATTAACCAAATAGTAGAAGCATTAGCGGATATCACTCCAGTTATCGTATTTGGAAAAGGATGTTGGTTTGCATTACCTGAGATGGCGAAGTCAAAAGCGTCTGCATTAGGAGTAGATTGGACTTGTAGCCCACAGAACGCTCGTTTATTCACAGGAGGGGATATCACATTACAAGGTAACTTTGATCCAAGCCGTCTAATGTCGCCAATTCCTACTATTAAAAAGATGGTACACGAGATGATCGATGCATTCGGAAAAGATAAGTATATCGTAAACTTAGGTCACGGTATCTTACCTCATATCCCAGTAGATCACGCAAAAGCGTTTATCGAAGCGGTAAAAGAATACGAACACAAGTAAAATATTGACAGAAAAGCCTGCCGTAGTATGCCGTAGGCTTTTTTGTTTTACTATATCATTTGACCTATGTTAAACAAAGGAACCAAAAGCGAAGAAGATAGACGAATAGAGTCTATTGTACAGAAGTTATCTTCCATAGGATTTGTACCTGAAGACAAAAAGTTGATTGGGGATTTAGATGAAGAATTGAAAAAAGTAGGACTTAGTTATGAGTCTATGCTTGTTATGGCGAATGGTGAATTGGCACCTCATTTGTTGCGTTTCCATTTTTCTTGGGAGTATATGGAACAATTTGGAGATGTTTTAGTGAAATGGTCTTCTCAAGAGCCTTTGTTAAAAGCAAAAGCAAAAGCTGTCTATCAATTTATACAAGACGAGAGTAAAGCATTTTCATTTGCAATTATGACTAAGATTAGTAGTTTGTAACAGTTCATAGTTCATGCTACAACTTAGCGTATCTACCTTATGTAATTTAGTGGTAATAATGAAAGCATAAGGGGATTTTCTGCGGATCAATTCTTGTAATTATAAAGTGTCCTACTGCTGTAGGATTGGCACTATTTGAATATGAAAGAACAATTTTATCAATATATACAACAACTTCAAGATACGATTACAAAAGGACTTGAAGATATAGATGGAAAAGCAATATTCCAAGAAGACCTTTGGGAACGTCCTGAAGGTGGTGGAGGTCGCACACGTGTAATCGAGAATGGTGCAGTATTCGAAAAAGGAGGAGTGAATATCTCTGCCGTGCATGGACCGTTACCAGTAGCGATGCAAAAGTACTTTAATGTAGGAGATGTAGATTTCTTCGCTTGTGGATTATCGTTAGTGATTCACCCAAAGAGTCCTATGGTACCTACTGTACATGCCAACTGGCGTTATTTCGAAATGTATGACAAAGAAGGTACAGTAGTGCGTTCTTGGTTTGGTGGAGGACAAGACCTAACACCATACTACTTATTCGATGAGGATGCTACGCATTTCCATACTGTATGTAAGACAGCTTGTGATAAACATAATCCAGCATTTTATCCATTGTATAAAAAGCAATGTGACGAATATTTCTGGAATGCGCATAGAGATGAAGCACGTGGTATCGGAGGATTATTCTTTGACCGCTTAGAAGCAACAGAAGAAATGTCTATGCAACAGTGGTATGACTTCGTAACCGAAGTAGGAGATAGCTTCTTAGAAGCTTATGCACCTATCGTAGAACGTCGTATGGATACCCCTTATGGTGATGAACACCGTACATGGCAAGAAATCAGAAGAGGTAGATATGTAGAGTTTAACCTTGTTCATGATAAAGGAACTCTATTTGGATTAAAAACCAATGGACGTATCGAATCTATCCTAATGAGTCTGCCACCACATGTACAATGGGTATATGACCACCATCCAGAAGAAAACAGTTGGGAAGAAAAACTGTTGAAGGTATTGGCAGAACCAATTGATTGGGTGAAATAGGTCACGCACGGATTATAAATCCAAGACAATAGTATAGACGTAACGAATTACGTCTATCACAATACAGGTACAATGATTGCGCGGATTTGTAATCCGTGCATTAACAATAGTATATAAACATATAAAACCAAAAAGATTATGTTTCCATTACAAAGAGGTAGAAGATTAAGAACAAATGAGTCTATTCGTAGTTTGGTAAGAGAGACTATCGTGACTCCACAAGATTTTATGTTCCCTATGTTTATAGCAGAAGGGACTAATGTACAAGAAGCTATTCCTTCGATGCCAGGTATGTTCAGACGTTCTGTGGATTTGACAGTAAAGGAAGTAAAAGAGCTTTATGCAGTAGGTATTCGCGCAGTGAATATCTATGTAAAAGTAAGTAATCATTTAAAAGACAATGCAGGTACAGAAGCATGGAATCCTAATGGATTGATGCAGACTGCTATCAAAGCGATAAAAGATGCTTGTCCAGATATGATCGTAATGCCAGACGTAGCATTAGATCCATATTCTATATACGGACACGACGGTATTATCGAGAATGGAGTAGTAGTGAATGACCCTACAGTAGATGCACTAATGAAGATGAGCGTATCTCACGCAGAGGCAGGAGCAGACTTCGTAGCACCGAGTGATATGATGGACGGGCGTATCTTGCGTATGCGTGAAGCATTAGACCAATCAGGGTTTACGAATGTAGGTATCATGAGTTATTCTGCTAAGTATGCATCTGCATTCTATGGACCATTCCGCGATGCACTTGACAGTGCACCAAGAGCAGATGTAGAAATACCAAAAGATAAAAAAACATACCAAATGGACTATGCTAATCGTATCGAAGCTGTAAAAGAGGCGTTATATGATGTAGAAGAAGGAGCTGATATCCTAATGGTAAAACCAGGTATGGCTTATTTAGATATCGTACGCGAAGTGAAAGACGCTGTGAATGTGCCTGTAGCGGTGTACCAAGTATCGGGTGAGTACGCTATGGTAAAGGCTGCATCAGAGAGAGGATGGCTTGACCACGATCAGATCATGATGGAACAATTAACGTGTATCAAACGCGCTGGAGCAAGTATTATCTCAACTTACTTCGCTAAAGAAGCAGCAATACTTTTGAATAAATAATAGTTGTATCAAGTATAATAAATAGAAAAAGCTCAGTGATTAATTTCACTGAGCTTTTTTGTTATTGTTTAATAGCCAATTACCATTAGGATAGTAAATCTATCAATTCTTTACTTCTTATTTGTTAGCTTGTTTGTCGCGAATTCTCTTTTCTTCCAAGTATCTTTCTTCCGAAGTTTGACCGTAAGGGTTTTCAGGGTCGTAATAGATAACAATTTTCTCTCCTTTATCCTTTGCTAAGAAGGTGTCTTGTCTATATTCCGCAACGATTGTTTCTCCTTTAGCTGTTACAAATTGTATCTTGTACAGTGTTGCCTGTCCTTTCCCAATTCTACCATTACCATAAGTGTCTAAGATTGTAGCTTCAGCTTTCTCATAGTTTGTATAATAGAAATCTGTTCTGTTCATCTCTTGACGGTTTGGCATATAGACGTATAAGAAATACATTATCCCTGCACACAGTACAAGTGGGAGTACGATAATCTTCCAGTTTCCTTTTTTTAATTCACTTATTAATTTTGATAAGTCTGGAGCTGAATTTTCTTGATTCATAGTATGAAATTTTAATTTTTGACAAATTTAACTTTTATTTTAGAATATTTATCATTTTATGCGTCATAAATTAAATAGGTTGATAAATGTCTTGTTATCCTTGTTCTGGCTATGTGAAAACTAATTAAAGTGTCAAGCAGTATTTCCCTTTATTGAATTATTGCTTGTGTATAATAGTATATAAACGTATAGTTATCCACAATACTGGATTGAAAAAGGGGGATTAGTTCTTAATTCGGTGTATATCTTTTTTTCTATACTATTTAGTGGTTTTAATATTCGTAAGTAGTTGTATTATAGGTTTTAAATCTATATTCTATTGTTTAATAAAAGGAATTTATTGTGTGATGTAAGTGAAGTTATCAACAATTGTTAACACTTTAAGGACTGTTATTAACGGCGGTTATCAACAATGTTAATAACTATGTGGATAGTCTAATCTACTATTGTATTCTTTTTCCAATTTTAAACCAAATTGTTTTTTGCCTTCCTATCTTGGCATTACAATGTCTCTTTTAAGGAAGCAAATCGAAGAGCAGTTTATGAATTTTACTTATTCGATATAGCGAATGAAATTTTTTAGTTAAGCTACTATTCGCATTATATGCGAATGTAAAGTTTAATTTTGTCCGATAAGTGCACTAAAAGGACGCTTTTGTATACTGTTAGGTATGTTTTGTTTTTTTATTTTTGAACAAACAAATAAACAACAACAATGATGAATTTTATAAAAACTGGCGCTTTGTTATTTATACTTATGAGTGTGGTAGCTTGTGGTGGTAAAGATCAAAAAGCAAATACAAACTTAGATGATCAAAAAGAATGGACAGAGGCTGAATTACTTGATAAGGGAGATAAGCTTTTTAGAGGAAAGGGGAATTGTACAAGTTGCCATATGGCGGACAAAAAAATGATTGGACCGAGTATTCGTGAAATTGTAAAAGGCTATGATGCTGTTGGAGCTGACTTAGAAGCTTTTTTAAGAGGAAAATCCGATGCAATAATTGAACCAGCTAATTTTTCAATGATGCAACCTAACTTAACGATCACTAAGCGCTTTTCAAAAATGGAAATGGATGCGCTAATTTTGTATATGCGAAGTTTGTAAATAACAAGATATAATAGACCATTAAAGCCCTGAATATTTAATTTCTGGGCTTTTTTTCATTTAATACCTTATCAGTTTTTAGCAATAGAGTTGTATATAACCCAATTAATATTAGTTAGTAAATGGGAATATAATACTAATCAGAATGGGGTGGTCGGCTTGTGGTCGGCATGTGATAGGCATGTGATAGGCATGTGATAGGCTTAAAAGTACCAAAATAAGCCTATCACTATACTATCACTTACCGATAATAATGGTATTATACTGTGAGAAGTAGTATGCGGTGTGAATCGAATTAGTTTATTTCTATACAAGAGAAGGGGACTGTTTTGTGTTGGATATTAAGAATAGTACAGTTTATTTCTATAACTACAAAGGGATCTGGTAAACGTAAAGAAGTAAGAAGTGGTAAAACGATTATTTTGGAATTTTATCAGACACAATGTATTGCGTCTGTACTGTGTAGATTGTGTTCTTTTCAACAATAGAGGTGCAATATTTTGCACCTTTTTTTCGTGAGATGCAAAATATTTCATGAACCTTAATGTCTTGCCTGGTATGATTGTTATTTAGAAGCATTACAAATGCCGTTGAAGTCTTGTAGTCATTGGTTATTTAGAAGTATTCTAAGGATTTTTGAACGCTATATTTAGTAAATTTACTTCTCAGAAATAAACTAACAATTCAATGGACTTCATATATCAAGATCCGTATCCAATACTGAAAGATGACACGGCTTATAAAAAGATATCTTCTGACTATGTAAAAGTAGAAAAGTTAGGAGATAGAGAAATTTTAGTAGTTGATCCTAAGGGGATTGAATTAATTGCTGAAACGGCTATGACAGACGTTTCTTTTATGTTGAGAACAGCTCACCTTGAAAAATTAAAAGCTATTTTAGATGATCCGGAAGCGACAGATAACGATCGTTTTGTAGCGTATAATTTATTGCAAAATGCTGCGGTAGCAGTAGAAGGTCAATTGCCATCTTGTCAAGATACAGGAACGGCGATTGTCGTTGCGAAAAAAGGGGAGAATGTATATACTGGGACTAATGATGCGGAGAGCTTATCAAGAGGTATTTTTGAAACATATCAAAAGAAGAACTTACGTTATTCTCAGATTGTTCCAATAAGTATGTTTGAGGAGAAAAACTCTGGATCTAACTTACCAGCACAAATTGATATTTATGCGACACAAGGGAATAAGTATGAATTCTTATTCTTAGCGAAAGGTGGAGGTTCTGCTAACAAAACATTTTTGTATCAAAAGACGAAGTCGTTATTAAATGAAAAAAACCTTACGGAATTTATCAAAGAGAAAATAATGGACTTGGGGACAGCAGCTTGTCCTCCATATCACTTAGCATTAGTGATTGGTGGTACATCAGCTGAGGCTAACTTAGCTGCTGTGAAGAAAGCTTCTGCAGGATACTATGACAACTTACCTACTTCTGGTAACATGGGCGGTCAAGCGTTCCGTGACTTAGAGTGGGAGAAAAAACTACAACAAATTTGCCAAGAATCTCAGATTGGAGCACAGTTCGGAGGTAAGTATTTTACACACGATGTTCGTGTGATTCGCTTACCACGTCATGCTGCATCATGTCCTGTAGGTTTAGGTGTTTCTTGTTCGGCAGATAGAAACATTAAAGCAAAAATTACTGCTGAAGGTTTATTCGTAGAGCAGTTGGAAACTAATCCAGCTCGTTTTTTACCTGAGACAGCACCACATTTAGAGGAGCCTGTGGTAATTGACCTTGATAAACCTATGAAAGAACAATTGGCTGAATTGACAAAACATCCAATTAAAACACGTTTAATGTTGAATGGTACAGTTATCGTGGCGCGCGACATCGCTCATGCTAAGATCCAAGAAATGTTAGACAATGGACAAGAAATGCCTGAGTATTTCAAAAATCACCCCGTTTACTATGCGGGACCTGCAAAAACGCCGGATGGTATGCCTTCTGGTAGTTTTGGACCGACAACTGCAGGCCGTATGGACCCTTACGTTGATAGCTTCCAGGCTGTAGGTGGTAGTATGATTATGTTAGCCAAAGGTAATCGTAGTCAAGCTGTTACTGATGCTTGTAAGAAACACGGAGGTTTCTACTTAGGTTCTATTGGTGGACCAGCAGCTATCCTTGCAAAAGAGAATATCTTGAGCGTAGAGGTAGTTGACTTCCCTGAATTAGGAATGGAAGCGGTGCGTAAAATTAAGGTGAAAGATTTCCCTGCCTTCATTATCACTGATGATAAAGGAAATGACTTCTTTCAAAACTTATAAGAGTAAACTAACAATTTAATAATCGGAAAAGGCCGATACTCGTAAGAGTATCGGTTTTTTTTATTGGTGTTAACTGATTTTTTTTTTGGTATATTTAAGCTATGAAAAAATCAACTTATTTTCTTGTTTTATTGCTATTAGTACTATTGGGCATAGGGACTAAGTATTTTGCAATGGTTGTATTCTCTTACCATTTTAGTGATGCGTATTGGTTTGGGGTGGGCGCCGTATTGGTAACTTATATTTGGAGTAAAAAAGATTTTACTGGAAAACCGTGGTTTCTAATAAAGGAGAAGAGTAAAGAATCTACCAAAATGGTGGAAGTAAAACAAGAGAATTTACAAGTAGATAAAAAAGTTCTTGAAGGGTTTAAGGAATTGATAGGATTAAGTGTTCCAAATAATAAAACAAAAGATGAGTTAATAATAGTTATTGATCGTTTGCCCAGTTTACCAAATTATCATGAAGAGTTTATTGAAGAAATGGATGCCTTGCGTTATGTTAGTTTTCATTGTAATGAAGAGGCTATTGATTTTATTATTTCTTTAGATTGGAAAGAAAGGGTAGATGAATTTATCTATAGAATCAATAGTTCATTAGATAATATTTGGAATATAACAATAAAAAATATACCAACGGTTAGGAATTATCCATCTAATGGTTCTGTAAATTCTACAACAGTGTTTAAAGATGTTGATGTAGTATTGCGTCAACATCGACTGCAATTAGGGTTTTTTGATGTGGATGAAGATTGTTATAAGTTTTTTGTTCATAGGGTGGAGGATAAGGACTTGGTAAGAATTGCTGTTGAAAAAATAGGGTATAATTATTTTGAATGGAAGTAGTACATGATAATAAAACACTAGGACATTCTATACTTTTAATAAAAGGTTTGTTTAATTTAACTCTTTAGGTTTATATAAGTTTGATAAGGTTTTTGGATATTGACGGTCGTAAAATCTATACTTCGTTGTTAGTACATAAAGAGAATGCTCAGTTAGATGTAATATTAAAAAGGTATCAAGTGATAGAACAGAGTTTTAAATCTAAAGAATAATATAAATAGCCCTATTCTAGTAAAGAATAGGGCTGTTTTTTAAAACTTACTTCTTATATCTCAAGAGGAGTAATAAGCTAATTAGGAGTAATAAAGCTGCTATGGCAAAGGCTATACCAGGTAAGTAAGGTAAGGTATTATCCTGTGTGTATAGGTAGAAACAATAGGTAAATACTGGTGGAGCCACAATAGTTGTTAATCCGTTAAGGCTTCCTAATACTCCTTGTAGTTCTCCTTGATGTTGCTGATCTAGTGACTTAGAGAGCATAGACTGAAAACCGGTCTGTTGTATACTTCCTAGTAAGTATAATGTGATACCTACCCAGAGTTGTATTTCAGTAACACAATAACTCAATAAGAGTAATCCTATAAAGCTGGTTAATAAACCGATGTAGACAAGTCTTTGGTCAGATAATTTAGTAGATAAGTATTGCAATAGGTATGCTTGTACTAAGAAACCTATAATTCCTATAATGGTTAGTGAGATTCCTACCTGCTGTTTACTCCAGTCAAACTGTATCATGGTATAGAATGACCACGTACTCTCCATGCTATGTGATGCAGCAGATAATAAAAAGAATACAATAAATAGCAGACTTAGTTGTTTAAAGCGTTTGATACTTTTTAGAGATTGTAAAGGGGAGATTTCTTTTAGTGATAGTCGCATCAGTGAACGTGAAGTATTGGTTTCTGGAAAAAAGAAATACCCATAAATAACATTTAATAAACCTAATATTCCCGCAAAGTAAAAGGGGTAAGTAAAATGATATTCTCCTAATAACCCTCCTACTAAAGGGCCTATGATAAAGCCAATATTAAAAGCTGCATTTAAATAGCCGAAGTATTTCGTTCGGTTGCCTTCGTCCGTAACATCTGTAATGGTAGCAGATGCCACAGCAAAGGTGGCACCTGTCACTCCTGCGATAAGCCGACTGATGAATAGTAACCAATAACTATGAGCAAGTGCCATAATAAAACAGTCTATAGAGAATCCAAAAAGGGAAAGTAATAATACTCGTCTACGTCCATAGCGATCGCTAATAACCCCTAAGATTGGTGCAAAGATAAATTGCATAAAGGCGTAAGCTAACGTAAGTACACCTCCGTACTTCGCTGCTGTGCTGAGGTCAGCATGTAGTACGTGTTCTAATAGTTCTGGTAATACTGGAAAGATAATACCGAAGCCAGCACTATCTAATATAATGGTGATCGTAATGAATATTACGATGCTGTTAATCTTGTTTGATTGCATAAGTATATATAATAAAATAACGGTACCCTAAAGATGGGGTACGCTTAAATTAACTGAGTCACTTACTACGCTGTAGGGTGTGACTGTGATTCGAAATGTTATTTTACTATTGCTGCATAATGAACAAAGATAATGTGTAATGGGTTTATTATCAAAGAGTAATTGCCTTTTTTTAAAAAAAGAGAACAGATGTGTACAGTTCTAGAAGGTTATATTTCTATGAATTTTAGTACCTTGCCTTATCATTATACACTACTATGAACGACCTATTATCATACATATACAACAATCCATCAAGTCTTACCAAAGGAACAGGAGGAGACGAATTATTCTTAGCGAAGTACAGTGAGATACAGAAGAAGACAGATGCTCCATGCTTTTTTTGGGGTAATGTGAAAGATCCATTTATTATGGCACGTTGTTTAATTGCGTTGTCTAATGTGGTGAAGTCAAGTTTTAATTTATCTCCTGCTGATTTGGCTAAGCTAAAAGACCCTATCGCTACGGCTGGGGATGGTAGAGTGCGCTTTGAGGGATTTTCTCATTGTGCAGGAGTGTATGCAAGAGTAGATGTATTGCCTGATGGGTTAGATGGAGAGTTTTTAGAGAATGGGACTACGAATGTAGACTTTAACCAACCGATGCTTACTGGGCTGAATAGCATTAAGCAAAAGGAGAATGTCTTGCTGTCAATAGGTCAGAAGGAAGTTAGTATTCAGACGGAGGATAAGAAAATAGTGGAACGCAAAGTGCCTCTTCCGATTAAGTGGATTAAGGGACTGAGCACGGTACAGATTTACCTGTCTAAGGCAGAACGTGTACATACGTTTAATAAAATACAGGCTCAACAACTGTTTAGAGGTATTCCGAAAGGGATTGTGAAGAATGATTATTACTTGATATTGAGAGGGAATATGCCTTCCTTTTCTCCTGTTAAATCAAACAATGGTATTTGTGTAGGAGGTATTCACCGTTTACGATTATTAGAACCTTTATTACCTTATATAGATTATATGCAGGTCTTTCCTCATCCTGATATGCAAAGCACCACTTGGCAGTTGTATTTTGGAGATATTCGATTTAGTTTGTCTTTATCTCGTGAAGCTTTTAGAGGGTTCTCGGGAGAGGGAGCGGCTTTAGAATCCTTGATAGAGGATGTGGATGACGAGTGGATAGATGCGATGGATAAATATGCTTATGCGAATCAACGTTTTAATCCGACAATGTTTGCGATGGAAGAAGGGATGAGTTTCACTGATGCAGATAGTCTGACAGGGCGATTAGCCGCTATGGGGTTGTTAGGTTTTGACTTAGATGACAATGCTTTCTTTTACAGAAGGTTACCCTTTAAGTTAGAGCGCATTCTAAGTCTAAATCCTCGTCTAAAGAATGCAGAGAAACTAATTGCTGAGAATAAAGTAGAGATTATTAGCCAAGCTAATGGACGTGTGGAAGCTCGTGTAGAGGGAACTGGTGGTGTGAGACATACAGTAATCTTAGATGGCGACCAAGAGCGATGTACTTGTGAGTGGTATGGTAAGTACCAAGGAGATAGAGGGATGTGTAAGCATGTGCTGGCGGTGAAGAAGCTGGGTAGTAAATAATTTGTTGCACAGTAATTTGATTAACGAGTGGCTGGCTTTTTTAACCTTTAATTGTTATTGTAGTTTCGTTAAAACAGAGAAGATAGGGTAGATGCTTTCATCTGACTTGGTTTTGTTTTAGAGCGAAGTAAGTTGTAAATTTAGGATAAATCATAAAAACCACTTATATGAAACAATTAGAAAACAAAGTAGCAATTATTACTGGAGCTGCTTCTGGAATAGGTAAATGTGTAGCGGAGTTATTTGTCAAAGAGGGAGCTAAAGTTGCAGTTGTAGATTGGAATGAAGCAGAAGGTAAAAAAGTAGTATCAACATTAGGTGAAAATGCCATTTTCATTAAGGCAGATGCTGGGAAGGCTCAAGACCATGAGAGAGTAGTGCAAGAAACGGTTGCTGCTTTTGGTCAATTAGACATTGCTGTTAACAATGCAGGAATTGTTGGAGCCTTTGCTGTAACTGGCGAATATGGTGTAGAGGATTGGGATAAGGTGATCAGTATTAATCTCAATGGGGTATTCTATGGTATGCGCTATCAGTTGCCTGAAATGTTGAAAAAGGGAAAGGGAAGTATCATCAATGTATCGTCAATCTTAGCTGAGGTTGGCGTGGCTAATTCATCTGCTTATTGTGCAGCAAAGCACGGTGTGAACGGTTTGACGAAGACAGCTGCTTGGGAATATGGTACGAAGGGTATTCGCATTAATGCTGTGGGGCCTGGTTATATAGGTACTCCACTGGTGACAGAGAGTTATAGTGATGAGGTTATTAAAGAACTTTCTTCTCGCCACGCAATGAATAGACTCGGTAAGCCTGAAGAAGTAGCTGAGTTAATTTTATGGTTAGCAACTGATAAATCTTCGTTTTCTACAGGAGCATATTACCCTGTGGATGGAGGTTATTTGGCAAGGTAGATTGAGAAGTGTTAATAACGATAAATCTATGTTAATTATATTTTTGGAAACTCGTTTTGAAGTTTTTAAATAGTAATTTCATAGTACTTTAATATACTACAACTGAGTAAGTGTTTTAAGACTGCACTTGCTTGGTGAAATAAATAAGCACTTTTTCATTATATTTTTTTTAAGCCGACCTTTTTAGGTCGGCTTTTTTAGGTCGGCTTTTTTCGTGTTGAGGTGTGGCAGTTTAACTACTATGAGTTTCATATTGTTGTTATGGGTATTAGAGTTTTAATGGTTATATGTAGAAAGTTTATTTTAATAGCAATCAATGAATAGTGGTTAAACTTGGTACTGTAAGCAGTGTTTTGTGAATGTAAGAGACTGAGGAGCAAAATAAGAATGGGGATGAATGCAGAGCTCTTGAGTTAGACAGCAAGTTAGTTCAGTTAGAGTAGAAGCTCGCGTAGATGGAAGTGGAGGTGTGAGACATACGGTAATCTTAGATGGTGACCAAGAGCGATGTACTTATGAGTGGTATGGTAAGTACCAAGGAGATAGAAGGAGGTGTAAGCATGTACTGGCAGTAAAGAAGTTGACAGTTAAAGGTTATTAGTTTACTGACTGTAAACTGTTCACTGTCCACCGTTAACCTAAATACTTTATTGTTATAATTTTATTACAGTATTTGGCAGTCGGATAATTTGAGATTAACTTTGCGTCATGCAAATAGACAAAAAAGACATCAGAAGTTTATCTAAGGAACAATTAAGGGATTTCTTTGTTTCTCAGGGAGATAAGGCATTTAGAGGAAACCAAGTGTACGAGTGGTTGTGGAGTAAGGGAGCTCATAGCTTTGAGGATATGAGTAACTTATCATTGGCTACCCGTGAAATGTTGGATGCTAACTTCGTCATTAACCACATCAAAGTAGATAGTATGCAGGTAAGTACTGATGGTACGATCAAGAATGGTGTGCAGTTACACGATGGTCTTATTGTAGAGTCTGTTTTGATCCCAACAGAAACGCGCACGACTGCTTGTGTTTCTTCTCAGGTAGGGTGTAGTTTAGATTGTGAGTTCTGCGCTACGGCACGCCTTAAGCGTATGCGTAACTTGAATCCAGATGAGATTTATGATCAAGTATTAACCATAGACCAACAAAGTAGACAAAATCACGGACATCCGTTGTCTAATATTGTGTTTATGGGAATGGGAGAGCCGTTAATGAATTATAATAACGTACAGAAAGCCATTGAGAAGATTACTTCCGAAGAAGGATTAGGGATGTCTCCTAAGCGTATCACTGTGTCTACTTCTGGTTTGCCTAAGATGATTAAGAAATTGGCGGATGATGGAGTGAAGTTTAAGTTGGCTGTTTCACTACACTCAGCTATTGAAGAAACGCGTAATCGAATCATGCCATTTACAAAGAACTTTCCACTGACTGATTTGAGAGAAGCACTTCAGTACTGGTATAGTAAGACGAAGAGTCGAGTGACTTATGAGTACGTGATATGGAAAGATATAAACGATGATAAAGCATCTATTGATGCTTTAGTTAGGTTCTGCAAGTATGTACCGTGTAAGGTGAATTTGATTGAATATAACCCTATCGACGATGGAGAGTTTCAACAAGCTTCAGAACAGGCAACGAATGCGTATATCCGAGCATTAGAAGCAAATGATATAACTGTTGTCGTTAGACGCAGTCGCGGTAAAGATATCGATGCTGCTTGTGGGCAGTTGGCTAATAAATCTTAATTGCCTTTAGCTTTTGCAAGCTAATTTAAAACAGTAATTGAAAATATTATTATAAAAACTCTTTTTGTTTCATTTGTAGCAAAAAGAGTTTTTTTTTGGAAACGGTTTACCAACAAAAAAGTCGTATTTTTGATTTCGTTATGAACATAGTACAGCAAATACAGAGTCCGATTAAAACTGAAATGGAGCTTTTTGAGAAAAAGTTTCACAAGTCAATGACTACTAAGGTCGCATTGTTGAATCGAATCACTTATTATATTGTAAATCGCAAAGGGAAACAAATGAGACCCATGTTTGTTTTCTTAGTGGCAAAGATGGTCGGTGAAGGCGAAGTCAATGAGCGTACTTATAGAGGAGCTTCTGTCATAGAACTTATCCACACGGCTACTTTGGTTCACGACGATGTGGTTGATGATAGTAATAAACGCAGAGGGTTCTTTTCCCTTAATGCGCTTTGGAAAAATAAGATTGCTGTATTAGTTGGAGATTATTTATTAGCCAAAGGATTACTTCTTTCCATTGACAATGGAGATTTTGACTTATTGCGTATTATATCCGTGGCAGTTCGTGAGATGAGTGAAGGAGAGTTGTTACAGATAGAGAAAGCCCGTCGATTGGATATTACGGAAGAAATTTACTATGAGATTATCCGTCAGAAAACTGCGACTTTAATTGCAGCATGTTGTGGGTTGGGTGCTGCTTCAGTACAACCTGACAATGCTGAATTAATAGAGAAGATGCGCAAGTTTGGCGAAGTGATCGGAATGGCTTTCCAAATAAAAGATGACTTATTTGATTATACCGATGGTCCTATCGGTAAACCAACGGGTATTGATATTAAAGAGAAGAAAATGACTCTACCTCTTATCTATGCCTTAAATACTTCTGACGCAAAAGAGCGTAAGTGGCTTATCAATTCTGTCAAAAATCACAACGAAGATAAAAGACGTGTGAAAGAGGTAATCGCCTTTGTTAAAGAAAAAGGAGGCCTTGAATATGCTACTACTAAAATGATAGCGTATCAACAAGAAGCACTTCAAATTTTGAATCAGTTTCCAGAATCCCCTTACAAAGATTCATTGGTTACAATGGTGAATTATGTTATTGAAAGAAAGAAATAGTTATATAAACTGACAAGATATATAAAGAAGTCGCTTGATATTACCTTAAGCGACTTCTTTTTTTATCTTTGCAAGTATCAAGAAGTAAAGTAAAATATGATTTCCAAAAGTACCATAGATGCCGTTTTTGACGCCGCTCGAGTAGAGGAGGTGATAGGGGATTTTGTACATTTAAAAAAGGCGGGAAGTAATTATAAAGGATTAAGTCCTTTTGTAAATGAGAAAACGCCCTCTTTCATGGTTTCTCCGGTAAAGCAAATATGGAAGGACTTTAGTTCAGGAAAAGGTGGAAATGCAATTAGTTTCATTATGGAACACGAGCACTTTACCTATCCAGAAGCTATTCGCTATTTGGCTAAGAAGTATGGCATTGAAATAGAGGAGACTGAACAAAGTCAAGAAGAAAAAGAAATGCTGAACGAGAAAGAAAGTATGTTCGTCGTGTCTGAGTATGCTAAGAAATACTTTCAAGAGGTACTGTTTAATTCCGAGGAGGGAAAAGCGATTGGATTATCATATTTCAAGGAGAGAGGTTTTACAGAGGATACGATTCGAGAGTTCGGATTAGGTTATTCTCCTGATAAATGGGAAGCGTTTACTTCTGATGCACTTGGTAAAGGGTACTCTTTGGAATACCTCGAGAAAACTGGATTGACAATAGTCAAAGAAGATCGTAAGTTTGATCGATTTAAAGGGCGTGTCATGTTTCCTATTATGAGTATGTCTGGTCGAGTATTGGGATTTGGTGGCCGTATTTTGACGAATGATAAGAAGGCTGCTAAGTATTTGAATTCTCCAGAGAGTGATATCTATCATAAGAGTAAAATATTGTACGGTATATCACATGCTAAACAAGAGATTGCCAAGAAGGATAACTGTTATTTGGTAGAAGGTTATACAGATGTTATCCAAATGTATCAATCGGGTATTAAGAACGTTGTGGCTTCTTCAGGGACTGCACTGACGCCAGACCAAATTCGTTTGGTAAATCGCTTGACGAAGAATATCACTATGCTATATGATGGTGATGCTGCCGGTATTCGCGCTTCGTTTAGAGGAGTAGATCTAATTTTAGAGGCAGGAATGAATGTTCGGGTTTGTCCTTTGCCTGATGGAGAAGATCCGGATAGTTTTGCTCGTAAACATTCGCTGGAGCAATTGGAGAAGTATTTTGAGGAGAATGCAACGGACTTTATTCGCTATAAGGCGAATATGCTTATGGACGAGGCTAAACACGACCCTATTAAAAAAGCTGATCTGATACGCGATATGGTCATGAGTATTTCTAAAATACCAGATCAGATACAAAGAGAAGTATATGTGCAGGAGTGTGCGCGTATTATGGATATATCGGAGGATGTTATCTTTAATTCACTTGCTCAACAAGGTAGAAAGGAGCTTCAAGAGGCAAATAAAAAATATAATGAGGAACGCAAGAAACTTGAGGTTGTTCACAGCAAGAGCGAACAACGCAACCGACCTGAGGACGATCCTTTGTATATTCTTGAACGCAAGATTATAGAGATCTTATTGTTGTATGGCAATGTAAAGGAAGTGTTTACGGAACTTGTTTATGAAACCAATGAGGAGAATGACATTGTTGTTAATGAGCACAAAGTTGAACAAAAGGTCTATGAAAGAGTATTTTTAAGTTTACAGGAGGATGAAGTACACTTGACTAATTCTCTTTTTCAAAAGATTTACTCGAACTTAATTGCGTATTACAATCACAATGAGTGGAGTTTAGAAAACTATTTAAAGCAATTAGATACGGAGCTTTCAAATGAGGTTACAAGTATCATTATGGATGATGAGAAATGGACGTTACACAATTGGGAGTCACAGAATATCTTCGTTAAACAGAAAACACAGGGTATTGCACAGTATGTTTCAGAAACCATTCTTACCTTGCGTATGTACTTAGTTAATAATCTTGTTGAGAAGTACAAACAGAAATTACCTGCAGAAACGAATGTGAAACGCTCAAATGAAATGCTCACTGTAATTATGGATTATACAAGCTTGATTAATTTGTTCTCTAAACGATTAGGACAAGTCACATCAAGGTTTAAAAATATAGAGGGATAATTAACAAAAGATAGCCTTTGCTATCTTTTGTTAATTAAAGATTTCAATGTCAGTAGTGACTTGCGTATTTGTGTTGTAAAGTTTACGGACTATTGCATGATATGTTATATAGCCATTGTATTGTCCATTACTAAGGTTTAATTTCATTCGAAGGTAGTTGTCATTTCTATTATTGCAACTTTCTTTAAATATAGAATTAAAGTTGATTACACTGCGAAACCCATTAACATAAACTTGACCTATAATCAAATCTTCATTTCTCCAATCAATTTGACCTCTGTAATATACTGCTCCTTTAACTCTGGCTTGAAATTCATTTTCAGATCTGATTACTGTAAAAGAATCTCCTTGTAAGCCAATCACTTGGAGATTACTTGTAGGTAATGGTCTTTGTTCGTTTAGTTTATAGGTCTCGTAGTAATCATTGCCACAATAGTCATCATCTGTACTACACGATATTAAACCAAACATTACTATTAATAAATAAAATACTTTTTTCATAGTTTTAATTTTTATTCAAAAGTAGCTAATATTTTAAATAGTATGTATGGTAAGAATGAGTTATTTTACCAGTTTAAAGTAAACTGGTAGGAATAATACATATAGGTATAGGGTTTATCTTGTGTTGATTGATTCGATTTAATCTGCTGTAGATTTCAAAGACTTCTTTCTCTCTTCCTGTGAAGTCATCTGTTTTAGCTCCTTGTTCGTGAGCAAGCATTGCTATCTCTAATTCGTCGTATGACGCTCCTAATTGATCTTCATCAGATCGATCATCGCCAAATAAACCATCAGTAGGTTTTGCAATGATTATACTACTTGGTATTTGAAGATATTCACCTATTTGTCTAACTTCTGATTTCATTAAGTCAGCAATTGGACTTAGGTCAACCCCGCCATCACCGTACTTTGTGAAAAAGCCTACACCAAAGTCTTCGACTTTATTTCCAGTTCCCGCAACTAATGATCTGTTTATTCCCGCAAAATAATAAAGGGTAGTCATTCTAATTCTTGCTCTTGTATTGGCCAGTGTTAAGTTAAGTAAATATTCGCTTTGGCTACTTGGTACCGCTTTAATTAGAGATTCAAATGTATCTGTAAGATCTGCTTCTACTGATTGTACATTATTGAACTTGGCTTTTAAGAATGAGATGTGCTCTTTTGCTCTTGTTACTTGTGAAACCTCTTGATGTATAGGCATCTCTACGCATAATAGGGGTAAGCCTGTCATCGCGCAAAGTGTTGAGGTTACGGCAGAGTCTATTCCTCCCGATATACCGATTACATAACCATTAACTTTAGCTTGAGTTGCATACTCTTTTAGCCACATTACAATGTGGTTAGTTACAGCTTCCACTTGAAAGTTTTTATTCTTCATAGTATCCAATTTTTTAGTGCAGTCTCAGCTATCTTTTTATCTTTGTTTGAATAAAAATCACGATGAGCTATGACATTTTTCAAATTTAGTAAATTATCAGCTGTTCTTTTCTGTAGTCTTTTCCTTTTTTTAGTGAGTTGCAGTGATGAGAACAGTAAATTAGATCAAGAAGTTGCTAAGATTCCAATGAATATTGAAGTATATCGCTTTGATGAGATTTTTTACAAAGCATCTATGGAAGAGGTTCCCGCTGTAAAGGAACAGTTTCCGTATCTATTTCCTCATGAGGTTTCTGAGCAATATTGGTTGAATAAGAAAAAGGATACTTTGTTTGCAGAATTAAATCAGGAGGTTGAAAAGAAGTTTAAAGATTTGGGAAGTATTCCACAGGAAATTGAGGCTTTCTCAAAGCGCGCCAAGTATTATTTTCCAGCTGAAAGCGATAAAAAGAAATTTATTACTGTTGTGAGTGAGGTAGATATTACGTTGAAAGCTGTTTATGCAGATACACTTGTCTTTGTCTCACTTGACACATATTTAGGAGAGGATCACAAGTTTTATCAAGGTTTTGCGCAGTATTTGCGACCAGAGTTTAATCTGAATCGAATGCTACCTGATCTGGCAGAGAATTTTATTATTCAGAAAATGGAGCAACCTACTGACCGTCGTTTTATTGGTAATTTAATTCATCATGGCAAGATTTTGTATGGTAAGAAGGTATTATTGCCAAAGGTCAGTAAAGAAGATATTATAGGGTACTCTGCAGATCAACTACGCTGGGTAGAATTAAATGAGGGAGAAGTTTGGCGTTATTTTATGGATGAACAGTTGCTTTATAGCACAGATCTTAAATTGAATAAACGTTTTATCGACACAGCTCCATTCTCTAAGTTTTATTTAGAAATAGACAATGAGGCTCCTGGAAGAATTGGTACCTGGATAGGTTGGCAAATTGTGCGTTCGTATATGAAAAATAATAATGTAACTTTGCAGGAGCTTTTAACAAAAAGTACTGACGAAATTTTTCAACAATCAAAATACAAACCTAAGAAGTAATGAGTAAGAAACACGTTTCTGATATTAATATTAGAGTAGAATTAGACGACAATAGAGTTCCGGAGAAAATATTGTGGAATGCTAAAGATGGAGGTGTTGAAGCCGCTGCTGCCAAAGCAATGTTATTGTCTATTTGGGATCACAAGGCTCAAGAGACATTGCGTATCGATTTATGGACGAAGGATATGCCAGTAGATGAGATGAAAAAGTTCTTTCATCAAACGCTTGTTGCGATGGCTGATACTTTTGAACGTGCTACACAAGACGAGAAAATGTCTGCAACAATGAGAGATTTCTGCGAGTATTTTGCAGAGAAAATGGAATTGTTAGAAAAATAAAAATAGAGGCGTTTACGCCTCTATTTTGTTATGTATCTTAATCAGTTTAACT
Source organism: Myroides albus (assembly GCF_009711045.1). Lineage (GTDB taxonomy): Bacteria > Bacteroidota > Bacteroidia > Flavobacteriales > Flavobacteriaceae > Flavobacterium > Flavobacterium album_A. The sequence goes on along the minus strand of NZ_WMJX01000007.1, from coordinate 2,985 downwards.
CTTAGACTACCATTAAATTACAACCTCTGATATCAGAGTTGTCAAATCTACCTAATATTTCAAAAGTACCGTCTGTATATTTCTTTCCCAAGTCTTGCGTTGCGATAAACGAACAAGAGTTTATATTAGCTAAATCAATGACGTTAACCCCTCCGGTTTTCCCGTTCTCTACATAGCTTAAGGCATCTTCAGGATCCCTTGTTAAGATATCCATCCATGGAGGACATTGAAAAATGCCGTCTCCTAAGGAATATCCTTGAGACAATAGCTCAGTCATCCCATATTCAGAGTGTATTTTATTTACGCCAAAACCTTTGCACAATAGATCGTGAAGTTCTTCCCTTATCATCTCTTTGCGTTTTCCTTTCATACCTCCTGTTTCCATAATGATGGTATTGTTTAATTGAAAAGACTGCAATTCAATCAAATCCAACAGAGCATAAGTTACTCCTATCAACAAGATATTTTTGCCTTCTTTATCTAAAGTCGTTAGTGTATCTGCTAATTCTTTATAGTTGTGTAAATAGAACCCACTTTCAGGGTGAATAGAGGACTTAATGAAATCGTCTGCCATATAGATTAAAGAAGAACCTTCTCTTTCTAAATATGACGGTAAAAGGGCTAAAACTACGTAATCTTCTATGTTTCCATAGAAGTACGAGAAAGCCTGTCTAAAACTATCTTCGTAAAAAGCTAAATCAGTGACATGATGTTTACTTGTCACCATACCAGTCGTACCGCTACTTGTAAAGGTTGTTTGTATCGGAGATGTAGAGCTTAAGACATCTTTAGATTTAAAGAATTCGATTGGTAAAAATGGAATATCAATTACAGTCTTGACCTCTTGAGGCGTTCTCTGAAGTAAATCGCAAAATTGCTTATATACAGGATTGTTTTCATATTGAAAGCGATATACTTTCATGGTTACTTTATGAAAGTCTTTCTTCGTCTGTATTTGTATAATATCTTCTGGTCTAAACACGAATGTCAAATTTTGTACAAAAATACAAATAAAAAAAGCATCAATATATATTGATGCTTTTTTACGTATATTAATTATATTATTTACTTCACTATAATCTTACGAGTGGCTGTTGAGTTTTCCTCTGTTATTTTCATAATGTAAATACCAGCATTTACACTGTAAGGTAAAACAAGTTCTTTAGAGTTTAATGTAACTTGAAACATCTTCTTTCCAACTACATTATACAATTCAACTTCTTTTTGTGCGTTTTTAGAAGATTCTATAAATATTTTACTGTTGTTTACAACAGGATTAGGGTATATAGAAAGTCCTTCAATACTCTGTGTAGAATATCTTGCTTCATTTGGTTGGATTCTATCCTGTGCGAAAGCTGTACCTCCAGCTATCAAACCAAAGAATGTTAAAAGAGTATAAAAGTATTTTTTAGCCATATACGTAAATATTTGGTATAAATGTAGTTAATAAAAATCAAATATAAAAGAAAAAAGTCCTGCTTTTTTTATAGCAGAACTTTTTATAACACATTTTATTCACTTAATTAGTTTAGACCTACAGTCCAACCTTTTGTCCACTCTGGAGCTTTATCCTTGTTTCCTGCTCCATCGTTATCTTTCTCAACAATTGCTTTACTTACATCAACAGCTTCTTTACCGCTATTAGCTCCTTTGAATTTCTCTGTGATATTCTTTCCGAATTGAATTCCATTGATTTTTAAAGAACCATCGTTTACATTTTTGATTGTTTCATCATGTTGAATATCTACTCCAACAGCCCAGAAATCAGCAAAAACATTTGATAAGTTTCCTTTTGTACCTTCACGTAGTTTTAATGCTTGAGCTTCTGACCCTTCTAATGAACCAAGTAAAGTGATGTTCTTGATTGTAGGGTTTGAATAAGGTGCTGCTGCGTTATCCTTACTGCTGTTATCTGCTTCAATACCTCTATTTCCTTCAGCTCTTTTTGAGTACCAGAATTCGTTATTTTGTCCAGACCAACCTTGTGTCCAGTCAAATTGATCATCTTCGTTATTTGTTGAAACTAAGTATTTAGCACTTACTGTACCACCAAACCATTCGAATCCGTCATCTGAACCTTCGTGAGCTTGTACATATTCTATTACTGTTCCCGAACCAACTCCAAATAATGAAAGTCCGTTAAATTCTTTTTCTGATGAGAAGTTAGCTCCTGCATACTCAATTCTTAGGTATTTAATAGATCCTGAGTTGTCATCTGCTTTAGTTCCTCCATATGTCAAGTCTGCTACTTCTGACTGCGCAGTTTCGCTTCCTCCATTGATTGGTGCTTTTCCACAAATCACTAATCCTCCCCATGAACCTCTTTCTACTTTTGAAGAAGTCATTACTACTGGATTTGTGCTTGTTCCTTTTACATCAATTAGTCCACCTTGAGCGATTGCAATATAAGAAGCTGTTCCACCTGCTCCGATGATTTTTGCTCCTTCTTCGATCACAAGTTTTCCACCATCTTGTACTTCAAGTTTTGATGTTAATGTATATTCATTATTTTTTTCAAGAGTGCGAGTTTCTCCTTTTTTCACTAACCCTGAAATTTCTTTTCCTTCTCCATTTCCGTTACCGTTTCCATTCCCATTTCCGTTATCACTGTTGTTGCTATTATCATCTGATGAACAACTTGCTATAGCTACTGATAGAGCTAAAATTGATAAACCGTTTCTAAATAATTTTTTCATAATTTAATTGTGTTACTTATTTTGTTATACAAATATTGAAAACAATTTTTATTTGCAGGTTAAGTGATTGTAAACTAATCATTAACAAAGCGTTAAGTAACGAATGTAAAATCAAAGAATATTGTTTGTTTTGACTTAACATACCCCTTTAGGTAGGCCTTTTGTTAAGTCTTTGTAAACATTTTTGTTTATCGTTGAAGTCAATGTAATATGTTTTGTAGCTTTTTTGTATTTGAGAACGTATTCCAACAAAAAAAAGAGGGTGTCCCAAAAGGTCACCCTCTTTTGT
>NZ_WMJX01000069.1 GCF_009711045.1 Myroides albus | reverse complement strand
AGTCTGAAAAAACTACTCTTTTTATCGGACAACAATGAATAATTAATTAAAGTAAGAGTATTATGAAGAAATTATGTTTTCTTTTTGCATTTTTATTAGTATTGTCCTCGTGTAGTAGTGATGATAATACAGTAGCTCCTGTAGAGGGTGAAGATGTACAAGTAAAGAGTAGGCTTGTAGTGAGTGCAACAGCTACAGATGTTACAGTTGGGGAAGTAGTTGAGTTTACTGCCAAAGACAAGAGCGGTGCTGTGGTGGAAGAAGCAAAGTTTGTGGTAAATAGCAGTAGTATTTCTGCTAAACACGCCTTTGATAAAGCTGGTCAGTATGCGGTAAGTGCTATCCACAAAGATTTTGCTGGGAGTAATGAAGTAGTGATTAACGTTGGTAAGGCTACTTTAGAGTTAAGGTTAAGTCACAAGGAAGTGACAGAGGGCGAAACGGTTACTTTTCAGGTTTTCAATGGAGAAGAGGAGCTTAGTAGTGGTGTGAAGATATATGAAGTAGGTAGCGAGAAGGCATTGGAGCAAATGACTTATGTGGCTAAAACCTCTGGTTTGGTTTCATTTGTGGCTAAAGGAGAAGGATTTATAGATTCAAATCAGGTTTCTCTAACTGTTTTAGAGGACAAGATACCTTACCAAGATACTTTAGTATTAAGTGGAGATGCTTTTGAGATTGATGCGGTTAGTTTTGATTTCGATGTTAAAGAAGTAAATGGTGAAAATGTTGGAACTGTCAAGAAAACAACTGATGGCGCCTATGCAAATCAATATACTTTGATCATCAGAAACAAGGCTAATGACAAGGCGGGTAGAAGTTTTATATTTGTCGATATTTGGGTAATTAACCCAACTATTAAGGTCAATAGCGATGGAGAGGTGACTGATTATGGAAAACGCGTCTTGCCGACAAACGACAATACGATAGTGCGCTCGGTGTATTCCTCTATCAAGGGATATGAAGTAAGCGATACTTTTAACAAGCTTCACGAGTCAGAACTTAAAATCAGAAAGTTTGAGGTAAAAGAATTAGATGCTAAAGCAAGAGCAGATGGAGAGACAGAGCTGATGTTTAACTACGAGTCTTTGGATGGGGCATTCAAACTGGAGTTTAAATACAACGGTGAGATGTATGTGAAAGACTATAAAAGTTAATAACCTGAAAGTTAATTTTATGCAATGTTTTTTTTTGTGAAAAGCACAATTATAAAATAAAAAAAGATGCCCACAAATTGTGGAACATCTTTTAAACACTTTACTAATTTATGTTTCTTTTTTATAGCGATGTAAAAGTAGATATAATTCTCATTTTAGGTTTATCTATAAAGTATCGATTAACTTAATGAAGTGTTAATAAATAATGGTAAATAATAAAAAAAGGAAGCTGATTAGCTTCCTTTTTTTATTACGAATGAAGAAAAAGGATCATTCTTAAAAGTATAAAAAGTTTGTATCTCAATCCAAAGACTTGTAATAATACAGAAGTTCTCTGCGATTAAATACTATAGTGTAAATATACGATTTTTTAATAGATCGAGTTGTGAGCATAAATCAGTGATAGGGATAACAAGAGGTTAACTAATTGTATTTATGGTGATTGCCGACTGACTGTATGCTGTTTGGATAGTATTTTATTTTAGTTAATATTAGCTTAAATGTTTTGTTACATATGAGTTTGTATTTGATTTATATGTAATATTTATTTTATTTTTTTATGATTATTGCATTATTTATACTATTATTGTTTATTATAATTCAATACGAACTAAAAGTAAAAGTTAATAAATATGAAGATAAAATCTGTAAGATTAAGCTTGTTATCTCTTGTCTTGTTAGGTTCAGTTACGGTTGTAAGCTGTTCGAGTGACGATAGTGCGCCCTATTCTCAACCGCCTACGGAAAGTGAGCCTACTGAACCGGAAGAAGAAGCAGAAAAGGCAACTTTGGATGTTGTGGTAAAACAAGTGACTGAAAGTAGTGTAACCTTTACTTTAGGGGCTAAACACGCTGTGAGCGCTTACTATCACATTGTGGACAAAGGTGTGGAAGTAAGTCAAAAAGAGATTTTAGAAAAGGGTGTAAAGGTAGAGGCTTTAGAGGGGGATGTTACTGCCGAAGGGTTACTACCTGGTAAAGAATACGAACTGTATGTAGCAGCTCTAAACCAAGAGGAAGTTGTAACGATGACCGACAAAGGGATTGGGTTTACAACTAAGGATCAAGTGGTAGATGTTAGCATTGCTTTAACTGAGGTAGATGCGACACACGAGAGAGTGTTATTTACGCTTACTCCAACTGATGCTGTACAGGCAAGGTATATGGTGTTAGAGAAAGCCGATGTAGCAGACTTGGATATCACAGCAGAGTTTGTTTTAGAGAATGGGAATAACATTATTAATTTAAAACAACCATCTAATTTAAAACCAAAAGTGTCTAAGCCTGATACTGATTATGTAATCTACGCGGCGGGGCTTTCTGCAACGGGAATGACAGTTGTAGTCTCTGAAGAGGTGAGAACCAAGGAGGTGCCAACTGATCCAGTGGACGATGGAACGTTGCGTTTTACCAAGTTGAACTTTACTGGGGATGAAGTAAATAAGAATGTGACATACTATCTATACTTTACAAGTGATGAGTGGGATGTAACATTTAAAATTGCTGCAACAGATGCTAAAGAAGAAGAATTAAAAGAAGGTAAGTATATCAGAAATAGTAAAGCTGAGATAAATCCTGGACCTGGACAAGTAGGAAAATCTTATACTATCCTAAACAAAAAGACCAATGAAAAAGATACAGATATTGATTATGGAGATATAATCATAACAAAACAAGGGGCAAACTATAAAGTAGTTGTCGATATGGTTAGGTTAAGTGACTTTAAAAAGCACTTTAAAGCTGAATTTAATGGTATACCTGTGATAGGTGAGCCGCGTCCATAAAATATGGATATAGTTAGTAAGCTCTAAGTAATAATAGTATTTAGAGGTATGTTTAAGAAAGAGATGCTATCCAAACGGCATCTCTTTTTATTTTTGACGCATTACTTTCCTTGGTCGAAGATCCATATTGTTGTAGTAAATGCGGATATTCTTCTTTAAGCAGTATTCTTTCGCTGTAAAGGGTTTGAGCTTGTATTCCTTACCGATGATTCGAACGTCTATTTTATAGGCGTGCATAATGTCTTCTAAGTCTGTTTCATTTTGGTAGGGAATAATCTCATCTACGTATTTGCATCCTTTTAATTGAATATAGCGTTCCACTAAAGATAAGTCTTGAACAATTGGAGCAGTAGGGTCGTAATTGGCAACAGTGTTTAAGCCTACAATGAGGTAATCACATTGGCTTTTGGCCTCTTCAAGCATTTTGATATATCCTGCGTGTAAATGTGAAAATGCGGCAAAGGTGATTCCGATTATCATATTGTGTTTGTTTATGTGAGTAACTGTCAAAGTTAAACAAACTTTAGATTAAATAGGTATGTATTAAGTAGTTTTTAGATTAGAAAACGCTAATGTACAGCTATAGTTTTTAAATGGGTATCTCAAGAATTAAGCCATGAATTGTAGTGAAGAAAATAAGGCTACCTTTTAGATAAAATCGGTAGCCTTATCAGTAAAGTGTTTTATACAATACGTTGTGACTTTCTGAGTGTAATTTAGTGACAATTATGTTTATTTGTGTCGATTTGAGTAAGTATGTTAGTAGCTTAGGTAATGAACTGCTATTTTTTTAACTACTTTGCTTAAAGTGGAGTTTAGTAGATCCAAATAAGATATTCTTTGTTAAAAAGTAAAGTTTAACATTACTGTTCTTAAGTTGTTTTTTTATATAAAATTATATTTTTTTAGTCGCTATTTGTGATTTTATTATGATATAATATGTGTGTTAACCTTTAAATTGTAATTGATGTTGTAGAGTATTTTGTTTATTTATTTAGAATTTGTGACTATTTGAGATTTTATGGTCTTACTTTGTGACGGGCAATGTGTTACACAACCTAAATTGAAAAAAAATGCATAGATTATTATCAAATATTGACTTGAATTTGCGTAGTAAGATGACTCAACTTTTGTTGGGAGCATTTATCTTGCTATTAGGCCTTGGTTTGGTGCTTTTAATTTCTTTAACAAGTGAGCGTAGTTTATTTCCATTTCTCATTAGTGTATTGCTGTATTCAAGTGTAGTTTACTTTGAAGAGAGATGGCAGAGAACAATTGTACAGCAATTGTCTATTATTTCTCTTGTTGGGTCTGTCGTTTTGTTTTTTGATTTAAACCATTGGCTTGCAATAGGGATTATGAACTTTATAGCTGTGTTATATTTTATTTTCTTCTTGTGTCCCCTGAACTTTGAGCAAGTGAAATGCAAGATTAAAATCGAGTTTATTGTTTTCTTGAGTATTTTTTTTGGATTAAATATTCTCTTGTTTAATCTCGAGTATTTGGTAAGTGTTTTTGGCAGGGATTTATATTTTAACGATTTATTGTTCAGTTATTTGCATTTGTTGTTAGAGCTTTCTGCCATAATCTTGTCTTTGATAACAGGAGGATTTATTTTGTATACTGTTATTCACAGCCACCATTTAAGTGATGTTCCTGAAACGAAAGGTATGGAGAAGCAAGTAGAATTTCAAGGAGTATTATTAACAAAAGAAAAAGGCGGTATAGTCTCAGAATATGTAATCGCGGAGAAGATTGTTTCTTTTTTTGAAAGTAGTGACGATTATTTACAGAGCACTTTCTCAGCCAAGCAATTGAGTAGCGAAATTGGATTGGAGAATCAGAGGCAATTAAGTGTGATTGTTCAGCATTTTTTTCACTTGACTTTCAATGAATTACTTGCCAAGTATCGTATCGCACATGCGTTGAATCTACTTAGAAATGAACAAAACTGGAGCATTGTTTCTGTTGCTGAGAGTTCAGGATTTCGCTCCTTTACTACATTTAATAAATACTTTGTTCACTTTGTTGGTATGAAAGCCTCCGATTATAAAGACAGAAATATTAAAATCGATTAAAATTATATATGTTCCCCACCTTACTATTACTACTACTAACACTTTTATTTATTTACCGTTCAAAAGAAGAAAGACAGTTGTCTGATCTCAAGATAATTCTTGTGAATGCTATCTTGGTTTTTAATTGGATGTTGATGTTTTTAGCACAAAAATTACAGTTGAACGAGGATTTTTCTTTAGGTTTAATCTTTAGCTTTTTTAATGGATCTCTATTAATCTTTTTATTGGGATTCAAGAATAAATATTTGTTTGTTCATTTTTATATAGCATTGATGCTATTGATTGTCTATGTGATCGTCTATTCGACTTCCTTGGCCAATAATGTTGACTTTATGCTAAAAGCGAATTGTGTGGCACTGATAACTACAGGGATATTGAATATAGGCTACGCTTGTTTGGGCTTTGTCACATTGAGTAAGAGTTCTCTAAAGTCTTACTATCGTTGTATACCTACATTTTATATCATTTCGCTTTTTATTGGTTCTTTTTTAGGGATTTCATTTTTGTTTACAGAGACTCTTTTGCTGAGTAATATTGCTATTTATACATTACATGTGGCTCTTGTATTGGTAGTATCCGTAGTTTTCTTAGCTGTACATACATGGAAAGGTAAGCGCTCAGAGAAAGAAGGAAAAAATGTGGAAAATACTGTTATAGCACAACCCAAAGTAGCAGAGGTTGTTGTGGAAGTGAGGGAAAAGTCACTTGCTATTGTAGATATAGAAGCCATGACTCCTATTACGGATAAGATAGAAGGTGATCAAGCTGCTAATGATCTCGAAATTAAACAATTAATTTGGAGAGAAGTGATTGAGCCACAGTTATATTTGAAACACGATTTAACATTATCAAAGCTTAGCAAGATTTTGAAACGTGACAAAGCAGAGTTGAAAGATTTTTTTGCACGTACCGAAGCAAATACCTTTACTCACTATATTAACCGCTTTCGCATCGAGTATGCTGTTACTTTATTGCGCACTAATGCTGATGGGGATTTGAATGTAGAAAAAGCTGCAGAATTATGTGGTTTTAATAGTAGAGTATCGTTTTATAGAGCGTTTGTAAATGTGATGGGCTTTCCTCCATCTGAGTTGTTAGAAAGTTAATTAACAACTGTATTGATTCAAAATTTAATTACAGACTAATACCTTGTTTGCCTTATTGTGTTAATAAGGTCAGGGGATGTTTTGTCTACTCTTCTTTTGCTTTTAATGACAAAAAATGACTTGATACTCCTTGTTTTTTAATTAGTTGTGTTTCTCTGTGAGATTGTTGGGTGTTGCGAAAAGTTAATTGTTAAACTTTGTTTCAGTAGGCCTTAACTGTAGTGGTACTGGTACTTTTGAAACGTATTTTAACATGGTGTAGGGTAAATTTGAACCAAATAATACATAAAGTATAGAATAGTTTTTAGTCTGGATATTTTAAGATAGCAGAGTTTAGGTTTAGGAAGTTTTATCTCCTCTATTTCTATCCAAGTGTGAATTACGATTAACAAATTGAATAAAAAAAAGTATGAAAAAAAGATTACTATCAGTTGCATTGTTAATGACTGGGTCTTTTTGTGCCTATTCTCAAGTGGGAGTGGGAACTGTAAAACCCAATAAGTCGGCTGAGTTAACTGTTGAATCAAGCAATAGAGGGGTGCTTATCCCAAGACTTGGTTTAACAGGATATCAAGACCGAACCACAATCATTAATTTCCCTACCAATGGAATTAATAGTTTGCTTGTGTTTAATACCGCTTCGGTTAAAGCATCAGGCAAAGAAAAAGGTTTAACTCCTGGATTTTACTATTGGTTTATTGATCAGTGGGTACGCCTTACCAATGAAGGGGATATCCCAGAGATTGTTGTAAATAATTTTCAAGAAATTGTAAACAAGGATGGAGATAAGGTTGAGAATATCATCAAAAATATCATAAATAATACCGAAGGTAATGTTGTATATGAAGGTGATAAACTTTATTATATTGACAGTGATGGTAAGAAAGTTGAGATAAAAGATAAGTTAACTACAATTACTTATGACAAAGAAACTGGAGACTATATTTATTATAATGAAGGTGCTGTAGATCGCAATGGTAATATTATTGGTAAAGGTATTCGCATTGAAGTAAAACAGGCGGTTATCAATAAATTTGGTGATATTATCAATAATAAATCTGTTCAAGATCATATTACTAACTTCCTTGATGGAACCTACGTTGGTGGTAATGTTTATTACGATGGCGATAAACTTACTTATATAACTAAAGATGGTGAAACAAAAGAGGTATCTATTAAAGATGTGGTAACAGCTAACGAGAGTAAGACTGTTATTATCACTTTCAATAAAAAGCAATACTACGTTTCTGAAGAGTATCTAGTAGAAAATAAAGGTGTAGTGCCAACTACAGTAGATGCTTCTAATTTGCCAAAAGGAATCTATGCTATTGATGTAGTGGGGGGAGTTGTAAATAACTTTGAGGAGATAGTAAACAAAGGGCCTATTACTGTTGATGGACGTACATTTAAGACAGTGAACGATTATATTACTTATCTAACAGAATCTAAAGGTGGGTTTACTAAGATTGTATATGATCAATCTACAGGTGATGTTATCTTCCAAGAATGGGATGAGACTACTAACTCATGGGTAAATGTAGATAACTCTAAGTTTAGCACTATTGTTAAGGCAAACGAGACTTTGACTACATTACTAGATAAAGGAGATGGAACTTTTACTTATACCGATGAGAATGGTAAAACAGTAAGTTTTGATTCAAATAATACAGTAGTTGAAATCAAGGATGGTGTTTATACTTTCAAAGATGGTAAAGGTGAAGTGATTACTACGATTGATACCAATGCTAAGGCAATTGGTTACGACAATAGTAAATCAGGTATAGATGCTAAAAATGTACAGGATGCATTAGATAAGTTAGCTGATAATCTAGGTAAAGGAGCAGGAGTAAAGTTACAGGATAAAGGAGACGGAAAAGTAACCTTAGTGGCTGATAATGGAGATGAATTAGGAAGTATTGATAAATCTAAGTTAACAGAAGATGCCTTAAATAAAGGATTGTTC
>NZ_WMJX01000068.1 GCF_009711045.1 Myroides albus | reverse complement strand
TATGAATCCTGCGCTCTAACCAACTGAGCTACCTCGCCATTATTGGTCTGCTTTACTTGTGTAATGCGAGTGCAAATATAGAACAAAATCTTTACAGCGCAAGGCTGGAAGCTTGTAAAACCTCACTTTTCTTTAATTTTAACATTTGTGATTTCTTATCTTTTTAATTATGAGAATCTTATGTTTAAAAAAAACATGATTCCTTTTTTGAGTAGTTGTATTTCACTTTTTACGGTGATTTACGCTCTATTACAAGCAAGGCAAATTTCACTACACTATTTATTTTTTCTAATCTATTTTTCAGATATGAATCTTGTAGGTATAGATTTAGCAATTACAAAGAGAGGATAGTTTACTTTGGTCTATTTTGACTTAGAATGTAGTTGCTAATATTTGACTTCTTTTATTTTATAGCTATCATAAATGTTTGAATAATATATTTTATGTTATTTAGATTAAATAAAATTATTAACAAACAATTGATAAAGTTTTTATTTTTTAACTTCTGTTCTTTGTTGTTTTGATATTTGTTAACGATATTTTATGAATTACTAATAATTATTTAGACTGTTTAAAAATAAATAAATCATTGCTATATCTTTGTGCCACTTTTAGACATTTAGAAACATGCGATTTATTACCAACCTTTACTTGAAGGTTATTATTATCTTTTTAGTATTTAGTTTGAGTAGTTATGCTCAAAAAAGGGAAACAGAATTTCTTATTGTAGATAGTTTGAATACCCCTATTGAAGATGCTATTTTGTATATCAAAAATGATACAAATAGTTATACTCTTATTAGTGATAGTAAAGGAACTGTTGCAGTTAGTATTAATCCAGCACAGTATCAAATTACGGTTTCTCATCTTCAATACTATCAATATTATCAACCCAATTTTTTACTTGAAGCAGGGAAGAAGTATAATATAATTCTGAAGCAAAGTAGTAATGAGTTACAAGAGGTTATTATTACAGCAAAAGAAGATGATGGTTTAGTGACTAAAAGTATTATTGATCGCCAAGCAATGCGACACCTTCAACCCTCGAGTTTTAGCGATGTAATGGAATTGCTGCCAGGAGGAAGAGCTAGTACTCCTTCTTTGACCAGTACGAATATTGCTTTGATACGCGAATATAAATTACCTTCTGTTGATCAAAATAAATATAATACCAGTGCTATAGGTGTTCAATTTTATATGGACGACTATTTATTGAATAGCAATGCTGATATGCAAAGTTCATTAAACGCTAAGCAGACTATTGGCAATACGAGTGGCTATATAGGAGAGCGACGAAGCACTACTACGACTGGTATTGATATGCGTACTATCTCTACTAACGATATTGCCTCTGTTGAGATTATCAGAGGTATACCTACAGCAGCTTATGGGGATTTGACATCTGGCTTGATTAAGATTAATCGAGTATCTGGTAGATCTCCTCTTTCTCTTCGTTTAAAAGCAGATGGTTATAGTAAGCTTTATTATATTTCTAAAGGAATAGGATTAAAGAACAACTGGGATCTAAATGTAAGTATGGATTTGCTCGATGCCAAAAGCGATCCAAGAAGGGAGAATGAAACGTACAAAAGAATTACATCTTCAATACGACTGAAGAAATCTTTCTATTTTGAGGATAAAGTCATTGAGTGGTCAACGAATCTTGATCACAATACAACGATAGACAAATTTGTCTATGATTCAGAAAGTGGTGTTTATAAGGATGATAGATATGAGAGTTCAAAACACAAGATAAATATTTCAAATAAGTTATCTTATCTAAATTCCAATGAATCAAGTCCTTTCAGAAAGATGCAGTTTATAGGAAATATTGGCCAGGGATTTGAAGATATTAAGCAGCATAAATTAATGCAGTTAAATGGACCAACAGCTATTCCTATAACCTTAGAGCAAGGAGTTAATGATGGTTATTTTTTGCCGATAAAGTATTTTTCTGATTTCTCTACCGAGGGAAGACCATTGGATATTAATTTAAAACTCAATGCAGATTTTAAATTTAATACAAGTAGTATTACACACGCAGTTGATGTTGGTTTGGACTATAGGTATTCGAAGAATAATGGCAAGGGATATATTTACGACTTATTGACTCCTCCTATTGAAAGAATGGGGGTAAGACCAAGAGCTTTTAGCGATATACCAGCATATCAAAACTTGGCTGGATATATAGGGGATGTCATGACTTATTCTTTCTCAGATCAAAGTATTAGCTTATATGTAGGGACGAGATTTTCAACTATGTTAGGAATGGATAGTCAGTATGCTTTAAGCAATAAAATATTCATAGAGCCTCGTACTAATTTGCAGTGGAAACTTCCAAAGTTTAAAATAGGTCAGAAGGATTTTCAAACGGATTTGACTTTAGGATATGGACAGTTGTATAAGCAGCCTACTATGAGTATGCTTTACCCTTCTGATTTGTATGTTGACTTTGTGCAGTTAAACTTTGGTCATTTAGATGAAAATGTACGTAGAATGAATTATATGACGTATGTCGTTGATCGAACGAATAAAGATTTGACAGCAGCCAAGAACGTAAAGTATGAGGTTAGACTTGACTTTAAGTATGATAGACACAAGTTCTTCATCGCCTACTTTAACGAAAAGATGGATAGCGGTTTTAGAAGTGAGGTAAATTATTTGACATATGATTACAAGAGGTATGATGCTACTGGAATAGATTTAGTAAATATCAAAGAACCTCCTGCTTTAGAAGATTTGCCATACGAGGATAGAAAAACATTAAGTGGACATAGTAGAACCTTTAATGGTAGTCAAACTTTTAAGAGAGGTATTGAATTTGGATATTACTCGCCTCGTATTGACTTTTTAAATACCAAGTTTACTTTAACTGGTGCTTGGCTAAAAACTACTTATCGCAATACAATTCCCATTCAGGAAATCCCACAGGTATCTACTACTCATACAGGATATCCTTATGTAGGGGTGTATCAAAGTAATCAGGGCTACATTTATTCAACATTTAATTACAACTTAATTGTAGATACGTATCTGCCAGCATTGGGGATGAACTTATCTGCTTCTTTTCAAGGAACATTGAGAAGAACGGAAGATAGAGCATTTAAAGACAAGTTTCCTATCGCGTATTTTGGCGCTGATCAACAGAGGTATCCTTTGGATAATCTTCCTGATAACGATCCAAATAAACAATGGTTAATACGATCTGTTTCAGCAACGGATAACATGAGAGATAAGTATGGATTAGATCTACAAATAAATTTGAAAGCATCTAAAGAGGTATTTAAGGGAATGTCTGCTTCATTGTTTGTGAACAAACTATATACTTATGCAGAGCCCTATTATAGACTTAATAAAAGAATAGAAAGAAATAAAAGGGTAACCCCTTATTTCGGAATGGAATTAACTTACAATTTTTAATAATATGAGAAAAAGTTTTTTAGCCATAACAATGGCGATTTTTAGTTTAACATTTGTTGCTACTTCTTGTTCAAGTGACGACAATACAGTAGAAGAAATAGTTGTAAAAGAGACTGGTTTACAGTTGAATTTAAAGTCTGATTTCGCAAATGAATATATTGATGCAAAAGTTGAATTTGTTGAATTAAACACTGCTAAGAAAGAAGTATTCACTATTAAATCTGACAAGACAGAACTTAAAATAGCAAAAGGATCTTATAAAATTACTTTAAATGGTAAAGCAACTAACAAAGAAAAGGTAGAGTTTCATATTGGAGCAAGTGGGGAAGTAGATATTGTATCTGATAATCAAACAATTGATTTAGAGATTTTTGTAAAGAGCTTTGCAAATGATTTTATCATAGAAGAAATATTCTTTACAGGAGTACTTACAAATGAAGGGAAACAATATACAAATGGAAAGTATTTTAAATTAACTAATAATACAGATAAAGAGCTTAAAACTGGTGGATTGTTAATTCTTCAGTCAGAGTTTTATTCAACTTTAGATCACAAAGTAACTCCGAATATTAAAGAAAAGGCATTTGCAGTAAAAGGAGTTTTAATGATTCATGAGAAAGATTCTAAGAATGTGAAGCCTGGGGATTTTATTATTATAGCAGATAATGCAATCGATCATAGTGTAAGTAATGGATATGATTTAACAAAAGCTGATTATGAATTTCCAAATCGCGAAAATCCAAAATTAGGACAGGTTGACAATCCTCAAGTACCAGATGCTGAAGTAATTTACACAACAATGGCAATGAATATGTTTTTTATGCACAATAGAGGATTTGAGAGTTATGCTATTGCTCGTTTTCCTGAGGGTGTTACTAAAGAAGCATGGATGCTTGAGAACGTATATTCATACAGTTACGTAAATGCAGCGGGTAATATAACTGAAAAGAAAGGGTACTCTGTACCAAATGAATGGATCTTGGATGGAGTAAATTGTTCAATTCCTACAAAATGGGAACAAAATCTATTGGGATCGTCAATTGATTCAGGTTGGACAAGTGTAGGAACTATAGACAGTGATCCGTTGAGATATGGCAAGACAGTGAGAAGAAAAATTGTCGGACAAATGGAGAATGGTAAACATATGTATCAAGATACAAATAACTCAACTGATGATTTTGTTCCAGATTCAGAAGCAAGTTTAAAAAAGGGTATTGTTCATTAATAAAATAGTAAATGAAATTAAGTAATCAGAAGATCGTATTGGCAATTTTTTTTTTAGTTGTTAATATGTTTGCTCAAGAAAATCGCGATTTCTTTTCGCGTCTCGACGAGCAGTATTCTTTAGAGAAAACTTTACAAAAACCAATATACTATAATCCGGCATTTATGTCGGATTATAGTATTTACTCTTTTTCCGATTTTCAAATTAATTATAATCAGCATAAAAAAGACGATTATTTATTACAAGAGGGAGGTAAAGAGAAAGGATTTGCCGTACAAGGAAAGTCTTATAAAAAGTTGTCTAAGGGTCAAAATGTTTGGGGTGAAGTAGCTTATAGGAATTTTGATATCTATGACGTACAGTGGAATTTGAATGTAGACAAAGACAAGATAGAACCATATTTTATTGCAGATTCAAGTAAAGGTGATCGAAAATACGAGGTTTACTTTTTCAAAGGAGGTTACGTTAAGTCTTTTTCAAAGATTGATGTGGGAACTGAGTTTAGTTATGAAGCAAAAATGGGATATGGCCAATCAGACCCAAGACCTAAGAGTACATCGTCTGATTTAAAATTGAATGTTGGGGCTAGTTATAAACTGAATATACCTTATAAGGTAGGTTTATATGCACAAGTTGAAAAGTATAATCAAGATAGTAGTATTGATTTTGCCAGTTTAATTGAGAAATCTACAATTTATCAAATGACCGGCTTTTCAGACTTTAATAGTTATTTTAGCTATAATTCGATGAACGCTATCTATTATGGCTATACCTATAAAGTAGGAGGTAGCTTTAAGCAGTTTGAAAAGAATAATCTCTATGCTTGTTTTGCTATAAGTAGTAATAAGTTACATAAAGCAGTTACTCTGTCAACAGACTATGATATCAATAGGTTGGAAACGAATGCTTATCAACTGTCTTTTAGTAAGTTCTTTGACTTTGACAATCATCGTTTGGGAATTCTGTTTAATCAAACTCACCAACAGAAAGATGGATACGATATTTACTATACCAATAATAAAGAAATTCTGACTAAACTGTTGGAAAAAAAACAGTATAAGTATAAGATAGACAACAGTAGATTTGATATTCTATATACTTATAAAATGAATCGTGCAACGTTGAGTTTAAACGGTGTTTACGAGTTAGAAAAAGTAAGTGAGTCAAAGGAAGAAAGTCCTTTATTTAAAAAAATAACAGCACATCACTTTGGTCTTGTAGCCAGTTATAACTACAAAGTAAATAATCGCGATAATCTAATGTTTACAGCCTCTGTATTTCAGCGAAAAGTGAGTCATTCAAAAGCAAAGTTATATGTCGATAACACAACAAAGGAGAGCTTGCGAAATTGGTTGGATAACGATTTTAAAATAGTTTCAAATGATTATCAAAACGCAAAGATGTCCCTGCGATATAACCGTCAAATAGATGAAGTATTTGGAGGTTTTATCGGAGTAGATTACAATTATTTAAATTATAGTGATTTAGGAGCGAATAACTCATATTCACTAAGGGTGGGAATAACTTTTTAAAGGGTAAAAGTGAAGAATAGCGCATTAATATTATTGTTTGTATCTATAAGTTCTTTACTTAGTTTTAAGGGATTGATTGATTTTAACGATGTAGAGTATAAGCAGATTATAGAAAGCTATAAGAAGCCTATTATAGAATGGCCTATACCAACAGTAGATGAAGGGGTAGAGTGGAGGGAATTTGAAAGTATCCAGCGAGATACAGCTTTTTTTACAACACAAGAAAAACCAGAAGTGATCTTAGGTAAAATGCTTTTTTTTGATCCAAAATTATCAAGATCGCAACAGATATCATGTAGTTCTTGTCATGACCCAGAGATGGGATGGACAGATAGACGCACTGTCAGTTTAGGACATGATCATTTGCAAGGAGTTAGAAATACTCCAAGTTTATACAATATAGGAGATAGGACAGTATACTTTTGGGATGGTAGAGCAAGAACTCTGCAAGAGCAAGCTATTGGACCCTTAACGGCACCTCATGAAATGGCGGTTGATAATTTGGATGAGGTTGTGGATAGGATAAACCAAATAGAAGCTTATAAAGACTTATTTATGAATGCTTATGGTGATAGGGATATTACAGTTAAACGCATTTTAGATGCCTTAGCTATTTTTCAACAATCTATTAAAAGTCAGCCGAGCCGAGTTGATTTATTCATTGATGGGAAGTACAATGCTTTGACAGATAAAGAGATTTATGGTATGCATATTTTTCGCACTAAGGCAAGGTGTATGAATTGTCACTTTGGCAAGGATCTTACAGATGATTCTTTTCACAATATCGGATTGACCTATTATAAGCGTAAATATGAAGATTTGGGCAGGTATGTGGTAACTCAAAATCCAGATGATGTAGGTAAGTTTAGAACACCTTCTTTGAGAGATTTATTGAATACGCGACCATGGATGCACAATGGGTTGTTTGATAATCTGTTTGGTATTGTAAATATCTATAATAGTGGGATGCACATGATCGATCCTACAGAAGAACAAAAGTTGAAAGATCCCCTTTATCCTGTAACGGATTCCTTAATGAAGCCACTTGGATTAGATAGATTCGAAAAAGAAGCAGTGGTTGCCTTCTTGGAAGCATTAAGTGGTAGTAAATTTAAAATGAGAAGACCTGATTTGCCAAGGGATTCAACGGCGAAAGAAGAATATAAAACACTTTAGTAGAAACGTTTTATCGTTTCTTTTTAAGGCTTGGTAAGGCCAAACTTCACTTGTTTTTACACTGTTAGTTTTAAGTAAAAACAAAAGGTAACTATTGAGTTACTTATGGTATCGTATATGTGTCATCTATAGAAGTTCTTCGTTTCAGATGATAATATTAGTTATTATATCAGTTAAAGAAAATTACTTTAATAGAAAGTAGTCGGGTCATGTCAAAGGTATGGGAGAAAGGTACAAAATGACTTTTGTCTTTTATGTTGGATAGCTCTAAATTACATAACCCAACTTGTCCCATTAACTTAATAGGGGGCCTTAATTTCAATTGTGTATTTGAACTATAGATAAAACTCCATTTCTACTTTGTAGAAAGAATATTTGTAGGGATTGATGTACTACAATGTAATTCTTTTTTAGTGTAATCTACAATGCGAGTATTCTCATAGCTTTATCTTTTAGATGATAATCAGTGTTATATTGCTCGCACTTTCTTTGGGGATTCTGGGGGATTGCTTGGGGTTTCCTTGGGGAAATGCCCCTTTTTGCGTATAAAAGTGCAAGAATACCCCTAGAAAAGTGCGAGAAAGAGCAAACGAAGTACTACTTTTTCTTGTTCAATATAGGGTTGTAACCTGGTCTACATTTCTATAAGAAAGACGAAGTAGGTTAGGTTTTGTTTCAAAGGTATTAGGGAATAAAAAGAAGGTGTATAGCAGTTGCTATCTTCATGTAGCTATATGCTCTGTGAATCGACAGGAAAAGAGCATAGACTAAACTGTATGCTTAGCCATTAATATTGGTAATTGATTTTCAATTAATCTCATTTTAATAAATAAAAAAAGGACATAATCTCGTGATTATGTCCTT
>NZ_WMJX01000067.1 GCF_009711045.1 Myroides albus | reverse complement strand
CACACCGGAATAGGCTGTTCACTTTCAGTGGAATATTCATAATGCTTTGGCTCTTGCCATTCTTAGTTTGTATAGGTATCCAAAGACAGTCAAATTAAATTCTTCTTTAAATTCTTTTTTTAACTTGAAATCATTCATACCGACTTGACTCGATAGTTCAGAGAGCGTTAGAGGTGATTGAAGGTTTTGTTCTATTAAGTATTTTGCAAATTGTAAACTCTCTTTTTCTTTTTTATTGCTAATGTAGTTTTTTGTGTTTAGCGTATTGTACTGTTCAAGTTGAAGGAGAATTAGTTCATAAGCTTTTATTTCTAAAAAAGATCTTTTTAGTTCTCCAAATTTGTTACAATTACACATTTGAAATATTGTATTGTACATTTCGGATGTGATAGGCATATTATCGTTGAATAACTTAGTAGTAAAATCTTGATTTTCTGATTTAAAAAGTAATCCTATTTCTCTATAGTTGATTATTATACGATCTACAAATTCTTTACTGACAATAATTTCTAAATACTGATTATTAATGTTTCGATCATTAGTACTATATATACCATACAAGTTTTTATGACAATAAATATTATGTTCTCCTTTGTTAAATGTAAATTTTGGCGCTTTATTGGCTTTTGTTGAATAGAATTGTGAATAACCATCTAGGCAAAAATGCATTTCATAGTATGGTTTTGAAGTAATGAGTTCAACCGTTATTTCTTTTTTAGAATGTAGTTTTCCTATAGATATAACCATATCGTTATAATAATATTCTTGAATTTGATTTGTAAGTATGGATGAGACACTGACGGAGATATTGTTCTCGTACTTCATGTGATAAGGTTTTAAAAGCGTGATATAATCTCTGTCTACAAGAATTTCGTTTGTTATTGTGTTTCGAAGAGTCATTTTCATAAATAATCCGTTTGACGTAATTTTTTTATTTTTTGCGTAATAGCATTTTGTGAAAAATCAGTGAATTTTGTGCAAAGATAAATATTTAGATTAATTCTAAATAACTATCTTTGGTTAATAAATTTAAAGGTATGGAGCAAAAGGATTATAGTGAATTAGCGAATCAACTAAGTTGTCCACATGGAGAAGATGGAGTGATGATTGGTAATCGCATGTTTGTTTCTAATAGTAACATGATTTTTAAAACTATTGACCGTCTAAACATTAAAACAAATGATAGTGTATTAGAGTTAGGTTTTGGTAGTGGAAGACATTTACCATATATGTTTGAACAAGGTGCTAACATTCGGTATGTTGGTATTGAAGTATCTAAAGTCATGATTGATTTAGCTACTGATCTGAATTTAAAACTCATTAAAGAACAGAAAATAGAGTTTTTATTGGGTGATGGTAGTGCTAACTTTAAAGTAGAGGATGATAGTTTTACTCATTGTCTTGTTGTTAATACAATTTATTTTTGGGAAGATCCAGTGAAGTATTTGCAAGAGATATTTCGAATTTTGAAAACAAATGGTACTGTTGCTTTTACTTATATAAGAGAGGACTTTGCTCATACTCTTCCTTTTGTCATTGATTCTATTTTTCATTTGCACCGCACAGAAAGGCTTATGAGATTAATGACTAATATAGGATATAGGGATGTTGAACAAATTCAATATTTGGAGAATACCATTGATAAGATTGGAAATAAAGTAACTAGACCATTCGTAATCCTAAAGGGCATTAAGTAAACGTATAGTTAAGTTATAGCAAATTGACTGTCATTGTTTTATTGTTTATCTAAAAGTTGAAAGTTTAACAAATAAGTATTATGGATAAACAAAAGCAAACTATTTTAAATGAGAGATTACCGAAAGTTATGTGGCAAATGTCTTGGCCTGCTATTGCAGCAATGGTATTATTTGGCTTAAATAACTTTTTAGATGGCGTTTTTGTCGGCCATTTAATCAATAATGATGCACTTGCAGCTGTTGGTATCGCATTTCCTTTAGCTCAGATTACTCAAGCTATTGGAAGTTTAATTGGAACAGGTGCTGGTGCGGCAATTAGTATCTGGATTGGTTCAGGTAATGACAGTAAGCTGAGGAATTGTCTAGGAACAGTGAATTTTCTGAGTGTTATACTTTCTATTTTGTTTTTACTACCAGCCTTTATATTTGCTGAAGAATTGATTGCTCTAATGGGCGGACGCGGGCAGATTGCTTTATTAGCAATTGAGTATTTTAAAGTTACTCTTTTAGGTACTTTTTTATGGGTACATGGGCTAGCATTGAATATGATGATTCGAGCTGAAGGTAAAATGAAGACTGCTGCAGTGATGATTGCAATCGGTTTAGTAATCGATGTGCTAGTGAAACCTTTATTTATTTCTATATTTGATTGGGGAATAGCTGGTGCTGCTTGGGCTACCAATCTTTCAATGCTTGTTTATACACTTTTAGGAATAGGTTACTATCAATTAAATAAGTCTTCTTTTCAAACCGTTGTTTGGTCTTTTAAAGTGGATTATGCTATTTTTAAAGAAATAATCTCTTTAGGATTGCCTGCTTTGATAATGATGGTAATGGTTGTTGTTCAAAATATTGTAGTTTTTAACTCCTTAGGTAGATATGGTAATGCTTCTGATATTACTTTTTTTACAGCAGTAAATAGATTTTACTTATTATTGAATACTCCAATGTTTGGTCTAATGCGTGCTTTGCAGCCTGTTGCAGGAATGAACTACGGTGTTGGCAATATTCTTAGAACTACCAAATCGTATACTTTATTTACTTGGGCAGGATTGTTTGTATTATTGCCTTTTTGGATTATCGTTATGTGCTTTCCACAATTAGTTTTATCTCTTATGATACCTAATTATCTTTTTTCGAGTCAACAGTTGGTTGATTTCCGTATTTATATGAGTGTTTTGCTTGGGTTACCTGCTATTTTTATGGCTATGGTTTGGTTTCCTTCAGTAGAGAATGGAAAAACCGCAAGTATTATTGCTATTTTAAGACAACTCATCTTATATGTTCCTGTCATTCTTATTTTGCCTTCTTTGTTCGGCATTCGTAGTATTTATTGGGCAAGTGCCTTTGTTGATTGGATGATTTTTGCAGTGGTTATTGTTGTAGTTCGAAAGAGTTTTGTAAAACTTATATACAGAACAAGGCTTAGTAAAGAGAGTAGGACGTAATATTTCTAATTAATTAATTTTTGCTGTGTGATATTAGCTATATTGCTTAAATTTGCTTGCAATTCAAATAGGGAGGACATACCTCCCTATTTTATTTTCATTATATAACACAACGATTATGGAATTATTGCACAAACGTATACTTCAAGATGGAAAATGTTTTGAAGGAGGAATTCTTAAAGTAGATAGTTTTATTAACCATCAAATGGATCCAACTCTGATGAAATCTATTGCTGTCGAATTTGTCAGGAGATTTGCTGGAACGAATGTTAATAAGATAATGACTATAGAAGCAAGTGGTATTGCACCAGCAATTATGACAGGATATTTACTGAATCTTCCTGTTGTTTTTGCAAAGAAAAAGAAACCTTCAACAATGGATAATATGCTTCATACTCAGATTCACTCTTTTACAAAAGATAGAACATATGATGTTGTGATAAGTAATGATTTTCTTCTGCCTACCGATAATGTATTGTTCGTAGATGATTTCTTAGCTTATGGAAATGCAGCTTTAGGTGTGATTGACTTAATTAAACAGTCTGGCGCTAATTTAGTAGGTATGGGATTTATTATCGAAAAAGCATTTCAAGAAGGCCGAAAAATGATAGAGGAACATGGGGTAAGAGTCGAGTCGCTGGCTATTATTGAAGATCTCTCTAATTGTACGATAAGTATTCAAAAGTAAATATTTCATTGGTTCACTCAAATTTGAGTGAACCTTTTTTATTGAATTGTTGGTTAGATTGTTTAGATTAGAGGTAATTATGTTGATTTTATACTTATGAAAAATATACCTTATTCATTTCTCGATCTTGCTATTCTAGGAAAGAATAGAACTATGACTGAAACTTTGCATAGCTTATTAAACACAGCTCAGTATGCAGATGCTCTGAAATACAATAGATTTTGGCTGGCAGAACATCATAATATGCCTCATATAGCAAGTTCGGCAACAAGTGTTCTGATTGGTTATGTTGCAAGTGGTACCCAAAATATTAGAGTGGGTTCAGGTGGAATAATGTTGCCAAATCACCCCCCTTTAGTTATAGCAGAACAGTTTGGAACATTAGAATCTTTATATCCTGGTCGAATTGATTTGGGATTAGGAAGAGCTCCAGGTACAGACCAGTTGACTGCTATGGCTCTTAGACGAAATGATACCTTGTCAGCAAATTTTTTTCCAAAACAAATTGATGAGTTGAGGCAGTTTTTTAGCCTTGATAATTCCAATGCTAAAGTTCGCGCTTTTCCTGGTGAAGGAGCACAAGTACCACTTTGGATTTTAGGTTCAAGTACTGATAGTGCTTATCTTGCTGCAGAACTTGGATTACCTTATGCTTTTGCTTCTCATTTTGCACCAAATCAAATTCAACTTGCCGCTTCTATTTATAGAAAGAACTTTAAAGCTTCTGAATGCCTTGAAGATCCTTATTTTATGCCTTGTGTAAATGCTATCCTCGCTGATTCTTCTGAAAAAGCTGAATATTTAGCTACTTCTTTTTATAGAATGTTTCTTGGTATAATAAGAAATGATCGTGAGCCTATGCAGCCGCCTATTGATACAATGAATGGTTTGTGGTCTGTTCAAGAGGAGGAATATGTCTATAATATGACATCTTGCTCATTTATTGGTAAAAAAGAAGATTTGCGTCCTGAAGTCGAAAGATTTTGTCAAGTTTTAGAAGTTGATGAAATAATGATTACTACACCCATTTACGATTGTAATGATAGATTGCATAGTATGAAGTTGTTTTCTGAATTATTTAACGGTTAATGATTTTTGTTGTTAAATTTGCGAATCATTAAATTATGAAAAAATGAAAAAAATTTATGTATTTATTTTAGCCTTTATAATTGTTTCTTGTAATAATGCTACAACAACAAAGGAGGTATCTTATGAAAATGAGTTTACAGTAACTGTGCCAAGTATGATGCGTGAAGGTATAGATTTAAATGAGGAAGCTGATTTACAATTGAGTAATGGGTTTAATGAACTTTACTTAATAGTTCTTAGTGAAAGTAAACAGGATTTTGATAGTCTTGTTGAGTCTGAATTAAGAGATGAGAATGATACAAGGTCTAATTTTGAATGGTTAGTGGATATTACAAAATCAAGTGTTCTTGATTCATGTGATCTGGTTTATAAAGAGGGAAGTATGAAAGATTCTATTATAAATGGTATTGAAATGAAATATACTTCTATTGAAGCTAAAGTAGTAGGGATTGATATTTTATATCATTATGCATGGTATAATTCTCGAAATAAATATTATCAAATTCTGAGTTGGACATTATTGAGTAAGAAAGATAAATATAATGATGTAGTTAGAGATATGACGCTTTCGTTTAAGGAGAAATAAAAATGTATTAAAAAGGGGATTAATTATTTAATCCCCTTTTTAATACATTTTATTTGTAATTGATTTAAATAAATTTAATAGTTTTGCACCAAATAAGAATATCTTTAAGAAACGTCAATTTAAAAAGTTAACAAAATGTTATTAAAAAGTCATTTAGTTTGTGTCGAAATGAGGTTTGTTTAATATAAATGCTTTTATTTTGTGTGATTAGTGTTGTTTCTTGTTTTTTTATTACTATTTTTATCGCGTTTAATTGTTAATGGTATGAAAAAATATACTCGGTTCATTTTATTATTGCTACCGCTATCTTGTTTTAATCTTAATGCACAAGATTTACAGACAAGAGCAAAAATAACTTCTAATTATACTATTCTTTCAGATAAAGTCTTAAGAGAAACAGAAGTTAAGATTGAGAATAGGCGTTTAAGGTCTATTAAAGAGGCTAAAGTTCAAAATATGCCTGTCTTTGGTTACACAAGGGACGGTAGCTACTATGAGGTGTTTGATATAGACTCTAATGGTATGTTACTTTATAGACGTTTATTAAATGCTGGTTCAAGAGTTACTGCTCGTGTTGATTTAATTAATTCTCCTGAAGGAATTATTCCTTCTTTGAATGGTTTAGATATGATTGCTGGAGTTGTTGATGGTGAATTAGCGCTTGCTAATCATGAAGATTTCGCATCTGAAGAATATGGTGGTAGTCGTATAGTAGAAAGAGAAAATGACTATTCTGGACCTAGGGACAAGCGCTTTGAAGAGAGAAAAATGCATGCAACCCATGTTGCAGGTACCATTGCAGGTGGTGGAAAGCTATCTAATGGTATGTCTGAAGGAATTGCTCCTAAAGCTACAATTTGGTCTTATTCCTGGAATGGAGATCTTATAAAAATGACCAAGATGGCTCAAGAAGGTGTGTTAGTTAGTAATCACTCTTATGGATTGAACTATTTTGATGATAATGGTAATTTGCTTCATTCGTCGTTGGCTAATAAGTTTGGGTCTTATGAGGCAGAGAGTGAGAAGTTTGATTGGGTTACTTATAATTATGATAATTACTTACCTGTTGTAGCTGCTGGAAATGACGGTGATCTAACTTTTGCTGTACATGGCTATAGATCTAAAACGGATAAAGTAAATGTGGATATGTTGACTGGTACTTCGGTTTCTAAAAATGTTGTAGTTGTAGCTGCTGTTCATGATGTTCCTAATTATATAGGAGCACAAGATGTACGATTAACTTACTTTAGTAGTCAAGGCCCTACAAATGATTTCCGTATTAAACCTGATATAGCTGCTAAAGGATATAAGGTTTATTCTCCTATTTATCAGAATCCAACAAAGAGTACTAATGAATTGAAAACTAATTTATATGGTAATTTGAGTGGTACATCTATGGCTGCTCCTGCTGTTTCTGGTGTATTGTTGTTATGGCAACAATGGGCTTTAAAAGTTGGAAAAGATCATTCGCCTATGAAATCAGCAACCGTTAGAGCTTTAATGGCTCATACAGCTGATGAGGCAGGGATTAATCCTGGGCCAGACCACCTTTTTGGTTGGGGACTTATAAATGCCTTAGCAGGGGTTCAAGTTTTAGAAGCTGCTGAATTAAAGAAAGATTACGCGTTTATCTTAGAAGAAAAGTTGATTACAAATCAAGAGTTTAGAAAGACAATAGATGTGAAAGAGCCGCGTAAATTAATTGCAACTCTTGCTTGGACAGATTTACCAGGAAAAGTGTCTTCTGAGAATATGGATGAGGAAAAAATGAAAGTCAAATCCAATTTAGTTAATGATTTGGATATTGTTGTTAAGAAGGACGGGGTGTCATATTTTCCTTGGAAATTGACCAAAGATTGGAAGAATCCTATTGCAATTAAAGGTATTAATGATGTTGATAATATTGAAAAAGTCGAAATCGATATAGCTGAACCAGGAAAGTATGAAATAGTAGTTTCTCATAACAATGAATTGATGACAGGAGCACAGAATTTCTCTCTTGTTGTAACTGTTGGAGAGTTTGACGATTTAGTTGTAGAGGAGCCAATCATTGATCCTGTTGACCCTGTTGATCCATCTAAGGAGTTTAAAGATTTAGAATTTGTGCTCTGGCCAAATCCGGCTACAACATCATTTAATGTTAAAATGGGTGAAGAGTATATTGACGCACCTGTAAGTGTCCGTATTTTTGATTTAAATAGTAGATTAGTAGGTGAGTTTAATTATAATAGTACTGAAGATGGGATAGTTGTTGTTCCTGTCGATAAGCTGAGTAGTTCTATTTATTTTGTAGAAGTTCAAAGTAAAGGGAAGAAAAAGCAAATGCGTATAATCAAACAGTAACGATATCATATCTATATGTAGAAAGAGGCTAACAATTATGTTAGCCTCTTTTTTGTTGTTATCATATGTTATAGTCTTTTGAATGTTTTAAAATTATATATTAATAGGAGTTACTGAATTGGATAAATATCTAATTAATGTGAATTCAATTCAATCCTGAAGCTTATTATTTTCGCATTTCTATTGGTGATCTACCTATTGCTTTCTGCGGATATGGTAAGGCATTGCTTGGGGGTTTCTTGCACCTTTCTTCGACAAAAGTGCTCTCTGGGCAAGAAAACCCCTACAAAAGTGCTACTAATCCCCAAGGAAGTGCAAGCCAACCTCTCTTGCAAGACATCTTATTCTGCTTTTAAAATCTCGTCAATTTTATTATCTATTTCGGTGATTTCGTTTCTATATAGAATAGAACTAATTTTTTAGAGGGGATTTATACTGTTGATTTATTAGCTTAGAAGCTACAATCTTTTTTCTTTTTGTATATAGGACATACTTTAAGTATAAGTAAGGTAGGGAAGGGTTGTGATATCAGAAATACTAAAAAAAGTTTCACTTGTAAC
>NZ_WMJX01000066.1 GCF_009711045.1 Myroides albus | reverse complement strand
GCTGCTTAACTAATTGTCCAGATTTCGTTTGGATATCCAGTATTTAGTAAACTATTTAAATAGATACTCCATTTTTAATCAAGTCATCTATAAACTGATCTTGTGTTTTTACTTCTTCAGGTACATATTGGTATCTATGAGTTAACATTAGCACCTCTCCTGTGTCCTTATTTATGTATTCATAAGGTTCACATTCTTGTCTAATTACATTACCTGACATCTCTGTACCTATTAAAGCTTTACATGTATCTTCATCAAATGTAGATGAAATAAAAGCTTTCTTTACTGTAGCATAGAATTGATTAGAGGTTTTACTCTTTACCATTTCAATACCACCACTAATTTCTAAAACACAGAACTCTTTACCCTCTTCTGTTTGTCTCTTTTTGTAGTTGATAATTCTTACCATAATATTAAATTTTTGAGTTAAAAATACCCTATAAAAGACCTAAGATTAAAACATATTTCATTTAGCTATTAGCTTAAATACATGCATCTTTTGATTTTTATAATAAGGACAAGATATTTTCTCTTGCAAGGATAAGTGGAGGTCTTTGTGTGGGAAGCTTATAAAAAAAGAGTGTATATTGTTATTATAACAAGAGTTACTAGCTACAGTTACAAATAAGTATATTTTAACCTAAGTAGGCTTATTTTTAGTTAAAGAAGAATAGAACAATATATATATATAACTTTCAAGTAAGTAAGATTAACTTAACTGTATCTTAAGAAGATAGAATACATGTATAAATCCTAAAAGATATAAACTACAAGAAGATTGGACAGGTAAGAATAAATATACCTAGCATATAAATTCATATAGATAATTATATAGGCTCAAAAAAACATCTGTTTATATATTCAGGGAGGGGTATTTCCTTTCTCAAGAATAAGGGGGGCTAGTTTGTAGGGTAATTTACGCTTTTATCTGGATATAATATTATATATTTAGCTCTCTTTAGAAGACAATTGAAATTAATATTTTGATATCTTTGCCTTTAGTAAGAATATTATAACTTTCTCTTTCAAATTAGAAGTATATACACTTTTACAATGATTACAAAAATGAAAAAATCTGATTATTTATCTATCTCAAAAATTTTCAGTCCTGTCTTTATGGACAATTTAGCTAATAATAACTTAGGGGAGATATTTAAAGTATTAGACCTAATACCAAAACATCACAAACAAATAAATTCAAATTTAGAAATTAGAAAAATACTAAACTTAGTATATAAAGATTTCTCAATAAGTTATAGAAATGAGCATTTTTATAAAAACACATTATTTAATAAAGTAATTTTAAAAAAACATAATTTAAATAATTGTCTGACACTTTCTGAGTTTAGAGTTGGAAATTCAATTTTAGATTTAGCTGTTTTTAATGGAACTACTACAGCTTATGAAATTAAATCAGAAATAGATACTCCTAAAAGACTTTTACAACAAGTAACAGATTACTGTAAAGTATTTGAATTTGTTTACTTAGTTACGTATTCAAAATTTTTAACAAAGATTCAGGATGAAATACCTGATAATATAGGTATATTACTACTTGAAGAAAAGGGGTTTAATGAGATAAAAGCTCCTAAATCAAATAGAGAGCTTTTTAATCATCAGTATTTTTTTGATATCTTAAGAATTGATGAGTTTAAAAATATAGTTAAGAAAAAATTTAATTATATACCTGAAGTTCCTAATACTCAAATTTATAAAGAATGTTATAAATTATTTAAAACTATTCCTATTTCTGAAATTCATAATATGTTCATAGAGGAAATCTCTAAAAGACAATTAGAACAACATCAAAAAAAACTTATTAAGAAATTACCAAATTCAATCAAAATATCTGCAATTTCTAAAAGATATAATGAAAAACAATGCCTCAATATAATTGATAAACTAGATTTGATATATTAAAAATAATTAGTATCTATTGTAATATTTGGTTATTTTTATAAAAATAACTTAAAATTATATTTATGTATTACCCTTATTTGCGAGCTAAAGGAGAAGAAATAAACTCTTTACTCCAATTGCCTCTTAAGTCAAAAGTACTGCCTATTTTAGAACCTGTTAGTATTAAAAATGCTAATGTTAATAAGTTTAAACAACTTGTAAAAAATAAGATTCCCTTTATCATTATTATAAATCCTCAAGTGGGAAACATTTCCATAGAAGAAGTTTTAGAAATTTATGTTAATGGGGTTCTACATGACTATGATAATTATTCTATTGCGTATATTGTTCATAATGCAACAACTCAAATAGAATTACAATCATTTAATCAAATACCTAACAGAGATAAATTTTTAATACATAAAACTAATTTTGAAAATGTAAATTTACTGGAGAATTTGAATATAGATTTTCATGTTTTTTGTAAAGATCAAGTTTCAAGTAACTATATCAATAGTATAACATCTTCAAATAAGATTATTCTGTTGGATGGTTTTAAGAAGTTACAAAGAAATGCAGATTATCCATTAGAAAGTTTTTTTTCAGATATGCATTTTACTTATGAAGCAAATGGTTTTATTGGAATTGGTGATTATTTAACACAAGGAGATAATTATTCTTTAAGTGGAGGACCTGCATATGCTGTAGCTATTCATCTAACAGTATTAAAAAATAATGAAGTATATGTCAGACATTTTATTTCTAATAATAGAGAAGGAAATAGTAGAGTTGCAGAAAAGTTTTATGAAGCTTTAACTCATTTAATAAACTATGTTGATAATAATACTGTTTTAGAAACTACTGCTATTCAGAAATATAGGGAATTATATGATAGTAGACATTTTCCTGGTTTATCTGTTAATAAGCGCCTTTCTTTAATAAATCATATTGAACAAATAGCTTCTATTATCTAATAATTATGGAGCTATATTATTTATAGCTCCATTTAATTAACTCAAAAACCATTGGTAATTATTATCACCATTGATTGCATTACAAATACCTTGATTAAACTCAAAGGCATTTAAATTTCTTTCTAGGAATGTATCTATATAGCTACTCTTATTAGCTTGTGTAAATAGATTGTACACATTCCATAGATTAATATTTCCATACTCATCTTTACAAAAGCTTTCATCTTGGTAATAATCCCTAGCTATTGTATTAAACTGCCCATCATTAAAAGTCATTTCAGGTAGTTCTAATCTTTGAGACTTAGGTAAGTGATTGTATAATCTTGATTTACCTATTAATTGAGCAAATTGATGCTCTGTTAAAGAGTAATTAGTAAAATCTCTCATAAGCTCTAGGTGTTGCTCTGCTTTGTAATTCTGCATTACCTCTAGAATCTTAGCATAAAGCTCTTCATAAGAACTAACTTTAATCTCAGATAAAAAACCATCTGTACTAACACAAAGATTACAACATACAAGATTCTGAAAGCCTATAAAGAATTTGAATTTTTCAAAAGACTTCTTATTATACAGGTTTTCTTGGTTATAAGCTCTAACCCCTCCTAGGGTTAATGAGAGTGTATTACCTCCAATATTAGCAGTTATAGAGGGTATCTTTATAATAAAAGCCATTCTCTCAAAATACTGTGTTTTCTCATGCTCTAGAAGCTCTTTAGCACTTTTATGAATTGCATCAGGTGTTCTTCCTTTTATTTGATGAGATACTCTTATTTCAGGTATTTCAATAGTTTCTCCTGAATAGATTGAATATGCACATTCTTGTGCTATATCTATAAACTCTTGATGTGCAATAGTCTTTTCATTGTCTTTAGAAAACACAGGAATTATACAGTCCTGCTGCAGAGTTAGTAATTCTATCTCCTGTGTATTAGCCTCAATAAATGGTTTATGAGTGTATTTAGGAAGAACTACAGCAGGTGTTAAATACTCATCTACATCTAATATATTATTAGATAATTGATTAATATTAGAAATATTAAAATCTCTAATAAATGTATCTTGTTCTATTATGTTAGTAAAATTACTAGTTATAGTTAAATTGTTCATTTGGATTGAAGTTTTGAGGATTAGTAATAGTAAATAATTGAGCTTTTTTCTGTTCAAATACAGATCTAAACTCATTTTGATAGATTGGATTTTGCTGATAGAGAATTAAAAGTTCTTGAACTGTTTTACAATTATTAATTAGGTTTCTAATACTCTCTTTAGTTCTATCAGGAGCTTCTCCTTTATTACACCATTCTAGTATTTTCCTTCCTGTAGACTCATTAATTATAAATTCTGGTTTTCCCATAAACAAACTAGTTCTGTCTTTAGAAGATACTACATAGTGTTTTATATCAATATCAAATACAAGTGTAAACTCATAATCTACTCCATCTCTTTGTACAGCCTTTAGTCCAACTTTTTCAGGTACATACTTACCATCTTTTTGATTTAGCACATAATCCTGTTTAGTTCTCATAGTAGCTATTATATGGGCTGAACTCTGTAGTATCTTATCTACAAAACTTTTTTGTCTAGGTGTTACCTTAGCCCAATTAGTAAAAGAGTTACCTACAAGTTTAGAATGGAAGTCTAATAATTCATCCCAACAATGAGATATACTATCAATAATAATAACTTCCATATTAGCTTGTTCACATATTTCTATTGCCTTAATATAAGCTTCTGGAGTAAAAGGTGGTTGAAGTGATAATACATTATAACCTCCTAGGTGTGCATATAAATCAGCACTTCCATTTTCTGTGTCTATAATAGCAACTTTAGATAAGTCACCATTAGTTAAACCTTGTGCTAGTAGTAAACTTGAATAAGTTTTTCCTGAACCTGCACTTCCTTGAAGAGCCATTTTAATCTTTGCTCTTTTTCTTTCTGATTGTCTTAATTGCATAATTTTTTTAATTAATTGTTTGTAAACTAGAAAATCCTACCTGTTTTGGTAGGATTACTATATAAGGTTTGTACCAAAAGTGGTAGGATTAATAATATTCTATTTCTGTTGTAAACTAGAAAATCCTACCTGTTTTGGTAGGATTACTATATAAGGTTTGTACCAAAAGTGGTAGGATTAATAATATTCTATTTCTGTTGTAAACTAGAAAATCCTACCTGTTTTGGTAGGATTACTATATAAGGTTTGTACCAAAAGTGGTAGGATTAATAATATTCTATTTCTGTTGTAAACTAGAAAATCCTACCTGTTTTGGTAGGATTACTATATAAGGTTTGTACCAAAAGTGGTAGGATTAGAATTCTTAAAGAGTTAGTATTTCTGAAATATCTTGTAAACTATTAAACTGCTCTTCACTCATACTATTATTCTGAAACATTTGTTGATTTTCAACTTCTAATACTTCTAGAATTTCAACAACATTACATCTTTGATTAGTTCTATTTATAGATCTTCTAGTAGTATTAAAAAAACATTCTTTAATAATATTATAAAAAGTAGTAATATGTCTTGACTTATCCTGTGTTCTAATAAAACTGCGAGAAAAATCATATACACCATTTTTTAAAAATATATCTTTGTTTATTAAGGTATTAATCATTTTATCAAATCTTTCTATTTCACTATCTTCTATAAAAGAATCTGCATGTCTAGATGAAATGTATTTCACTTCTTGACCATTTATAAGAATTTCTTGAATAGAGTTAACAACTTTATCTCTGAAATGATTCATTGTAAGATAGGCTTCATTTATATCTTTTATATCTTCATTTAATAAATCAATATTAGTATTTAAAGCTTCACATACTTTTGCTCTAAAATATTCTCCTCTATCAAATAGTTCTACTGCATTTGAATATCTATAATTTTGTATTATAGTAAGTATACTCTGTTCAATATGTTTATTTGAATTTTGAGTTTTTATTTCTTCTGTAGTACCATCTTCTTTTTGTAAAAGAATCCTGTTGTTTACAAATAGCATTTCTTTTAACTCACAATAAAATTCAATATCAGATAGATAAATTAAAAATCCATTATAATAATCAATGTCAATATTATCAGCAAAGTATTCCTCTATTCCTAGATTAATATTATTCCAAGTTAAAATCAAGTTTTTTTTACTATAAAAAACACCTTTAAATTTACAGTTAATAAACTGATTTGTAATAGCACTATAAGTTATATAAGAAGATAAATCCCCTCCAAAAAAAGGATATTTGTTTACTAAATATTTTTCACCTGAAGTAATTATAAATCTTTCTAAACTAGGAAATCTAATCTCAGGAGTATGTTGAATATCACTAGTAATAAAAAACTCTAATTCTTCCTCTACATTCTTTCTATAAACATCATTATAATAATCTTCTAAAATATTCTTTTGATTATTAATAGAAATGTACTTAACTAAGTTTTCACTATCTTCTGACACTTCTTTTCCATTAGTATATAACTGTTTAAATACTTCTACTTTATCATGTTCACTAAAAAAAGGTAAAGTAGAATAATCAATTGTATCAGGGCTAGGTAAAATTACATGTATTTCTCCTTTTTTTCTTTGTCTAGCAAATGCTTGGATAATAGCATTAATACCATCTGTGAATACACCATAGTTATTTTTGAATAAACTTTTTGCTCCTTTAGGGGGCATTATAATAATAAAAGCATGATTTTCTTTCTCAATGCTAATTCCTGTCTTAAAGTTAGTACCAACATTACATTTTAAAGGATCATATCTATTTGTAGGTATTTCTCTATCAGGTCTTTGATTATTATCTAAAGCTGTTGTACAATTTTGTATTTCAGAGTATTTTTGAATTAATATATTTCCAATACTTCTTTCTTCATGTGTGTTTTTACAAATATTATCTGCTAAAGTCTTAGAGTAGCTTAGTATATCTATATCTTTTTCATGTTCAATTAATAATTTTAGAAGATTTACAATGTTTTCATCATTGTAATTGTAATATTGATTATTATTATAATGAAGGTATAATTCACTTTGTTTTTCAACAATACGTATTCTTTTAGATTCTATAAGTTGTATATTCTTTTCAGTAAGATTTGCTAAATACTTGATTACTATCTTAGATGCTTCATTAAATGTAGCACTAATAATTAAGTTCTTGTGTATTACATTTCTCCACTTCCATAAAGTAAAAATATACTCTTCTTTGAAATTATGTATAGCATCATGAATCTCATCATATATAAATACTGCTTTCTTATTGTTCTCTTCACAGTACTTTACCATATGATTAATATAGTCTCTTTTAGCTTGAGAGTTAATTAATGCATCTTCACCTGGATTTCCTAATAGAGCATTTACAGTAAGTATATGCACTTTTGAATCTTCAGGCTTAATATCTCTATTTATTCCAATGTTTTCATATCTATAAATTTGATCTACAGAAATACCACAATCTATAGTTTTATCATAATACTGTTGTACTAAGCTCATATAAGGTGATGCTATAAATATAACATACTCTTCTTCTGCTAAATCATAATATTTCTTTACTAGCTGTATAATTGAATAGGTTTTACCTTGTCCAACTCCTGCATTAACTACAACAGTATTTTTAGTACTCAGGTCTATTGCATTTTGTAATTCTCCATTTATATAGCCATCAGCATTAGGTGTTATAATAATCTTTTCTGCTACATTAAAAAATTCAAAATCATCAGGATTTAGTTCTTTAAATTCAATAGGATAATCATTGAATGGTGTAATTAGTTCTTCCATTAGTAATAAGTTTAACTGTACCTAGTAATTAGGCACAGTTAAATATATAAACATTATTATTTTAATTTACTAGATAGTCTATTTATATGCTCACTAACCTTAGTATTAACTATTTTTCCATAATGTTCTTGTGTCATAGTAATCTTAGAATGCCCTAGAAGCTTAGAAACTATTTCTATAGGTACATCATTATATAATAGAACTGTAGTAGCAAAAGTCTTTCTAGCAGTATGATGGGTTAGTAGTTTATCTATCCCTACTATAAAAGCTATTTCTTTCAGGTAAGAATTAAATCTTTGGTTACTTATTTTTGGCAGGAGCTTTTCTTGTTCTTCATTTGTATTCTCTAGTTTCTTTAATAACTCAAGAGCTCTAGGTAGTAAAGGAATAGATATAGTTTTATTTGTTTTTCTACGTGTCATTTTAATCCACAAGTTATTATCAAACTCTTCTACAATATGTTTTCTACTTAGTTCATTCATTTCATTGTAAGCTAATCCTGTATAACAGCAGAAAATAAACATATCTCTTACTCTTTCTATTCTCTTTTGAGAGAAGTTATAGTTTTCTAGCTTCTTTAACTCTCCTTGATTCAGGTATATTATTTCTTTTTTCTGTTTTTGAGGTTTATAAAGCATGAAGGGATCTTTAAATAAATATTCTTGTGCAATAGCCACTTTAATAACTCTTCTAAACCTTTGTAT
Organism: Myroides albus; assembly: GCF_009711045.1. Classification (GTDB taxonomy): domain Bacteria; phylum Bacteroidota; class Bacteroidia; order Flavobacteriales; family Flavobacteriaceae; genus Flavobacterium; species Flavobacterium album_A. Next base: position 112 of record NZ_WMJX01000066.1, on the reverse strand, counting down.
TGTTTTAATGATAGTATTGGGTTGAAACTTCTTTTCAGTCTTTAAATAGAACTCAAAATCTGTAATGAAGCTATATTTAACGTGAGTTCGATATAAGAAAAAGCAAAAAAAA
>NZ_WMJX01000065.1 GCF_009711045.1 Myroides albus | reverse complement strand
TTAGCTTATGAAATATGTGGTTGCTCGCGTGGATACGTAACTATAAGCCTTGAATTCTACAGTATCTTTTTTAAAGGAAAATATTTATTGTAATTTTACTAATATTAGTATAATGGAGTAAATGGGGGTTATTTACTTCATAATTAATTATTAAAAATATTTATAGACTAAATTTATTGAGATAATGATTGAAAAATTAGATAAAGTAATATCTAAGCTTTCTGTAAGACTGAAAGATGTAAATAATGGAGCTTGTATTGGAACAGGTGTAATATATTATTCGGATGAGTTAAAGGAAAAGCTCTATGTATTAACTGCATCTCATTGTTTGTTTGAAGATGGAGATAAGTTTCAAAACCAGAGAGTTGAGGTAGAGATAGATTTTTTATATAAGGATCTAACTTCTTATAAATCATTAAAAGTTACGATAAATTCAAATTTATTATTTAAAGAAGAGAATAAAGATGTTGCTGTTCTTGTATTAGATAAAAAAGATGTCGAAGGTATTCTAGGCGAAATCCCCAAAGTTAAAGTAGTAAAAGAAAAAAGTACTTATAATGATTTTATCATTAAAGGATTTTCAAAGGCTACACAAGGCAAAGAGTTAGCTGTATTATATCCTAAATGGATTCAATTATTAGATGATAGATTTCAATTAGAATTATTAGAAAATTATACATCATATAATACAATGGGATTCTCTGGAAGTGGTGTTTTTATACAAACGGGAGCAGATGTTTTTCTTTATGGTATTTTTACAAGGTTTAGAGCTGAAGAAAAAGGAAAGGTTATTTATGCTCAATTTATTGATATAGCAAATGAATTTCTTGCAAAGAGTTATTTACCATTAATTCAGTTCAACTATTTTGCTAGTTATGATCTAACGGATGATTTTTTTAAAAAGCATATTAAACAATCAATTACTGGTCTTGGACCTAGATTTAGTGAAGTCCTAAATTTTCAATTACCTATTGCAAAAGTATTTAATGATATAGCAAAGGATACAGTTTTTAAAAGACAATTTACGGCAATATTTGATGAATGGATAACTGGGTATGGATATAGGAAAATTGTAAACAATACACATTTAGAACAAATTGAGGTTGAATTTGAAGAGGTTAAATCAATAGTTTTAGAATGGATTAGAGCATTAAATTTTTCAGTTGAAAATAAGATTGATATTCAATGGCTACTTGATAGAATAGAATCAATAAATTCTAAAGTAAATGAAAAATCAACTGAACTGTATAAACTAAGAAGTGAGAAAGATAGTTTTAAATCTAATAGAAGTCATAATTATGAATTTCCTTACGAGGCTGAATTATCTAGATTAAGAGAAATTAGACGATATAATGAAGATTTTATTTTTAGTATTACTAAAAAAATAAATATAAAGTTATCAAATAATCCTTATTTGATAGTTAAAGGTGATGCTGGAAATGGTAAATCACACTTGTTAGGAGATATCGCACAAAAAAGAGTAAATAGTAACTTACCTACATTACTTTTATTAGGTCAAAATTTTCATAGCAATAAAACTGTTTGGGAAAATATTAGATCAGAACTTGGACTTAGCTGTTCTGAAAAAGAATTATTGATAGAGCTAAATAATATAGGAAAACAAATAGGTTCTAGAGTCCTAATATTAATTGATGCTATCAATGAAGGAGGAGGAGCTGATTTGTGGTATGATAGAATAGCATCATTTATAAATGATTTTTTAGATTACCCTTTTCTTGGGTTAGTATTATCTATTAGAACAACTTATATTGATTATGTTATTCCTGATGAACTATTAAAAAATAGTAATGTATCAGTTTTAAATCACGAGGGTTTTAAAGGGAACGAGTATATGGCTTTAAAGTTGTTCTGTGATTTTCATGAACTAAAGCAACCCTATTTTCCAATTCTAGCACCAGAGTTTTCCAAACCATTGTTTTTAAAAATAATATGTGAGGCTGTAAAAGAAACTGAAGAAAAAACGTTCCCTCAAGGTTTTCAAGGAATAAGCAGTGTTTTTCGCATGTATATTCATACTTTGAACTTAAAGTTTGAAAGAAAAAGACATGAATATAAAAATCGTAAAATAGTTGAAAAAGCAATACATTATCTTGCTTACCAATGTTTTCAGAAAGAAGAGAGATTCTTGAGGCTGGAAGAAGCATTTGAATTATTTGAAGATAAATTTTCCCAATTCCCACACCTTATAAACGACTTAATTGAAGAGAATGTTTTTATAAGAAGAATTGATTATGATTATGAAAATAAACAAAATGAAGAAGTAATCTATTTCTCATATGAAAGATTAGGAGACTTTTTTATTGCTGAAGACTTATTGAATAAGTTTGAAACTAAAGAAGATTTAATAGTTTCTTTTCAAAAAGGAGGAGAGTTTGGTAGGTTGATTGAATATACTTTTTGGCATTTTGATGGACTTTTAGAAGCTTTTTCTGTTCTATTACCTGAAAAATTTGGATTAGAGATTTACGAAGTTTTTTCATGGGTATTTACTGACAAGGTAAGTGATCAATTTTTAAGAAAGCAAGATGAAGATAGTGTTAATAAGTTTTTCTTAGATAGTTTAAATTGGAGAGCGGTTAATAGTATTGATAATGATAAAATTACAAAATGGTTTAAGTCGGGTAGTTTTAATATAGATTATGACCAATATTTATTCAAGCTTTATGAGCTTGCACCTGTCCAGAACCATCCTTTTAATAGTGATAGAATTAATAAGATATTCAAAGGAGTCAAGATGTCAAAAAGAGACGGTTTTTGGCAGAGGCACATGTTATGGTTTTGTGATTATAATGACGAGAATGTAGCCTATCCTATAAGAAGATTAATTGACTGGGCTTGGACTCCCAATGTGTCAAAAAATGTTGATTTTGAAACTGCTCGTTTAACAGCTCAAGCTTTAGTATGGTTATTAGCATCAACTCATCGAAAGTTAAGAGACCAAACCACAAAAGCCTTAGTCAACCTATTAGAACAACAACCAGAAGCTTTAATTTCAATATTAAAAACTTTTAAAAACATAGATGATCTGTATATTTTAGAAAGAATTTATGCTGTAGCGTATGGTTGTGTTTTAAGAACTGAAAAAATAGAATCAGTAAACAAAATAGCTAATACTGTATATAGTTATGTGTTTAAAAATGGGACACCACCTAATCATATTTTATTAAGAGACTATGCCAGGAATATTGTAGAATATGCTATTTATTTAAATCCTAATCTAAAAATTGATTTAAGTCTAGTACGTCCACCCTATAAAAGTAAAATGCCTGAAAGTTTTCCAACTGTAGAGAAAATAAAGGAGTATGAATTAGATCAAGAAAGTTTAAGTTTTAAACAGAATAATAGTAGAATGCATAATTTAATTTCTTTTTCAGTATTAGAGTGGGACTTTGGACGTAAGATTATAAAACCTGCATTAGAAAAGTTTAAATCTGAATCTTTTACTTTTAAAGAAGAGTATAAGTTGTTCTATAGGTCTTTAAACAAATCTCAAAGAGAAATTGTAACTTCATTTAAGAAATATGAAGAAATGCATGTCAGGTATACTAAGAATGTACCAAGAGCAAAGGAAATTTTAGGAGAAGAGAAGTATGCATTTCATATATCAGTAAGAGAGGATTTTTATCAAAGATTATTACTAATGTCTGAAAAGTATTTTGATACTGAACAGATGGCATATTTAAAATATAAAATACTACCATACTTAAAAAGTATTAATAGGAAAGATAATCGATATGATAATGCTTTTGACACTGAACCAATTAAAAGATGGATAGTAAAAAGAGTCTTTGATTTAGGATATGATTGCAAATTACATGGTGAATATGATGACTCTTCAGAAAGGAATAGTAATAGAATTGAGAATAAAGTCGAGAGAATAGGGAAAAAATATCAATGGATTGCTTTTTTTGAAATTTTAGCAATGGTTTCTGATAATCATGAAGTCTTTGAAGACTGGACAGGGAAGTCAAGTTATTACAAAGGACCTTGGCAAATGTATTTAAGAGATATAGATCCAGCTTTTATATGTAAGGATGTAGAAGAAGATAACAAAGAATTGGATTATCCTTCTGAGGATAAAAAATGGTATGATGAACCTGTATATAATAATTGGCAGGAAAATGATGCACAATGGGTAGATAATCTATTGGATTTACCTACTGTGAAAAATATTTTGGAGAAAGAGGATATTGATGGTAGTAAATGGCTTTCTTTAAAGAAGATGGTAAAATGGATAGAACCAAAATCTATTGGCCAAGATGAATATGATAGAAGAAGGAAAGAAGTATTCTATATGTTACAGGGATATCTTGTCCATAAAAGGGATAAATCAAAAATTACTAAGTGGTTATCTAAGCAAAATTTTTGGGGTAGATGGATGCCTGAATCATCAGTTCCATTAAGTTTAATAAATAGAGAGAATTTTTGGTCTCCAATATATAAGAATAGTGAAAAGGTTAGAAAGTGGGAAACTATTTCAAATACTAACTATAAAGTTATAATAGCTTCTACTGATGCTGTTGGAGAAATGTCTGATGATAAATCAGGAGCTCATTTTTATTATGATATGCCTTGTAAAACTCTTTTTGAAGGATTAGGGTTAAAATATGCCCCTATTGATGGGGATTTTATAAATCTTGAAGGAAATTTTGTTGCACAAAATATAAATCATAGAGATTTATTATTCAAAAAAGAAGAACTTTTAAACTATCTTAAAGAGAACAATCTAGAGATAATTTGGACACTTTTAGGAGAGAAGATGTCATATAATTCAAGAGATTTGAACAATAATCACTTTAAAGAACTAAGTGGAGTTTTCTATATTGAGAATGATATTGTAAAAGGAGATATTATATCATTCGATAGGGAGTAAAAGAATATAAAAAATGGAAGTAAAATTTTATCAAGCGGAATGTGGAGATGCAGGTAGTATTCGTTTTTTAGGTACTGATAAAAAGTACCATAATATTTTTATTGATTCTGGATATAGTAGAACATTTAGGCATGTGTTAGAAGAAGAGATTCAAAAGATCATAGATAACAATGAGAAAATTGATTTATGGATAATCTCACATATTCATGATGATCATATAGGAGGAATAATAAAATATATAGAAACGATACTATCGGGCGAATATAGGGATGTAATTGAAAAAATCTGGTATAATGTGCCACGAGAAAGTCAAGCTAAAGACATTTTTTATAATGTTAGCGATAGTAGAAGTATTAATCAAGGAGATCTTCTTTATAATTATATTAACCTGAAAGGTAAATTACTAAATTTTGATTTAACGAATTCTTTAGAACCTATTGATATATTTGGTTTAGAGTTAACTATACTATCTCCGACAAGTTCTCAATTAAATAAATTAAGAAAGAAGTATAAATCTACAACAAAAGACCTTGAAAAGCAGGAAAGAGAAGATTTAATTAGTGATGCAGTTAGTTCTTTAGGAAATGATTATAATATTTTACTTAAAGATTTTGATTTAAGTAATTGGATAGGAGATGATTCTGTTGAGAATGGAAGTAGTATTGCTATCTTAAGTGAATATGATGAGAAAAAAGTTTTATGGCTTGCTGATGCACATCCTAATATTATAGTAGAATCCATTAAAAAATTGGGATATAATTACAAAGACAAACTAGAATGTGAATGGGTTAAAGTTGCTCATCATGGTAGTAAAGGAAATAATAGTGATGAACTATTTAAACTGTTAGATTGTAAAAATTATGTATTTAGTGTAAACGGTGAAAATAGACATAATCTTCCTAATAAAGAATGTGTTGCTCGTCTTTTAAGGAATTCTGATAGGGATCTATTAGGTGATAAGTACAATATCTATTTCACTTATGATAATGAAGTATTAAGAGAAATATTCGAGAATGATGAAGATAATATTTTTGATAAATATCATTTTAATGTAGTGTATCTTGACAATAAATATATTACGATAAATGTTGAATGATGTATTTAGTGTAATCTAGTGTATCCTGATTACACTAAATACATCAGTAAAACTTTGTAAATCTATAAGTAAGATTTTTTAATCTCAATTTTATTACTTACAATTATATCTTGAGTTTTTTGAATAATAGGTTCTGCTATTTTGTAAATCTCTTCGAATTTACTCTCTATATATGAGTCATTTTTAAATTCATCAAAATCAAATGGAATAGCTATGTTATTATAAATTTTCCAATCGTTATTTTCGTTTGCACATATTAGCCCTTGTTGCATGAATATTTTGTGTAAACATTGATTTAACGATAGATCAAAATCTGATACACTTAGCAAAAAAACAATTCTTCTTTCCTCTTTTTCGAGCGAAATTTCAAACAAGAAAGGTTCTTTATTCTTCCATGCTCTTTTTGCTGATTTCACAGGTTTTAAAATGTTACTTATTTCTTTTGTAGTAAACCTACTGAAACTATAATCCTCAGATCCTCTTACATAGTTAGGAAGTTTATGATGTAAAAAATGATTAAACTTATTGGTAATATAATTTAGGTCTGACTCTACATTTTGCATGACAAAGTCAAAAGTATCTTTGTATTTTGCATATAATTCTGCTGCTAGAATATTCTCTGGATTATTTTTCATTAGATTTTCATTTATTGAGTGTAAGTAGTCTTCTATATAAATACGTGCTCTTGTATTGATATTTAAATGTTCTGTTTTTAGGACACTTTCAATATGATGAGCTATCTGTGAATATGAATAAACAATATATTCATTGTTCTTCTTAGGTAATTTCCCATTTGGTGTTAAGAAAACTAGAAAGTGATTTGATATATGTGGGTAAACAGACTTTAAATGTTTAGTATATTTAGTTAATTGATCTGAATGTTCATCGCTATCGATTTTGTTTTCAACTGCAATTATCATATTATCAAATTCAATAAAAATATCAATGTCATTTTCAGTTTCCCTTTTTATCCATTTAAACTTAGCTTGATTTAATAGGTCTTTATCTTTTACTATATCTGAAAGAAAGAGACTTAAAAAAATATTTCCTAAACAATGTTTTTCATTTGGATCTAATAACCAAGCTAGAAAAGTGGAATGTCTTATTTCATATCTGTCTAATTTAAGAACATTAAACAGGTTCGGTTCTTTGAGATCATTAACTAATTTTTGAAAATATGAATCTGATTCTAATTGTTTTAGTTTGTCTATCATAATAGTTTATATTTAAAATTCAACTGCTCAGCTAGCAATTGTATATTTTCTTTCCTTTTTAATGGCTCTATCCAATGCTTAGGAATACTCTCAAATCCATATAAAATACCTGCCAAGGCTCCTGTAATTGCTCCATTTGTATCAGTGTCTTTACCTAAGGACATAACTTTTAAAATAGCTTCTTCATAACTATTTGTAGTAAGTATAGTTTGAAGAGCAATTTCTAAACTTCCCACTACAAATCCTCTATTATTAAATTCACTTGGATCAATCTCTTTAAAATTTGGAGAGAAGATACGTTTAAAGTATTCATTTTCCTGATATGTAGAAGCCAAGTCATTTATAAGGCTTTCATATGCTAGACGTACATCTTTAGTTAAAACAAGATGTTTGGCATAGATAAGATAGATATAACAGCTATCTATAGCTATTTTATGTGCATGAGTTAAACTACTAAAGTTACTAATATAGCTGTAAGGATATGTAATGTTCTTGTCATATAAGAGCGGAAAGAGTAAAGGAGATATACGCATTAAAGAACCATTTCCATTGTCGCGTTCTGTATTGAGTCCTGCCGTTCTCCAATTATAATCATTTGCAAAATTTTCAATAGCAAATAAAGTTGTTCTTCCAATATCAAAAGTGTCTCCATCAGCAGTCCAATAACCTTCTTTCATCCAATCTTTAAAACGATCCATTAAATCATTTAAATCACTTTCTTCAGAGACTAAATATTCTGCTGTACAAAAAGTTAGAGAAGAATCATCACTAAAGGTTCCAACAGGTTTATGCCAAGAACCAAACCCAATTAATCTATTAGGTTCATTTTGATAATTAGTTTTAACAGATTCTATATCTATTTCATTTGGATACTTAAATTCGATAGGAACTCCTAAAGCATCAGCTACTGCTACACCGAATAGGATATCTTGTGCTAAGTGGGACATTTTATACTTGTTTTTAAAGATTGCCTCTCAAAATTAAATCATATAAATGGCATCCCAAACTCTTAAGAAAGGATTCTTTGTTTTTTATAAGTAAACTCTCTCAAAGATAAACCAAGGCTATAAATGTTAGTAATAAATACAAAGAATTAAACTTTATAACAAAATTTCCTTGTATCTATTTATTTTTCCATCTCTAATAACCTCTATACCTTTCTCTTTTTCAATGTTTCTAAGAACATTTGATATCTCTCCACTTTTAAGTGAAATATCAATTAACTCTTTTTCTAGTAATTCTTTCTTTATATCAGCTACAGTTTTTGGGGTATTAAAAAAATTCTCTGATATTGTAAATCGTCAGCAAAAAGTGGACAATTAAGATA
>NZ_WMJX01000064.1 GCF_009711045.1 Myroides albus | reverse complement strand
TAGAAATATGATAAGGCGCTGGGTGCTTAGCCTACTTAAGACGGTGCGGAAATTCTTTGGTGAGGCTATAGTTGTCACTCAGGAGATTGATGATATAATTGACTCTCCGATTGTAAAGCAGAGCATTATCAATAATTCAGATTGTAAGATTCTTTTAGACCAGCGTAAATACATCAATAAGTTTGATCAGATTCAAAAAATGTTAGGACTAAACTCCCAACAAAAAGCTCAAATCTTATCCATTAATTTAAATAATCACCCTCAGAGGCTTTATAAAGAGGTGTGGATTGATTTAGGTGGTACTCACTCTGGGGTTTATGCCACAGAGGTGAGCTATTCTGAATATTTAGCCTATACCACCGAGGAGAAGGAAAAACTCAAACTAGAGCAACTTACTTTAGAATTTGATGGTGATGTAGAACTTGCCATTAAAGCTCTTGTTGAGCAGCGCATACAGTAATGTTTTAATTTAAAAGTAATGACTTATGAAAAAAATATATCAGAGAATATTAACTGCTTTTTTGTTTTTATTCTCAAGTGTTTGTTTTGGTCAATGGACCGTATACGATCCGGGAAATTTTGCTCAAAGTATTATCAATAGTACCAATGAGATTGTGCAAACTTCAGCAACGGTTGAAAATGTTATTAGGAATTTTAAGGAAGTAGAGAAAATCTATAATCAAACTAAAGATTACTACAATAAACTTGAATCTGTGAATCACCTTGTAAAAGATGCTAGAAAAGTTCAACAGACTGTTCTTTTAGTCTCGGATGTATCTAAATTATATGTACAGGGATTCTCCAAAATGCTCAACGATAGTAATTTTTCTGACCAAGAGCTTGAAGCTATTGCAAATGGGTATGCTAAGCTATTGTCTGAATCTACTGTTTTATTAAACGAGTTAAAGCAAATTGTTACCAAAACAAGTTTGTCTTTAAACGATAAAGAGCGAATGGATATTATCGATACAATATACTCCAGGGTCAAATACTATTATAATTTGGTTGATTACTATACGAAAAAGAATATATCGGTTAGTATTTTAAGATCAAAAAAAAAGAGTAACACCCAGAGTATTCTTGATTTATATGGGGAGTCTAACAGTAAATATTGGTAGTTATGGAAAGTGATAATTTGCATGAGGTTTTAGCAAACCTTTACAACGAGATGATGCCCTTGGCTAGTAATATGATTGCTATGGCAAAGGGTTTAGGGGGGCTTGGTGCGCTTTTTTATATAGCCTTACAAGTATGGGCTGCTTTATCTAGAGCAGAACCTATTGATGTGTATCCTCTTTTAAGGCCTTTAGCTATAGGTTTGTGTATTATGTTTTTCCCAACGTTGGTATTAGGAACTATAAATAGTGTTTTGAGCCCGGTGGTTAAAGGAACACATTTAATTTTAAAAGAACAGGTGATTGACCTTAGAGCGTTACAGCAAAAAAAGGATCAATTAGAGAGGCAAATTTTAGCCAATAACCCCGAGACGGCCTATTTGGTGTCCAATGAAGAATTTGATAATAAAATTCAAGAATTAGGTTGGTCTATATCTGATCTAACTAGTATAAGCACCATGTATTTAGAGCGTGGGATGTATGATTTTAAAAAGAGTATTCGAGATGGCTTTAGAGAGCTTCTAGAGAATGTTTTTCACGCCAGTGCTTTAGTGATCGATACCATTAGAACTTTTTTTCTAATAGTGCTCAGTATCTTCGGACCTATAGCTTTTGCCATTTCAATTTGGAGTGGATTCTCATCGAGTTTATCGCAGTGGCTCTCAAGGTATATTAGTGTGTATTTATGGCTTCCAATCTCGGATATTTTAAGTAGCATTCTAGCGAGAATACAAACCCTTATTATAGGAAAAGACCTTGAGAGGTTAACTAGCTCTTCCACTTCTACGTTAGATAGTTTTGATACTGTTTACATTTTATTTATGATAATTGGTATTGTGGGATATTTTACAATCCCAACTCTATCAAGTTGGATTATTCAAGCAGGAGCAGGAGGGAATTACACTCGTAATATTAATCAAACTGCTTTACGCACAACTAATATGGCAGGTGCTGTTAGTGGATCTGTTGGGGGTAATATTTTAGGACAATTGATTAAAAAGTAAGTTATGGATTTTAAATCACTTAAAAATATAGAAAATAGATTTTTAACAATACGATTATACACTTTAGTTTTTTCAAGCTTATGTGTTTTAGTCACGGTGTTTTCTATCTACAAGAGCTATGATTTTGCCAAGCAACAAAGAGAAAAAATATATGTTCTTGATAAAGGCAAATCTTTAATGCTTGCTCTTTCTCAAGATGCAAGTATAAATAGACCTGTTGAGGCAAGGGAACATTTAAGGCGTTTTCATGAATTCTTTTTTAGTATCTCTCCAGAGAAAGCCGCCATTGAGAGTAATATGCAAAGGGCCTTTAATCTCTCGGATAAAAGTGCTTTTAATTACTATCAAGATTTACTTGAAAAAGGGTATTACTCTCGTATTATCTCCGGGGGTATTCAACAAAGAGTATCGGTTGATAGCATATGGGTTGATTTTAAGTCATATCCTTATAAGAGTAAAGTGCATTTAACTCAGCATGTAATTAGAGCCAGTAGTATTACTCAAAATAGTATAATAACTAGTAGTCAGCTTTTAAATGCGGTAAGGTCGGATAATAATCCCCAAGGCTTTATAATTGAGAAATTTACTGTTTTAGAGAATAAAACAGTTAGTTCGATTAAACGTTAGTGGCTATGAGAGATAAAATTAAGCTTAATAAAAACTCAAAGTACCTACTTAGCATTAATACTTGGTGGACAAATTTGCATAGAAAAAAACAAACTTTAGTACTGGTCTTTGTCTTTATTTTTTATTTAATACTCAGTATAAAGGTTTTTCTCAGTAGTCTAAACCAGGTTAAACCTATTGATAAATCATACAAGGTAAAACTTACTTTACCTATGCTTTATAATAGGACAATAGAATTAAAACCAATTAAAATTTTAAAGAAAACTTATGCAAAGTAACAATCAAAGTTCAAAAGGTTTTGTCTTAGAGAAATACAAAAATGGAATTTTTAATAAATATAAAAAATACTTTGTTTACTTGGGGCTATTTGGAATTTTCTCAGTGGTTATGTATTTTCTTTTCTTGTATGAAACCTCCAACAAAAGTGATATTAACCCAATTATTCCAGAGGTTACTAATATTGAACTACCCTCGGATAAACTCAAGGCCTATGAGCAAGAGTTTTTAAAGGCCAGAAACACAAGTAATAGTCATAGTAATCAAACACTTTTGGATTATTATATTGAAAAAGATTCCGTGCAACAGGTAAGTGATTACCCTAACTTAGAGTGGTCTTCCAAGCGGCGCTCTTTAGAGAATTATCAACTTGCTAATCAGGCCGTTTCAGAGTTTTATAAACCAGAGAAAGACAAGGATGATTATAACAAACTTTTTAAAGAGCTAGATCAGTTAAAATCCGAGCTAAAACAAGGGGTTGATAATAGGCAAGTGAGAAAGCAAGAACACTTAGAGTTAATGCAGAAATCTTTTGAGATGGCCTCTCGGTATATACCCGGGAGTCAACCAGAGGTTAAAAGTGATCTTTTGGGATTTAAACAAAGCCCTAATAAAAATATAGCAGCGGTAGAATCTGATTTTAAATCACTTAATGTTGTATCGTCTTTAAAGTTGAGTTCTACCTTAAAAGGGGATTCAACTTTCAATTCAAAACAAAAGGTAAATGGGTTTAATACCGCTTATACCACTACTGAATCACTGGGGTTTAAAAATTCAATAAAGGCAAGTATACTCGAGCATCAAACAATTGTAAATAACGGATGGGTGAAACTTTTGCTTTTAGAGGATATTTTAATTCAAGGAGCTCCTTTGGGCAAACAAAGTGTTATAGTGGCAAGAGTTACTCTTAATAGTGGTCGAGCTGAGTTTGTTGTGGAATCCATAAAGTTAGATCAAAGCATTGTTGAGGTAGAATTAATTGGCTATGACCGATTTGGTCAAAGGGGACTAGAGGTATTAAATTCTCAAGAGATTGATGCGAGTAAAGAAATTCTAGCTAATGCAGGTCAGAGTACTGCAACGAGTATTTCTATGACCAAGAGTGTTGCAGATCAAATTGCAGGAGATTTAACAAAGGGAATCATTCAAGGGGTATCAGGCTACTTTTCAAAGAAAGTAAAAACCCAACGAGTAACCTTTAAAAAAGGACAAGAGGTTTTCTTGTTACCCAAACAATAAAAATAACTAATAAACATGAAAATTATGAGATTTATTATAACATTTAGCTTAGTTCTAATGCAAATCATGGCAGTAGGACAAAATAGTAAACTGCACAATAATCTTACTAGTGCAGAGATAAAACCTTTTCAAATAGAGTTAACTTTAAACAAAACAACACATATTTTATTTGACAGTAGTATCCGATATGTTGATTTAGGTAGCAATGATATTATAGCCAGTAAGGTTGAATCAGCTGAGAATGTTTTACGCTTGAAAGCGATAAGTTCAGAAATAACACAAACCAACTTTACAGTTATCACTCAAAGTGGTTTGTTTTATAACTTTAATGTAAATTATAGTGATAACCCTGAGAATTTGAATTATGATTTAAAGAAACTACAAACCGAAAAGGAGCGTTTAAATAGTAATATTCTTTTTCAGGAGTTTGGTCAAACTAGTCCTACTCTTGTGGATTATTTTTTGGAATCTATTGTCAAAAGAGATAAGAGTTTTTTAAATATTTCAGATTCAAGTTTTGGGATTAAAGTGCAGTTAAAGGGTATTTACACTCAAGAAGGGAAGTTGTACTTCCACTTGTCTTGGCAAAATAAAAGTAATTTAGATTATCATTTAGACTATGTTAGTTTTAAGCTTTTAGATAAAAAGCTATCAAAGAAAAGTACCATTGAGCAGATAGACTTAAAACCTATAAAGTCTTACAGGGATATTAATGTGGTTAAAAGCCATCAAAGTATAGAGAATGTCTTTGTGTTGGATGCTTTTGATTTATCTAACTACAAAATATTGCGTATTGATATTAACTCGGATATGCTTTGGCAGAGTTTAAGGGTGAGTCATCGAGATATTTTAAAGGCAAAGAAAATCAATAAACTAGCCGTGAGATATCAATAAATAGTAAGTAGTTATAAGTTATAAAAGGATAGAGTAATTAATAGTTTTACTCTATCTTTTTTGTTTGATAAGGTATTGATTCTATAGTCTTGTTGGATAAAGACTCCCTTTAAGTAAAAGTAATGATATAAAAAAGATAAAATTTGTGAATATTTAGTTATTTTTATTTTTTTATTTATGATTAATATTTTTTTTTATTTTTTAGTTTAAATAAGTTGATTAAATTAAATTATTTAATGTTTATTGTGAATTATTGTGTTTTTGTTTAATTGTTAATATTTGTATCAAAATATTTTGACTTGTTAATACTAGTAAAATTAAGGACCTTTGTAAAATTACTAATTGGTTATATAAGGCTTTAGTTAATCATGATAAATGAGATTAATTATCTAAAACAATTTGATAAATTATTATTTTTAATAATTAGTTTACTTTCTTTAACTGTATTTTTTGATTATTTTGATTTAGAGCTGCGTGTGTTTTATTTTCAAAGTTATCTGGTTTTATATTTTCTTAAATCAAGAGTTGCACAAAGACAAATTGTTAAGCATTTAGATGTTTTTGTTTTTACACTTTTTTTACTTACAAGTTCTTTTTTTGTTCAAAAGAAACTTGTTTTTAATATTTTAGTTATTGTTTTTAGTCTTTATCCACTAGTTCGAATAACTATGTCTTTAGCGGATTTCAAAAAGATTAAAACAAATTTTTACGCTCTAGAATTCAATTATATATTAATTTCTTTATATGTATTGTTGATTATTTTGTGTGTTAAAGTCACCGAAATTTTTACTTATGTAATTAACTTTGACAATTCTGATTTTCATGGTTTAATTCATGTGATTCTTTTTTTGTTTTATGGAACACTTAGTCTTATAACATATTATTTTTCTAGTTTACATTTAGCTAATTTAAGTAAAGAGTACTTTTTTAAAGAAAATTTCTGTTCTGCTTTTCTGAAAACGATTAATCAAAGTGAGCTTAGTGAATTAGCAAATGAAATTTTGCATTTGTTTATAATAGATAAGGTATTTCTAGATTCTAGTTTCAATTTAGATGCTTTAGCAACAATGTTAGATAAACCAAAGAATCAAATATCAACTGTTATTAACTCAGAGTTAAACGAGAGTTTCTATTCTTTATTGGCAAAATATAGAGTTGAGTATGCAAAAAAACTATTAGAAACTAATAGACATCTTTTATTAGATGGAGTAATGCTGCAGTCTGGTTTTAATTCTCGATCAACTTTTATAAAGTATTTCAAAGAGTTTGTGGGAGAGAGTCCTTCAGCTTATCGTAAAACATTTGAGTATAATTTGTAGTGAACTGCTTTTCTCATTAAAGTTTACTTTTTAAATTATTTTAAATGATAGTTACTTTTATTTTTTTTGTCAATATATTCTTATTGATTTATTGTTTGTGGAAAGTTAAATACGATTTAATAAATATTAAAACCAATAGTATTATAACATACTCTATTGCTTTTTTGTTTTTGCATATAGTTTATAGCTATTTTACTTTCATATTCACTTCTGAAAAAAGTTTCTCAATTTATGGGAGCCCTTTTTTTCTATTCTATGGTCCTTTTTTATATATTATTAGTTTAATGATCATTAATAGAGTAGAGCCTAAGTCTATATTTAGGATATTAATCCACTTTTTACTGCCTGTAGCTTTGTCTATTGTTTATTTAACATTGCTGATTATAGATGAGTTTTTAGATGTTGAAATAATTTTACCTTATTTTAATGTCTTTAATGTAATATCTGGTATTCATCTTTTAATATACATATGTAATGTATATGCAATAGTTTTTAAACATAATGTAGATGACTTTCGACAGTATTTTTTTCTTAAGCTTAGTTCTGTTTTTTTACTAATCTCAATTGTTCTAATTTCATTTCCTTTTTGGGGGTTTGATTACATATATACCTTTAAACTTTTATTAGGTATTAGTTTTGTGGCTCTATGTTTTATTAGTGCAAGTTTTGCTAATCAATATCAATTTAAAGCAAAAATTCACTTGCAAAATCTTAATTCTAAAAAAGTAGCTAGTAATGATTTATCTGTTTCATCTAAAGATGTAAAATATTTAAATTCATTAGTTAAGAGTGATTTATTAACAGATTACGATTTAAAAATAATTGATTTACTTGAGAACAAAAAAATTTATTTAGATCGTAATTTAAGTATAGGCAAACTCTCTATGATGACCAAAATTTCAAGACATCATTTATCTCAATACTTCAATATTGTACATGAAAGTAATTTTAATAATGTAATAAATAGGTACAGAATTAAACATGCTCAAAGTTTAATAAAAAATGATTCCTTTGATATGTCTATCAATGATCTCTATTTTGAATGTGGTTTTAATAGTCGCGTTTCTTTTTTTAGAAGTTTTAAAAGTGTAGTAGGAATCTCTCCTTCAGAATATATCTACTTAAATAAGGCTACCTCAGATTTTTAATAGTATTTTTTTAGTTGTTTTTAAATTTTTTTTTGTTTTTCTAAGTGTTAATTAATAGTTTCTTTTTAAATGTAAGAGCTTGATTTACAGTTATCCAATTTTTTGAACTACCTTAAAAATGTTACAAAAAATTGTAATGGATTAAAAGTGGACTTTATGAATTAATCTTTAAAAAAAGTAGATTGAAATTTGTAGTGTTAATGAGAAAAGTAGAAGCTCACCTTCTAAAGAATAATTTTAAAACGACACTATGAAAAAAAGATTACTACCTATAGCTGTTTTAATGCTAACTGGTACGACGTATTCACAAATAGGAATAGGAACAATGAAACCACATGATTCAGCAATGCTTGAAATAAACTCTGCTGATAAAGGAGTTGTTATTCCACAAATTAGTCTAAAGTCTACAACAGATGAATTGACAATAAAAAATGCAGTTGAATCTTTATTAGTATATAACGTTAACACGTCTGCTGATATTGTTCCTGGATATTACTATTGGAATAAAGCACAAAGGAAATGGATTAAGGTTGTTTCATCAACTGATCTTGACGCTTTTGATTCTAGATCTAATAAAAATCTATATGTTGAGAATGATACGCTATTTCTTAAGGACTCTAAAGGTGATACTGTAAGTATTTTGTTAGAAAAAATACAAGTAAATACAAGTTTAATAAATGATCCAACTTCTCCAGGTAATTTTATTTTTACCGACGAGAAAGGAAATAAAAATAATATTCCAGTACTTGATGTAATCAGAGATAACTTTGATAGCATTGTTTCAAATGATAAAGTAGTTCAAAGCATTATCGATAAGTTAGCGCATACTTATGGTAATGTTTACTACGATAAAAAAGCTAATGCTTTTTACTATAAAGATGGAAGTAATCAGTTACAAAGTATTGTATGGTCAGACTTTGATACAAAAGTAGCAAGTTATAAGCTTCAGGGTGATGAGCTTGTAATTACTGATTCAGAAAATACAGAATTTGCAGTCAAGCTAGAGGATATAGCCAACAACTCGAAGTTTGTTACAACTCTAGCAAATAATAACCATTTTGTAACTGAACTTTCATCCAATGACACATTTGTTAAAAACGTGGCATCAAAT
>NZ_WMJX01000063.1 GCF_009711045.1 Myroides albus | reverse complement strand
GGGTTTTACGTACTGAAATTGAAGAAAAAGGATAGGCAGGAAATTCGCTTATGCTTGAAAAGAGCAGGAGATACCGTTAATTGTAAAACAATACCCATGGACGACAAGGACTGGGAAGAAATTGATTTTTAGCTATTGGCAAACCAACTATATCCAACTCGTGTAAAAGGAGGATAAACAATCTGACCTATATTTTGTTGTTCGCATCATTCAAGCGCTTAGACACTCATTTCTACTTCTCTTTGATGCATGTCCAATTAATTCTAGAACAGAGCGTTCTATACTCACCCCATCTTGTCACTCATTCTCCCTTTTATTTAACAGGTTCTCCTTCACTTTTGCTCGAAAGGCTGCTTCTGATAGCTGTAAATCAGTAGACTTAAATAGCTCATAATGCATTAGGTTGTTGTCTTGCGCGATTTTATAGGCATAGGAGATTTTTCTCATATCTTCCAGTGAATCACACAGGTTTTTACGCTTTATTTTTTTAGTAATACCAAATTTTTCATCCGTTAGATGAATACCTTTTTTAGTTATTTTGAAGGTAATACTATCCTGTTTGTGTATGTCGTTTAGGGGAATGGATACATTTCGCAATTGCGCATAGGATCTGGAATACCAATGATTAAATAGTTCGTATTTCAAGGTGTCATTTTGAACCGTTATGGTGATATCGTAATGACCAGGTAAAAATTTGGGGCCTTTACGAGAGGTAAAAACCTGTTCTTGCGCCTGTAGCGTAAATGTACCAAGTAAGATTAGGAGTAAAATGTAGTTTTTCATTGGTGAGGTAAAGGTTAAAGTAATCAGGTTTGTCAGGTCTAAATGGAATAAAACACACTAAGATTCACAAGAACGATATGGATCATTTACAGCGATAATTTTCTCTACTACATCCCGAAACGTCAGTATAGATCCCGTTTCTAATGCAATTGGAGTGGAGGGTAAATTAAAGAAGGAATTATCCAAATGCGTTGTTGAAGTAAAATCCAATACCTCAAAGACCTTATTCCCTCGAGCTAGGATTCCGATTTGTTCAATCATAGCAGAAAAATCAGTATCGAGATAGGGGGCAATAAGGGTGGAGGGTTTTAGCTCATCCACTTGAACCCCTCTGCGCGCTAAATACTTTTTTAGGGTGATAAAAACAGATGCACTTAAACAGGAATTTTCCAGTAATTGAACGGGAGTAACCGAGGTAAAAGTACAATGCTGAGCAATTAATTCACATACGTCTCTCAACGTTCTTTTTCGGGCAGGGGTAAGAACCGCTTTCCACTGTTGTTCGGATACGGTGAGGTTAAATTCAATATTTAAAAAACGAGACAGTGGTCTCCAAGGCATGAGGTCTCTTGCGCATCTCCAATCGCTGACTGTCGTATTAAAGTTTAAAATAAAATTTACATCGGCTTCAAAGTCTAAAGGACTACAAATGCGATGCTCCTCTATAAAAATGTTGAGGATATCGAGCGCATTCAATTGTTGAGGTAGGATGTTCATGACCACGTTTACCATATAGATTATAGGCTAAGATAATCAATAGTTACTTCAATAAAAACAGAAGTTGCGAACTACTTTGTTACGAAGGAAGCACACAGTTGATACGAAATTTACGAACAACCGCAACAAAAAATTGTATATTGGCTTGGAAAACAAGAGTATAAAAAAACAAGAGCCAAGGATACCATTGGTTTCCAAAATAGAATAAGGAAGTTGATTCATGGCATTATTTTTTATGGGTCATCTCGTTTGAAACAAAAGATTGGATTTTCGAATGTACTGGGGAGTATAGCTATAAAAACGAAATTATTGTAAATAACTTTCTATTTTTGTCTATCAGCTAGATAAGATATGAAAAATGTAAAATGGGAAACCTTAGATCGCTTAAAGACTAATTTTAAAGAATTAGAGGCAAACGAGCACTATATTTATATGCCGTTTATTGATCTAGTGTATTATCCTTCGGAGCCTTATCGAGCGAATTATTATGGAATAGGACTTCTGGAAGAAGGGGAAATCACCTTTTATATTGATCTTACCGAATATACCATCAAGGCGCCAGCAATCATTTTTGTAGATACAACCTCGATAAAAAGATGGGATAAAACGCGTCCCACCTATGAGATGGTGAGTATTCTTTTTTCGGAAGATTTTTTACAGGATAAACTGGTGGAGAATAATATTTTGGCTTCTTTTTCTGACTTATCTAGTCTAGGTGGTTGTGTTACACAGCTAGACGATAGCGAGTTTGAACGCTTTAATACGCTGTTTAAAGTCATTGATTTATACGCTAATTCTGATAGTTCCTTTCATATAGAAGTAGTTCGAGGAGTGATTTACAGCATGATGAACGACGTGGCTTATCTGTATGAAAAATATGGCAATGTGACCAAAAACTTACCTAGTTTAGCACTTAAGTTTAGGGAAGCCGTAGCTAAACATTGTATAGAACATAGAAGTGTGCAATTCTACGCCTCATACCTCCATGTTCATCCTAAATACCTCAGTCAAGTTATCTCATTAGAAACGGGATTGACAGCTAGTGAATGGATACAAAAACAAGTAATCTTAGAAGCTAAAATCTTACTACAAGACCAAAGCCTAGCTATAGGAACCATCGCAGAGTTACTTCATTTTAGCGATCAAAGTACCTTTGGTAAATATTTTAAAAAGTATAATGGCATCAGTCCTAATGCTTATCGCCAAACGTTGTAAAGACAAGGCTTGTCGAATAACTTTTTCTTTAATAGGAAAGACAGATTAGGGGGGAATCAATAAGCTCCTTTCTTTTTTCTGCAACCTTACCTTTTGACTAAAAAATCTACTTTTTACCCCTTTACCTCCTTTTGTATTGATGATACATTTGCTGGGTGTTAGTATAGACGGAAAGCGACTAGCTAACGCAATTGTTCAATCCATACTAAACAGTTACAGATGAAAAAAGGATTTACTTTTTTATGTCTTGTTGCACTGATCTTATTCGGGGCATGTCAAGATAAAAAACAAGAGGAAGCGTGGGGGACAGTGGATCAAGTAGAGCCGTATCCAGTCCTTTTAATACAACCCGAGAACGCCCATTTATTTACAGATTATCCCGTGGTTTTACAAGGGATAAAAGATGTAGCGCTGCGTCCAAAGATAGATGGCTTTATAGAGGAAATCTATGTGGATGAAGGGCAAACGGTTAAAAAAGGACAGCTGCTATTCAAAATCTACGCCCCCCAATATCAGCAGGAGTATAGAGCAGCAGAGGCTTCAATCAAAAATGCAGAAGCGGAAGTCAACAACGCTCGTTTACAAGTAGCTAAAGCGAAACCCTTAGTTGATGCAGGAATTATTAGTAGCTATGAGTTAGCTGCTGCAGAATACGCATTAAAAAGTAAAGAAGCACAACTGACACAAGCTAAAGCGAATCTCAGCAATGCACAGGCTAATGTAGGTTATACGAAAGTAATTGCTCCTTTTGATGGTCTAATTGGATTGATTCCCTATAAAGTTGGTGCATTGGTAAGTAGTATGTCTTCGGAACCTTTAACCACCCTTTCTGAAATAGGAAGTATCCATGCTTATTTTGCGATGAATGAAAAAGAGTTTATCAATTTTATTCAAAAAGCAGGAGAACAACCCTTAGAACAGCAATTAGCCAGTATGGCTGAGGTCTCCTTAGTATTAGCTAATAGGGATGCATACCATCATAAAGGAAAAATAAATACAGTAAGTGGTCAAGTGGACTCTCAAACTGGAAGTGTGAGTTTTAGAGCGGTTTTTCCTAATCCGCAAGGTGTATTGCGCAGTGGAAATAGCGCTACAATTCGCGTGCATGAACAGCTAAGTGAAGCTATTTTAGTTCCTCAAAAAGCAACTTTTGAGCTACAGGGTAAGCGATTTATCTATGTGGTGAATGCGGAAGGTGTAGTGACTAGCACAGCAATTGAAATTATGGAGAAAGTTCCTTCTAGCCAGTCCTTTGTCGTGACAAGTGGATTGAAATTTGGGGATACTATTGTAAGTGCCGATATCGGTGGGTTACGCGAAGGAATGAAGATCAAATTACAATAAAGGATAGCAGTATGTTGAAAAGATTTATAGAAAACCCCGTGTTATCCACCGTGATATCAATCATTATTGTAATACTAGGGTTATTAGGACTGTATTCATTACCTATCACGCAGTATCCTGAGATTGCACCACCGACAGTACAAGTGACTGCAAACTATCAGGGCGCAAATGCCGAGGCTGTAATGAAGAGCGTCATTGTTCCATTAGAAGAACAGATTAATGGAGTAGAACATATGGCCTATATGAGCTCCAAGGCGAGTAATGATGGTTCGGCTGTTATTACCATTACCTTTACGCAAGGAGCCGATGCTGATATGGCAGCGGTAAACGTGCAGAATCGCGTGAGTCAGGCCCTGAGTCAATTGCCAGAAGAAGTAATAAAACAAGGGGTAACTACAACCAAGCGATTGAGCAGTGAAATATTCAGTTTCTTGCTCTATAGCGATGGTAATCGCTACGATCAGGCCTTTTTAGAAAACTATGCGCGTATTCATATTCTGCCTCAGATTAAGCGAATCAACGGAGTTGGAGATGCCTCTATTTATGGAGGACGGGAATATAGCATGCGAATCTGGCTTAAGCCCAATGCAATGGCTTCTTATGGCCTCACGCCAAGCGATATTGTGGCGGCTTTACAAGAACAAAATGTAGAGGCTGCCCCTGGTAAAATAGGGGAAAATAGCAAACAAAGTTTTCAGTATGCCTTAAAATATACAGGACGATTAGAAACGCCAGAAGCATTTGGCGCTATTGTTATCCGCTCTACTGATACAGGTAAGATATTGCGTTTGCGCGATGTGGCAGAGATAGATTTAGGCGCCTATTCCTATGCGATGACCGTAACTGCTTATGGACAACAAGGGACTTATATTGCCGTTAATCAGGTGGCTGGATCGAATGCTCATGAGATTATCAAGCAATGTGAAGCCTTGTTGAAAGAAGCAGAAAAAGACTTGCCTGCGGGTGCGAAGTTTGAAGTCTATGCCAACTCTAATGATTTCTTGTTGGCCTCTATTGATAAATTAATCGCAACTTTACTAGAAGCCTTTGTATTAGTATTTATCGTGGTATTGGTATTCTTACAGGATTGGCGTTCTACTTTAATACCCGCTATAGCAGTGCCAGTGGCCATTGTAGGTACCTTCTTTTTCTTAAATTTATTTGGTTTTTCTATTAACTTATTAACTCTTTTTGCACTGGTTCTCTCCATCGGTATTGTAGTGGATGATGCGATCATTGTAGTCGAGGCGGTTCATGCCAAGTTATATGAAGGGGCTGAAACCGCTAAGAAGGCTACTATGAGTGCCATGAGTGAATTAACCACGGCTATTATTTCGATTACCTTAGTGATGTCAGCTGTATTTGTACCTGTTACTTTTATTGAAGGATCTGTGGGGGTGTTTTATAAGGAATTTGGTATTACCTTAGCCGTCGCTATTTTGATTTCAGCTATTAATGCCTTGACCTTGAGTCCTGCGCTATGTGCTATCATGTTGAAACCCACCTCTGGAATACAGCAAGAGAAAAGGGGATTTCTAACGCGATTTAAAACCGCTTTTAATAGTTCCTTTGATCGAATGACTAATCGCTATGTTGTGATATTGGGCTTCTTAAATAAAAATAAATGGTTGTCTCTAGGCAGTGTTGTTGTCTTTGGTGCCTTGTTTGTATTCTTAACCAAAACAACACCTACAGGATTCGTTCCTAATGAGGATAGCGCTTCGATTTATGGTAATATTATTCTTGCTCCTTCTACTTCTTTAGAAGAAACAGAGCGTATTGCTAATGAAATAGATAGTATAGCCATGAGTATTCCTGAGGTGAAGTTTACTTCCTTATTATCAGGGATGGACTTCTTCAGTGGGAATGGTAGTTCCTATGCTGTAGAATTTATTAAGTTAAAACATTGGAAAGATCGACCAAATCCCGAGCAAAATATTCACAGTGTAGTAGGGCAATTGTTTGCTAAAACCGCTCATATCAAGGATGCTTCTGTTGTGTTTTTTGCAGCACCTACCTTGCAAGGATTTGGTAATAGCTCGGGATTTGAAGTACAATTACAAGATAAAACAGGCGGAGATTACAAACAGTTTGAGGAAATAATAGGAGGATTCTTAGGGGCGTTAAATGAGCGTCCTGAGATTATGTATGCCACCTCGTCTTTTACGACTAATTTTCCTCAATATGAAGTGTCTGTCAATGTAGCAAAAGCCAAAGAAGCTGGTGTAGGAGTGACGGAGATTTTAACTACGTTACAAGGGTATTTAGGAGGTATTTATGCAACGAACTTTAATCGATTTGGCAAGCAGTATAAGGTAATGATTCAAGCAGATCCAAGTTTCCGCGAGAATAAAGAGGCTATCGATCGGTTATATGTAAAGAATGAACAAGGAACTATGTCGCCGATTACAGCCTTCATTGACCTCAAGAAAGTATATAGTCCGGAGTTTTTGACGCGCTTTAATTTATTCAATGCTGCTTTTGTCAATGGTAGCCCGAATCCAGGATTTAGTTCGGGAGATGCTATTCGCGCGATAGAAGAAGTAGCCGCAAAGACTTTACCTCAAGGATACGGATTTGAGTATTCAGGACTGTCAAGAGAAGAGCGTGGTAGTGGGAATCAAACCGTTATTATTTTTGTGCTGTCTATTCTCTTTGTTTACTTCTTATTAAGTGCACAGTTTAAGAGCTATATTCTTCCATTGGCGGTGTTGTTTTCCTTGCCCATAGGGCTCGCAGGTGCCTTTATCTTCGCTAATATCTTCGGTTTAGAAAACAATATTTTCTTACAGATTAGTTTGATTATGCTCATTGGGCTATTAGCCAAGAATGCTATTTTGATTGTTGAATTTGCGCTACAGCGCCGACAGCTAGGACAGTCTATTACTGAGGCAGCAATAGAAGGTGCCCGTATTCGTCTACGACCTATTTTGATGACCTCATTTGCTTTTATTTTTGGGTTGTTACCTCTGATGTTGGCAACAGGAGCTGGGGCTCTAAGTAATAAATCAATTGGTACAGCAGCAGTCGGTGGAATGTTAATCGGTACCTTGATAGGGGTGTTGGTTATTCCTTCTTTATTCGTTGTATTCCAAGGGTTACAAGAAAAAATGAGGGGTACTCCAGTACGAGAAGAAGAAGTGTAATTGTAAAGTGATAAGCCTATACGCGCGACTAAAATAAGCGCTTATAGGCTACACAATGAAGTCAATAAATAAAGTATCAAAAACATGAAATGGACCTATAAAATATATATAAGCGCAGTGGCAATGGGAGTAGTAGCTTCTTGTCAATCTGCAAAGACCTATCACAAACAAGAAACAATAGACCAAGCATTGTATAGAGCGCTAGACAACGAGGATACGTTGAGCATAGGCATGATGCCTTGGCAAATGCTGTTTAAAGATGTAAAGTTACAGGCGTTAATAACCGAAGGAATAGAAAATAACCTAGACCTAAAGATGGGAGTCGAACGACTCTATGCTTCACAGGCTTTAGTTAAACAAGCTAAAGTCGCTTTTTTACCTGATTTAGACCTAGGTAGTGGAGTGAAACGATCAAGATTAGCTTATCCTCAGGGATTTGGTTTTGTAAAGAATGCTACCCAGCATGATGCGTTTGCTACTACTTCTTGGGAGATTGATGTATGGGGAAAATTAGCAAGTAGTAAACGGGCTGCATATTATAGATTGTTGCAATCAGATGCGGGACAAAAAGCAGTACAAACTCAAATAGTGGCTCATATCGCTGATTATTATTATCAATTACTAGCCTTAGATCAGCAAGTTGGTATTATCGAACAAACCATCGTGAATAGAAAAGAGGATATTACTGTCATGCAAAAACTCAAAGAATCAAATGTAGTTACTGCCGCTGCAGTAGTACAAAGTGAGGCAAATTACTATGAGGCAGCGGCTACTTTACCAGATGTGAAACGTCAAATCAGAGAAGTAGAGAATGCTTTGAGTGTTTTATTAGGACAACCTGTAGGTACAATCGATCGAACCAATCTTGCAGGACAAGAATTACCAGTAAAACCAAGTATTGGTATTCCTGCTGATTTATTACAACATCGACCAGATGTAATGGCCGCTGAGTTTGAGCTAGCGGCTTATTTTGAAGATGTCAATGTTGCCAAGCGCGCTTTTTATCCTGCACTAACGATAACAGGAGGTGTAGGATTCTCAAGCTATGAGTTCAAAGATTGGTTTACTTCTACAGGATTGTTTGCCAATATAGCAGCAGGGGTATTACAGCCAATTTTTACTAAAAGGCAAAACAAGACGAGGCTAGAAGTAGCAAAAGCAAGTTATCAAGAGAAAGTGTACAACTTTCAAAAGACCTTACTTGTTGCAGGTCAAGAGGTATCGGACGCTTTATATGCTTATGAAAGGGCAGGAGAACAATTATCCATGAGACAACAACAAGTAGATAAATTAGCGCTAGCTGTTGATTATACAAAGAAGTTGTTAGTATATCATTCGTCAACAAATTATACCGATGTGTTGACTTCAGAACAAGCCCATCTTTATGCCCAATTAGCACTTAGTAATGATCACCTAGCAGAATGGCAAGCTATTATTAAGCTTTACAAGGCATTAGGAGGAGGTTGGAGGGATTAATATTTTTCGCTATTTGATGTTCTACTATAAAAATGTTGAGGATGTCCCTACTTACATTCAACTGTGTTCAGAGCAGTATTAAACGAAAATAATAAGTTAAAATAAACATAACCTTGTTACTTGTTAAGATGTAATTAACTAAGTTTATTTCCCTATTAAGTGAAATATATACAAATCAAATAAAATAAGTAACAATGAAGACGAGAACTCTCGGGGCTTTCCTTTTATTAACGACCCTTTGTTTTGGACAAAATGTAAAGACTCCATACGAATCCTTTATCACTGAAAAGGACAATTATGCTATTTCCACAATCAATTTTAATGTGCCTGCCTTTGATTATAGACAAAAAGTGGACAGTGTTTCTTTTGAAGGGAGTTTAATTCTTCCTAAAGATGGTTTTAATCAAGTGGTGATTATTAAACCCGGAACGGGCTATAATACGCGCAATACCCATAGTCCTTTAGCGGAAGCT
>NZ_WMJX01000062.1 GCF_009711045.1 Myroides albus | reverse complement strand
ATCAAAATAGACTAATAGCTTAAGTCGAACTCACGTTAAGTTATAAGATTGGTGTTTTCTCCTACGGTATCCATTCGGATGTAGGCTTTGTCATTTGCCGAAGCATAGTCTTTGGCCCAATTTACGATGTGTTGTACTAACTGCCTACCTCTGAAATTGGGATGAGTCGCAATTCGGTGGATATAAACAGCAGGATCGCTATTTTTCTCTTGCCATATTTGAGGATCGCTAAAAGTCGTTGCCCAAATACAAGCTATTTGCCCATCTATCACAAGTTTCCATTGTCTGTTTTGCTTAATTTCACTTTCGATGAGGCTGTCTTTAAAAATAGGCCAATGTACAGTATATCGCTCTTTCTGAAAGTTAGTAGCCAGTTCGTATAACTTGAAGATCTCCTCTTTGTCATTTAGATTGCTATTTTGTATCATCATTTTATTGTGGTTTGGTTTGAAAGCTAAAAATAAGGTAAAGCTTTCTCAATTAAAGTTTCCACTGTGATTGATCCAGAGTATCTATAGAGTTTATACGACAAGAGCATATTGCATTGACAATTCGTCCATTGACACTGAAGCAACTGTGTGGTATGCTTGTGTGATAGCGAATGCCTAATCTGAGCTCATTGTTTTGAGTTAACCAAACTTTTTACTCCCAGCTACACATAGAATAACACCTAATGTTACTAAGATCATACTGGAGCTTACGTGTTCGTTCAGAAGATAAGCAGCTAAAGCTAATCCGAAGAAAGGCTGTAACAACTGCAATTGACCTACAGAAGCGATTCCTCCCTGTGCCAACCCTTTATACCAAAAGATAAAACCTACAAACATGCTAAATACTCCTAAATAAGCAACTCCTATCCAGGCATCTATGCTGATGAACTCTGGCGTGGCAGGTGCTGTAATAAACATAATTGGCAGTGAGATAGGTAGTGAAAGCACCACAGCCCATGAAATTACTTGCCATCCACCAAGGGATTTGGATAATTTAGCTCCTTCAGCGTAGCTAAGACCACACAGTAGAATAGCGATAATCATGAGTATGTTTCCAAGGGGCGAACTTGTTCCTCCTTGCAGAACTGCAAAGCCAATGACTAACAGACTACCCAATATGGAGAATAACCAAAAGATGCCTTTGGGCTTTTCTCCTCCTCTAATTACTGCAAAAACCGCTGTACACATAGGTAAGATCCCTAAGTAAACCAGAGAATGCGCTGAGGTGATATACTGTAGTGCTAAAGCCGATAGTAAGGGGAAGCCAATCACCCCGCCGATTGCTACAATACCCAAGGGAAGAAGTTGTGCTTTAGTTGGCTTTATTTCTTTGAAAATCAAAAGACAGATCAGAGCTAAAACACCAGCAATACCCGCACGGGAAGCCGTTACAAATAGCGGGTCCATTTCTATGACAGCTACCTTTGTTGCGGGCATAGACCCACTAAATAAGAATACTCCTATGAATCCATTGATCCACCCGTTAGTTGAATTTGAAGAAGGCGTAATATCTATTACTGTTGTCGTTTTCATTTCTATGTTTTATTTACCAGACAAAAATCCGTTGAATCTTTAATAAGTACAGTATCAATTTTGTAAATTTACACGGGTACAGTTAAGATAGTTATGGAACACAGTTATATTTATGTCACGATTGCTGATGCGATTGCCAGTCAGATTCGAAGTAGTGTATTACAAGAAGGAGATCGTTTACCTTCTATTCGCGCACTTTGTAGTGAGTACAAAATTAGCATGAATACAGCCAAGCGAATTTATCAAGAGTTAGAAGCAAATGCCTTAATCGAAGTAAAGCCTCAATCAGGCTATTTTGTGAGTAATTTGTTTTATGCAGAAGTCCCTATACCTGAGGTTAGCAAGCCTGTACTGTTAGCCAATAATAAGGAACCTAAGGAAATTATCCGAAAAGTTTACTCTAATATGGGAAACAGAGATTTTACGCTATTTTCGTATAGTACTTTATACGACGGTTTTTTACCTTCTTCTAAGATGAAAAAGGAAATAGTAGCAGCCTCGCGTTTACTTGTTGATGGGGGAATAGAATATGATTCTGTACAGGGCAATTTGCACTTGAGAAGAATGATCGCACATAGAGCAATGACTTGGGGAGGTACGTTGAAGGAAGAAGATATCATTACCACTAATGGCAGTATGAGTGCGATTTCGCTGTGTATGTTAGCTTTGGGAAAACCAGGGGATACTATAGCAATTGAAAGTCCGTGTTATCCAGGTATATTCCAATTAGCCATTGACTTAGGCTTCAAAGTATTAGAACTTCCAACTGATCCAATCACGGGAATAAAGGTAGAGGCATTAGAAGAAGCAGTTGAGTATATCGACTTGTGTTTACTGATTTCTAATTACAATACGCCATTGGGAAGCTGTATGCCAGAGGAAAATAAAAGGGCAATTGTAGCCCTATTGGACAAACACAATATTCCTCTGATTGAAGATGATGTGTATGGGGATCTTTATTTTGGCAATCATCGCCCCAATTGCTGTAAAGCTTTTGACAAGACAGGTAATGTGCTTTGGTGTAGTTCTGTATCAAAGACTTTAGCTCCTGGTTATCGTGTAGGATGGGTCTGTCCTGGAAAATACAAGGATAAGATTCTCCATCAAAAATTAGTTCACGCGATATCTACGCCGGGGCTAATGCAAGAGGCAGTCGCCAGCTTTATGAAATCCGGCAACTACGATAAGCATTTGAGAAAACTAAGACAAAACTTGTATAGTAACTACCAAAAATACCTCAATACAATCATCACAAGTTTTCCCATTGGTACTAAAGTAAACCGACCACAAGGAGGCTTATCACTTTGGATTGAGTTTGACCAAAGAGTGCAAGCAATGAAACTTTATGACTTAGCTATTGCTGAAAAGATAAGTATTGCACCAGGACGCATGTTTACGGTTCAAGAGCAATTCGAAAACTGTATTCGCCTGTGTATAGGCTTGCCGTGGTCTACTGAAGTAGAAGACAAACTTGTGAGAATTGGTGAGTTGAGCAAGCAACTTTTACAGGAATCAAGATAGAAGGCACCTAAAAACGAGAGGTGCTCATTCTTATCGATATCAGGAGCTAATTGAGCTACTATTGGGGATTTTCTTGAATATACTTGATGTATTTTAAGACTTGATTAGCCTCTGATGTATTGACTTCCAATTCCAATTGTTTTCCCAAATAAAGTTGCAACTCATAGAAATAAGTCGTCATAACGGTCAGTGCATCCCAAGTGCGTTGCACATTAGCATTGCTATATGTGCGTAGGACGCGATTGTAATCTTCAGCACTGAGATATTGTTTGATAAACTTTCCCGATTTTCCAATGGATACTTCAAAATTGTGTTCACAGCCAATTTTCCAAGAAAGCAATTCTGTAAACATGGGGCGGACGACAGTTTCCATCATATCTTTAGCGTAGAGTCTTTCTTCTCTTGCCAAGCCTTTTGCAACATTAGTTGTGCACCACCAAAATTCATTACACACTTCTGTAAAAGCTCTTTGAGTTGGTCGATTTACGTGGTAGTCACGGTCTGACGGCTGAGGTATATCATCAAACAAATGGTCTTTATCTAACCACACTACAGATAGACTATCTCGCTTGTATTTGGCCAGTTCTCCTATGGGAAATAAAGTCAAGTCTATTCTGCTGTAGTCTTCGAAGATCATAAGGTAAGTGTACGAAATAGGAGTGTTGCCAATCTCGTTGCCTAATTCCATATCGTCAGGACGTTGTTCTATAATTGGTTCGCCAAAGGCTTGGTGAATGACTTCTTCTATCTTTACAGTTTCAATATCTGTGACAAAGTACACAATATCGTAGTCTTGATATTTATCTGGTTTAACTAAAGAATTAGCTCTCGACCCGTTGAGAATTACTGCTCGGATTCGATCGTCTTTTTCAGCTGTTTTTACAATTGTAGTTTGGTAGTTTACGTGCATAAGGTGTTGTTTGAATGTTAGAACAATATAATAAAATTAACCAAACCTATCCTTAGATATGGTTTATTGTATAGGAAATTATACGAAAATATTTTAATAGTATAACTTTTGAAAAGCGACTCTCTCTTTGGTGATTTGTGTAGTGGATTACAAGGTGTCGATCTCAATGATTCTCTTATTCTACAAATACAAGAGTTGTCCATAGGACTTAATCGATATCGAACAGGTTAATTAGAGATAGTCTATAATGTGTTTAAAATTAGTTTTTTACAAGTGTAAGGTGTACTTTGGATGAGCATGTTAAAAAAAATAAGCTACGACTATAAAATAGTAAAAAAAGTAAGCGTTTTTAGTTTATTTTTGCGCCTTTAATTTTTATTTGCTTTATAACAAAATGCCACAAGAATTACAGTTACAAGTTCTTCCAGAAGTAGCAGCAAAAGCTGATCTATTGACACAGTACGTTGCGAACCACGTGAAGTGTTCTCCTAAGGATATTAAGCATATTACTATCCTAAAGCGATCTATCGATGCCAGACAGCGCACCGTGAAGATCAATTTAAAAGTTGCTGTTTTCTATGCAGATGATGATGTTGTACACAGAAAAATTGATTTCCCTGAGTATAAGAACGTAAGAGATGCCGAGCGAGTAATTGTTGTCGGAGCAGGTCCTGCAGGGTACTTTGCTGCTTTGCAATTAATCGAATTAGGAGTAAAGCCAATCGTATTAGAAAGAGGAAAAGATGTAAGAGGTCGTCGTCGTGATTTGAAGGCAATTAACAGAGATCACATTGTGAACCCTGATTCTAACTACTGTTTTGGAGAAGGAGGAGCAGGTACCTATTCTGATGGTAAATTATATACGCGTTCTAAAAAACGCGGAGATGTCAACCGCATCTTAGAGTTGTTAGTCGCTTTTGGTGCTACTCAAGATATTTTAGTAGAGGCTCATCCACATATTGGAACTAATAAGTTGCCAAAGATTATGCAGGATATGCGCGAGAAGATCATTGAGTTTGGAGGAGAGGTCTTGTTTGAAACACGCGTAGAAGACTTTGTAATCAAAAGCAGTGCAATCCAAGGAGTTGTTGTAAATGGGGGTGATATTATTGAAGCAAAAAAAGTCATTTTAGCCACAGGGCACTCCGCTCGTGATATATACGAATTATTAGATCGCAAACAGATATTGATAGAGGCAAAACCGTTTGCCTTAGGGGTACGAGCAGAGCATCCCCAA
The DNA here is from genome assembly GCF_009711045.1 of Myroides albus. Lineage (GTDB taxonomy): Bacteria > Bacteroidota > Bacteroidia > Flavobacteriales > Flavobacteriaceae > Flavobacterium > Flavobacterium album_A. The sequence continues at coordinate 4,069 of NZ_WMJX01000062.1, read as the reverse complement.
TCTCTTATCGACAAGATACAATACTCTTGTGACTACAGAGGTGAATTTTTGCCGCCAGCACCTTATTCTATCGTGAAGCAGGTCAATGGACGCGGAATGTATTCATTCTGTATGTGTCCTGGAGGGGTTATTGCGCCTTGTGCTACTGCACCAGGGGAAGTAGTAACGAATGGATGGTCGCCGTCTAAACGCGATCAGCCAACAGCCAACTCTGGTATCGTAGTAGAGTTGCGCTTAGAAGATTTTAAACCTTTTGAGAAATTTGGTGCCTTGGCGGGTATGGAATTTCAAAAGGCAATTGAACAAAGGGCCTTTTTATTAGCAGGAGAGACACAAGCTGTACCAGCACAGCGCATGGTGGACTTCTCACAGTCTAAAGTATCTGAATCGATCCCTAAGACTTCTTATGTGCCCGGAACGACTTCTGTTGAGTTAGGAGAAGTATTCCCAGGGTTCTTAACCCAAATTATGAGAGAAGGTTTTCAAGAGTTTGGCAAGTCGATGAAAGGGTATTTTACCAACGAAGCTATCCTTCATGCACCAGAGAGTAGAACATCATCACCAGTGCGCATTCCACGCGAAGATTTGACGTTAGAACACCCACAGATTAAAGGATTGTATCCATGTGGAGAAGGAGCAGGTTATGCAGGAGGTATCATCTCTGCAGCAATAGATGGAGAAAAATGCGCCATCATGTGCGTAGAAAGTTTACTGTAGGGGTGAATTGCAATTCGCCCGTTTGCTATTTGAGCGAATTGCAATTCGCCCATAATTTTTTTAAAAAAATAGTCAATATATATAAGCCTAATTACAAGAGTAGTTAGGCTTTTGTGTATCTTTAACTGCAAAAATGATATGATTAAGAAGATAATCTTTGCAGTTCTTTTCTTGATGAGCTTTGTTCTCTCAGCACAAGAAGGTAGTTATAGTACTCAAGTTGAAGAGCGTTTGACCAGTCAAATAAAACCTTATTCATCTAAGGACTTGACTCCTTATTATGACAAGAAATCCCAAAAATGGGGTTATATGCATAGAATCTCAAAAAAGAAATTATCCCAACCTTTTATCGCATTTCCTATATTCTTTTGCCCAGATTTGGACTTACATGTCTATCAGATGACCAGAAATGACTTTGGACTTTATGGAAAGATTAAAGGGAGTTATGCTGGATATGATTCGCGTTTTTTTGATCAAATAGCATTTTTAGAACCCGAAATTGGCGTGTATAATCCTATGGAGTATAGCTATTTAATAGATACTACAATCAAGGGGTTTCGCGTCAATCACTTGGGAGAGCTCACGGGAATTAGTCCTACACTTTACGACGAAGTTTCCAAGAGAGCTAAGGTATTTACTCCCTTCTCGTATCGCGATCAGTTTTATGCAGTCATAGTCAATGGGGATCACGCTGAAAGGAACTATGCTATCATTCATCAAAATGGAGCAGTTGTAGAGGGATTTGCTGATAGCAAAGAATATCCTGATATCTTGCAAAAGTACAGTTCACAGTCAGACTTGTGGGTTGTTGTAGGCGTAGACAAAGAAAGGTATCGCATAAAAGGTTTGTTATCTGGAAAGACTATTAGTGAAGTTGATACGCAAATTATCCATCAGCTTCCCGAATTAGCTTACGGTATTGTCAGTCAAGATGGAGAAAAGGGAATTTGGGATTTTTTGACGATGCAATGGGTGATTACCCCTTCAAAGAAGAATGACTTTATCAGTTTGTACTATAGTTCTTCTGAAGAAGTAGATACATTTGAAAATGTAGAAGTAATCGATGCTGACCTGGTAAAGGAGAATAGGGATAAAGTGTATCTTTATATCCTCAATAGTAAAAATACTTTTTACGACCTAAGTAAGAAAGAATACAAACCCAAAGGAGATCGTTTTTTTTAAAAGGATCCTGTTATTCTTGATAAAAATGACTCTTTATTTTGTGCGTTTGTAGTCTTTAATAAAGGTGCTTATCCAAAAATAAATGATGTGAATTGCCGTTGTACAATTACCAAGAGTATTGTTTTGGTCCCTATTTAAAGCCAATCTTAGCGGAGTAGTATTGTAGAGATAGCTATTTTGACAAAAAGGATTTAAGCTCATGGATTGGCAAATTAAATCAAGTTTAATGCGTCTATTCGCTTTAGTTAAAGAAAAGCAATAGCCTATCAAATTATAGAATTACAAGATATGAAAAGAATTTTGTGCTTATTACTTTTTTCCATTGTATCAATGAATTGTACAAGTCAAGAGAAAGAAGTTAATTTTAAAAACCTTCAAGAAAGAGGAGGAGTGTTTTATGAGGTCAATTCTGATAAAGGATTTACAGGTATCGCAAAGAGTTATTATGGCAATGGCCAATTAGAAGTAGAAGATAGTTATGTGGATGGCGTGCTACATGGAATGACTAAGGGGTATTACGAGAGTGGAATAGTAAAGGCTGAAGCTGTTTATAAGGAAGGGAAATTAGAGGGTATACTGAAAGAATATAGCCAAGAGGGGAAGATTATCTCTGAAACAAGTTATAAAAACGGAAAGATAGAGGGGGTTAAAAAGAGTTATTCTGCAAAAGGACATCTTGTAACGGAAGCAGACTATAAGGATGGGGTACTGCATGGACAGATTAAGGGGTACTACGAGAATGGGCAGTTATCTGGCGAAGCAAGTTATGAGAATGGATTAGAAAATGGGATAGTGAAAGGATATTATGAAGATGGGCAAGTGCAAGTAGAGGCAAATTATGAAAGTGGGGTATTAGATGGCGTGGTTAAGGAGTATGACAAGAACGGACAACTAAAAAAGGAAGCAAACTATGAGCACGGGTTACTTCACGGACTTACCAAAGAGTATGATGACAAGGGAAAACTGATAATAGAAACGGAATACAAGTACGGAGAATTGAAAGGATAGGTCAAACGGTATTAGATATGCGCCATGCCAATCATTTTTCTTCATGTATGATCTATAGTGTATAATCATATACAAGCCTAATTACAAATGTAGTTAGGCTTTTTTTGTGCGGTATATTCAGGCAATTGATCGGTAAGTGATAACAAGGTGGTCGCATAGTGGTCGCATGAATTTGACTGTAAAGTATGCGACCACTATGCGATCACTATGCGACCACAAGCCGACCACCCCCTTTTAGGTNACTATGCGACCACAAGCCGACCACCCCCTTTTAGGTCTGTCTCGTCCTAATATAGCTGTACAGTTATTGTTTATAATCCTGCTTTTAACTGTACAGTGTTTTTAGGGAGGGGCAGGTAGTCTAACAAAAAGGTTTAAATCTTTTTGACCATTGGAGCTTAACTTTTGACAAATGTAGTTGAAGAAAGGAATGTTTAGAATAGAAAATGACACACAAATGAATAGAATATTTTTCCTTGTTGTAAGGACAAGAATTTTAGACTCAAGCTAAAGGATAAAACTGATTTTTTATTGATTGCACTCTTTGATATTTGGGTTGCTAATGAAGATAGAAACCTCAATAATTATAATCTCTTACTAAATACATCTAAAGGCAGTAGTTTTTTCTTTTATACAATTGATCATGAAACTATATTTAATTCGTGCTTTTTAGAAAGAGAACTTGTGGAAATAACAGAAAATGAGTCAATTATAAATACAGAGATTGCCAAGATATTGTTTGCTAAGAACAAGAAAATAAATGAGATAGTAGATGAGTTGATTGGAAATTTTTATCTTTGTACCGGACAATGCGAAGATCAATCAAATAAACATTAGAATGTAAAAAAATAAGTCCCGTTCTAAAAAGTAAGGGACTTATCTTTTTTTTAAAACTAATATACTTCAAAGTAACCATATTGTCTAAAACCTGTCTTACGATTAAAGATAATATATTGGTCTAAGTTGCATGATTTTAGTGATGTCTGCAATTCAGGAAAAATCTGTTCTCCTATTTGCATAAAAATGAATATATCATCAGCAGTTAATTCTGATAATTGATTTGATTCAATAATCGCAACCTGCTTACCTCCCAAAAAAAGTTGATTTGCATTGTTTCTGGAAGTGTATGTCTTCAAACTAATGTAGACTTTTAGGACGTAAG
>NZ_WMJX01000061.1 GCF_009711045.1 Myroides albus | reverse complement strand
ATAATACAAAAGAGGGTGACCTTTTGGGACACCCTCTTTCTATTTAAAACAATAATCTATATTATTTAATACTTTCAACAGAAGTTAGTTCATCTGATTCAGCGTTATAGTCAATATTATCAAACTCAAAACCGAATAAATTAAAGAAATCTCTTCTATAACCAGCTAAGTCAGAAATACTTTCAATATTCTCTGTAGTCACTTTATTCCATAATTCAGCTACTTCAGCCTGTACATCTTCACGCATTTCTAAATCATCTACACGAATACGCCCTTCGCTATCTAAAACTACGTTATCAGCATACAAGCGGTCTGCAAATAATCTTTGCATTTGCTCCACACAACCTTCGTGAATCCCCTTTTCTTTCATTACTTTATATAACAAAGAAATATACAATGGAACAACAGGGATAGCAGAACTAGATTGAGTAACCAAAGCCTTATTAACTGATACATAAGAAACTCCATTCAAGTCACCAAGTAGTTCATTCAGATATGGAACAGTACCTTCTAAATCATTCTTAGCCATACCAATAGTACCATTTCTATAAATTGGATAAGTCAATTCAGGTCCAATATAAGAATAAGCAACTGTTTTACACCCTTGAGCTAAAACACCCGCAGCTTTTAAATCTTCAATCCAAAACTTCCAATCTTCACCTCCCATTACAGCAATTGTATTGTCTATATCAGATTGCTCAGTAACAGGATTAATAGTAATATCAGAAACTACACCAGTGTGAAAATCTACAGTTTTGTTAGAGAATGGTTCACCTATTGGTTTCAAAACAGAAGCAAAATTCTCTCCACTCTTTGGATGAGTCCTTCTTGGAGAGGCCAAGCTATAAACTACTAAATCAATTTGTCCTAAATCTTTCTTAATTAGCTCAATAGCCTCTTTCTTGATTTCATCAGAGAAAGCATCTCCATTAATACTTTTTGCATATAATCCAGCAGCATGAGCTTCTTTCTCAAACGCAGCAGAGTTATACCATCCAGCAGTTCCAGGACGTCCTTCTGTACCAGGTTTCTCGAAAAACACTCCAATAGTAGCAGCATTCGAACCAAAAGCAGCAGAGATACGAGAAGCTAATCCAAAACCAGTAGAAGCCCCTATTACTAAAACTTTTTTTGGTCCATTATTAATCAGTCCTTTTGACTTAACATATTCGATTTGCTTTCTAACATTTTCAGCACATCCTTCAGGATGAGAAGTTAAGCAAATAAATCCACGTGTTCTAGGTTGTATAATCATTATAAATTTATTTCTACTAAATGAATTAATTCCAAAGTGCAAATTACATAATTTCTGTGAACAATGCACATAAAGGTTTTATAAAATATAGGAATAAAAAAAGGAGTTCCAATGGAACTCCTTCTCTTTATATAAAACTTAATTTTATAATCCAATTACAATAAACTCACTACGTCTATTTTTTTGATGCTCACGCTCACTACATGGAACATTGTTCTTACAGTGATTCATGATTTGGCTCTCACCCATTCCAATACCTTTAATTCTGTTACGGCTAATACCTTGTTTTACTAACCAATCTACAGTTGATATCGCTCTTCTTTCAGATAATCTCATATTATAAGCATCAGGTCCTGTTGCATCTGTATGAGATCTAACTTCTAATTTTAATTGAGGGTAATTTAACATTAATGAAGCTACTTTAGATAATTCTATTTGAGCATCTAATCTAATATTAAACTTATCAAGGTCAAAATAAATTGGTTGCAAGTTTAACACCTTAGTTAAATCATCACCTTCTTTTACTCTTACATCATCACCATAACCTGTAGTTCCACCATATTCATATCCTGGGATTACAAGCTCTTTACTTCTATTTAAAGCAAAATCAACAACAATGTCTACATTCTTAGTAACAGGATCAATTGCAGTTTCAGCAGAATTATAACCTGGAGCTTTAGCAGCAATAGAGTATTCACGGTTAATCTTCACATCTGTGAATTTATATTCACCTCTCTTATCAACTTCAATTTGATCAATCAATCTGTGTTTTTCATCATATAAGAATACGAAGGCATCCCAAATTGGTTTATCAGTAGCCTGATCAACAACTTTACCTCTGATTTCTTGGGCAACATTTAATTCTGTACCTAACTTCATACGAACAAAATACAAATCATCTTTTCCTTCACCATTAGGTCTATTTGAAGTAATAAATCCAAATTTAGACTCAGGATCTAAATACATTGCGAAATCATCGTGAGAACTATTGATAGAGTTACCTAAGTTAACAACCTCTCCAAAAGTACCATCTTCATAAATTTGTACTCCATACAAATCCAATCCTCCTAAACCAGGATGACCGTCAGAAGCGAAATACAAAACATTATCAGAGCTTACAAATGGGAAACTCTCTCTACCTTCCGTATTAATCTTATCTCCTAAATTCTCAGGAACCCCGAATGTACCATCACGATATAGCTTAACTCTATATAAATCAGACTGACCATATCCTCCAGGTCTATCTGAAGAAAAGTATAACCAATCTTGATCAGGACTTAATGCTGGTTGAGATGAGTTAGCATGAGGTACGTTAATAGATAACTTCTCAACATCCCCCCATTTACCTTGACCAAATGAATAAGCTCTATACAAACTTACTAACATAGTTCCATCTGAATAACGAGTATTCTTATCACCACGTGTATTACTTGAAAAATACATAGCACGTTGATCAGCACTAAATACTGCGTTTGCCTCGTTAAAATTACCATCAAGCTTCTTAGCAAATGGCTTTACTTCACCAATGTATCCATCTATACGAACTGGAGCAGAAAATAATTTAGTATAAGGATCATTTGTCCAACTGTGTATCTTATCTTTTCTGAATTTACTTTTTTGAGAAGATGCATAAACAATTTCTCCTTTATACAAAGCTGATCCGTATTCAGAAAATTCTGTATTAACACTATTCAATAACTTAACTTTATACCCTTCTCTATTGCTATTTACTTCAGTAATATAGTTAGGATCCGCTAAGTATTTTTTAATACGACCATCTTCTGGAAACTTATCTGCCAATAAATCCATTTTTGCATTTGCTACAGTATAATCTCCTAAAGTTCTAACTGTTTGCACATAGCGATAGTAATTATTCAAATCTTCAATCTCTTGAGAAGATTCTATCTTACCAAATGCTTCTTCAAACCAGTGATTAGCTTCAATATATAAACCATTTTCGTAATATGCATTTGCTAAACCCAATACAACTTCTTGAGAGGCTTTACCTTTTTTTACTAACTTTTCATAAGAATCGATAGCATCAGCAAAGGCTAATCTCTCAATTTGCTTATTCACTCTGGCTAATTCTTTCTTAGACTGCCCGAAAGTAGTATTAACAGAAAGCATAAGCATGGTAAATATTCCAATCTTAAAGATACTTTTCTTCATAACTTTTATTTATTAAAGCGAACCAATAGTTATTAATTGGCTTTTGATATTATACTCAACTTGTAATTAAAATTCCTTTAATCTATTTAACACAAAATTATACAAAAAAAGAGAATAATTAAAACATAATTATTACACTATTCAGTAAAAAACGTATTTATTTATAACTATTTTCTATTAAAAACAATTATGTATTCTTCATTTGAGGTAGCTAAAATACAACCTTTTCAATTCCAAACAAGTAAAAAATTACTTTCGAATCAAAAATACTCTATTTAAGGTCAACCTTTACCAGTCCTTAATTAATCTTAAAATAAAACCAATTAATAGCACTAATTAACATTTATCGGATACAAATATAACAATTATACAACTAATTAACTAATTAAAATTAACAATTAAACTATTATATAATAAATTCAATAATCATACAAAAAAATAAAGGCCATCTAATGATGACCTTTATTTTAAATATCTTCTACAATAAATTCACTTCTGCGATTTGCTTGATGTTCTTCACCAGAGCAAGGTACACCACTAACACAATTATTCACTGGAACAGCTCCACCAAATCCACGACTGGTTAGTCTATTTCTACTAATTCCTCTTGCAATTAACCAATTCATTGTATTCTCTGCTCTTCGCTGCGAAAGTTTAAAATTATAAAATTCCTCTCCAATATTATCTGTATGTGCACGAACATCCACACGCATACTTGGATATAGCTTCATCACTTCTAAAACCTTATACAACTCTACTTCCGCATCATAGCGAATATCCGCTCTATCAAAATCAAAATAGATAGGTTCTAATCGAAGGAGTTTTGTAAGGTCATCTCCTCTTCGAATTTCACCATCATCAACTTTTTGTTTAGGCTTGACTCCTTCTCCATCTAACCCAAAATCAAGAACTGCTTCATTATTTTTATCAATCTTTGGCAATCCTAAATCGATTGAGTTATAACCCTCAACATCTACACCTATAGTATAACCTATATAACATAGTTTATCTTTAAAAATATACTGGCCTTCTTTATCTGTATTTACAGTTTCGATTAAGTTGTGATGATGATCATACAAAGATACAGGTGCATCCGTAATCACCTCATTCGTAACTATATTATAAACTTTCCCCCTTAAACTTTGGTAAAACTCTAAATCAACACCAGTAATCTCACGTACAAAATACAAATCATCTTTACCAATCCCCCCTGGTCTATTTGAAGTCATGAAGCCATACTTACAATTAGGGTCCAAATAAAAAGCAAAATCATCATACTCACTATTAATAGAACTTCCTAAATTTACCGCATCTCCAAAACTGTTGTCATCATTTATTTTAACAGCATAGATATCAAACCCTCCAAGTCCAGGATGTCCATCTGATGCAAAATACAATACATTATCAGTACTTATAAAGGGAAAACTCTCTCTACCTTCTGTATTAATCTTAGCCCCCAAATTCTCAGGACTACCAAAACCTCCGTTAGATAAAATTTCTACACGATAAATATCACTCTGCCCTAAACCTCCAGCTTTATCTGATACGAAATACAACCATTTTTCATCTGTACTTAAAGCAGGATGTGCTGTATTTGTATTTGGTTGATTAAAAGGTAACTTTTCAATATTAGTCCATTTATTATCAACCAACTTTGCTCTATACAAACTACCTAAAACAGTCTCACCCTTCTTCAAAGCTGACCTGTCATTACTAGAGAAATACATTGTTTGTCCATCAGCAGAAAAAGTAGGTGTAGACTCGTTAAATCTACTATCTAATTTTTTACTAAACAGTTTTGACTCCCCAACATAACCATCAATGTAAACAGGAGCAGCGTATAACTTTGTAAATGGATCGTTAGTCCACGAATGTATTCGCTGATAAAAACTATTTCTTTCTTGTGACGATGCAAATATAATATGTCCTTTATACATTGCTGCTCCATATTCCGAGTAAGGTGTATTTACCTTATCCATCAAAGTCGCAGAAAAAGCCCCTAAATTTGACTCTATATTCTTGAGATAACCTTTATTAGCTTTATACATTACTACTCGATTATCTCCAGCAAATTTAGTAGACATCAAATCCATAATACGATCAGCCTCAGCATAATTCTTAGCACTCTTCAAAGTTTGAACATACTTGAAATAAGCATCAGCAGAAAACACTCTAGATTCATCTCTCATTGCTTCTTGATAAGATTTAAGAGCTTGACTATACAGACCATTAAAATAGTATGCATCTCCTAAGCTCAAAAGCAACTCAACATTTTTACCGTCATGACGAAGTGCATCTTCATAATATGCTATTGCATCTGAATACGCTAAATTAGAAAACTCTCTATCCGCCTTATTCTTTGATCCCTGTCCAAAAGAGACGAGCGAACAAAGAACTGAAAGTAACAATACAATTCTTTTCTCTATTTTCATAATGGTAGTGGTTATTATAGATTTCTAGAAGAAACGAGTTGTACTTACTTTTCTATATCTGTTAAATAAATCAAATCTCAAGAACACTTCGTGTGAACCATCGTTATACTTATTTAACTTAGAAGTATCTGCATCATATGAATATCCAATAAACAAATTATCATTCACTTGGAATCCAGCTAAACCACTCACTCCTGCATCTACTCTATACGCAGCACCTACAGTAAACTTATCTACTAACAAGAAGTTAGCTGTTAAGTCCAATTGGAATGGAGCACCGTCTACTGCTTTCGCTAAGAAAGCTGGTTTAAATTTAACACTTGGACTAAGCTCAAACACATACCCTCCCGTTAAATAATAATGCATTTTTTGTTTCATTAACTTAGCTCCATCATCCTCTCCACTATCAGTAGAAAGCATCATTGGTACAGAAAACCCTAAATATCCTTTTTCAGAATACAAGAACATACCAGCACCAATATTCGGAGTAAATTTATTATTTACTTTTTGATTGTAATTTACGTCAGGATCATACCAGTCTAATTTAGTCGGATCAAAACTCAAGAGATTAACAGTTCCTTTAAGACCAAATGCCAATTTCCAATCGTCATTAACATCGATAGTATAAGAGAAGTTTAATGCAATTCTATTCTCGTCAATAGCACCAATGCGATCATTCATAAAGTTAATACCTAAACCAACTCTACTTCCTTCAATTGGAGTCTCTACTGAAATATTAGCAGTTTTAGGAGCTCCATCTAAACCAACCCACTGTGCTCTATATTGACCAAATACACTTAGATTCCCACGAGAACCAGTATAAGCAGGGTTAATATTTGAAGGATTATACATATACTGTGTAAACTGTGGATCTTGTTGTGCCTGAACTTCAGACACACTTCCTAATGAAAGCACAGCCATTAACGCTGCAATTTTTATTTTATTTTCTATTTTCATCTCAACCACTTTTTTTAATTATTCTCTAAATTCAAATAACCTGCTTTCTTAATCCATCTACTACCATTAGCATCTGTATATTCATATTTTACAATATAGTAGTATGTTCCAGAAGGTAATTTTTTACCTTTATTTATTACACCTTTTCCATCAGCTTCACCAATAAATACGTTTTCACTACCATCTCCTTTTCTGTCATATCCTGTAGCACTAAACACTTTACTACCCCATCTATTTACGATTTCCACACTGTTATTTGGAAATTTATTAATATTTTCAACTAAGAAGTAATCGTTTTGACCATCTCCATTTGGAGTAACAGCATTCCAGATTTTTACCTCGTCGCTATATGCTTCATCTACCAACCCTAAAGTAAATATCCCCTTAGCATTAACTTCTAAAGGAGTAGTAACAAAATTCTCACCTTCAATCATACCTCCTTCATCAACCCAAACTTTTTCAGTTTCATCCCAACGCAGTACATGAACACTTTGTCCTTCCACTTTATCTTTGTGAAACGCTCTTGGAGTTGTTCCTTCGCTCCAACTTAGAGAAAGAATTACATTAGCATCAGTTGCTGAGTTCTTAACCTCCCAATATTCTGTATTATCAACTTCAACAATTGGGCTTCTCAATACATTATGTGGTCTTGTTGTTAATGGATTTTCTGATACGTATTGAACGTTAAACATATCATTAACAGTTTTACTAGCACGCAATTCTATTGGGCGATAATACTCCCCATTTCCAACTGGGAACATTCTATCTTCTTTTCCTTGTCTATCAACAGTACCTACAACGTGACTATCATTTCCCACACCTTCAATTACAGCCCCATCAAAATAAGTCATCGCTCCTTGTAAAGGTGCGTTAACAACCACGTGCCCTCTTTGGAACACACTTTTACCATAAATACTTATCTCATTCTGCAGATCAATTCCCTCTTTTGAATTGAATACCACATTATTGAAAGAAGTTTGCTCTGATCCCGCTAATACAACTTTACCAGTTTCTTTATCAAATATTACAGTACCTCCTTTATCCTTTTGATCATATCCAAACAATCCATTATTAGTAAGATTATTAAACAAATACATCGTACCATCATTTTCTAAACCGATATACTTATCTTTTGAAATGTAATCTCCTTGTTCATTGTAAACATCAAGGTAGATATAAACCTCTGTTCCCTCCTCAATCTTGATATTTCCTTTATTTGAGAAAACCTTTTCTCCAGTTTGAGAATAAACCACTCCTGTTGTTAAACACAACAGAAATGTCATTTTTTTAAAAAAATATTTCTTTTTCATAAGCTCTTTATATTAACACCACTTTATAATACATTGCACTCGTACAAATGTAGACAAAATAAATAATTCAATTTATTTTAATATATACTATTACAACAACATTAATAATTAATTTAATTTATTATCATATAATCAAAAATAAACACATTAATAAAAATTAAACTCAATTTTAGACCACATTAACAAAAAAAAATAATAACAAAAAAAAACATAATAACAACCAAAAACACAACAAAAGAAATATTATTTAGCATATTACAAACATTTAAAATAGAATATTAGCTAAAAACACAAAAACAATCATTTTAAAAACCTTGTTTTTTACATCAAAGAAACTACCCTTTTTTTTCCTAAAACTCTTAATTATTTTATAATATACACTACTTAAATCATCTTACTGTATTATTTCACTTCCAATTTCATTAAAAATTACTTGGCCTAAATCTAAATTTCACTGATCCACATACGTCAAAACATTTATATTTAAACTCAATTATAAATATACTTAAAAAAATATTAAAATTTCATTTAAAAACAAAAAATACATAACTATAAATATTTACTTAAGTAAATAAAGACATAAAGTAACACCCCATAATATTAGAAGTTAAAATAAAATATTAAGCTATACCTATCCTGGTACTCCCTCAAAGCAAATCAAGACAAGAAAAAACTCAAATAATAACCTTTACACAATCTTCTATTCAAACTGCTAATGAGCTTAGAAGTAAATTTTGATTTAAACATAGAGTTTTTCTCCTGTAACATTACTTAAAAATTCAACTCCTTATAATTGCTATTTACTGGGATATTCTTGTAGTTTACTTAGGAAAACACTCTTCTCTCCAATAAAAGATAAAGCACCATGATAAAACAAAGACCAAGAAAGCCCCAATACTTCTTGTGTTTTTCCTTAGAGGTTAACTAATCTTTTCACATAGACTACAAATTTTGATATGACTCTTTTATTCATTCTTCATCACTATCATACATTATTGCATAAAAAAAGCCTTCCCTAATGGGAAGGCTTTTCAAGGCTAAGTACTGTTAGTTTTATATCCTACAGCAGGATGGTCGAAAAAAAATTGTTTTGTTGTTTGTGCACAGCACACTTGTTTCTATTATAATTCTATTACAATAAATTCACTTCTTCTATTGAGTTGGTGTTCCTCAATCGAGCACGGTACTCCGTTACTACATTTATTTATCAACTGACTCTCTCCATATCCTTTACCAGTTAATCTACTCTTGTCGATTCCTTGCTCAATCATCCACTTCACAGTTGATTTTGCTCGGCGATCCGACAAGCTCATATTGTAGTTGTCATTTCCTCTACTATCTGTATGAGAGCGAACATCTACTTTCATATTTGGATACAGTTTCATCACCTCTACCACCTTCATTAACTCTATAGCTGCATCTGGGCGAATATTTGACTTGNCTCTATAGCTGCATCTGGGCGAATATTTGACTTGTCAAAGTCAAAGTAAATTGGCTGTAATTTCAACTTCTTAAACAAGTCATCATTAACCGTTACTTCTTCTGTTGCCTTGTCAAGACCTACATTAACTGTTCGCTTGCCAAAAGTGCGATCTGCTTCTAAAACAAGCTCCACTGTACTATACTCTTGTTTTGAGGCTTGAAGGCGG
>NZ_WMJX01000060.1 GCF_009711045.1 Myroides albus | reverse complement strand
AGAGCGAACGCGGAAAAAGTTGTGATCCTCTGTATTGTACTTTCCTTGATAAGAATCCTTTTCTCCCTCTGGAGCACTTATACGCGCATAGCGGTACATGCCTTTGTCTCCTTTTGGATACTGAAACTCTTCGTTTCCGATCTTCTCTACAAATCCCTCTGCGTGACTTTTATCACTTGGTTGTAACGCCTGAGCACCTTGGTGAAAAGTTAGCATACCTTGCAAGGAATCAACTTTTACTATCCCTTCTTGAAAATCCACTGAGCCGTAANTCAGGGTTATTTAAAACAATATGATAGAAATCTGATGGCTTGCTTCCCGAGATGATTTGTTTACCTTTAGCCCCTTCATAACGAGTAAAAACAGCTTTTGACTTTGTTGTTAAATCGCTATGAGTATAAAGATTATCGTTATTAAAATTACTATAAAAGTACACGCTACCATCGTTAGAGGTATACCCCTTTTCGGTATTATCAAAATCATAAGTTGTCGATAGTACACCTCCTTCAGCTACATAAATCACCCCTTCATTTATCAACTTTTTATTTTTATCATCATGCACTTGAGCATTTGCCACAGAAGGCAAAGCCATAGAAGTACAAGCAACAATTTTAAATATCTTTTTTGATTTCATATCTAATTGTTTTTAAACTGTTGATAAATATGTGGATTGGTAATAAATACACTTCTTCCTTTTAATATTACAATTGTACATAAAGGACAATCCTTGTCTATACCTGGATGTCCAGGTGTAGTTTCTGGTAATGGATTAGGATCAGTAGAAGTAGATTTTACTACTTTTTGATCTTTATCTTCAGCACTAACCTCGGCGATATTATATACTCCTTTCTTCTTTACATCTTCCATATTGATATTATAAGTAGCAGTGTATACCCATATTTCCTCTTTATCTAACTTACCATCCTTATTAATATCACCACTTACATATTTAACATTTAAAGCAGTTCCTAATTTAGTATCTTTTATAACAATATTTTGTAATGGAACATTCCCTGTATTATAAACTTTAAAAGAATATGTAATTAAATCTTGTACATCAGCATATCCATTTTTATTCACATCTTCAAATACACCCGTTTTTTCTAATTTAATAGAAGGCTTGGCATTTACAATTCCTTCTGCCTCATGACATTTACCTTCAATGTTATTAGTAAGACCATCAGGCCATAATGTTGGACATTTTTCTTTAGTAGCATAAGGTCCACACCATTGAGCATTACCATTAGAAATAGGAGCTTTTCCATCTTCTCCAACTTTATCCATTGTAATCCAAGTAACATTCTCTGCATATGAAATAATAGAATTTCCTCCTCCTGAAGCATCGGATTTATTCACAAAATAAGCATTCACATCACCAACTCCTCTATAATTCACTATAGGATAAGTTGTTGACTGTTGTGTATAAGTACCGCAAACTTCAACAAACGCTCCATCATACATATTAATTACTGCTTTAGCTGTGGATCCAGGATTCTCTTGTAAAAATGATCCAGTCACTGTAAAATATGCTTTTTCATAAAGTGTAATAACTGCATCTTTTCCAGTTGTAGCACATCCAAAAATAGCAGAACCATTAACATCTACCCCACCTGTTGGACATACTTCTAACAATCCTCCATACTGAATGAATGTTCCTTCAACAACTAATTTTGCCCCAGATTGAACATATACCTTTCCTCCTGGATTTAAAATAAAATTGCCTTTATTTAAATATAAATCTTTAGAAACACAAAAAACATCTCCATTAGTAACAATTAGATTTTCGGCTTTCATTTCTTTTGCTCCTACTGGACACCCACAGTTATCAGATGAGCTATTCAATATCTTTGTTTCAACTGTAGCAATATCATTTGTCTCATCTAAATCAGGTGTCTTTCCATTTGCTTTAAATATCGCTGTATTACGTATAATCTTATCATCCGGAATACCTGTTACTATACCTTTAACAATGAAAGTACCTTCACCCATAGCTGCCAAATCAACCGAAATATCTTTTAAATTGTCTTTAGAAAAATTGTGAGCTTTATTCTTTTCGTTTCCATTGTTTTTAAACTCAACTGAAGTAACCTGAAAATGGTTCGGTAATTGATCTTTGAATAATAATCCTTTTAAATCTTTTGTATCTTGATTAAATACATTAATAGTATAAGTCAATTCATCTCCCACGTAGACTTCTCCTTTATCAGCTTCTTTAGTCACGCGTACTCCACCTGGAGTTGTTACAGTGATATTACGTACCTCGTGATAATTATCTGACCCCCCAGTAGAAGCTCCAAAACCTAAAGCTAAATTAGCTGGTGGTGCTTCATCAACCATAAATGGTCCTAAAACTGTTTTAAAATCAGTAGTCTTAGAAATCTTCATACGCAACGTTACTTCATACTGTGTTTTATTGTTAACAGTTTTAGGAAGTATCTGTAAAATTATTCTTCTATAATAAGTATTCTCTGTTGGTCTTTTTGAAACAGACTTTTTATCTAAAGTAAAATTAGAGTCTCCTAGTATATTACCTAAATCTTCCTGTTTAATTCCTTTTAAAAACTTATACTTAGAAGCTTGAGATCCTCTAATAGTTATTGCATTTGGAAATTGATTTTTTTCAGGCCATTTATATGTAAATCCACCACTTTTCTTATCATCATCATTTCCAAAATTTCCAAATTCATCAATCCCGACTCCAATATATCCGCCACTTAATCCTTTACTATTATGCAACTCACTTTGCGCATATCCTAATGAACCTCCTTTTCCTCCTGGTACAAAAGTTTTAGTCCCACCTGGAGCATATGTTGCATCATATAGATAAAAAGAAAATCCATCTGCACCAGTACCTCCCCATATAGAAAACTCTAAATCAAGTACCACTCCCATAGACGAAGGAAAAGTGTTCTTCAACAAAGCATATCCTACCATACCCTTTTTTTTTTGTCTCTTCGGTACCTCCTCTGTAGTAGTTAATCTTAGCCATCCATTCCCTGCTGGATCACCATTTGCAGAAGTTAAATAAGCTGATCCATTTAAAACTAAACTCTTAGCTGAATTCCCTTTTAAGTCTTCAGATATTGTAAATCCAATATTATTCTGGGCAGAGATACTAGTAATGTTTATCAAAAAACAAATTAGTATTAAAACAGAATTCTTATATATAGTTGAAATAATATTATTTTTCATATTCAATGTATTTAACATTTAATTCAAATTTTAAAACATACTACTTGACTGAAACAATCAAGTAGTAATTATTCTATTTAATTATTTCACTACAAAAACAATCGTCATAAATGTAGCTTCATTAGCATTACTTTTCACTTTATAACTAAGTTTACCATCTTCTGTAATTCCTTTTATTTCTAAAACTTCAGAATCATAATGTGTAATATAATAGTATAACTCATTAGCTCCTAAAGTAGGGATATCAACCGGTGAATTAGCACTTCTTAATTTATTGTCTGAAACCTTAAATTGTTTTACGTATTCAGCATGCAAGTCTAATACTGGTTTATCACCTAAAACCGAAGTATCAAATAAGATAGGTGGCATGTAGAATACTTTAGGCATTGATGTCTTAGCTGGTGCTACTGTTTTTAATACGCCGTTCTCATCCGCTACAACTACTTTATCTGTTGATTTTCCAGCGAATTTAGGTTCATTAATATTAGGAACCTGAACTCCTCCATCTCCTTGGATAACAAAATTAACAGAGGCACTACTATCTCCATCGTATGTAGCGTATGTTTCAAAACTGATGTTTTTTGAATAATAAGTCGAGAGTTTAAATCCCTTATCTGCACTTGAATAAATATGTGACCATTCATTATCGTGACTTAGCTTTAGCAAAGATTCAATACCATTACTAGATTTAATATGTGAAATTAAACCTATAGATGACGTTTTATCTCCATACATATTTAAACCTGTATGATCACTATCATAAGTAAAATCATGAGATTGATTACCTCTCTTAAATATTAAAGATATGTTTTTTCCAAAATCGACTGTACGATTACCTGTCAAAGTACCATCATGTGTATAGATATTCTCATAGTTTGGGGTTTTCCACTCTACTTTAGTATCTCCTGATGTTTCTCCATCAACTACTGTTAATACATCGCCTGCTTTACCTCCATCAGTGTTAATTGCTACGTTATAATCTGTAGTATTATTACCCTTATCCGCCAAAGTAACTTTCACTCCTTTTCCTTCAGAGACAGTTGTTAATTTCTGCGCCGCTTGGATAGCTTCATTAGATACATTTACTTTATACTCTGTCGTATTACCTCCTGCTGGATTAACAGATGAACTTACTGTTGTATTTGTCCCATTAACAACAGTAGTAACTTTTTGTCCTGCTTGGATAACGTCCTTTAAATCTACTGAATCTGACTCCACTCCATTAACAGAAGTAACAATTGTAGTTCCATTAACTGTATTTGTAACATTATCAATTAATTTAACTTCAGCTGGCACACCATTTACTGTAGAAACAATAGTATTACTATCTACAGTATCATTATTATCTTTCTTAGTTAAAGTATTTGTAGTTATAGGTACTATATCTGATTGATCTACCCAAGTAACTTTATCACCCTCTTTTGAAGTAATTAATATTTGATTAGGTTCTCCAGGAGTAAGGATATCTATAGCATTTTTCCACTCTAATTTTGATATATTTTTACCAGAATCGCTAATCCCTCCATCAGTAACAAGGATTTGATTTGTGTTCCCCTTCGTCATTGGGAAAGTATATCCCTCTTGTTCATGTTTAAATGTAACACCTTTATCTCCTTCAACACGAACTTGTACTGATTTTCCTTTCTTAATATGACTTAAAAGCCATTGTTCTGAAGTTCCCCAAAGATTAGCAGAATATTGGTCTTTATTTTCATCTACATAACCACCTCCTAAACTAATATCAAAATGCGTTGAGCTAACAGTACCTAATGATAATATAACAGTATTTTTATTATTTTTTGCTATAGTAGCGACACCACTATTGATAGTATATATACCTCCTATTTCGTTTGAACTAACAAAATCACTTAGAGAATTAATCGGTGATTTTGAGGAATACAAGAAGTTTGTAGTTGTTTTTACATCCTCATCAAATAGATTAGTTTCAAAACCAGAGTAAACATCACCATTTTTAGCAACTGTTCTAAAATCTCCTTTAACATCTAAAGTTTTTGTAGCTACATCATCTTTAGTGAATCCAATAGCTACTTTACCTTGTTGATAAATATCTTCATTATTTTTAGAAGCTGCTGTAGTTGTACCTTGTACATTCCATGGTTCAGTAGGTAAATTAGTAGGTACCCATTCTCCTGTTTTACCATCTGCACTTGGTATATAAGTTAGTACCTGATTAGCAGTTGGGGCAACATTTGAAATACTTGTTCCTTGAATAGCTACAACTTTTGTATCTCCTGTTTTACCTGTTACATCACCTTTTAATTCTATCTCTGTAATTTCAGATTGTTTAGCAAAACGGGCCCATTTATCACCGTCCCAATAGTAATAACCTGGTGTAACATCCTTAGATGTAGCTATATTATATACCATCAATGATGTTTCAGGCGCAGTGATAGGCTCTTGATTAGTTGTTTCAACTAAACTAACACGTGGTATCAACAATCCTCTTTTTGAGGATTGTATATCTACTGCTGCTGATCTATGTGGGTTGTCTGTTCCGAATCCTTGTTGTGCTTGAACGGTTTGAGTTCCTAATAAAAGCAATAAACTAAGTCCGGCAAATCCTATGTATGTCTTTTTCATCTTTTGTATTCTATTTTTTTATTAGTTACGTCCAACAACAATCCATTTGGCTCCATTAGACTTTAAAATCCATCCTTGGAATGGCATAGCTCCATAAGCTAAAACAGCGTTTGCTGATTTGATATTTAAATAACCATTATGATTCTCTTTATCATTGACAATCTTAATGCTGATTGTTTGTCCTTCTGTCCCATTAACAGCTGGTAGCATAAGATTAGTATCCTTATCTCCTAAAGTAACTTCAATAACTACTTCCTCTTGATTAATAGAATAGTGTGTATCACCTTCTATAGTAACATCTCCTTCTTTATTGATTGTAATACTTCCTGTAGATTCAGATTTACTAACAGCATATAACTTACCGTCTGTACCGATTTTTACATTTTCTAAAACAGTATCTTTATCTGCAGGCGCATCTAATCCAGTAATAGCTAATGAACCACCTTTAGTATTATCAATTGCTAAAACAGTACTTTTATCAACTCTTCCACCTAATTGAATATCATTACCAGCTTTAGTTAAACCATTACTCGCTGTAACTGTGTTACCTAAAGCAGAAGCATCAATCCATTCTGTTACATAAGTAACTTTACCTTCACTATCTGTAACTTCTTTAGTAACTAATACTTGACCTGCAGTAGTACCTCCTTTTATTTCTATTGTTGTCTTATCTAACAAAGCTTTTGTTCCACCAGTTACAACAATTGATTTAGATTCTAATGCTTTACCTTTAAGAGTCTCACCAGAGATTTCTTTATAAGTAACTCCACCTTTACCATCTGCAACTGGAATCTGTCCTTCTTCTGCAGGAGTAGCTGTTCCATTAGCTGTAGTGTTAGAAGTCATTTTATCTGCTGATACAGCTCCATTGCCTAAGTCAATATTTGCTATTGTACCATCAAGAATCTCTGTAGATGTAATACTTCCTTCTTTAATACTTAGTTGAGTAGCTACTAACACAGCATTCTCTACTTTATTAGTTGTAGATTGGTTATCACCGATAACAATCTTACCATCAGTAGTTAAATCAGCTCCTAATGCCGTAGATACATTTTTATAAGTAACAGTTCCATCAGCATTTGCCACAGGTACAGTTCCTTCTGCTGCTACAGTAGCATTACCATCACCATCTTTACTACCTGCATATAACTTATCTTGTGTTACTGCACCGTCGTTAATTTTATTAGTTGTAATCGCATTATCAGCAATACCTAAAGTCACATCTTTCAATAAAGAGTTAGCAACTTCAAGAGTTGTTCCAACTACATCACCAGCAGTTACCGTAATTCCTTTTCCTTTTAATGTTTTTGCTTTTAATGGATCTGTACCATCTGTACCTTTGTCAATAGCATCTTCAATTAAGTTTTTAGCAGAAGTTTGTTTTAATACGCCACCTTTATCTGCGATAACAATGTTATTATCAGTTACAGGTTTATCAACATGAGCTAATCCTTCTATAGCTAAAACATTATTATCTGTCGTTGTAATACTAGTTTTATCTTCTGTTAAAGCACCACCTAATCCTAATTTAGTAGTTCCATCAGCACCCGTAATCTTTTGAATACCATTAGTTACTTCTACGCCTACTTTATCAGCATCAACCCATTCAGTAACGAATTTGTCTCCTTCTTTTTTAGTAACTAATACTTGACCTGCTTTTTCTCCTCCTTTAACTTCGATATTCACATCTTTTAAAAGAGCTGTAGCAGCTGCAGCACCATCTATTTGAATAGATTTTCCTGTAGAAGTCAATGCTTTTCCATTAATAGCCCCCTTATCAATAGCATCTTCCATTAAATCCTTAGTAGATACATTCTTTAAGATACCATTATCTCCCATTACTACGATATTATGTGTAGTAGCATCGAATTTATTTCCATCGGTAGCATCTTTACCTACTAAAGTTTCTAAACCAGAGATAGCTAATGTATTTTTATCTGTAGTCTTGATTTGAGTAGCTTTTGATAAATCACCACCTAATCCTACATGTACTTTATTATCATTTGGGTCAATTACTGTAGTAATTCCATTATCACCTAGGATAGTTCCGTTAATAAAATCTTGTGGATTAATCCATTTTGAAATATAAATTGGATTTCCATCATCATCTTTTTTACCACTATCTTCAGTAACTAATACTTGTCCTTCTTTTTCTCCCCCTTTTATACTTACTATATATTTAGTATCATGCCCTGTAGTAACAGAATCTACAGCTACATTAGTTCCTGCAGAAACGGTTACAGCACTTCTTGAGTTAGATGATACAAAACGTACCCATCTACCTTTAGTCTCATCATCTTGATCTTCTGTTTCCCAGTAGTAAAATCCTGGAGTTACATCTGCTGCTTTAGCAGTATTATAAACAAATAACGCATTAGCAGGTTTAGATACAGGAAAAGCTATTTTAGTACCTTTTAACTCTAATCTAGGAATCAATAAACCACGTTTACCCGAAACGATTTCTACAGCAGATGATCTATCTGGTGTATTAGTTCCAAATCCTTGTTGAGCGTATATATTTGAAGTTGTTAAAACTGTGAAAGCTACTGTAGCTGATAATATTAATTTTTTCATTATGTATTCTTGTTAAGTAAGGTGATTAAAATTTGTTTACGATTTGCCATATAGTACCATCAGATACTAAATCCCATCCAGAGTAAGGAAGAGCTGTGTATAACTCACTTGCTCCCTCTATGTTTCCTTTTACAGTTACATAGAAATCTTCTTTAGCATCGTTCTTTTTGATTGTATATTTCTTTCCTTTATTTGCTGTTGCATCAGGTAGAGTAACTACTAAGTCTTTAGATTCAGCAAGTACCAAAACAATTACATCTTCTACTTTAGCTGTATAATCTACTTTAGTCTCAACAATAGCATTCATTCCCTCAAGGTTTAAAGAAATAGTAGCCTCATGACGTAGAGCATCTTTACCACCATCATCGATAGTTAACATACCTCCTGTCACTTTAAGATCACCTTTTTTACCTGCTAATTCATTGATTACTCCCTCTACAGTATTAGATACTAATCCGTTATCCTCAGTAGGCTTCGTATAAGTAACATGCTTAGCGTTAACTTTATTATAAGTAACTGTTCCATCAGCATTAGCCACAGGTACCATACCTTCTTCTGCATTTTTAGAAGCTCCATTCCCGTCTGCAACTGTTGCTTTCATTTTATCAGAAGTAACAGACTGTTCACCTAATTTTTCGTTCGTTATTCCTTGGTCTGCTACTTGAATATTAGCATCAGCGAGTAAGGCTTTAATTCCTGTTGTTTTAGCTGTAAATTCAAGACCACCTGATACCACTAAATCACCACTAGTCCCTTCTACTGTTGTTATTTTTTCTAATAATTTCTCTATCGCTCCTTGAACATTTGTTACACCAAGGTTTGTAGAGTTATCATTATAAACAATTGCATTTGCATTCGCGTCGATCTTACCAATTACATCACCATTTGAGTTTTTGAACTCATACACATTCTTTGTGGTATTTAAAGCAACTGATACTTCTTTTGGATCAATTGTTACTCCTGTTTCACCTGTTAATGGTTGCCCGTTTGCATCTATTTCTTTCTCATTATAGTAAGTATAAGTACCATCAGCATTTTCAACTAATGTCGTAACAGTCTCGTTTGCTTTAACAATAGTGCTAAACTTAGTGTTATCAACATTTACCCATGAGTTAGTAGTCTCGTTCCACTCTTGGAAGATAACATCACCTGTTGTAGCATCGTAGACAATCTTGGTAAATCCACCTTTTGATTCCGTTACATATTTAATATACTCATCCACATTAGTGAATGTACGTCCATCAACTATTACAGGCTGTTTAACAATAGTCTCGAATTGCTTAACTACACTTGTTGGAATATCAATGATGGTTTCTGTTCCATCCTCACTTGTGTAAGTATAGGTACCGTCATTATTGTTATTTAACGTAGTTACCGTTTCGTTCTTCTCAACAAAATCTTTAAAATACTCCTCTACTGTAGTATATGTATTTCCATTAACTGTAATTGGTCCTCCATTGATAATTTTGTCAAACTGGTTAATTACAGATTGCGGAACATTGATAGTAACATCTTTACCATTACCATTAGTAAATGTATAAGTACCATTAGTATTGTCTACTAACCCTGCTTTATCAACGCTTCCTAACTCATCTCCATTATCAGCCACTAGCGTTACTTTTCCGTCTCCTTTATCCTGTAACTTTACTCCTGCTCCTTTACCTAGATTATCAGCTAACTTATCTAATGCATCCTGTACATTTTTAGCATCTATTCCTGACTTACTATTGTCGTAGTAGTTATTAGCTGCGTCTGTATTTACAGTAGTAATCACATTGCCTTTTGAATCCTTAAAGTCATATCCTACTACATTACCGTTTGCATCTTTA